>NZ_CP015455.1:2000000-2600000 GCF_001888165.1 Syntrophotalea acetylenica
TTCGACCTGGGCGGGGGTCGCCCCTTTCTGGGGTGCGAATACCCGTGCCGCCCCCTGTGCCCCGCACAGGGGGTTGACAACATCGCACAGCACCGTAACCTCCGGCAGCCGATTCACGGGCGGCACAATCCGACGCAGCGTTGACAGACTGCCGCCGCCGAGCGGGACCGGTTGTCCCATGGCGTCGAGAAATCGCCATCCGAGGGCCCGCACAGCGCCGGTACCGCCGTCCACCGTGGCGCTGCCGCCAAGCGTCAGCAATATGTGACGGGCGCCCTGCCGTACCGCTGCCTGCAGAAGCTGCCCCGTACCGTAGGTAGTGGTTTCCAGCGGGCGACGATGCGCGGCATCCAGAAGCACCAGGCCGCTGGCTCTGGCCATTTCCACGATGGCCGTTGCGCTCGGGGCAACCCAGCCGTAGGAGGCGGTCATGCGCATGCCGGGCAACGGTCCCATCACATCCCCAACGTCCCTCCAGCATCCCTGCGCCGCGCCGGTCAGGAGCTCGGCCGTACCTTCGCCGCCATCGGCCAGCGGACAGACGCGCAAGTTCCAGCCCGGATGAATGCGACCCAGCGTAGCGGCAATGATAGTGCATGCCTCGACGGCCGTCAGGCTGCCCTTGAAGGAATCACAAGCCACCAGAATGTTCATGGTACCCTCCCTGGACGAGAAATCGACATCACGATGTTTTCACAATCAGTATACAAAAACGCCCCCTGCGATAAACGGCAAGAGGCGTATTCATATGGAACAGAAAATTGTCGAAAAGTCAAAACTTCAGCGTCTGGCAATTATTTTTTCCATCAGCTGATAAACATTCTTGTCGGAAATCCAGACGACAAAACCATTGCCTTCCTCGTCGCTGCCACATAAATAGCCGATCCCGGGCTTTTGGCCGTCACAGGTATCACAGGCGGGATACAGGCTCAGCGCGTGATTCGGCGCCATTTTCAGTACAAATTCTTTTTTTTTGTCCATGATTGCCCCTGCATGTTCAGTGAAATAAAGACATTAAAAAAACAGGCTCATCATACAATCGTTCTGACCGTTATGGTATTGCGGCCGGACTTTTTCGACTGATAAATAGCCTGATCGGCGACATTCAGCATGGCGAAACGGGTGACTTTCTGACCCTGGCCATCGAAGCAGGCACCGCCGATACTGACAGTGATGCCGAGGGTTTTGCCGTTGACGGAAATCTGTGTCCTTTCAATATGCCCACGCAGACGCTCGCACAGGGACTCCAGTCCGCCGCGATCCGTTTCCGGCATAATGACAGCGAATTCATCGCCGCCGTAACGTGCCACCACATCGCAACCGCGCATGCAGGTCGTCACCTGGCTTGCAATGCTGCGCAGCACCGCATCCCCCGCCAGATGACCGTGAGAGTCGTTGATGTCCTTGAAAAAGTCGATATCAAAAAACATCAGCGACAGAGGGCTGCCGTAACGGCTGGAACGCTCCAGTTCCTTGTCGATCTGCTGCAGAAAATAGCGATGATTATAGAGTCCGGTCAATTCGTCCCGGTATGCGAGGTTGCGCAGTTCGTTGTTGGCTTCGAGCAATTTGGCGATAAACCGCGTGGATTCTTCCCGGGATTGCCGCAACTGGCCTACCAGACATTCATAAGACATCGCCCGTTTGCCGAGTTCGGCGTTGGCCTCCTGCAAAAGCTGCGAAAGCGGTTTCATCTCGCCCGGATCGATGTCGAAAAAATTCAGAATCTCCATGGTCCTTGCGGCCAGAAGATCGATCATCTGCTTTATGGCCTCCCTTTCCAGCCCGTAGCTGCTCTCCAGGATGTCAAACACAAGCTCCAGGGTGCGACTGCCGGCGGCACCATGATACAGTGCCGACAGCATGTCCCCGACGCGGAGAATGCCAATCAGCGCCGCATCGGGAAAAGCCCCCGGCGGCCGGTCATGATGGTGGAAAACCGGAAGATACACGCTCTCGGGCAATCCCCACTGCTTGAGCATCAATCCCCCAGCTGACCATGATCGAAACCGATAAGCTCCCTCTCCACGGGAAAACTCTGGCTTCCGGCAAAAGCTTTCATCAGCAGGACCTGCTTGTAGTCATCCTCCATTTGCTGGTACATGACCAGCACCCCGATGTCCTGCAGCAGTGAGCACAGAAAAGTATCATCGCTGTGTAAACCGGTCAGGGAGGCAATCATCTCGGCGGCAACGGCCGAAGTGATGGCGCGTTTCCAGAAATACGTGATGTCAAACCAGCGGGCCGGGGGGCAGGTTATCCCCTCCACGATGACGAACGACAGGGCGATATTCCGAATCAGGTTGATGCCGAGCACCGTCAGGGCACTGTCGATGCTTCTGATCTTGCCGGGAAATCCGAACACCGAGGAATTGGCCGCCTTCATCATGCGGGCCGTCAGGGAAGGATCCTTGCTGATGATAGCGCCGATTTCCCGGAAAGAGTGTTCGTCGTCCCTGACAACTTCCAGCAACCGGAAAACGACATTGGGTGGGGTGGGCAGTTCAAGTCGCAGCTGAACGATCTGCTCCATGCTTTTCAGAGTATCGTTGGCCGACAGGTTTTCATGAGCCGTAAATTCCATGACAACTGCCCGAACTGTTTACATCAAAAAGATCTCTACCGGGAAACGCCCTTCGGCATCAGTCCAGGGCTACGACAAAACAGTTGCCGTAGCCGGAACGCCCGAAATTTTCCTTGGCCGCATGAGCGGCGGACAGGGAATCGTAACGACCCACCCAGACCCGGTAGAACAACCGACCGGCAACCCATTCCTGCTTGATGGTGGCCTGCCCCAATTGCTGACGGTATTTTTCCGCCAGGCGCCGGGCATTGTCGTTAACTGTAAACGAGCCGATCTGCACGGCGAAACTGCCGACATCGTAACTCGGAGACGGCTGATAGGTAATGTTCCCCAGATCATCGGACCGGGCAATGCCCAGTGCCTCGATCCGCACCGGCGCCGTTCCCGGCCCGACCACCCCAAGCTGGCTGGCGGCCGCGTAGGACAGATCGATAATACGCTCGCCGACAAAAGGACCCCGGTCGTTGATGCGCACAACCGACTCGCGCCCGTTCTGCCGGTTGACCACCCGCACACTGGTCCCCATCGGCAGGGTCTTGTGCGCCGCGGTCATGGCATGCATATCGTAAAGCTCGCCATTGCTGGTCTTTTTGCCGTGAAAATCGGACCCGTACCAGCTGGCGATGCCTTCCTGGGAAAATCCTTCGCTGCTCGTCATCGGCCGGTACAGTCGTCCGTTGACCGTATAGGGCTTCTGATGACCCTTGAGGCCTGCCGTTTCCGGGGTGTCCATGACCCGCGTGCGATAACCGCCGCCGCATCCAGCAAGCCAGGCGGTCAGCAACACAGCAATCCCGATACGCACAGCGTCTGCTGATGTTATGGAAAGTTTTTTATGCATGGCTCCTCCACAACGATTCGCCCGGCGTTCAAGTTGCAATCCCTGTTGGCGATAAAGCCGGGCATCTCAGACCCGTGACAACCACAGCGGCACAGCCACCATGAGGGCCATCACATCGAAAAAAACAATGACGCCCGAACCTCACGGCGCATCCGGCATATCTGAAGTCACGGCAAGACCGTGTCGGAAGCGAGGCATTCGGAATGGGCGCTCTATTCCTCAACGATGGTCATGGCGCGCAGCTTTCGGTAACGCTGTTCCCGCAATTCTTCGGACGAGAGGCCTTTCAGGGCATCGAAATGTTTGCGCAGACATGCATGCACCATCGCAGCGGCAGCCGCGTGATCCGCATGGGCGCCTCCCAGAGGTTCGGGAATCACCTCGTCGATGACACAACCCAGTTTTTCGATATCGTGCGCCGTAAGCTTGAGCGCTTCGGCGGCTTCGGCCCCCTTGCTCCCATCCTTCCACAGAATGGCCGCGCAGCCTTCGGGAGAGATGACCGAATAGACGGCATTTTCCATCATCAGCACCCGATTGCCGACAGCGACAGCCAACGCCCCTCCTGAACCGCCTTCTCCGGTAACAGTAACGATAACGGGCACCTTGAGAGCCGCCATTTCCCGAAGATTGCGGGCGATGGCTTCGGCCTGGCCCCGCTCCTCGGCCCCGATTCCGGGAAAAGCCCCCGGCGTGTCGACAAAGGTGAAGATCGGCAGGCCGAACTGCTCGGCCATCTGCATGACCCTCAGAGCCTTGCGATACCCCTCGGGATTGGGCATGCCGAAATTGCGGTAGACTTTTTCCTTGGTGTCCCGACCCTTCTGATGTCCAATAACCGCACAGGGCTCGCCGTCGAACCGGGCAAAACCGCATACCAGCGCCGGGTCCTCGCGGAAATTACGATCGCCATGGACCTCGAACCAGTCCGTGAAGATGTGCTTGACAAAATCGAGGGTAAAAGGACGGTTGACGTGGCGTGCCAGTTGCGTCAACTGCCAGCGGGTAAGATTGGAAAAGATTTCCTGCCGCAATTTTTTGGCCTTCTTCTCCAGTTTTTGGATTTCGCCTGAAAAATCGACCTCATCGGTGGAATAGCCGCGCAACTCGTTAAGCTTATGTTCCAGTTCGACCAGGGGTTTTTCAAAATCCAGGTAAAATTGCATGAAAGTCTCCTGAAATCCATTTCCGCCGTGATATCACAACAAGAGCTACAGCAAGAAGCACGCCATGAGCGGACAAAAGAACTTTTATTCAAAAGTGACCACATTGTACCCAAACAGGCGTTCGATGTCTTCCATCATTTCGTCCGAGGGGGCAATTTTAAGGCTTTCCGGCAGGCGCAGAACCGTTTCACTGCGGTTGGGAATCACCAGATGCATCAGCACCGGGCAGCCGCCCCGATGGCGAAGAATGATTTCCTTGAGACGGTGCAGCAGATCGTCGACAAGCCCGGGCACCTGAAACCGGAAATGAACCCTTCGGGTCTCCTTGCGGCTGACCTCCTGCAAGGGCAGGATTTCCCGGGGCATGAGCTTGCGGGTATCTTCCGACACCTCCACCGTGCCGCTGATCAGCAGCGGCTGATCGGCATGCAGCACTTCGGCCGCTTCTCGATAAACGTCGGGGAACACCACCATTTCCACGAAACCGCTTAAGTCCTCCAGGGTGACGAAGGCCATGCGCTCGCCCTTTTTGGTCATCAGGTCGCGCATGCCACTGACCATGCCGCACAGGCGCACTTCCTCCTTATCCGCCCGCTCCGCAAGTTCGGCGGTGGTACAGTTGGCGAAACGCCGGATGACCTCCTGGTAGCGTCCCAGGGGATGGCCGGTAATATAAAATCCGAGGGATTCCTTTTCAAACCCGAGCTTGATTTTATCCGGCCATTCTTCCATCGCGGGGAGCACACCGTAACTGGTGCCGCGCGGTGAAACAATTTCTTCGGTTCCGAACAGAGACGCCTGCCCCTCCTGCTTTTCGCGCTGCATTTTCTGGCCGACTTCCATGGCTTCTTCCAGCACGGTCAGAAACTGGGCGCGGTATCCGCCAAGGGTGTCGAAGGCACCGCACTTGATGAGGGCCTCGATGACTTTTTTGTTGACCTTGCGCAGATCGACCCGCTCGCACAAATCGTGCAGAGAGGCGAAAGGCTGCTCCTGACGGGCTTCGAGAATTGCCTCGATGGCGGCCGCACCGACCCCTTTGACCGCCCCGAGACCAAAACGGATGGCATTGTCATGCACCGTAAAGGAACTGCTCGAAGCGTTGATGTCCGGCGGCAGCACCTCGATCCCCATGGAGCGCACTTCGTTGATGTTCTTGATGACCTTATCGGTGTTCTCCATGTCCTCGGTCAACAGCGCGGCCATGAACTCCACCGGATAGTGGGTCTTCAGGTAAGCGGTGTGGTAGGCAACCAGCGCATAGGCCGCCGAATGGGATTTGTTGAATCCGTAGGCGGCGAATTTTTCCATCAGATCGAAAACCGCCTCGGCTTTTTTGACGTCGAGCTGATTGCCGGCGGCCCCCGCCATGAAGATTTCCTTCTGCTTGGCCATCTCTTCGGGCTTTTTCTTGCCCATGGCGCGCCGCAGCAAATCGGCGCCGCCCAGGGAATAGCGGGCCAGCACCTGGGCAATGAGCATGACCTGTTCCTGATAGACGATGACCCCGTAGGTATCCTTCAGAATCGGTTCAAGCTGCGGAAAATCGTAGGTGATTTCCTTCTTGCCGTGCTTGCGCAGGATAAAGTCATCCACCATGCCCGAGCCCAGAGGGCCTGGCCGATAGAGGGCGCAGACCGCGATGATGTCCTCGAAGCAGCTCGGTTTGAGCTTGACCAGCAGTTCTTTCATGCCGGAGGACTCCAGCTGAAACACCCCCGTGGTCTCGCCGGCGGACAGCAGCCGGTAGGTCTCGGCATCATCATCCCGCACCAGCTTGAGATCGAAGGAAGGATTTTTGCCTTCGCGAATCAGGCGCACGGCGTTGGCGATCACCGTCAGGGTTTTCAGCCCGAGAAAATCAAACTTCACCAGGCCGATCTTCTCGACGTACTTCATCGGAAACTGGGTAACCTGAGCCCCCGATTTGGGATCGGTGTACAACGGCAGGTATTCCGACAGTGGATTGGGGGTAACCACCACGCCGGCGGCATGGGTCGAAGCATGCCGGGTGAGTCCCTCAAGGGTGAGAGCGATATCGAGCAGCTGTTTGACCTGGGGATCCTTGTCGTAGAGTTCCTGCAGACGCGGTTCCTGTTCGAGGGCCTCCTTCAGGGTGATATTGAGAACCGCGGGCACCAGCTTGGCAATCTTGTCCACGTCGCCGTAGGACATGCTGAGGGCGCGGCCGACGTCGCGGATCACCCCCTTGGCCATCATGGTGCCAAAAGTGATGATCTGGGCGACATTTTCCTCCCCGTACTTGTGGCGCACATAGTCGATAACGTCCTCTCGCCCATAAATGCAGAAATCGACATCGATATCAGGCATCGATACACGCTCGGGATTGAGGAAACGCTCGAACAGCAGATTGTAGGGGATGGGATCAATATCGGTAATGCGGATGGCGTAAGCCACAAGCGAACCCGCAGCGCTGCCACGACCGGGGCCGACCGGGATGCCGTTGTCCTTGGCCCAGTTGATGAAATCGGCCACGATCAGAAAATAGCCCGGGAAACCCATGCTGTTGATGCATTCGAGTTCCCGCACCAGCCGGTCACGATAGACCTGCTCGTGTTCGGCGGAAAAATCGGGACGCAGCCGGCGGATCTCCGTCAGGCGTTCCTCCAGCCCCTTCCAGGAATTCTCTTCCAGAACCTGGTCGAGGGATTTTTCTTCCGGCTTCTCGTACTGGGGGAAATGATAGGTATTGAAGTCAAGCTCAAGATTGCAGCGATCGGCAATCTCCAGGGTGTTGGCGAGCGCTTCCGGGGCGTATTGAAAAAGCTCCGTCATCTCCTCGGGGGTCTTCAGGTAGAATTCGTCGTTGGCAAAGCGGAAGCGGTCGGGATCGTCCATGGTCTTGCCGGTCTGAACGCACAACAGCACCTCGTGCGCGGCGGCGGACTCGCGTGTGAGATAGTGGCAGTCGTTGGTGGCGACCAGCGGCAATCCCAGCTCCTTGCCGATGGCGATCAGGCCTTCGTTGACCGGCTTCTGCTCGGCGATGAAGTTTTCCTGCAGCTCCAGATACAGGCGTTTATTATCGAACACCGTCGCCATATCGCGAGCCCGGGCCAGCGCCTGTTCGGTTTTGCCCTGCGCGATCAGGGTCGGCAGTTCACCGCCGAGGCATGCCGTCAGCGCGATCAGCCCCTTGTTGTGCCTGCGCAGCAACTCCCAGTCGATGCGTGGCTTGTAGTAAAATCCTTCCCGGTATCCGCAGGAAACCATGCGGCACAAATTCCGGTAGCCTTCGAGATCCTGCGCCAGCAACACCAGATGGTAGGCCTTGTCGCCGCCGCGCAGGTTGCTCTTTTCGAAACGGGAGCCGGGCGCGACATAGACTTCGCAACCAATAATGGGCTTGACAGGGCTGCCTTTGAGTTTGCTGTAAAATTCGACGGCCCCGAACATGTTGCCATGGTCGGTGATGGCGATGGCCGGCATGCCGCAGGCTTCGGCCCGTTTGGCCAGATCGCCGATGCGGATGGCGCCGTCGAGAAGACTGTACTGAGTGTGAACGTGGAGATGGACAAACGAGGATTTATGCATGCACTATCCAACCGTCGCAACCGCCGTCGGCACCGATGTTCGGCCTGTGTTCGGACAAGCAGGCCCTTGCCTGGGAGCGGTCACGTTATTCTCGTGTTGATGTTCAATGGGAGCAGCGACAGGTTTGCGGGAACGAAGCGGCGCCACTGTATCACCGCATCCGCGACGGGTCAAGAATGCGTCTCGTCCCCGAGCACCCTGACCCCGAAATGCGCCAGGAAATCCACCAGCTTGATCAAAGGCAAGCCGATAAGGGCCGTATAATCCTCCCCGTCAAGGCGCTGCATAAGAGCGATGCCCAACCCTTCGATCTTGAAGGCGCCGGCGCAGTCCAGGGGGTTTTCCCGCAGCAGATATGTCCGGATCTGATCTTCCGAAAGAGGCCGCAGGGTCACCCGGAATGTCGTAAAATCGGTCACGGCCTCATCCCGGTTGCTGTCATAGACCGACAATCCGGTATAAAAGGTGTGGGTTTTGCCGACCATGCCGCGCAACTGCCGCACCGCGGCTTCGAAACCGGCCGGTTTGCCGACGATTCTTCCGGTCGCGTCCACAAACACCTGATCGGATCCGACAATCAGCGCATCGGGGTATTTTTCCGCCAGACTTCGGGCCTTGCCGGCAGCCTGATGCTTGACCAGCAACTCCGGCGCGATGTCCTGGGATATCCGTTCCTGATACTGGGGCGCAGCGACATGAAACGGCAGACCCAGCTGCCGCATCAGCTGCATCCGGTAAGGGCTGGTGGAAGCGAGAACCAGGATCTTCATAAAAACGCTCCTGAAGTAAAATATGCTCTTCTTTTTACTTCAGTCGGTCGTTAAATGCAACGACAACAGCCTCGGCCGTCCGATCCAGGGAAGTGCAAAACGCCGCAGCCTGTATGGACAGGGATCTTCCTGCGCTAACCGAACGGCCGCAGCCATCAGGAAAACAAGGCCGCCGGAAGACGGTGACCCGGACTGGTGCCAGCCGATCCGTTTTTGCAGAGCGCGTCGCGAATGGCCTGCAGCAGGGTTTCGCGCCCGAACCTGTCGAACAGTTCGCCGATCTGGGGCCGCCCGAGCCATTCATCGGCGAAAGTGACTTCGACCCGCTCTCCGGCCTCGATCAATACCTCTCCCTCGTAACAGCCGTCCCCCAGCAATGCGGAAACGGCCCAATGGGCAGCTCCGGAAGCTTGCCGCCACTCGGCATGATGAATATCGAGATAAACCGTTTCCCCCGTTTTTTCCCCGACGGTAAGCATCAGCATGACATTATCCTTTCCTGTGGAATGTTTATCCTGCAGCAAAAGGATAAGCCTTCGCTGTGACAGAATAAGTCACAACTGCGCCATTCTGTCCAGAGGCTTCTGTAAGCCGGCAATAAAGTCCTGCCGCAGAGCGTCCGGCGCCAGAACTTCGAGATGGGGCAAAAAGGAATACAGCCAGGCAAGAATCTCTTTATGCCCGCCAGCCCGCAGGGACAGGATCAGGGATCCGTCAGGTTGTTCATCGAGGTTCTGCGTAGGGTGCCAGCGGCGTTCACGGATGAGATGCGCCACTTCAGGAAAAAACCGTATCCGTATCAACTGCGGCTTGTCACCGACCATGCCGAAGGCCTGCCGGTCGACGGCATCGAGATCGAATTTCTCCGGCATCTCAAAACGGCCTTCCAGGACCTGCACCGTTTCGATACGATCGACCAGAAAACGGCGCATCGCCTTGCGGTTGTGCACGTAACCGACCAGGTACAGGGCGTCTTTGAAAAACAGCAGGGTATACGGATCACACAGATAATCGGCCGCCGGCCGGCGGGCCGGAGCGTAACGGAGGGAGCATCGATACTGATACAGCAGAGCACGGCGCAGCGCTTCCAGAATGTCCCGTTTTCCGCTGTAGTCGCGGCGTCCCTGGAACATTGGTGTGACCGTCTGGGAGAGGCGTTCAAGATGCGCCACGCTGCGCGGCGGCAAACTGGCGCGAATGCGACCGAACACGGCGTCCAGATCGTCAATGAAGGGTGTTCCCTCCAGCAGGCCGAGCTGGGAGCGACACAGATAGAGGGTCATCAGCTCGGAGAGGGAAAAGGTGATGGGCGGGATCCTGGAGAAACCGGAAACAAACCGGTAAAGAATCCGGCCATCCCCCGAGAACTCCTTGACCAGGGGATAGCCGGCTTCCTGAATGGCTTGCAGGTCGCGATAAACGGTGCGGCGGTTGACGCCGCACTCCTCCGCCAGTTCTTCCACAGTACTGCCGTGACGGGCTTCAAGCATGCGGACCAGATCGTGCAGACGCGCCGCCTGACTGTACTTGCGCGGCGGGCGACCGCGGCCGTCGGCTTTCGCGGCCGTCACCGCCCTATTCCCACTCGATGGTCGCGGGAGGCTTGCTGGAAATATCGTAGACCACCCGGTTGACGCCCTTGACCTCGTTGATGATGCGGCCGCTGATGTGAGCCATCTCCGCATAGGGCAGCGGATACCAGCCGGCGGTCATGAAATCCCGGGTCTCCACGGCGCGCAGGGCGATGACATATTCGTAGGTGCGTCCGTCGCCCATGACGCCGACGCTCCTGACCGGCAGAAACACGGCGAACGCCTGGCTGATCTTGTCGTAATGCCCGGTGCGGTACAACTCTTCGATATAGATGGCATCGGCGCGGCGCAGGATATCGGCGTATTCCTTTTTGACCTCGCCGAGTATGCGCACCCCCAGCCCCGGTCCGGGGAAAGGGTGACGGTAAACCATCTGGTGAGGCAGGCCGAGCTCTTCTCCGATGGCACGCACTTCGTCCTTGAAAAGTTCGCGCAGCGGCTCCAGCAGTTTGAGCTTCATATGCTCGGGCAGCCCGCCGACATTGTGGTGGCTCTTGATGTTGTGGGCCTTGCCGGTCTTGGCACCGGCCGACTCGATGACGTCGGGATAGATGGTACCCTGGGCCAGCCAGGTGGCATCCTCGATTCTGACGGACTCTTCCTCGAAGATCTCCACGAACAGATTGCCGATGATCTTGCGCTTGCGCTCCGGATCCTCAACCCCTTCCAGGGCGGTCATGAAACGGTCTTGCGCATTGACACGGATTACGTTGACGCCCATGTTCTGAGCGAAGGTGCGCATCACCTGATCCCCCTCGTCCAGGCGCAGCAGCCCGTTATCGACGAAAACGCAGACCAGCTGGTCACCGATGGCGCGCTGAATCAGCGCCGCGGCGACAGAGGAATCGACGCCACCGGACAGGCCGAGGATCACCCGCTCCCGGCCAACCTGCTCGCGAATGCGGTTCACCGCGTCCTCGATGATGTGGCCGGGGGTCCATTGACCGGTACAGCCGCAGACCTGGCGCACAAAAGTATCGAGCAGTTGCTCGCCGCGCGGCGTGTGATTGACTTCGGGGTGGAACTGTACGCCGTACAGGTTACGCTCCACATTCTGGATGGCGCACACCGGCGCGTTGTCACTGTACCCAACCACTTCGAATCCCGCGGGCACGGCCTCGACATGGTCGCCGTGGCTCATCCATACCGGGCTTTTGCCCTCGACGAAAAAATCGTTGAACAGCGGACCGGGCGTGCCGCAGGGCATCAGGTTGGCATGCCCGTATTCGCGTTTGCCGGCCGGCACCACCCGACCACCGAAATGGCGGGACATCAGCTGCATGCCGTAACAGATTCCCAGAACCGGAACACCCAGTTCGAACAGGGCCTCTTCCACCACCGGCGCGCCCTCCTCGTACACCGACTTGGGACCACCCGAAAGAATAATGCCGCTGGGCTCGAACGCGCGGATCGCCTGCAGATCCATGTCAAAGGGATGCAACTCGCAATAGACATGGGCCTCGCGCACCCGCCGGGCAATCAGCTGGGTATACTGGGAGCCAAAGTCGAGTATAAGTATCTTTTCACCATGGATATCCTGGGACATGGGCACTCCGTTGAACTTTTGATTTTATTTTCCGATTTGCGACATATCAAAACCCTGCATAAACGGGGATAATGACCATGACCGAGAGTCCAGGTCCCCTTCCATCCCTGTTAACAACTCAGGATTTTGCCTGTTATCGTCGCCCGTGTTCAGAAACTGCGTTCGACGCGATAGTTGGGCGCTTCATGGGTTATGGCGACATCGTGGACGTGGGATTCGCGCAAACCGGCGTTGGTGATTCGAATGAACCGGGCCCTGGTCTGCAGTTCCCCGAGGGTGCGGCAGCCGGTATACCCCATGCCGGCACGCAGGCCTCCGAGCAGCTGATGGATGTTCTCCGACAGGCTGCCGCGAAACGGCACGCGCCCCTCGATCCCTTCCGGGACCAGCTTGACCTCCGACTCGACGTCACTCTGGAAATAACGGTCCTTGCTGCCCTGCTTCATGGCGCCGAGGCTGCCCATACCGCGATAGGATTTATAGGTACGCCCCTGGTAGAGGATGGTCTCGCCGGGGGACTCCTCGGTTCCGGCAAACAGCGAACCGATCATGATGACATCGGCACCGGCGGCAATGGCCTTGGGCACCTCGCCGGAATATTTGATTCCGCCGTCGGCGATCAGCGGAATGCCCGCCTTGCGGGTCACCTTGGCCACATCCATGATGGCGGAGATCTGCGGCACGCCAACCCCGGCAACCACCCTCGTGGTGCAGATGGAACCCGGTCCGATGCCGACCTTGACGGCATCGGCGCCGGCCCGGATCAGCGCTTCGGCGGCCTCGGCCGTGGCGATGTTGCCGGCGATAAGCTGCAGCTCGGGATAGGCGCGTCGGGTATCGGCCAGCGCGTCCAGAACCGTCTGGGAGTGGCCGTGAGCGGTATCGAGCACCACAACATCGACACCGGCCCGCACCAGCGCCTCAAGCCGTTCCTCGCGATCAGCTCCGACGCCAACCGCCGCGCCGACGCGCAGGCGACCGATATCGTCCTTGCAGGCGAAAGGATACTTGCGGACCTTCTCGATATCCTTGATGGTAATCAGGCCCTTGAGCTGGTAATCATCGTCGACCACCAGCAGTTTTTCGATGCGATGCTTGTGCAGATGATACTTGGCCTCTTCGAGGGTGGTTCCGGGCGGAACGGTGACCAGGTCATCCTTGGTCATGACATTGGAGATAGGCTGGTCCAACTGGGTTTCAAAACGCAGATCGCGATTGGTCAGAATACCGACCAGACGACCGTTGGTGGTGATCGGCACACCGGAGATGCGGTATTTTTCCATCACTTCCAGAGCCTCGTAGATTTTCTGCTCCGGGCGCATGGTAATGGGATCGACGATCATGCCGCTCTCGGACTTCTTGACCTGATCAACCTCCAGGGCCTGATCCTGCGGTGTCATATTCTTGTGAAGGATCCCCATGCCCCCTTCCCGTGCCATGCCGATGGCGGCGCGGGACTCGGTAACGGTATCCATGGCGGCGGACAGCAGCGGGATATTGAGCTGGATATCGCGGGTCAGTTGCGTGGTCAGCTCGACTTCCTTGGGGAGAACCGTTGAGTGTGCGGGAATAAGCAGAACGTCGTCAAAAGTTAGGCCTTCGATAATATTGCCGGGAGCCTGCATCGCCATCTCCTTGAGTGAAGGTAAAATATTAATCGAGCACCCTATCGCGGACCACCATCATTTGTCAATTTTTTTCCGCCGTACATAACAGAGGCACAAGGCTCCCGTCGCCTGCCCGATTTTTCAAGGGGACACCGCGAGGCCGGCTTCACGGTTCGCCGCGCGGCACAACAACAAAGGGCACAGGGATTCTCCAGGCAGCAAAACCGGAACATCCCCGTGCCTTCTCCGTGCTCCGAAAACCGATCCCCAAGTAGAAATCGGCCACGGTCAATCCGGAATGATGGGAAACCTGTTGTCCAACCGGAACAGCACCCCGGTCAACAGCCGAATGGTGGCATCGATGTCATCCAGGGACAGCACCTCTACCGGCGAATGCATGTAGCGCAGGGGCACCTGCACCAGGGCCGCGGCCACCCCCGCGCGGGACAACTGCATGGCGTTAGCGTCGGTACCGGTACCGCGCGGCGCGCCCATGATCTGACAGGGGATATCCTCTTCACGGGCAGTACGCACCAGCAGTTCGAACAAAGCCGGATGGATATTGGCGCCGCGGGAGATGATGGGACCGCCGCCGACCTTGAACTCACCGATCTCTTTCATTTCAACCCCCGGCACATCGCTGGCGAAACCGACATCGACGGCAATGCCGATGTGAGGATCGATGCCAAAGGTGCTGGTGGTCGCGCCCCGCAGGCCGACTTCCTCCTGCACCGTGGAGACGCCGAAAACCTCGACCGGTGGCACACCGCGCCGACGCACGGCGCGCAACACCTCGGCGACGATGAACGCCCCCATCTTGTCGTCGAATCCCCGGGAGGCTGCCAACGCGCCCTGCAGTGGCTCGAAACCGACGGCGAAAGTGACCGGATCCCCCACCGCCACCAGGTTGCGGGCGGCCTCGGCGTCCACGCAGCCCAGATCGATGAACTGGCTGGTCAACTTAACCACCGTTTCGCGATCCTTGGCCTCCATCAGGTGAATGGGCTTTTTACCCACGACGCCGAGCACCGGGCCGGCGGCGGTATGCACATGCACCCGCTGCCCCGGCACCAGATGAGCATCGACGCCGCCGATGGGGGCAAAATAGATAAATCCCTTGTCGTCGATATAGCGCACCATGAAACCGATTTCATCGCAATGCCCGGCCAGCATCACCCGCAGCGCCCCATCGGATGCCGCGCCGATGCGCGCGATGACGTTACCCATCACATCGGTACGCACCTCGTCGGCCACGGGCTCCAGCTCGCGGCGCATGACACGCTGCACCGGCTGTTCGAACCCCGAAGGACTCGGGGTTTCGACCAGCTCCTTCAAAAAATTCACTGCACGATCATTCATAGTCTTTCACCTTGATATCAAAGGAAGGTTCAATCTTCGCAAATGGTTTGTCAGAATCCCCCGAGTTTACGCACCAGGTCTTCCGAATTCTGCCGCGTCTGCTGAAACTGGGTTTCGCTGAGGCCGGCCCCCAGAGCGATGCGACGCGCCTGCGCCAGCGGTGTCAGATCACCCGGCGCATGGCTGTCGGTGTTGACGATCAGAACCGCCCCGGCCGCGAGAGCCAGCCGGGCCACATGGCCGTTGGTCAGGGAATGGCCCTTGCGGGTGGTGATCTCCAGACAGATGCCGCGTCGCGCGGCGAGTGTCGCCTCCTCTTCGCTGAGCAGACCGGGATGGGCCAGGACATCGATGTCGGCTTCGAGGGCAGCGCGGTTGGTCCCCGGCGCAACCGGCTCGACAATCGTCTCCCCGTGGCACACCACCAGTCTGGCGCCGAGCTTGCGCGCCTCGCGCGCCACTTCGGCGATCATCGCCGGAGGCACGTGGGTCAGCTCGATGCCCGGCAGCACCGTCAATCCCCAGGCATCGCCCAGCACCGCGGCAACCCGGGCAATGCGCGGTATGATCAGGTCGATATTGCTCGGGTCGCCGTGATCGGTGATGCCGATGGCACGATAACCGGCAACCGCGGCGCGACGCGTCAGCTCCGCCGGGATCAGTTCGCCGTCGCTGAAAACAGTATGGGTATGCAGATCGATCATGACATCTCCTCACGAAAACGGCGGCCGCCGTTCAGGCCAGTTCGCCCAAATGGGAATTGCGAAAAGCGCGGACCAGGCGCACCGGAACAACGTGACCGATCAAAGCCGCGTCACCATCGAAATTGACGATGCGATTCCAGGTGGTGCGCCCGAACAACTGACCGCTGCCCTGCCGGCTGCTGCCTTCAACCAGTACCGGCAGCACCCTGCCGACATCCGATTCATGATAGTTTCCGGTAATCTCTTCCTGCAACGCCAGCATGCGGTCAAAACGCTCCTGTTTGAGGGTTGCGGGGGTGTCGTCCGGCAACTCGGCCGCCGCGGTTCCAGGCCGGGCGGAATAAAGGAACGTGTAGATCTCGGCATATCGCACCTGACGCAGCAGATCCATGGTTTGTTCAAAATCGGCCCCGGTTTCGCCGGGAAAACCTACGATCACGTCGGAGGTCACGCGAATCTCGGGACACACCTGCCGCAGGCGCGCGATGCGGTCGAGATACTGTTCGCGACTGTAACCGCGCCGCATGGCCCGCAACACGGAATTGGCGCCGGCCTGCACCGGCAGGTGAATGTGCTTGCACAGCTTTTCCAGCTCACCGAAACAGGCGACCAGTTCATCCGACAGGTCCTTGGGATGAGACGTCATGAAGCGAATCCGCTCCAGCCCCTCTACCGCATTGATCTGTCTCAACAGCGCGGCAAAGCTGATTTCATCTCCCTCCTTGCACCCGTAGGAATTGACGTTCTGCCCGACAAGGGTGATTTCCCGCACCCCCTGGCGCATCAGGGCACGCACTTCTTCAAGCACTTCGGCGCTGGGTCGACTCACTTCCCGCCCGCGCACGTGCGGCACGATACAATAGGTGCAGAAATTATCACAGCCCTGGATCACGGTAACGAACCGCGTAACCTCGTCACTCGGCAAACGCTCGGGAAACAGCCGGCGCCGCTGTCCGGCATCCAGAAAAGATACCTCGGCGCAGCGTTCACGCCGCGTCTGCACCCGGCGCAACATATCGGCAAACAGGTGCAGGTTGTGGGTGCCGCAGACGATGTCGAGATGCGGTGTCTTTTCCAGCATGCGCCGGCCTTCCTGCTGAGCGACACAACCGCACACGGCCACGATTAGCGAAGGGCGCTGCTGCTTGAGAGGTTTGAAGCGGCCGAGGTGTCCGTAAACCTTGCGCTCCGCGCGGGCGCGAATGGTACAGGTGTTGAGAACAATGAGATCTGCCCGGTCCGGGCTGTCGACCAGAACATAGTCGAGCTGCCGCGCAATGCCAACGATCTGCTCGGAGTCGACCACGTTCATCTGGCACCCGAAGGTCTCCAGGTAGAATGTTTTCATACGTGAAATTACCGATCCTGATACGACCCATCGAAACCCAATGGGCAAAAAGGGGCAGAAAGATCCGCGGGAAACCATGGTTTCCCGCGGATCTTTCTGCCCGAGTCCGTTTTCACATCCACCAGACGCAGGGGTCATTAAAGTTGATTGGGCATGTTAATCAAGGGTCCCGCGGAGTGTCAACCGGTTTCCCGCCATTCCCATTGCCGGCACCCAGCAAGCGCACCAGCACATCGGCTCCTTCCAGACATTGCAGCGTCAACGCGGCACCGCTGATGCGTGAGCGCAATCGCACGCTGGCAATGTGTCCGCCAAGGGGAACCACGGCCCGGATTTCCACATCCGCCAACGGCATTTCCCGCACCTGCCCCGGCCTGGGCCCCCGACGGGCCACAAGCCTGCGATCGGTCAGCCAATAGCGCTGATGCCGCCAGCGCCAGCGGGCCAGCAGAAGATGGCCGACGGTCCCGTATCCGGCCAACAGCCAGAGCAGCCCGTAAAGGGTTGCCGGACCGGAAGCCGCGACAGCACCCCGATACGGCCCCTGTACCCACCAGAGACTGGCCCATACCCAGATCGGCAGACAAGCCACAGTCCATCGCCAGCGACGGAAAACAAAGGCCCTCGGCGCCGGGCAGGATTGCCAGATAAGCCGTTCACCGGCCTCCGGCAAAATGCACTCCCGCATCATTTGCCCCGCATTTCAGTCACCTTTCTGGCGGCGGCCTGTCCCACGCTGCTTTGCGGATAAGCCTTTGCGATTTGCTCGTACAGTTCCAGCGCCTGCGCGGTACGACCCTGTTTTTCGTAACCGGTGGCCAGCAGGTAACCGCCGCGATCGGTCGGCAGAAGATCCATGCTCTTCTGCAGATGGCCGACCGCCGCGGGAATCTCGTTCAGTTCCAGATGAACCATGCCCAGCCCCAGACGCGACAGATAATAATTGTCATCCAGTTGCACCGCTCTGGCAAAGTGCGGACGGGCGGCGCGGACATCTTGGGCACGCAGATAGGCCAGGCCCAGCCCGGTCAGAATCAGGGACTGATCCGGGGCCGCGGCGGCAGCCTGCAGATATGTCGCGATGGCACCGGACACGTCCCCCTGCGCTTCCTGCTCGCGGGCCTTGTCATACAGCTCGTACCCCTTCGCGGTTGTCTTCAAGCCGGCAATGGCACGCTGAAAAGGCTGCGCGTTAAGCACAAAACGGGAATCAGCCGTCTGGGCCGGGTAGCGATGGGCAACATAGGCTTGCAGATCCTGCATGCGTTCCTTGGAGAAAGGATGGGTACGGAACAGTCCCGTCAGCCACATCGGCTCGGCCCCGCCCTCCACGGTGCGGTAAAAAAATTCCTGCAGCTGGATGCTGCCGCGGGGGTTGTAACCGGCGCGCACCATGTAATCGACCCCCAGGCGGTCGGCCTGGCGTTCCTGGTCCCGGCTGAACCGGTTGTCCAGCAAGCCGGCGGCGAGCTGCCCTGCCTGGGTGGCGGCGGTGCCATAGGCGCTGGAACCGGTCGCCGCCGAGAGCACCGCCAGTCCGACGTTCAGCAGGGTACCGCGCTGCATGCCCTGCACCGAATCGCGAGCGGTGACGTGCCCCACCTCATGACCGAGAACGGCTGCCAGCTGGGCTTCATTTTCGAGACTGGCCAGCAACCCCCGGGTAATGGCGATATAGCCACCCGGCAGGGCGAAGGCATTGGGGGTGGAATCGTTAAGCACGCAGAACTCGTAAGGCATCTCCGGCCTTTCGGAGACCCTGGCCACACGCAAACCGACGCTGTTGACATAACCGGCAAGCTGCTTATCGGCATACTCGCCGCCCATCTGCTGCACGGCTTTCGGAAAAGCCTCCTTGCCCAGCTGAATTTCCTGGGAGGGCGACACGGAAAATAGCGCCAGCTCCTGCCGGCCCGTAACCGGATTGACGGCACAGCCCGCCGTACACAGCCATGCCAATGCCGCAACAGACACCAACCGAACAGATGTGATACGCATAATAGCGACTCCCTTCTCGGAAATTCGTGAGACAAACAGACGACATCAAATATTTTTTATCATAAAACGCCGCTGCCGCCGCGGCAAGAGGGTTATCCCGGGCAATTGCGCCAATCGTTCGCCCCCGGCTGATATGCTTCGCCGGCACAGGTGCGGTTGTCAGCGGCCGGAAGATTTGTGCTCGAATTTTTATCTGGCATAAAAATCTGTGTTGTTATAGCATGGTGAGATTTTTCAATACAACAACCCGGGCAAGGAGACCATAGACGTTTTATGCTGCAAAACATTCGTAACATCGCCATTATCGCCCACGTCGACCACGGCAAGACAACTCTGGTGGACGCCATGCTGAGACAATCCGGCGTCTTCCGAGACAACCAGGTGGTTGCCGAACGGGTCATGGACAATAACGACCTGGAAAAAGAGCGGGGCATCACCATCCTTTCAAAAAACCTTTCCATCCATCACAACGGCCTCAAGATCAATGTCGTCGACACTCCCGGCCATGCCGATTTCGGCGGAGAGGTGGAGCGGGTACTGAAGATGGTCGATTGCGTGCTGCTGCTGGTGGACGCTTTCGACGGCCCCATGCCCCAGACCCGCTTCGTGCTGAAAAAATCCCTCGATCTGGGACTGAAGCCGATCGTCGTCATCAACAAGATCGACCGCCCCGGTTGCCGGCCGGCCCAGGTGGTGGACATGGTTTTCGATCTGTTCTGCGAACTCAACGCCTGCGAGGAACAGCTCGATTTCCCCATCATCTACACCAACGCCAAGGCCGGCATCGCCAAGCGCGACCTTGACCAGGAATCGGACAACCTCGAACCGCTGTTCGACCTGATCCGCGAGAAAGTCAGCCCCCCCGCCGGGAACCCGGATGCCCCCTTCCAGATGCTGGTTACAAGCATCGGCTACAACGACTACCTGGGTCGCATCGCCACCGGCAAGATTGCCAACGGCAAGGTTCGCACCGGCCAGACCATCGCCCTGATCAAGCGGGACGGCAGTGTCGGAAAGGGGCGCATCAGCAAATTGATCGGCTACCAGGGGGTTACCCAGATCGAACTGGAACAGGCCCCGGCCGGCGACATTGTCAGCATCGCCGGATTCGAAGAGGTCGGCATCGGGGAAACCTTCGCCGATGAAAGCTGCCCCCAGGCGCTGCCTTCCATCGCCATCGACGAGCCGACCCTGTCCATGAACTTTTCCATCAACACCTCGCCCTTCGCCGGCCGGGAAGGAAAATTCGTCACCTCGCGCAATCTGCGCGACCGCCTGATGCGCGAGTTACGCACCAACGTCTCCCTGCGCGTCGAAGAAACGGACAACACCGATACCTTTCGGGTTTCGGGGCGCGGCGAACTGCATCTTTCCATCCTCATCGAAAACATGCGCCGGGAAGGGTTCGAGCTCTCCGTCTCCAAACCGGAAGTCATTTTCAGGGATATCGACGGTCAGCGCTGCGAGCCCATGGAACATCTGATCATCGATGTTCCCGAGGAGCATCAGGGCACGGTCATTGAAAAACTCGGCAAACGCAAGGCGGAAATGATCTCCATGCACCCCATGGATGGCATCAACCGGCTGGAGTTCAGCATACCGGCCCGCGGCCTGATTGGTTTCCGTACCGAGTTTCTGACCGACACCCGCGGCACCGGCGTCATGAACCACACCTTCAATGAGTACGCACCCTACAAAGGCCCCATTCCCGGCCGCAGCAACGGCGTGCTGGTAGCTATGGAAGATGGCGAAACGGCGGGCTACGCCCTCTTCACCCTGCAGGATCGCGGCACCCTGTTCGTCGACCCCGGCGTCAGGGTCTACGAAGGCATGATCATCGGTGAAAACGCCAAGCAGAGCGACATGGTGGTCAATCCGTGCAAAGGCAAAAAGCTTACCAACGTCCGGGCATCGGGCAGCGATGATGCCATTCGCCTGACGCCGCCGCGGTTGCTGAGCCTGGAGCAGGCTCTCGAATACATCAACGACGACGAACTGGTCGAAGTCACCCCGACCTCCATTCGGCTGCGCAAGAAACTGCTCGACGCCAATGCCCGCAAAAAGTTCGATAAAAACAAATAGCCCGTTTTGAACGGCGGCCCGTTGTATCAACGGGCCGCTTTTTCCATTTTTCACCAACTGATTGTCTTGTCATAACCGGGCAATCTGACTATATTCGGATCAAATCGGATTTCACGCCCCTATCCACACCATGCTGGACAAAGCTCTGCTGTCAGGAGGGTTCATGCATCAGGCACTGTCGACCCAACATCAGTCCATTCTGCTGGCCATTGCCAGACAATCCATCGCGTGCTGCGTCCGCACCGGCCAGCTCTGCGTCGAACCGAGAGAGGAAAAAGCCCTCAATGCACGGCTCGGCTGTTTCGTATCCATCAAAAAGGATGGACGCCTGCGCGGCTGCATCGGCAATTTCCAGTCTCAATGGCCCCTCTACCGCGAAGTTGCGGAAATGGCCTGCGCCGCCGCCACCAAGGATCCGCGCTTCTATCCCATGGAAGAAACCGATCTTGACAAGTTCCACGTGGAGATCTCGGTGCTTTCACCTTTGCAGAAAATCGACGACATACAGGCCATTCAGGTTGGAACCCATGGCCTGTATATAGAAAAAGGCTTTCACCGGGGGGTGCTGCTGCCCCAGGTTGCCGTTGAATACGGCTGGGATCGGGACACCTTCCTGCAGCAGACCTGCACCAAAGCGGGGCTGCCGGCCAATGCCTGGGATTCCGAAAATGCGGATATTTACATCTTTTCGGCCCAGGTTTTTGGCGACCAACCATAGTGCGCCGGGGTGTCCGCGGCGGCCATCGCGACTTGCACAAACTGCACAGAATTCTGGCAATACGCTAACTTGATCGCTGTTCCGATAACTTACACGGCTTCCACCCCGGCGATTCCCGGGGTTCTCCACAAACACTGTGGACAACTGCTCCCCCGACCCTGCTTCACACCTCGCTGCGGCAAGGAATCACGATGAAACGCCGTTGATCTTCCCTCAAGCCGGGGTAAGCTTGCAGCAGGCAATGCAGCAAACATCAACCCGATAATCGGTTTTGCACCATGACCAAAATTCATCCGAAAGCCAGGGCTCCTTGGCAGGCTTCGCTTCTGGAACCGATGATCCGGGGGCGGATCGGCCCACGCCAGGCGGGCACCGCAACGACGCAATCGGTGACTCCCGTCGACCGCATAACCCTGTCGGCATCAGGACTTGCTGCCGCCGCCCGCTTCAGCAACTGTATCCGGCGGCCAGCCGACGCCTACGCCATCGCCCTGCCCGCTCCCTGCGCATCCAGCGAAGTATCCGATGCGGGGGCGGTTGCGGAAAGCCCAGCGGAAACTCCGGCGGCGCGCCGGCGGATTCGCGAATCCTACGAAAAACAACCTGGCGACTCCGACTGGCCGGCGGAGCGACGGGGATCGCAAATCGATATCCTGGTTTAGTGCAACGGCAAACACCGAAAAAAGCGGCGTTCCAACCACACTTTTTTTATGTCACGATCGGCTGTGCTTCCCGGATCGATGCCCTTTTTACCCTGAAACGAGGTTTAAAAAACAAAAATTCCTGTTACATAGCCGGATTTTTTGCTAGTATACCGGCGTATTTTTTGTCACACCCTGTTTGTTACGAGCCACCGCCATAGTCAGGGGCATGCAGCAAGCGGAGGCAACCTGAACGGATACCCATGTTCTATTCATTGCGCAGCGTCCTCCTTGTCCACAACAATGCCAAAGAGAGAAACGATTTGGCCGTCGCCATCCGGCGCACCGTCGACTGCGCCGTCCTCGAGGCGAATTCCCCCGAAGAAGCCCTGGCATTGATGCAGGAAGACGAAATATCCGTCATCCTCACGGATCTTTTCGCGCCCACCAACCAGGGGCTGGACCTTCTGAAGCAGGCTTCGCAACTCAACACCCAGGTCGTGACCATTGTCGGCACCCCGGTCGACCAGCGCAACATGGGGCTGGAGGCGTTGAAGCTCGGCGCCTTTTTCTGCCTCAACACCCCCTACAACCACGAGGAAACCATCATTGCCACTTCCCGCGCCCTGCAGCATCACGATTTGCTCACCAAAGGCGAAGTGCGCGGTCGCAAATTCCGCAAATCCGACGGTTTTCACGGGATTATCGGCCAGTCCCCGAAAATGCGGCAGCTTTTCAATTGTATTGAAAAGCTGGCTGTGGAGGGGGATTCTTCGGTGCTGGTACTCGGGGAGAGCGGCACCGGCAAGGAACTGGTGGCCCGCGCCATCCATGCCCATGGGCCCCGCAGTCGCAAGAATTTCGTACCGGTGAACTGCGCCGCCATTCCCGAGGACCTTCTGGAAAGCGAATTGTTCGGCTACGTCAAGGGGGCTTTCACCGGCGCCAATCAGGCCAAGATGGGACGTCTGCAATACGCCGATGGCGGGACCCTGTTTCTGGATGAAATCGGCGACATGAAGGCCAGCCTGCAGGCCAAGCTGCTGCGGGTCTTGCAGGAAAAGGAGTTCGAACCCGTCGGCGGCGTCAAGCCGGTTTCCATCGACGTGCGGGTGGTGGCCGCGACGCACCGCGACCTCGAAAAATCCGTTGCCGAAGGACGT
Source organism: Syntrophotalea acetylenica (assembly GCF_001888165.1). NCBI lineage: Bacteria > Pseudomonadati > Thermodesulfobacteriota > Desulfuromonadia > Desulfuromonadales > Syntrophotaleaceae > Syntrophotalea > Syntrophotalea acetylenica. The sequence goes on from NZ_CP015455.1 coordinate 2,023,675, forward strand.
TTCCGCGAGGATTTGTATTACCGGCTCAATGTCATTCCTCTGCCGATTCCGCCCTTGCGCAAACGAAAGGACGACATCCCGCTGCTCATCGACCGGTTTGTCGCCATCTACAATCGCAAGAAAAAAAACCCCTTCAAGGGGTTTGAGGAAGACGCCATGCAGGCGCTGAAACTATACCCGTGGCCAGGCAACGTACGCGAACTGGAAAACCTGGTACAGCGCATGTCCATCTTTTTTGCCGGGCAGACCGTCAACCGCGAGGATCTTCCGGAGAAGTACCAATGCCTCGACGAAGCGGCTCCCGCGCAGCAAACCTCGCAAGGGCCTGAAAACACCATCAGTCTGGAAGAAGGCGGCGTTGACTTCAATCTGCTGGTCAGCCGTTTCGAGAATCAGCTGATTCTGCAGGCGCTCAATATCACCGGCGGCAACAAGCGCGAAGCCGCGAAACTGCTCAACCTCAAGCGCACCACCCTGATCGAAAAACTGAAACGCAAAAACATCCAGACCGGCGAGGGCTGAGGCCGCCGCGGCTGGAAAGAGCTGTCACCCGATGAAAACTAGGCCAGGTGCTGTCTCAGCTTGTCCCTGATGTCCTCCGGGGAACTGGGCAGTACCACAATATCCCGCACACCGTATTTTACCGCCTGCAGTACCTGGCTGCGGGTCCACTGACCGCCCGCGGCAATCAGCGGCACCTTCTCTCCCAGAACCGCCCTGGCCTTGATGATGGCCGCCAGACCCTGCTCCTTGGTGTCGTCCATGGTGAACACCGCTGCTTTCACCGGAGCGGTGCCTTGCGGTCCGAAAGGCTGGAAGTCATCCTGATATCCGACCACCTGCGGCACGAAACCTTCGGCGATGCAGGCATCGGCGAGATCATGCGATCCCTCCTTGCGCCCCGTCACCACCAGCACCGTATTTCGCGGATCTTCCGCCCTGTCCGCGGCCTGCGTCGGCACGGCCTCGACAACGGCAGCCGCCTGCCGAGGCGCGGCGGGCTCGATCACAAGCGGTTCAAGCCCCAGCAGATCCGAGGGAAAAAGCATCTCCATGCACTGCAGTGGCTGCCCGTCCAGGGTCATGCCGAAAGACACCTGGTACAGGTCCCCCGGCCCGAAAGGCTTGTCGCTTTCGGCCTCGATCCTGCCGGGAACCACCACTTCAATCGTATTTTTTTTAAAATGCAGCTTGTCCAGCGCGGCTTCGTCAAAGGCCTGGATCAGCTCGCCCGAGATGATGTTGACGATCTCGCCATAGGCATCGGCCTCATCTTCATTGAAGGCTTCCTTGCGTACCTGTTTTTCCAGCTCGGCAGGCGGCAGCATGATCAAAGTGCCGCCAAGCAGCACTGCGTCCTTCAATTGATTGAAGCAGTACATCTTGCCTTCGCGGCTGCCACTGACGTCAAAGTCGGCCATCACCAGCTTTTTTTGGAAAGATGCGAAAAAGCCGGCTTTGGTCACACGGCGCTCGGCGGCCAGAGATACGGCCACTTCGCAACCGAGAAGATCGCCCAGACCGACCGCCAGTTTTTCCGCAAGCGTATCAAGTATGGCTGTTATATGCTGGTTTTCGCCCATAACCGTCAACAATCGCCGCCGCCGGCCGCCATCAGGCGGTCCGGCTCCGGGGCACAGGAAATAATCACCCGTTGAAAATCAAAAAACCGCACGATCCGCCGCCGGGAGGCGCTCCCCCGGCAGCCGATCGCGCGGTTTTCACCATCAACTGTTCTGCAGATAGCATTCAACCAGAAACGCGCCTTCCTCGATGCAAAAAGGCACAATCACGCCATCGCCATCCGAAAGGCACTCCACCTCGTACTCGGCTCCGGAGATCGCCGAGGGAATGGCCAGTTTGAGGCCGGTGCCGGTCTCGGTGAGCATGGATTTGACGCTGCCGGCGAGCATATTGGCGAGTTCACCGATGGCATCCTTGACGTCGTCGTTGATCTCCTCGACATCCATGAACAGAAACTTGCTGGTGATGGCCATGGCAACGTCATTGGGCACATGGATAGCCAGCATGCCGCGATAGTTGCCAGCCAGTCCGACCAGGCCGGAAACCGAATCGGTAAATTTGTTGGAGCGCGTCGCCAGAGGCGCGGACGGATGTGCCTCGCACATCAGCATGGATTGAAAAATTTCCTGCGTTGCATCCGAAATACATTTACCTAAATCCACGGAATGTTCTCCTTATCACAGGAAATTGCCCAACACCTCTTGGACCTGCTCCGGTGTGAAGGGCTTTTTGATCGTGCCCACGGCGCCGAGGGACAAGGCTTCGTTAAGCACGTCGGTACCCGCCTCGGTAGTTATCATCACGACGGGGATGGCCTTGATCTGGGCATCCGCGTTTTTCTGGCGCAAGAATTCGATGCCATCCATAACCGGCATGTTGATGTCGCTCAGCACAATATCGACGGTTTCTCCCGCCAAAATTTCCAGGGCAGCCTGCCCGTCAGCGGCTTCCAGCAATTTTTCAAACTCGAAGCCGGCCTGGCGCAAGGAGCGTGCGACAATTTTCCGCATGGTGTTGGAGTCATCAACAATCAGAACCTTTTTTCCCATGATGCCGTTTATCCTTCCATAAAGGGTGTAAAGCCCGGCCCGTTATGAGGCCTCAGGCAGTTTCCGAATCCGTCGGGAACAACCCGCAGCCGATAATGGTCAGGGACAGCGGATCTCCCTCCACATCGTACTTCCAGGTTTTTCTGGGACCGTCGCATAAAACCGGCCGTTCCCGGCACACCTCCGGCAAACCGAGCCGATAGGTCTGGTCGCCGGGTAAAAAGTCGTTAAGCAGACGTCCGGCAACCGTATTGAGAAGCTCTCCGAGCATATCGGTCTGGATCTGCTCGACCACCTCGTCGTCCGGAAAGGCGTGCACCACATCGATGACGTTCCCGAGCAGCGAAACCGGCACCGTCAGCACCAACTCCGCCTGCACCGGGTCGAGAACCAGCAGACGCGCCGACATGCTGTTTTCCGCGGTCTCTTCGGCGGTATCGCCGGTTTGCGGCAGAACTTCCATGAACGCCATATTCTCGAGCGTCACGGCAATGGATTGGCGAACCAGTTCATCAAAATTGCGGTTCATGATTTCTCCCTGTTCATTGCATCAGCGGTTCGAGCTTCTTCAGGAGCGTGGCCGGTGAAATCGGCTTGTCAAGGACCGCGAACGCCCCCAACTCGGACAGCAGCGCCTCCTTCGCAGGATTTCCCGCACTGGTGATCACCACCACCGGCACATGGTTGAGCTTGGGGCTGCCCTTGACCCACTTGAGCAGTGTTTCACCGTCCATGATGGGCATGTTGAGGTCGGTGACCAGCAGATCGGCCGGTTCTTCCTTGAGTCTGGCAAGGGCCTCCCTGCCATTGGGAACTTCCACCATGCCGGCGTCTCCCAGACCGATGATCTCCAGACAGCGCCGGATAACCATGCGCGCCGTGGCCGAGTCGTCGGCAATGACGATGCGTTTCACTTATAAACCTCCTCTTCAGAAGAAAGAGACGAAACTGCTTTTTTAAACTGGACTTCCGCCTCCAGCAGAATTTGCGCCAGGGACTGAGACGTAATCTCGAAGTACTCCGTGTAACCGGCATCCAGCTGATATTGCATGCCGTCGTTACCGGTATCGCAGCCGGCCATCATGGCGCACATGTCACCCAGATGCGCGGCAAATGCCAGGGCACGGTATTCCTCCGGCGCCTGTTGCGGCGTATGATGGTGCAAAATGGCCTGCTGCAGGGATTCGGGAAACTTCCAGTGCCGCGCCATTTCATATCCGACCTGGGCATGATTCATCCCGGCCAGAGCCTGTTCGGCCGCCAGGTAATCGGCAACGCTGCCCTGCTGGATTCGCTCCAGCGCCTGGGGAGCCGCGGTTTTCCAGAACGGCGAAAAAACATATTTGCCGATGTCGTGCAACAGTCCGGCGGTAAACGCCAGCCCGGTTTCAAAACCCTGACGTGCGAACCTGGCAACTTCGCAGCTGGAAAAAGCCGCAAACAGGTCATGGCGCCACAAAGCGTTTTCCTGGCCATCATACCCGTCCAGCGGTTGGCTGAAAAGATCGCCGGTGCTGTCCGCCAGAACGGTGCTCACCACAATCCATTTTCCGAGGTAGCTGATGGCACGCTCAAGGGATGTCACCGGAGACAACAGACCGAAAACCGGCGAATTGACGACCTTGAGAACCCTGGCGGTAAGGGCTGCATCATATTTGACGATATTGACGACGTCGTCAAGTTCATAATCTTCCCCTGCCAGAAGCTGCAGCAAGCGGCTGACATTGGGCGACAGCATCGGCAGTTTTTCAATAGCTTCCCGGATATGCCCGGCGCTGATCATGGATTCCATCCCCCCCCTTCATATCTGCCACTGGCCACGGCCGGGACACGACACGGCCACCAGCCCGGTATCCACATGCAACGTGACGGTACGGCTGAAATTCTGCCCGACATCTTCCGCAACCGGCCCCATGCCAAGCGTCCACAAAATTTTCTTTACCGCCAATATGTTGCGCTTGCCGATGTTGAACGTGTCGTTGCCGGCCATTACCGACGCCCCGCCCAGCATTTTCACCACCAGCCCGCGGCCTTTGGCCTGGCAGCCCAGGCGCGCCATCTCCCTGAACAGCAAAGGGACGCCAAGATCGGCAAAATAGCCCGGGCATTCCTCGGACTTGGCGCGGTTGAGCTTCGATTCGGGAAGCGCGACATGCACCATCCCCGCAATTTTAAGGTTGGGATCGTACATGGTCACGGCCACGCAGGAACCCAGGGCATAGGTCTTGACCACCGCACCGGGCTGGCTGGTAGCGCCCAGCCCCCCGATCCCCAGAATGATATCGCTCATACGCGCCGCTCCGAAAGCAAATCGACAATTCTTCCCGCCATGCAGTCCAGCGGCACCAGGGCGTGGGCGCCACCAAGTTCATAAGCCACCTTTGGCATGCCGAACACGACGCAGCTGGCTTCGTCCTGGGCCAGATTGCGCGCCCCCGCGTCGCGCATGGCTTTCATTCCCTCGGCGCCGTCGGAACCCATGCCGGTCAGCATCACGCCGATGGCATTGCCTCCTACATGCTGGGCGACGGAATGCATCATCACATCCACAGAGGGACAATGTCCCTTGACCGGAGGCCCCGGCTCGCAGCGCACCTGATACATACCACCGGAGCGCACCACCTTCATGTGGTACCCCCCGGGACCGATAAGCACCCGGCCGGGCATGATACGATCGCCGCTGACGGCTTCCTTGATCTCCATGGCACACAGCTGATTGAGACGCTCGGCGAACAGCCGCGTAAAACCGGCCGGCATGTGCTGCACGATGACGACTCCCGGCATGGTCGCCGGAAACTGGGCGATGATCTTGCGAATCGCCTCGGTTCCTCCGGTGGAAGCGCCGATGGCGATGACTTTATCCGTCGATTCCGCCAGGGCACGCTTTTCCAGGGTCTTCAGCTGGCTGGGCACAGCATGACGCGCGGCTTTCCAATGAGAAACATTGGCGGTGGACGCCAGCTTGACCTTGGCGCACAATTCTGCCAGCATTTCCCTGAGTCCCCGGGCGATATCGCTGGTCGGCTTGGAGACGAAATCAACGGCGCCGGCCTCCAGGGAATCGAGGGTGATCTGCTTGCCTTTCTGGGTCAGAGAGGAGACCATGACCACCGGCAGCGGATATTGCGGCATCAATCGGCGCAGAAAGTCGACCCCGTCCATGCGCGGCATTTCAACATCCAGGGTAAGGACGTCGGGCTGCAGTTTTACGATCTTGTCCCGGGCGATGTAGGGATCTCCGGCGGTCCCGACAACTTCGATATTGGGGTCCAGGGACAGCCCCTGGCTGAGAATCTGCCGGACAAGAGCGGAATCGTCTATAACCAGAACACGAATTTTTTTTGGCATCGATAATATCGGATCACTGTTTGTGGTAGACGGCGGGAGCCAGATATCTGAACAGATTCTGGCCCCGTCCCAGGGTTTCCGAGTGCCCCAGAAAAAAGTAGCCGCCTTCGGCGGTATGCCGATGAAACTTCTGCACCAGGGCCTTGCGCGTCGGGTCGTCGAAATAAATCATCACATTGCGACAGAAAATGACATGAAAAGGCTTTTTGAACGGGAAAACGTCATTCATGAGATTGAACCGCCGAAAAGTTGCCTCCTGTCGCAACTCCGGCACCACTTCGTACTGGCCGTCGGACAAACTGCGAAAATACTTGCGCAGCAGCGATTCGGGCAGCATCTTGACCCGGTCCCGCGGATAGATGCCGCGCCGGGCGATATCCAGAACCCGGGAGGAAATATCGGTGGCCAGTATGCCGCCATCCCACTGGCAATACCTGTTGCCGAAAAACTCGCGCAGCAGCATCAGCAGCATGTACGCTTCTTCACCGCTGGAGCAGCCGGCGCACCAGATACGGATGTCGCGGCTGCCCCGTTGCTCCAGAGCTGTTGCAAGCTGCGGCAATACGGTATCGCTGAAAAACTCGAAATGCGACTTTTCCCGAAAAAAATAGGTGTGGTTGGTCGAAATACGATCGACCAGCAAACTCAGCGCCTGCTCGGTTTTATCCTCCAGCAACGCCTCATAGTAACTTTTGAAACTGGCATGGCCGCTTTGCCGAAGGATCTTTTGCAGCCTGCCGACCAGCAAAGACCGTTTCTGATCCGTCAGATTGATTCCGAAACGCTGATAGATCAGCGAACGCAGCAAACCGAACTCCTCGTCGGAGATGCTCATGAGCATGCCGCTGTCAGGAAAAGCGGCCTGGCCTGCAATTAACGCATCAGACATAAAACAGTCTCTGTACGTCCAGAAGGATCTTGACTTCATCATTGACCTTGCCGAGTCCCTGCACATACTGGCCGGAACGCCCGGCTCCCGCCGGCGGGGGCTCGATCTGGCCATCGGCGATTTCCGTAACCTCCTTGACCTGATCGATAATCAGGCCCGCGGTGCCGCTTTCCACATGCACCACGATAATGCAGGTACGTTCATCGTATTCCCGGCCGACCATACCGAATCTGGATCGGATATCCATCACCGGAATGACTTTGCCGCGCAGGTTGATGACTCCCTTCATGTACCCCGGCAGATCGGGCACTTCATTGATCTTCTGAATGCCGACGATTTCGGTGACATGACGGATTTCAATGCCAAAGTCCTCATTGCCGACCTTGAATACCAGAAATTTCCCGTGCAGGGTGTCTTCAGAGGAAACATCCGCTCTGGCGGCAACATCCCAATCCATTCCAGCAGTCATACCATCCAATCTCCTTTTAATAAAAACCGTGACGACGACGCGAGCTATCGCAGCCGAATATCCGGAAACACGTTATTGGATCTGCAGATGCCGCTGACCCACGTGCTCCTCGATGAGCGTGGCCACATCCAGGATGAGACAGACCTCGCCGTTGCCGAGAATGGTGCACCCGGAAGCGATCCGCACATTGCCGATATAGTCGGACAGTCCCTTGATCACCGTCTGCTGCTGACCGAGAATCTCGTCGACCAGCAGGCACAGGAATTTATCCTGGTATTCCAGCACGATCAGCACACCATCCTCGATGGTGTTGTAATCCGCGGGCTCGTCGAGCAGCCGGTCAAGATAAATCACCGGATGAAAGCTTTCCCGCACCCGCGCCAGCTCCAGTCCGTCGGGCATGACGGTAATATCCTCCGGCGTCGGCCGGAAAATTTCCCGTATCGCCAACAGCGGCACGATGCAGCGGGAGGCGCCGATCCGTACCAGCATGCCGTCGATGATGGCCAGGGTCAGCGGAATACGCAGGGTCATGCGGGAACCGCGTCCGGGGTTGCTGTGTACCTCGATCTTGCCCTTGATTTTTTCCAGGTTTTTTTTAACCACGTCCATGCCGACCCCGCGGCCGGATACGTCGGTGATCTTGTCAGCGGTCGAGAAGCCCGGCTGGAAAATGAGATTGTAGATTTCCTTGTCGCTCAGATGACTGCCGTCGCCAGCCACCAGCCCCTTGCCGATGGCCTTGGCAAGGATCTTTTCCCGGTTCAGACCCCGGCCGTCGTCTTCGACCTCGATCCAGACCTCCCCTTCCTGGTGGCGGGCGGAAAGTTTGACGACTCCTTTTTCGGCCTTGCCGCTGGCCAGACGTTCGGCCGGGGTCTCCAACCCGTGATCAAGGGAATTGCGCAACAGATGCACCAGCGGATCCGTGATCTGCTCGATGACCGTCTTGTCGACCTCGGTTTCCTGGCCGTATAATTGCAGATCGACCTTTTTCCCGGATTTGACCGAAAGGTCATGCACCAATCGGATCATGCGCCGGAACAATCCGGAAACAGGGACCATGCGGATAATCATGGCCATTTCCTGCAGATCACGAACGATTTTGCTCATCTGCTGGGCGGCCTTGCTGAAATTGTCGAGCTCCAGTCCCTCAAGGTCAGGGCTGCGCAGCAGCATGTTTTCGGCAATAACCATCTCCCCGATCAGGTTGATCAGATCGTCGAGTTTTGCCAGATCGACACGGATATCCTGGCGGTTCATGGCCGCCGGTTTGGCTTTGCCGGCGGACTGCGCAACGGGCGCTTTGGCAGCCGTGGATGCGCCGGACTTCTGAATCTCAAGGGCCTTGGCCAAAGCCTCCGGCTGCACCTTGCCGCGCGCCACCAGCAACTCGCCCAGGGGCTTGCGCTGTTCTTCGATGATTTCCTCGATCTCTTCCTCGCTGGCAAGCCCTTCCTCGACGAGAATTTCCCCGATCAGCCGTGGCGAAGCGGGTACCGGATTCGAGTCCTCATTGCCGTGCCCGGCAGCCGTTTCCGAAGCCGGCGATTCCTGCAAAGCGGTTTCCGGAAGTCGCCCGCCGGCACTGGCGGAACCGCAGGCCTCAGCGGAGAGTTCCCCAGACTCGCTGTCGGGCACATGGCGAAAAAGAAGCTCAAGATACACCTGAACATTTTCGATCTCGCCCTTGCCGCCCTGCGAAATATCGGCAACCGCCGCACGCAAGGCGTCAAGACAGCCGAGCAGGGCTTCGGCGGGAGAGCCATTGGGAAAGTCGCCTCCCTCCTTGGCCACATCGAGCAGGCTTTCCATCTGGTGGGTCAGCTTTTCCATGTCGCGAAAACTGAAAAAACCGCTGTTTCCCTTGAAGCTGTGCACATTGCGATACAACTCGGCGATGCCTTCGGCATCGAGCTTGTCATCACTCCAGGCCAACAGACCCTGCTCGACATTCTGCAGCAACTCGTCAGCTTCCTGTACGAAGCGTTCCAGCATCTCGGGTGAAATGAGCATTTGCATCAGCTCATCGAGTTCGGCATTATCGGGGGCAACGGCTTCGGCGGCCTCGTCGCAGGCCGCAACAGTTGCCGCGCAAGCACCCGCACCCTGTTGGCGGATGGCGGAAAGCGCATCCTCGGCGGCCCGGGCGAGCAATTCCGAAATATAAGTGGCAGATGCTTCCATGTCCTGGTCGTTGAGGGCATGCTCGACATGATCCATGGCCTCGCGGGCGAAATCACAGGACTGGCACAGGTACTGGACGTGTTCCGGCAGCATCTGGATTTTCCCGGCACGGATCAGATCCAGCAGACTCTCCGCGGCGTGGGCGACATGAGCGATATTGTTGAGTTCCAGAAACCCGGCACTGCCCTTCATGGAATGAAACAGCCGGAAAATGGCATTCATGGTTTCGCCGTGACCGTTAATCGACTGAAACACCGGGCACGAACGGCATTCCTCGGCGGAAGAAGCATGGATGCAGGACTGATTGCCGCCTTCAATATAGCCGGCATGCAACCAGCAGGGAATGTCAACAGACCGACCATATCTTTGACAGGCGGTATGCGGGCATCCCTTGGCCGACCAGCAGTCGACAGCCTGACAGCTCTGACCCAGCTCGATAATGGTGGGTTCGAGCTGGTCCAGCATCTCCCGGCTCTCCATAAGAAATTCATTAACAATTTCAGCCTGTTCTGATAAAAAATCAGTACTCATCGATGCCTCTCTGATGGGGTATTCTTCCACCTGATTCCAAAGCCATCCCGCACCAAACGGAATCGGAACAAGCCGGAATCGGTCGCGGGGATAAACCGGCGCGCCGATGATACTTCAAATTTCACGCCACATTCAATGAATTCCCGGAACTTTTAATCATCACGCTGTTTCCGCCGTGCCCGGAGGGTTTTGGCGATACGCCAGCCCCGCCGTACACGGACGACAGCTGCCCCGCCCCACTCATGTTGCGCCCCACCTGCGCCTGTGCCACACCTGTCCATGTCAAAAACTTGTCCACCACCCCAGGCAGCGTGCAACAAGCAGCAGCTTGTGAAAAATTACACTTGTATTTCAACAAGTTAATGTTTGGCACAATAATCGCAAAATAAACCCACCACGAGCCCGACAGGCGCACTTCAACCCCTGACCAAGGCAACCTCCGGATCCATTATGGCAAAGCGGCAACTGCTCATCACTCTCATAATCTGCATCGTCACAGCGTTGCCCGCAGCGGCCGCCGGTGATTACGTGCTGCAGAGCATGGAGCGAACCGATGAGTTCGATCAGTCGCGCTTACTGTTCGGCTTCTCGAAACTGCCGGGATTTCAGCTTAAAACATCCGGTCAGCGTGTCGATTTGCTGCTGCACCAAACAAGCGTCGCTGCTTCCCTCAAAACCCTGCCAGAAGACGACAAGATCGTCCGGGTCCTGTTTGCCGGCAAGCCGCAGGAGCTTCTGGTTTCCATCCTGCTGCGCAAAATACCGGCACAGGTTTCAGCCACCAGATCCGCGACAACAGGCCAGATCACTCTCGACATCCGCTGGCGGCCCGACGATAAACACCGTCCCGCCATCGCTTTTCAGCTCAGCGGCATGCCCGCAGCGCACCAAACCCTGCAAGGTATCGCCACCTTGCAGCAGTCTTCGGCCTATGCCGGGCACTGGAAGGATTTTTTCCGCACCTTTGCCACGCCTCTCGAAATCAGCATTCCGCTCCGAGCGACGCTGCCGCCGCTGCCGCCACTGGCGGCCAACCCCGTCGACAACAGCCTCAACCAACTGCTGCAGATGGCCAACGCCGGCCACTGGCAGGCGCTCGCCAAAAAGCTGCAGAACTCGCCCGCCAGCCCATCGCACCCACGGCTCCTGCTGCACGCCGAAACCCTGCTCCGGACCGGGCAGCCCCGTCAGGCACTGAGGGTGCTTGAAAAGCAGGGGGCGCACCGGCCCGGCGACCACGAACCCCTGGCGGACCGCGCCACCTATCTCCAGGCTGTGGCGGAAGCGCGCTGTGGCCTGCCCTACCAGGCGCGCTGTACCCTGTCCTTGCTGCTGGAGCGGAAACCGGGCGAATCCCACCTGACACCCCAGGCGCGTCTGCTCCAGGCCGAACTGCTCTTGACCATCGGCAGGTGCAAAGAGGCCTGCGGAATCCTGGAGGAACCGGTGCAGAAATGGCCGGTCGCCCTGCAACGCCCGGTCCAGTGGCGGCGCGCCCAAGCCCTGGCCGCAACCGGCAGAACCGGACAGGCCGAGCAGCTCTTCCGCCGCCTGTTTTCCCGTTCCGACCACTGGGCGAAGTACGCCGATATCCGTTATCATGCGGGGCTGGCCAGCCTGAAATCCGGACAATACCGGCAAGCTGGAAATCTTTTCACGCTGCTCGAAAAGCAACTGCGCACTCCGACAGGTCGGGGCAAGGCCCTGTTCTATGCCGCCAGGGCCGCATATCTCGACAATGATCTGAAAACAGCACTGGTAATCCTCGAACAGCTTCGCGACAACTTCGAGGGAAGCGAGCCGGGTTTCCGGGCCTGGCTGGCACTGCTCGACCACCGCATGGCAAGCGACCGGAACCCCGATTTCCTGCAAACCGCCAGGGACTACGCTACCATCGCCCGTCATGCGCCTTTGCGGCCACTGCGTGAAGAAGCCGCGCTGAAGCAGGCCCTGGTACATTACCTGCACCGCCAGCCGGAAAAAGCCGCCCGGCTGTTGCAGGGTTTCCTGCGCAATTTTGCCGGCGGCCCCCTGCGGAAAGAGGCCACTGCCCTGTTATCGGAAATCCTGCCGCGGCTGATCGAAAATCTGATCCGCAACGGACAGGACATGAAAGCCGTAACTCTGGTGGAAGAAAATCGAGAACTGCTGATCGACGGCAATCTCTCATGGCCTTTTCTGCCCGCCCTGGCACAGGCCTACAGACGGCTCGGATTATGGGAAAAGGCCTGTAAAAGCTACTATTTCATGATCGATCGTGGCCCAGCGGGCAGTCAGGACGAAGCTGCTTATTTGCCCCTGGTACAGCTGTTGATCGATCGGGGTCAATACGCAATGGCCGCCTCACTGGCGGAGCGCTACCTGCAAAAGTTCAGTCACGGCAAACAGCGGGACAAGCTGTTCGAGCTGCAGCTCGCGGCTCTGGAACAATCCAAACGCCTGGACGAAGCGGCCGCTTTGCTGAAGCAGGCCCGGCAGCCGCTCACTGAAACCATCGCATTGCAGGGAGCCCGCATTCACTGGAAACGCGGCGCATCCCAAGACATCATCGATCAGCCGCCGCTGCTGGACCACACCGCCGACGGACAGCTGCTGCGAGCCGAAGCGCTTTTCCATGCCGCGCACGAGGCAGAAGCGTATCCCCTTTACGAGGGGTTACGCCAGCACGAGGAATACGCCGAACAGGCGACCTATCGTTGCGCCCAGATCAAACTGCGCACCGGCGAGCGGCGCCTGGCCCTAAAGCTTTTCGCCCGACTGACCGAAAACGGAAATAATTCCTTCTGGGCCCGACTGGCCCGCGACGCTATCGCCGCTCAAAAATGAATTGGATGCTTCCTCGGCTGTTTTCCCATGAAAAAAGGTGCTTACCATGCCTGAAATCAGACTGTTCGACCGCACCATCCAGATGCTTGGCAAGGTTCTTGACCTTCGCCAACGTCAGCAGGAGCTGATCGCTTCCAACATCGCCAACGCCGAAACACCGGGTTACATTCCGGCCCGCATGTCATTTGAAAAGGACCTGGCAAAAGCCCTGGAAAACCGGCCGCAACCGCAGGCACAACCGCACCCGCGGCACATCCCGATCGTTGCGAACCGCATCGACAACCTCGAAGGAACCACGGAGCGGCGTGCCGATCGCGGTGTCGGCATGGACGGCAACGGGGTGGATCTCGACAAGCAACTGATCGCCCAGAGCGAAAACCAGTTGTTGTACGAAACCTCCGCGCAGATCATCAGCAAAAAACTGGCGACCCTCAAATACGTCTGTCAGGACGGCCGCTAAAGGAGCAGCAGCATGGATATTTTTACAGCGATGCAGGTCAGCGCCTCGGCCCTGGCCGCGCAACAGACCCGTCTCAACGTGATCAGCGGCAACCTGGCCAATGTCGGTACCACCCGCACGCCGGAAGGCGGCCCCTACCGCAAACGCGACGTGGTGTTCCAGTCGAGCCGCAACGTTTTCGAAGACAGCCTGCGTCAAGCCATGGACAAGGACGTGCAAGGCGTTGAAGTGGCCCGCATCCAGCCGAACTCGCGGGCCTTCCACACCGTGTACCAGCCAGGCCACCCCGACGCGGACGAAAACGGCATGCTGACGTTGCCCAACATCAATGTGATGGAGGAGATGGTCGACATGATGACCGCCACGCGCAATTACGAGGCCAACGTCTCCGCCATCAAATCCGCCCAACGCATGGCCACCAAGGCCCTCGACATAGGACGCTGACAATCATGATAAAAAATATCGGAGAAATCCCCCGCATCGCGCAGGCCGCCTCGGCCGAAACCGCGGCTTCAGGCCGGCCCCCCGAAACCTCCTTCGGAGACCTGCTGGCCAACGCCATCGATAACGTCGAGCAGGCCCAGAACCAGTCCAACCAGGCCATTGAAAAGCTTCAGACCGGCGAATCCCGCAATATTCACGAGGTCATGATCGCCATGGAAAAAGCCGGCATTTCCATGCGACTGATGGTGAACATGCGCAACAAGATCGTCGAAGCCTATCAGGAAGTGATGCGCATGCAGATCTGAATGGTTCGCTGCGGCACGGCCTGAAATCACCCCTTGCGCCCGCATGGTGCGGAATCCGCCGCGAGCTGTCATATCCGTGACAGTGGCACGCGGCGCCGGGAATCACTTTCCGGACAGCGAAAATCCACGACTATGAAAGGTTTGCCCCATGGGCGAAAAAACCACCCCTGCGACCTTACTCGAAACCATTCGCCACTGGCCCCGCAAACGGCAACTGAGCCTGCTCGGGGTGGTGCTGGCATGCGTCGTGTTTTTTGCTCTCATTATCCTGCAGGCAAACAAGGCCGATTATCAGCTGCTGTTCGGCAACCTCGAAAGCGCCGACGCGGCCGCCGTGTTGGAGCGCCTGAAGGAACAGAAAATACCCTATCGGCTCGAAAACAACGGCCGTGCCATTCTCATTCCCGCCGCCAAGGTACATGAAATCCGTCTCGACCTGGCCGGTAGCGGTTTGCCGCGCGGCGGCGGCGTGGGCTTCGAGATCTTTGACAAGCAGAGCTTCGGCATGACCGATTTCGCTCAAAAAATCAACTATCTGCGCGCTCTGCAGGGAGAACTGGCGAGAACCGTCGCGTCGCTGGCGCCGGTGGAAGCGGCACGGGTGCATCTGGCGTTGCCTGAAAAGCGCCTGTTTCGCGAGCAGCAGCAAAAAGCCAGTGCCTCGGTGATTGTCAAGCTCGCTGCCGGGCAGAATCTGCGGGAAGGCCAGATTCTCGGCATCGTCAACCTGGTGGCGGGCAGCGTGGAAGGGCTCGACGCCGAACAGGTCGCGGTTATCGACGACAATGGCCGGGTGCTGTCCAAAGCCTCCGAACAGACAGGCGAGAACGGCATGGCGCCCAACATGCTCGACTATCAGCAGAACCTCGAACAACGGCTCGAACTGCGGGCCCAGGCGCTGCTCGACCGGGCGCTGGGCATGGGCAACTCCATGGTGCAGGTCACGGCAGCCATCGACTACACCCAGCGGGAACGCATGGAAGAAAGTTACGATCCCGACACCACCGCGGTGCGCAGCGAGCATACCACCACCGAAAAAGGCGGCATCGCCGGCGCCGGAGGCGTGCCCGGAGTGCAGTCCAACATCAACAACGAGCAGAGCGGCGCGTCCTTCATCCCGACCAGCCGCAGCGACGAAACCATCAATTACGAAATCAGCAAGATCGTCAGCAAACAGGTCGATCCGGTGGGCTCCATCAAGAACCTGTCGGTGGCGGTGCTGGTCGCCGACCGACTGACGGAGGCCGCCGGTGACTCCGAAAAGGCGCCGGTCTACGAACCGCGTGACGCCAAGGAACTGGCAGCCATCGAAAAAATGGTCAGCCGGGCGCTGGGAATCGACCCGAAACGGGGTGACCAGATCGCCGTCATCTCGCGTCCCTTCGAAACCGCTTACAGCACCGACCCCACCCTGCAGCCGTCGGTCTGGACGCGGGTCCATCAGGTCACGCCGATACTCAAATACGCGCTGCTGTGCCTGGCGGCGGGACTGCTCTACCTGTTGGTTATCCGTCCGCTGCTGCAGATTCTGCGCAGCGAGGGACGCATGATCGAGCACTACAAGACCGTGGAGCAACTGGAATCGGAGATGGCCGGCCTGCCCGACGGCAGCACCCGCGGCGAAGCTCCGCTGAGCCTTCCGGCGGGCAGCGCTGCCTCGCAGAACGATCCGGCGCAGATCATCAAGGCCTGGCTCAAGGACAGCTAGTACCCATCCGGAAACTCCAGGCAAACACCCCGGCGGTCCGCTGGCCGCCTGAAACCGTGAAAGACACAGCATGGATATCAAGAAAATGACCGGCGCGGAAAAAGCCGCGGTGCTGTTGCTCACCCTGGGCGAGCAGGCAACCGCCCAGGTCTTCGAAACCCTGTCGGACAGCGAGGTACGGGAGATAAGCCGCTGCATGCTCGCCATCGACCACATCCCGGCCAGGGTATCGGACCAGATCCTGGAGGAATTCGCCATGGCGCAGAAAAACAAAACCGGCTTTTTCGTGCGCAGCAACGAATTCGTCAAAAACGCGATTTCCAACAGCGGTAATGCGGAACGCGCCAAAAAGCTCATGGCGCAGGTCTCCATCGGCATGGAACAGCTTGAATCGAGTGCCCGCCCGCTGGAAACCATCGCCATGATGGATCCGCGCATGGTGGCCAGCCTGCTCGGCAGCGAAATGCCGCAGACGGTGGCCGTCATCCTGTCCACCCAGCGGGTCGACCACGCCGCCAAGATTCTCAGCTTTCTGCCGGAGGAGGCGCAATCGAACATCATGTTCCGCATCGCCAAAATCGACAAGGTATCGCCGGAGGTGCTCGGCCAGATAGAAAGCGCCCTGCAGCAGGAAATCCGTGTTGTGGCGCACAAGGAACAGCATCAGATCGGCGGCATCGGCAAGGCGGTGGAGATCATCAATCACCTGGGCAGCGGCGCCGACCGCAGCATCCTTGTCAATATCGAAAAAACCGACCGCATGCTGGCGGAAAACATCCGCAAGCAGATGTTCACCTTCGAGGATCTGGCGAAAATGGACGGCCGCACCATGCAGGTGCTGCTGCGCGAGGTCAACAACACACAGCTGACCATGGCCCTGAAATCGGCGTCCGATGACCTCAAGGACAAGGTTTTCGACAACATCTCCGAACGCGCCGCGGAAATGATCCAGGACGACCTGGAAGCCATGGGTCCGGTACGTTTGTCGGAGGTCGAGTCCATACAGCAGGAGATTGTCAAGATCGCCCTGCGGCTTGAAGAAGACGGCAAAATAGTGCTGCCGGGAAGAGGTGGGCAGGATGCTCTTGTCTAGAATGATTCACCCCTGCGACGCCCGGGATCTCAAACGGCTGCAATTGCGGGATTTGGGCGAAGGCATGCCGGCGGACAATTTCGTCCCTTTCGAGCCGGTCGTGGCGCCGGAAGCCGAAGCGGCCCGGCCATCGCACGCTCCCGCGCCCCCGATCGAGCCGCAGGAGCAGCGCGCGGCGGCTCCTGCATCGGAGGAGGAGAACCGATGCGCCCTGGAGGCAGCCTATCGGCAGGGCCGCGAAGACGCCCTTCGCGAAGCCCGAGAACAATTCGGCCATGCCAGCGACATGCTGGCCCAGGCCCTTGAGGAGGTCAGCCAGATGCGCGGCTCCCTGCTGCAGAACAGCAGCAACGACATGCTGCGGCTGGTGATGTCCATCGTGCGCCAGGTGCTGCATGCCGAAATCAGCGTCAATCCGCGGATCATTGCCGAAACCATCGACAGAGCCCTCAAAATGGCAGTGCGGGCAGACTATTATCATGTGCGGGTGAATCCGGCGGATCTGGAGGTTGTGACGGAGCGTAAACCTTTGTTTCTGGCCGCCATCAACGGTCTGCAAAACCTTTCCTTCCAGGCGGATCCGGCCGTCGGCCGTGGCGGCTGCCTGCTTGAATCGGAATTCGGCGACGTCGACGCCACCATCGACGGGCAGCTCGACCAGATTCATCGCAGCCTGCTCGCGACCCTGGATCAGAGCTGATGAACCGCCTGCTGGAATGTCTCGACACGCTCGCCCCCATCCAGGTCAGCGGCAAGATAACCCAGATCGTCGGACTGGTGGTGGAAGGCTATTGCCCAGCCGCCTCCGTCGGCACCCTGTGCGAACTGATCCCGCGGGACGGTGGCCCGCCGGTGCCGGCGGAAGTGGTCGGTTTCCGCCAGTCGCGGGCACTGCTGATGCCTCTCGGCGAGCTGCGCGGGCTTGGCCCGGGCAGCCGCATCAGGGTGGTTTCCAACAGCGCCGCGCTGCCGGTGGGTCAGGGCCTGCTGGGACGGGTGATCGATGCCATGGGCCAGCCCATCGACAATGGCCCGCCCCTGCCCCGCGACACCGAAATGCCCCTTTACGCCCTGCCGGCCGGGCCCATGGAGCGCGACACCATCGATCGCCCCCTCGATCTTGGCATTCGCGCCATCAATGGCCTGCTGACCTGCGGCCAGGGCCAGCGCATGGGCATCATGGCCGGCTCCGGCGTGGGCAAAAGCACTTTACTGGGGATGATCGCCCAGAATACCCTGGCCGATGTCAACGTCATCGCCCTGATCGGCGAACGCGGCCGCGAAGTGCGGGAATTCATCGAGCGGGACCTTGGCGAAGAAGGGCTGGCGCGCAGCGTGGTGGTGGTGGCCACCTCCGACCAGTCGCCGCTGCTGCGCATGCGCGGCGCGTTTGTCGCCACCACCGTCGCCGAATATTTCTGCGGCCGGGGGCAAAACGTGCTGCTGATGATGGATTCGGTGACCCGCTTTGCCATGGGCATGCGGGAAGTGGGCCTGGCCGTCGGCGAACCGCCCACCACCAAAGGCTATACCCCGTCGGTGTTCGCCACCCTGCCCAAGCTGCTGGAGCGGGCTGGCAGTTTCCGCGACGGCGGCAGTATCACCGGGTTGTACACGGTGCTGGTGGAAGGCGACGACATGAACGAACCGATCGCCGACGCGGTGCGCTCGATTCTCGACGGTCACATTGTGCTGTCGCGCCGGCTGGCCGCCAAAAATCATTATCCCTGCATCGATATCCTGCATTCGGCCAGCCGCGTCATGAACGCCGTGACCGACCGGGAGCACCAGGAACACGGCGGCCGGCTGCGGGAACTGCTGGCCACCTACCAGGAAGCCGAGGACCTCGTCAACATCGGCGCCTACAAAAAAGGCAGCAATCCCAAAATCGATTTTGCGCTGGCCCATATCGACCGGGTTAACGGATTTTTGCGTCAGCGGGTCCACGAACCGGTGGATCTGCAAACCACCATCGCCCAGCTCAAGGAACTTCGTCTGTGCTAGGGGTGCGCCGGGTCCCGGCCATGCCCTCAGTCACTTTGTAACGCCCGCCGCCGCGGGAGGCCGTCATGTCTTTTACCTTCAAGCTGCAACCGCTGCTCAAACATCGCACCCTGCTCGAAAACCAGGCGCGGCAGGCCCTTGCCGAAGCCCTGGCGGAAGAAGCCGCTCTGCAGCAGGTCATCGAAGAACACTGCCAGGCCCGGCAGGCGCTGCAACAGGAATTCGAGGATAAAAAGGCCCTTGGCATGGATTGGGCGGAACTGCTGATCTACGACCGCAGTCTCAAGCGCCGTGCGGCCAGGCTCAGGGAACTGCAGGCCCAGGCCAGGGAACTGCAAGCACAGAGCGAGCAGCGTCGCGCCTGCCTGACCGAGGCCAGCCGGGACAAAACCCTGATGGAAAAACTCAGGACCAGAATGGAGGACGAGCACCGCCAGGAAATGCTTCGCCGGGAGATGGTACATCTGGACGAAGTTGCCCTGCGGCTCGGAAAAAATCGCCTATGACCGTTTCACATCGGACACGCATCCTGTGGGCCGCCAGCCTTTTGTTTATCGGGTGGCCTGTTTTTACCCTGGCGGAAAACGCCTTCGCGCCGGAAACCGACAGCCCGCAAGGTTCTGTGGCCGAGCGCCGCATCGAAGCCGCCATCCAGATGGAACTGAAAAATCTCAAAACCCGCACCCAGGCGCTGGAAAAAAGGGAAATGGAGCTAAAGACCCTGAGGACCGAGGTCGATAAGAAACTGACCGAGCTTGAGAAGACCCGCGCCGAGGTCAGCCGCTTGCTGCAACGCAAAACCGCGCAGGAGGCGGTCAAGGCCAAAGCCCTCAGCAAGATTTACGAAAAAATGGATCCCGCCAATGCGGCATCCGTTCTTGCGGGACTGGAACTCGAGCTTGCGGTGGAAATCCTGCAAAACATGAAGGTCAAGGCCGCCGGCCGCATCCTGGACAACCTGGATGCGAAAACCGCCGCCAGGCTGAGCACTTCCTTTCCCGCCCTGGCGCGGGATTGAGCCCTCCCGCTGTTTGAGGCGGCCGGGCCGGGTTTCCACCACCAATCCTGAGGAAAGGAGGTGAAACCCCATGCACATGCCAGCCGTCATTCTGTCCGAAAACGCTCCGGTGGCCACCGGCCCAAGAGCGACGGGAAGAAACGCCGGGAATGCATTCCGGAATCTGCTCGAGCGCACCGCGGACAGCCACGATCCCGGCACGGATCCCCTTGCCCGAGCCAGCGCCGCTGCGGCCGAAGAACCGGCTGCCGACGCGCACATCACCAATACCCCACAACCGGCATCCGCAGCTCAGCCGCAAAACCCGCAGCAGCAGGAGCTTGCGGTCATGGATGCGGCAAAACCCCTCAGCGACACGGAGGAACGGCCGGAAACACAACTTCCGGCCAAAGACCTCCAGAACCTCCAGGCCCCGGAACAGGAGCCCGACCCGGTGCCGAGCGGCGCCATGGCCTACGTTTTCACCGCGCCGGCAGCGACCGGGCAAGGCCCGGCCATAGCATCTGGCACAGGAAATGGCGACGACGCAGCCTCCATGGCGCTGCCGGCCGATGCGGCAAACGGATACCAACCCGAACACCTGTCCACGCGCCGCCAGAACTCCGACAAACCTTTGCCGCCCGAGGCGCAAGCTTGCAGCGTCCCGAATCCGCCGCAGGCCGATGGCGTCCCGCAAAATGTCATGGCACGGATTGCGCCGGACGGCATGGCTGTCGCGTCCATCGCCGAG
This sequence comes from Syntrophotalea acetylenica, assembly GCF_001888165.1. Lineage (NCBI taxonomy): Bacteria > Pseudomonadati > Thermodesulfobacteriota > Desulfuromonadia > Desulfuromonadales > Syntrophotaleaceae > Syntrophotalea > Syntrophotalea acetylenica. Next base: position 2,044,260 of record NZ_CP015455.1, read on the forward strand.
CAAAAAATCCGGGCCATGGCCGGGTCCGAACCACTGGCCGAGGCGCCTGCGGCAGCCGATCCTGACACCAGCGACGGTGCTTCGCGAAACACCATGACCGACCCTGAAGCTGCCATCCCTGCTTCCCGGCAGCCCGCGGATAGGGCTCCGTCCGCCACCATCGCGGAACCCACCGTCACCGTCGGCAGCCAGGATACCGTGGTCGCCATGCAACATGCCAAGGCCAGGGTCCCGGCCACCCTGCGACAGGATATGCCGGTTCCCGCCCGTCTTGATGGGGACGGGCCCCAAAAAATCAGACAGCCCGCCGGCGCCGACGCGACAGCACCTGCCGAAGCGACCCCGGCACCGCAAGCCCTGACAGACCCGGCCACGCCGCGACTCCGGACCATGGCAGCCGGCCACCCTTTTGCAGCAATCTCCAGCACCCCGGCACAGGGTCCGACAGCCCGATCCGCAGCACTGGAAGGCGAAGCAGCACCCCTCGGAGAAAGCCGCTTTGCGCAGCTTATGCCACGCGCTGCGACAGCGCCCTTCACTCAACAATCGCCTGTCGCGACGACAGGCATATTGGAACCGCACCTGAAGCAGCCGATGGAAACAACCGCGATGGACCCCGGGCCCGTGAGCACCGCAGGAATCCTGAACGGCAAAAGCATCCGTCCGGCAGCTGTCGCCGAACAATCGTCCTTTGCAATGGCCACGCCGAGCGTGGTTGACGCGTCACCCCTGACGGCCGGAACGATGGCGACACCGCCGGCCAGCGCAAATCTTGCCGCATCCGCGACGCTCCCGGGAAAAGCCCCGATTCTGGCCGGAGCCAATGAACAGGCGGCCATCGCCGGCAGCGTGTCCCTTGCAGCGTCCGCCGCGGCACCGTCAACTGCCGCACAGGTCACACCCACGGCCGCCGCCAGCCTCTTCAGCGTACCCGAAGCACCCGTCATCGAGCAGGTCATCGACAATGCATCGTTGCGGGACCTTGGCGAGAAACGGCAACTCACGATCGAACTGCACCCGGCGGAACTGGGACAGGTAAAACTCGACCTGGTGCAGGAAAAGGACCGCCTCCAGCTGCATCTTCAGGCCGCGACCCACGAAGTCTGCGACATCCTCGAAAAACATCTGCCGCGGCTGCAGGAAGCGCTGCAGCAGCAGGGGCTGCGCCTGGACAGCGTCCAGGTCAGCGTCGACGGACAGCGCCAGCATCAGCAGGGCATGTTCGAACATCAGCAGCGGGCACCGCAACACGGCCCATGGCAAAGATCCGGTGTTGCCAACCCGGACGCTACCGTTGCCCCCGCGACGGCAACGGCCGACCGGCCGTCAACGGCCTCCGGTCTCAGCTTAAGGGTTTAACCAGAAAGGTCCGCACCATGACAAGCATTTCCGGCATCAACCAGGCTGCCGCCAGCAGCGCCACCGGCAGCCTCACCGGCGGGAACAATCTGGGCAAGGATGATTTTCTGCTGCTGCTCGTCACCCAGTTGCAGAACCAGGATCCCCTCAACCCCCAGGACCCCACCGAATTCACCTCACAACTGGCCCAGTACAGTTCGCTGGAGCAGCTGTTTACCGTCAATGACCAGTTGCAGCAACTGGAAACAGCCAACGGCAACGTGATGCAGCTTACCGCGCTGGGACTTATGGGGCGGGATGTGGTGGTGCAGTCCGACAACTTCACCCTTGGCAGCGAACCCGTCACCCTCGGCTATCGGCTTTCCGGCAACGTCGACGAGGTCCGGATCGCCGTGCAGAACGCCGACGGCCAGACCGTCGCCACCCTGCAGGGCACGGAGCTTTCCGCCGGCGAACATTTCATGACCTGGAACGGCGCCACCGCTGCCGGAGCGGCACTGCCTGCCGGCGATTATCAGTTCAACATCACCACCCGCCGCGATGGCGAGAGCACCGCTTCCGGCACGGCCCTGCTCAAGACCCGGGTCACCGGCGTCGATCTCGATGGCGGCGGCAGCACCTTGGCTACCGGCCTGGGGAACTACGGCCTCGGCAATATCACCAGCGTCAGGAACGGATAACATGGGCGAGCAGCTGACCATCATTCCGCAACCGGCCTGGCCGCTTTCCACCCCGGACAGAACCGCCAGGCCCGCAACCGGCAGCCCCGGCAAAGCGTTTGAACAGGCCCTGTCCCGGCAGATGGCAAATCCGGTGGGGTTCAGCCGCCACGCCCTGGACCGCCTGGCCAGCCGCGACATAACCTTCTCCGACCAGGATGTCCAGCGACTCGGCGAAGCGGTCGATCAGCTGCAGGCCAAGGGCGGACGTGACGCCCTGGTGTTGATGGACACCACGGCGCTGGTGGTCAGCGTCAAAAACCGCCAGGTGGTCACGGTCATGAATCAGTCCCAGCTTAAAAACAACGTTTTTACCCATATCGACAGCGCTATTATCGCTTAACCGAACCGGTCCTTTCCAGGAGGTTCGCGGATCGCCGACCGACAGACGCGATCCCTTACAAAGGAGAGAAAAAAATGGCCCTTTCAAGCGCACTTTACAGCGGCATCAGCGGCATGAACACCAACGGCACGGCCATGTCCGTAATCGGCAACAACATCGCCAATACCAATACCGTCGGCTTCAAATCGAGCCGCACGGTGTTCTCCGACCTGCTGGCCAGTTCCGTCAATGGCTCCGGCGGCGCCTCCCAGGTCGGCCGCGGCACCGGCTTGTCGACCGTCGACAACCTGTTCAGCCAGGGCACCTTTGAAACCACCGAATCCCAGACCGATCTGGCTATCGAGGGCGAGGGTCTGTTCGTGGTGCGCGAAGATGGCAGCCAGAGCCTGTATTACACCCGCGCCGGGTCCTTCAGTTTCGACGGCGATGGCTACCTGACCAACGCTGAAGGCTACCGCGTGCAGGGCAAACCCTATGTCAACGGCCTGCTTTCCAGCGCCGGCGCCTCCGACATCCGGGTCGACATCAATGCCGGCATTCCGGCCAAAATGACCGACGAGATCACCCTCGCCACCAATCTGGATGCCAATTCGACCATCATTACCGCGCCCTTCGATCCGACGGACACAGCAACCTACAATTATTCGAACTCGGCGACCATTTACGATTCGCTGGGCAACACCCACCTGCTGACCACCTATTTCACGAAAAGCGCCGACAACACCTGGGACTGGAATGTCGTCGATGAAGGCAACAGCCTGGTCTATTCTTCCGCCAGCGCCGGCAACACCCTGATATTCGACACCAGCGGCGCACAGATTTCCGGCGGCACCGCCACCCTCGGACCCCTCACTCTCGGAGCCGGTACCGCTCCCCAGACCATCAATTTCGCCCTGGAAAACACCACCCAGTTCGCCAACGACTCCCAGGTCATCTCCCAGACCCAGAACGGTTATGGCGCCGGCAACCTGACCAATATCTCCATCGACAACGAAGGCAACGTGCTGGCCAAATATTCCAACGGCGAGGAAATGGCGGTATCGCGCATCGTGCTGGCCAAATTCTCCAATTTCAGCGGCCTGCGCAAGGAAGGCGCCAGCCTGTTCTCCACTACCGGCGAATCGGGCCCCCCGCGCATCGGCGTGCCCGGCAGCGAACTCGGCAATATCTTCACCAACGCCCTGGAGCAATCCACCGTCGACCTGGCCGCCGAATTCGTCAAGATGATCACCACCCAGCGCGGCTTCCAGGCCAACTCCAAGGTCATCACCACCACCGACGAAATGCTCAGCGAGCTGATCAACCTCAAGCGCTGACGTACCATCCCGCATAAAGTGTACATTTTAGCCCGGAACCTATCGAGTTTCCGGGCTTTTTCATTTTTGAATTGTGAATTTTGAAAATGGCTCTTTTGAAAACCAAATAACCGAGCGGCTACTTGACCATTCTAATTAAGCAGTTAAATTTAAGGTTAAACGTACAAATACGGTCAAAATGCTATTATAAAGTCATGCATCCCTGATACCTGAAAAGAAAAAACTGCTTATCTTCCCCAACGCACTTGGAGGTTTCATGAAGCTCCTTTTGCCCTTCGGCGTACTCTTCGCCATGTACATCGCTATCATCATTCTCGATTACATCTGGCTCGGTATTCTTACCAAGAAATTTATTATAGACCAGTTCGGGTCGCTCATCTCGGTGAAGGATGGCTCTATCCAAACCAACATTCCTGTCGGACTGCTGGCTTGGCTTGCCATAGCTGCCGGTGCCTACATCTTCGCGGTGGCGCCTGCGGGCTCTGCCGGCAGAGCAGCTTTTATGGGAGCGGTTTTTGGCTTCATAGCCTACGCGATATATGACTTGACCAATCTTACCTTCATCACCAACTATCCGACTAAATTTGTGCTCGTCGACATTGCATGGGGGACGTTCCTCTGCTCCGCTATCGCTTTTATTGGTTTCTTCACAAGGAGCCTATTCCTAAAATAATGATCGAAATCATCGCCGGCCTTTGTGTCACCTATTCTTTGCTGTTCCTGCTATCTATCGTCCTCAAGGACAACTCGATAGCTGATGTCTTCTGGGGGATGGGCTTTTTGCAGGTTGCGCTCCACGCCATCTATCGCTCGGAGACGAGAACGCCTTCCCAGGTGCTGTTTACCATCCTTGTTGCGCTGTGGGCTATGCGGATTGTTTCCTATATACTTTCAAAAAAGTGGATAAAAAAAGACGAAGATCCGCGCTATGCCAGGTGGCGTGAGCAATGGCAGCACTTTTATCTTCGCTCATTTTTCCAGATCTATGTGCTCCAGGGAGTGCTGGTAATGATCATCGCCATCCCGATTTTTCTCGTCAATAGCGCACCTCCTCCACTGGGTCTGGTCACCGCCGCCGGCACTGCTGTCGCGCTCTTCGGCCTGCTCTATGAGACGATCGGCGACCTGCAACTGCGCTCATTCATCAAGACCAGGGAGAAAGGGCAGATCATGACCCGGGGACTATGGAAATACTCCCGCCACCCAAATTATTTCGGCGAGAGCGCATTCTGGCTGGGCGCGAGTATCGTGGCGGCACAGGTTTCCTTATGGGCGTTCATAAGTTGGCTTCTGATCACCTTTCTGCTCCGATATGTCTCGGGGGTGCCGCCCGCGGAAGAACGATATGCAGACAACCAGGCATTTCAGGCTTATAAACGGGAGACTCCTGCGATGATACCCAGGTTTTTCAAATGAAGAGCCTCGTGCCCCTCTCAGGCCTTGTGGTTTATTCCGGGATTCTCATTCTTGAGAGATTGCAGATCATCCCGGACCCGGCATTCTTTTTACGGGTGCTGGACAGCGCTTACCAGGAATGGTCATTCCTGCTGCTGTTCCTGGTGATTTTGATCGAGAGCATCGCTATATGTCGGTTTTTATTTTCCGGGCCAGCTTTTCGCGGTGCTCATCGTACTGCTTAACGATTTTACCTGGGGCAATGTGATCGTACTGACCATGGTCTCCATTGTCGCGGTGACTATCTCTGCTGCACTCAATTACCTGCTCGGCTCATTGCGAGAGACGAAACAGAGGGACTTCCGGATCAAGGAGTTGTTGCTCGCCATGCTGCATATCAACCTGTTGGCCCTCTACATGTTTCAGCTCGGGGTCTCGCGTTCCCACAAGAAGGTAATCCTCTATGCCGGCCTGCTGAACATCCCGTATTACCTACTTCTCATCGCAGGAACATTCCTCATCCGCGACCAGATCATGATCATCACGGAAGACTCCTATTTCCTGTTCTTCCTGCTCTGTGTGTGGACTATTTTCACCGTCATCCTCGACATCAGGGAGCGTAGAAACAAGCGACGGGTGCGACCCATAAAATAACCACCAACTAGAAAGAGCGCCATGAAACTTGCAATCGTCGGATCCGGCATTTCAGCAATGACCTGCGCACACTACCTCAAAGGGAAGTACGACATCTCGATCTTCGAGAAAAACGACTACCTCGGCGGTCACACCCACACGCATCGCATGGACGGCTTTACCCTCGACACGGGATTCATAGTTTTCAATCTTCACACTTATCCGAATTTGCTCAAAATGTTCGAAGAGCTCGGTATAGAGCGCCGGAAAAGCGACATGTCTTTTGCTGTCCACAATCTTCGAACCGGCCTCCAATACACAGGGTATAAGCCCTTTGCGCAAAGGAGGAACCTCCTGTCGCCCAGGCACTGGAAATTCCTGCGCGAAATCCAGACATTCTTCAGGGTCGGCCAGAGGGATCTGCAAAAGAATAATCCAGAATCGATCAGGGAATACTGCAAAAAGAACGGACTCTCCGATTACTTCCTCGAAAACTTCATTGTGCCGTTGTCCTCCGCTATCTGGTCAACCCCCGATACCAAGGAGTTTCCCATCGGGCTGCTCCTGCCTTTTTTCCACAACCACGGGTTGCTGAGTGCCCGCAAAAAATTCCAGTGGTACACGGTCAAGGGAGGGTCCGACACCTATACCAAAAAGATCGCCGCAGGACTCGACATTCACCTCAATGAGCCGGTGCTATCGGTAAAAGAAGGTTCGGCCATGCAACTTGAAACAGCCAGGCAAGCGTATGTGTTCGACTATGTGATTTTGGCTTGCCATTCCGATGAAAGTCTGGCCATTGCCAAAGGGCTGCCTGAAAAGAAACAGGAACTGCTTAGCAAGTTCCGCTACAATAAGAACCTTGCCGTGCTCCATTGTGACGAGGCTGTGATGCCTCCTGTGAGGGATGTCTGGTCAAGCTGGAATCACATCATCGATGGAGAAAAGACATCCACCGTATACTGGCTGAACATGCTTCAAGGACCAAAGACGCCGACCAACTATTTTGTTTCCATCAACCCTTTTCAAAAGATCCGGGAAGATAAGATCATCCGCACCATTCAATATGATCACCCTTTGTTCACCATCGAGAATTTCGAACTGCAGAAACGCCTGCAGGAACTGAACGAAGATACCAGGATATTTTTCGCCGGTGCCTATTTCCGACACGGTTTCCACGAGGACGGCTGCAAGTCCGGAATGGACGTGGTCAGGAGATTGCAATGAACTCGTGCGCCTATGTCTGCCGACTCAAGCACGACAGGCCAAATAAAAACAGATTCGCCTACAAAATATACATGTTCTATCTCGACCTCGATGAAATCGACCTGTTGGCCGACCGTTTTAAACTTTTGGGCAAAAACCGCTGGAATCTCCTGAGCTTTTACGACGATGACCACTTTCTTTTCGTCCGCCAAAAAGGCAAGCGGGATCGCATAGCTCGCGCGACTTTCGATTACACCAGGGAATATTATGTTGGCAAGAGCACCAAGGAACGGGTGCGGGAGACTCTCGGGGAGCTGGGCTTCGATTTTGAACTCGGTAAGGTCTGCTTGCTGACCAGTCTCAGGAATCTCGGCTATATTTTCAATCCGGTGAGCTTCTACTATTGCTACGATGCGCAGGGCGAACTACGGGTTCTACTCTCAGAAGTCAACAACACCTACAGAGATCAGAAACTCTTTTATACGGCCTTAACTCCGGGCAACAAGAGACACCGCGACAAGCAGAAAAAAAACTTCTATGTCTCACCCTTTATCGATATGGACACCGAAATCACCTGGTCTTTCGAAGAACCGGCAGAGACCTTGTTGATGGAGGTGAACTCGGTCAAAGACGGACAAGCCATACTCAAAACCTCTTTGGCCGGAGACCGTCGGCAGCTCAGCTCAACGTCGATCCTTTTGCTGTTCCTGCGCTACCCGATGGTGCCGCTCTTTACTATCATATTCATACACTGGCAGGCCTTGAAACTCTGGCTTAAAAAGGTCCGTTTCAGGGATAAAAGCACCAGCGATGATGAGATCATAAGAGGATTGAGATGATATTCAAGCAGGTGTTCTTCAGTCTGTTCAAAGGCAAAGATCTCAAAGGTACCCTCGAGATAGACTATAAAGGTCTGCACACCTTTGGCGATGGGCCAAAAGTCCGCATAAAGGTCAAAAACAAACGCTTTTTCAGGCGGGTCATCCTCTATGGAGATACTGGATTCGGTGAATCTTACTTTCTCGGAGAATTTGAGACGGACAACCTCTACGGGCTACTGGCCTGGTTTATTGAAAACAAGGACCAGCTTCCCTTGGACCACTCCCCCTTCTACCAAATGGAATGGGCGAAAATCATGGGAAGAATAAACCACGGCCTGAACAAGAACACAAAAAATGGGAGCAGGCGCAATATCCAAAGCCATTACGACCTGTCTAATCAGTTCTATTCGCTCTGGCTGGATGAATCGATGACTTACTCCTGTGCAATGTTCGATGAGGGCATGACCCTTCAGGAAGCTCAGGAAAATAAGTATCACAGGATATGTGAGAAGCTTGATCTCAAGAAAACGGACCATGTTCTGGAAATAGGTACAGGCTGGGGAGGCTTCGCTGAATTTGCCCAGAAGCATTATGGCTGCAGGATCACTACCATTACAATTTCTTGGGAGCAGTACCACTATGCCAAGGAAAGGCTGCGGAATATCGATCTGCGCCTGGCTGACTACAGGGATATTACAGGGAGCTATGACAAGATTGTCTCCATCGAGATGATGGAAGCATTAGGGCATAAATATGTTCCCCTGTTCATCGAACGATGCGAGGCCTCGCTGAAACCGAACGGCAGAATGGTCTACCAGATAATCACCATTCCCGATTCACAGTTCAGGCAATACCTCAGGAATCCCGGATTCATCAAAAAGCACATCTTTCCCGGGGGGAACTCCTTTCGTTAGGCCAGGTCAAGAAAGAGCTTGCCCGCAACAAACTCAAGTTGCAGGACATCGAGGACATCAGTGAAAGCTATGTAAAAACGCTCCTCGCCTGGCAAAAAAAGTTCCATTTAAAAAAGAAGAAATTTTGAGCCTCGGCTTCGATGAAGCCTTTTTGGGGAAATGGGATTATTACCTCACCTCTTGTGCCGTTGGGTTCGACACGAAATATATCAGCGACGTCCAACTGTCCATCGAAAAAACTTGCATTCGTTAGGCAGAAGTTTTTTGCCACTCGTTTTATGCACCTCCCTTTTTCTCAAATAACCTGGCCTATGAGAAAAACCCACCGGTTCGTTTGGTGGGTTTTTCAAGTTTGATGATGGGTGAATTTTTTTACCGCCTGCTGAAGTAATCCCTGGAATAAGTCATCGCCTCCAGTCGCGCAATCCTCTCCTCCATCGGCGGATGAGTGGAAAAAAGCTTCAGCAGCGACGAGCCGGATAATGAATGGTGGCTAGCGGCTGGACTGAAAGGGCGCTAGAGGCTGTGTCGGTCAGTGCCTCACCGGATCCTCAATAATTATCCGCAAACGCTTTCCAAGGGCAGCAGTGGCTTGTTCCAAGGTTTTGAGCGTGACGGCGGTGTTCTGTGGATCGAGAAGTCGGTTGACCGCCGCTCTGGAGGTATGCATTTTGGCCGCCATTTCGGTTTTGGTCAGGCTCTGGTTCTCCATCTCCTGCTGGATCTGGTAAGCCAAAACCCGCTTAGCCGCGGTCGCCTCGACCTCGCTCAGGATGCCTTCCTCGGCCAGGAAGTCATCAAAATCGGTGCCGATGTTTTTATGGGTTGCCATCGAATTCAGCCTTTCTTTTGCGTGCCAGTTTCATGTCGTCGGCCGGAGTCTGCTGAGTCTTCTTTATGAAGCCGTGAAGGAGGATGATCCGCGGGCCGTGGGTGCAAAAAAGAACGCGAGCGATGCGGTTTCCCAGCCTGGAGCGAACCTCAAAAAGCCCCTCTCCTAAAGGCCGCACCAAAGGCATGCCGAGAGGCCAGCCCCATTGCACCGTTTTGATGTCCTCACCAATGATCTTCCGCTCCTCCGGCGGCAAATCCTTCAGCCACTCGCGGACGGGCTCTCTTCCGCTGTCCTGCCGGAAAAAATTTACTTGTAGTGGCGTCGGAGTTTCCATGTCGGCCATATTGTATCAAACTTGATACATCTGGCAAGAAAAAACAACAAGGAAGGAGAAAGTCATGGGAATGAGGATCGGATATGCACGGGTAAGTTCTGCTGGGCAAAAACTGGATGTTCAACTGGGTCGTTTGGCCGACTGCGATCGAATCTTCCATGAGAAGGCGTCTGGAGCAACCGCGAAGGATCGATCAGAGTTGCAAAAAGCGTTGGATTTTGTTCGGGATGAGGATGTTTTTGTGGTCACCAAGCTTGACCGCCTGGCACGGTCAGTCATTGATCTTGCTGGGATTGTCCAAAGGCTACAAGGGAAGAACGTCGATCTGGTTGTGCTAGACCAAGGGATCGACACTACAACCCTGTACGGCCGGGTACAGTTCAACATTCTCGCCGCGATTGGAGAATTCGAGCGGGAGCTGATAAAAGAACGATCTATGGAAGGCCGCGAAAAGGCTCTTGCTCGCGGAGTAAAGTTTGGCGCCAAACCGAAACTGACCAAAAAGGAAACTATCGATCTCATCAGGGATTTTGAAGCTCCAGGTTGCAGCAAAACGGAGATTGCCGAGCATTACGGTATCAGCAGGTCATCGGTCTATCGACTGTATGCCGAGAACCGCGAAAAAAGTGTCTAAAAAACAGCGGTAAATCAGAAAAAGCCCCCGGTCACAAAATCGGGGGCTATTGCGTCTGAAAAAGAGTGATTTTCAAACAAACCTTCGTACCAGCCAATCGATGAGTAAACGGTTGACCTCGTCGGGTTTTTCGACCTGAGTCCAGTGACCGCATTCGGGGATCAGGCTTTTTTCCAGATCGGGAACGTATTTTTCCATACCCTCTGCTAATTCCGGAGGTAAAAAGATGTCGTCTTCTGCGGAAACCATGAGGCATGGAACGGATATCCTGTCACTGGTGCCGGCAAGAAGCTGGTTGTTCCTGTGCAGGTTGCGGTACCAGTTGATGGGGCCGGTCAATCCCCCGGCAGAAAAGGCTTCGACATAGACCTGCAAATCTTCCGGCGCCATCAATGGGCTGCCAGCCGGGTCCGGGTCCAGAGCGGCGGCCTGGATGAAATCCCATTCGAGATTGCGGACCGCCGGGGGTGCGTCGATAAATTCGGCCATGGTCAGGGGACGAGCTCTGAACAGCCCTCCCAGAAATCTGGGCAAAAGATCCGCCGTCAGTTCGTTCTCGATTCCTTTCTGCAGAAAAGCCAATCGGTAATTGCCGGCGCTAAAATGGTTGCGCACCCAGCCTGCCGGGTCTTCGCCCATTCTTCGAAAATAACGATGCGGCGTGTTGAGTCCGATGACTCCAGCCACTCGCTCAGGATGTAGAATCGGCATTTCCCAGACCACATGGCCACCCCAATCATGCCCGCAGAACACCGCCTTTTCCAGTTCCAGAGCATCCAGCACACCGATCAGGTCGTCTGCCAGGTGTGGGAGGTCGTACTCCGCTACCGAGTCGGGCTTATCGGACCTACCGTAGCCGCGCTGGTCGAGAGCAATGGCCCGAAATCCAGCGGCCGCCAGCGCAGGCAACTGATAGCGCCAAGAAAAAGCCAGTTCCGGAAAACCGTGGCAGAAAACCACCGGAAATCCGCCGCCCTGCTCATAAACGGCCAGGCGAATACCGTGGGCTCGGATAAAGTACGGTTCGGGGAAATCAGTGCGCATGGGCGGGCTCCCTGTTTGGTCAAATTATCATTGTGTGGTGGCCGTTTTTGAAATAGCCTCCTGCAAAGGGCCGGTCAGGCTTCGGCAGTCGGCTTATCCAGCGGCAGTGGCCTGTGCCGCCTCGATGTCCTTGGCCGTAAAGAGCCACTGGACGGCAATGGCAACCAATTGATCCGTGTCATAGCACCCCCCGACCTCTTTGCCGCCTGCACGGCCTCCTGGAGGCGCGCGGCGCCCGCCTCTTTCGAGTCGGAGACCACCCACTTCAGGGCCAGCAGGCGCCGGTCGAAAAGCCCCACGAGAAAATCGGCTTCATCCTCCTCAAAGAGGCAGGGCCTCTCTGAGGGCTCGTTCGGCGCGGGCGCTTCCCGCTGGAGGGCCCGCACCTTCTAAACGGGAAGGGCAGCGAGAAGCTGCGGCTGCGCTCGCCACCAGGGCCTCGCGCTGACCGGGAAAACCATCTGCCCTCTTCCGATAAATTAAGCAGCCCGCGGTTATGACTGCCGCAGGCTGCTTGCCTTCCTACTTTCCTTAGAAGCGAATACCGACGTAAATGTTGTGTCCTTCGTATTCGCCTGTGAAATTACCAAACTTGGGATTTTCAGCATCGAAATAGCGATAGCCGACGTCGAAAACCACCGATTGCATGGCGAAACTGAGACCGACCATGGCCTGCCAGGCAAAGACGTCATCGTCGTCGTCCACCCGCCCGAAACCCGTTACCGTGCCTAAATCGGCGTCAATGCTGGCCATGCCCACACCGAGGCCGATGAAGGGGCGGAACTGCAACAAGTCGAAATCGAGGTAGGCATTGACCATGCCGCTCATGACCTCGACCTTGTCGCCTCTCCCCGCTTTGATGCCACCGATGCCGATGCCGTCGATATCATTGCGGCGGTAAGCCACCTCGCCTTCCAGCCGGAACCGTTCAAACTGTTTGCCGACGGCAACAAATGCGCCCCAGCCATCGTCGAAAGCAACATCCCAGTCAGGGCCAGGTGCGCGAACATCGGCATCGCTCAAATCGACCCACATACCGCCCAGGCTGAGGTACGGTTTTGCCGAGGCGCTGCTGGCCGCAAAGAGCAGTGCCATGCAGATGAAGAAGATTCTTTTCGCCATGATTGCCTCCGTTGGTGAGAGTACATACTTCCCAGTTGCTGCACCCCTTTTCAGCAACGCGGGAAACCCACACATGGTGTAGTTCTAAAAGAAGGTTTACCAGTCGCAGAAGATTATTCAATCGTCTGCCGAAGGAAGCGAAGGGGTGGGACAGGAGAATGGCGGCTGCGGAGAAGGGGGCAGTCGGGCAAATCACCTACCCTTTGCATAAATACCCCCGACATCGGCTGAAGTCGGGTTAAAAGGTTCCTTGTGTCCTTAGGTGGGGAGGGCACAAGGTTCTCTCTTCGGATTAAAGGTGGGAATCCGATAGATTCTGGGCGTCCTGCGTTCGACAGGCACGACACTGAAAGACCTTGACTCGTCCCCGCCAGTAGGAGGAATGGGTCTTGCTCATACATTTCGGACACTGAAACCCTTGGGGTTAGCGGGAGTTTTCGAGGGCGGCCTCGCACTGGGCCTCATCACCACAATTGGTGAGAAACTGGTTCAAGCTCATTCCTGCTTGAAACTGGATTCGATTCATCTTCACGGCATACCTCCCTGAGAGTGATGCCGTGAGGTTAGGCCGGCGCCGTGTCAGAATATGTCACACTGTCTCGGCGGAAGATTGGTGCTAATCAGATTTAAGAATAAGGGGCGGATTCCTGGATGGAGAGACCCGCCCCTCCATGAATTCAGGACGTTTTCCAGGAGTAATCGATCTTGCTCCTTTCTCTATACTCATTCCCCTCGAGAAGCGTCTTGTAGAGCGTCATCAGGTTGCTAAGCCGTGTCAGGGTCGCTTCTGCAAACAGCTGAAAAATGACGCTAATCAGGCTTGATTTTATATGTCGTGACCTCAAAATCCCAATCCATATCTTCACTTTCGGTAGCAGTTACAAACGACCGCGTTTCATCCCTGAATTCACTCAGGATTTCCGTGTTAAACCATTGGTAAAAATCTGCCCGGACAAACATCGCTTCCACTGTTTCCTGGTAATTCCTGTCATCACCGGGAGAACCCGGAATGACAAAACCAAATTGGCCGAGCGCCTCAGGGGGATTGTCAAATAACATTTTTCTAAACTCCATGTCCCCTCTGGCTTTATTCTTAACCTCCGCCACAACATCATCTCGGATAAACTTTTTTTCGTCGCTCATAATCTACCTCTCTTGGTATTTGATGTAATAGGGTTGATATCCCCCTCCGCCTCCATCTCCAACTATTCCGCGTTGCCGACTTGAGCGAGAGTCTGGTTTGCAGGACGCTGGCTCCAGGCGCCACCTAGCATGGCTGCTGCCGTTAGAAGGCCGTAAGCGGCTGCGGCCAGCGCGACGATCTGGAACAGGGTCGAAAGGCCTGCGCCGAACCAGATGACCACCGACCAGCCGATGAAGGCTGCAATGATCATGCGTACGGTGCCGGCCAGGACGGGCAACAGGACACGCTTCGCCCCTTGGCTTGCAAAGTAGAGCGCCAAGCCCAATCCGATGGCCCCGTAGGCGGGTGCGACGTTCCGCAAATAGAGCGCGCCCAGCGCCAACACCTGAGGCTCATCACTGAACAGGCCAACCCAGGCATGCGGGAAGATCGCGGCAGCGAGGCCGATGAGCTCAGTCACTCCGAAGGCAAGTGCGGCGCCGATCCAGGCGATGCGGCGCGCCCGCGCCATCTGCTTGGCCCCGATATTGATGCCAACCATGGTTACGATGGCGGTACCAAGGCCGAAGATCAGCGGAATCAGCATGTAATCGAGGCGCGAGGCGATGCCGTACCCGGCAATGGCGTCAGCGCCGAACCGGCCGACGGCGGCGGTGACGAAGGCGACCGTGAGATTGACTTGGACCGTGCCGATCACAGACAGCAGGCCGACGCCCAGGATGTCTTTAAACAGGCAGAGGCGCAGAGGAACGATCCTGAGTTTCAGGAGGCTGCATGGCGATCGAAGATACAGCATCAGCATAAGCACGGCGAATACGTAATAGATGACAACCGCGATCCCGCCTCCGACAACTCCGAGCTGCGGAAAGGGCCCCCAGCCAAAGATTAAGGCCGGCGACAAGGGAATAAGGATGACGGCGCCGGAAAAGATCACGAGTGCCGGTGCCTTTACATCCCCGGCGCCGCGAAGGGCTGATGACAGCAAAGCAGTAATCCATATCGGAATGGAGCCTGCGAACACGGCGCCTGAATAGGTGAGTGCTGCCGTCAGCGACGGTCCCATTCCGCCCATCGCCCGATATAGGATCGGTCCACCCAGAATAACCGCTGCCATGAAGATGAAGCCGAATGCGCAGGCGAGGAGGATCGCATGCCAGATCAGGGCGTCGGCATACGCGCGGCGTTTGGCCCCTAAAGCCCGCGCAACGGCCGAGGAGACACCCCCGCCGATGCCGCCGTTCGACATCATCTGCATGAGCATGAGAACCGGAAAGACCAGGGTGACTCCGGCGAGCGCGTCGGTTCCAAGAAAGCTGACAAAATAGGTTTCAGCCACCCCGACAAGCGTTTGGATAACGAGCACAACAATCGTAGGCAATGCAAGGCGAAGCATCGTCGTTGTGATCGGGCCGGCGAGAACGCCAGGTGGCACCCGGTACGCAGGCGATAAGACCGTTGGAGCCTCCGGACGGGACGCGTCAGTCATCGATTGCTCCTTTCTCGTCTCGCTCCCTCCGCCCAGAGCCTTGAAGAGGGTGACCATATTGGTTAGTCGCGTGAAATTCACGCCAATATTTTTCCTGTCGGCATGATCGCTGAGCCGTCCCAACGGAAAGCAGAACAGCCCGGCGGTCAGGAAAAAGGCTGCATTGATGCGCCTGTGCCCATGGGGCTGATGCCCTCTGCAGTATCAGCCCAAGACCGGGGCTTGCTTTAGGGCACAGGAAACTCCCTTGCCGGACAGTGCCGGTCCGAAACAGGCGTTTTCTGATTGGCAGCCGCTCGGTTCCCGCTGGCCTGCTGACCAACGTTTGATGAGATCCGGCTCGTGGATTAAGGGCCGACACATGCTAATGTAGTCGGCTTCATTCTGCGCCAGCAGTTCTTCAGCGACATTCAGAGAACGGATGCCCCCCACCAGCATGACCGGGACCTGCAGCCGCGCTTTGGCGAGTCTGGCCGCTTCGCGATAATAGGCCTCGCTGGCCAGAGCCGCCTTTCCGGAGCGCACCGCATGATGCCGGCTCGGCCCCCAGATGGTGCCGCCGCTGATTTCGATAGCGTCGATACCGGTTTCTTGCAGCAGCTCCGCCACCCGGAGCATGTCGCTAACCGTCAGGCCGCCTTCGATGAAGTCGTCGGAATTGATCTTGACCATGACGGCAAAATCTTCGCCCACAGCCTGCCGGATCTCCGCCAGTACCTCAAGGACCATGCGGCCGCGGTTTTCGACGCTGCCGCCATACTCATCCTCTCGGTGGTTGTAATAGGGCGAGAGGAACTGACTGAGCAGATATCCATGAGCGGCATGAATTTGCACAGCGTCGAAACCAGCCCGCTTTGCCAACGCAGCAGCCTTCCCGAAGGCGGCCACAACTCGCCGAATGTCGTTCCTGGTCATCGCCTGGCATTTTTCCCCTTCCTGATTGGCCATAGCCGAGGGGCCTATCGCCTGTCCCGGCACCACGCCGTAGACACCGCCGTGGGACAGCTGCATGGCAATGCAACCGCCTGCGGCATGAACCGCCTGCGGCATCAGCGCCAGTTTCGGCAACAACTCTTCGCTATGCGCTCCCATCTGCCAGGGGGCTGCCTGGCCTTCGGGACTGACATAGGCATGGCCTGTAATGATTAGCCCCACTTTGCCATGGGCCAGATCTGCCATCAGCTTGTTCAGATCGGAAGTCGGCGCCCCCTGGTCGTCAGACATCCCCTCCCAGGTTGCCGAACGCACAAAACGGTTGCGCAAATCGAGATTTTTTATCATCGTTCTCTCAAACAGTCTGGTCATCGCTACCGCTCCTTTAAATCCTGTATAAGTTTCAATTCATGAGATTTGCCAAGCTCAATTATCGACCACATGCGCGCCGAGGTGGTTTTTGATGGCCTTGTGATCCGCGCGGCCGATGCCGGTCTCTGCAACAGCCATTTCGGCAAGCTATTGCTCGTTCGCCACGCTCGCCTTATCCATGGCCGCAGTAATCTCGTCAACCTGCTTTTGGGTGAAGGTTTTGAATACGCCCGCGGCTTTTCTGGCTTTGGCTGCCAACTGATCGATTTGTTGATTGGCACTGAACATGATCGCTCTCCTCTCTGTTTGGATAATCTCGCATGTCGAGTTCCGCCTTACCGATTAAGGCGGGACCCAATTAGTATCCATCCGGAAACTCCGGATGGATACAGCGTAGTTTTCATATGGGAAACGAGCAATTTTTCGTTGTGGCAAGAAAATCAAGGGGTTGCGCGGAGGCGTACATCGGTACGCCGCACAAGCAAGCCTGCGGATTGACGCCGCCACGGCGGAAAAGGACCGTTTCCGGATGAAAACCAATTAACATCGGGAGGTTTTCCATATTATTTCTCCTGCCAAGCTTCTCTCCCGTCTAAGGGCGACAACTGCCTTTCTCCATAGCTGTTTGCTAAGGTCGCCCACAGAAAAAAAAAGTCAATCAGATCCATACCGGTCGGTATTTTTGTGAGCAAAAAAAGTGGTTATTCGCGACGCAACGTTTCCAGATAATCGATGAGCGCCTCGGCACTGGCCTCCAACACCGCATGGTTCTGACAGGTTTTGGCCAGGCTACGGATCCCGGCGATGGACGCGACAATAAAGGTCGCCACCTTGAACGGGTCGATAGAGCGCCTGACACTGCCACTGCCCTGCCCGCGGGCGAGGATTGCAGCTAGGGCCTGCGTCCATCGGTCATAGACAAATTCCACCCGCCGGCGAAACCCTTCGTCGATGGGCGACATTTCCAAGGCCAGATTGTTCAGAGGACAGCCGAGCAAAAGATCTTGTTCGGTCATGTCTTTGAACCGGCTGGCGATCATCCCCTGCAAGCAGTCAACGGGGTCGGCACACTGCTCTAAAGGGCTGACCCAGGTTTTCCGCCCTTCAACAGCAATCACTTCTTCCAGCACGGCGTAACCAAGGGCCTGTTTGTTAGGAAAATGATGGTATAATGCCCCCTTGGTTAATCCGGTCGTGGCCAAAATGCGGCTCAGACTGGCCGCCTGAAAACCATGGAGGTGGATTTCCTGGGCGGCCGCCTCCAGAATTGTGTGACGCGTATGGTCTGGATCTCTTTGTTGTTTCATACCGATCAGTATGCACATGATCTTGTTGTTTGTCAAGACCACAACTCATGATTGAATAAGAAGGCGACCGACGAGCTGATCAGGGATTTGAAGGCACCAGGTTGAAGCAAACCGGACATTGCGCGCGCCGCGGCGGCCGAGCATTAGGTATAAGCCAGGCATCGGTCTACACCATATACGCCGAGAACTGGGAAAAATCGTTTGAAAAAATAGTGATCAATCAGCAAAAGCCGCTATACAAAAGCCCCTGGTTAAGGAATCAAAGGGCTTTTGCATTATGAAAGCATGAAGAACAGTCAATCACTGTCATGTTCCAAAAAGTTGTCCTACTGAAAATTTGGTATTCATTGAAGGGGGTAGTTGATAATCTTAAAATTACTCATAAATAGAAAAGACCCAGCCTGTTGCCAAGTGGTTTTTTGGCCGTGCGAAATATCATTCATGTTTGTAAAGCAAGCAGAAGTGGCTCCACAGTACCCAGAAGCCTGGCCTCGATTCCCTCTGGTGATTGTGGTTCGGTCCCGAGAAGCTTTCGCAGGGAAGTCGTAACATCTACTACCTCCTCCTTCCCACCTTTTCTGGAAATCTGATAGTTTTTGATTTCCAATCTGTCACTTAATTGTCCAGCAACCTGCTTGAGTTGACTGATCACTGCCTTGATTTTGCCGTCATTTGGTGTCACTCGAAAAAGAAAACGATCAAATTTGGCGGGAGAAATAAAAATCCATGATGCCAGAGACGAAGAATTGTTCGATAGGTAAAGTTCCACAATTGATCCAGTGGTAACTTTCCATCCTAGGGAATGTGCAGCAGATCGTGTACTCTGCCACAGTTTGGCGAAATTTTTGCGGTTGGCCAGGTTAATTTCTTCATCTGGCCCTGACATTTCACCTACAGAGGGATGCGGTGGAGTAAACCCAAGCCGCTCGAAACCGTCGCGCAACCAGTCAAGAATTACATGTGTTTCGCAGGAGAGCAGAGGGAAAAAGTCTCGCCAGAGGAAATGTTCTCGACCTTTTGGTCGAATGTACTTTGGATGATTAATCACTTCAGAACTGGGAGGCTTCCATAAAGTTCGTACGTACAACAATCCGTCAATTGGAAGATCAAGATACCGCCTGAGTTGGGCACGTGGGTCTTTTTCTGGGCCCATTGTTTCGAGAGCATCGAGCTTGTGCTCACACGCAATTTTTCTACCATCAGAAAGGGTAAGGAGCATGTCAGGGCAGCATGTTGTACCTGGAAAGCTGGCCTGGGTCTTCACTTCCTGAATCATTGGCATGGCCCTACCGCTTAATTTCGAAAAATCGCCAAGAATACACTCAGTGTAGGCCGTACGGAAAGGCCCGGAGTTCTCAATCGCGGCTGCAAGAAATTCGGTGAGGTGGTCTTCTCTTGCTGCCGTTAAAGCTCGTGTGGACCAGAACAAATTCATAGTAGCCTCCTTCGTATCGATACTTCAAACTATCCTCGTATATCTATTAGCATGTATGAACAAGATTCCCATTTTCTCATGGAGGTTATTTTCAGTTCCTTTGCAGATCCGTAGAGCAAGGGTTTTGAGGGTTGAGGAGGTTTGCTGCATATAGAGATCGGGGCCGGGAACAGGGATTTTTTGTTGACCGTTCTCATGAAGGGGTGATAAGTTCGCAAGCAGGGTTGCGGTCGTCGCAGGGGGCCGATTTTGGCGCCGGCTCCGCCGACCCTGAAAAGGCAATTTCTTATCACCATCACCGAGAGCATCGAACGCAACGCCAACCATGGTTCAACTGTCTCGGACACCGCGGCGCTTGAGCTGGGCTACTGGTTTTTCAGTGTGGATCTGCCCTAGCGCAGAAATTGCAAAGGGAGAACCTCTTGCGACTCAAAGACAAAGTCGCCATCGTCACAGGCGCCAGCCAGGGCATCGGACAGGTGATCGCCACGCGAATGGCCGAAGAAGGCGCCAAAGTGGTGCTCGTGGCCCGCTCCAAGGCCAATCTCGAGGAAACGGCCAAGCAGATCGCGGATAAGGGCGGTACCTGCCTGATCCTTCCCACGGACATCACCGCCGAGAGCGCGGTCAGCCAGATGGTGGGGGACACCCTCTCGGCCTACGGCACCATCGACATCCTCGTCAACAACTCGGGTGTGGCTGGAGAGATGGGGCCCCTCGAAGAGATCTCCATGGATGGCTGGGAGGATTGCTTCCGGGTGAATGTGACCGGCATGTTCCTCTGCTGCAAGCACGTGGTGCCCATCATGAAGGAAAGCCGCGCGGGCCGGATCGTGAACATCAGCTCCATAACCGGCAAGCGCCCTCTCGTCCACCGTTCCCCCTACGCCGCCTCCAAGATGGCCGTCCTTGGCCTCACGCGCACCCTCGCGTTTGAGGTCGGTGAGTACGGCATCACCGTGAACACGGTCTGCCCGGGCGCGACCGAGGGCCCGCGTATCCGCAAAGTGATTGCCAACGAGGCCCAGGCTCTGGGCATCTCCCTCAAGGACGCCGAGAAGAATTTTACAGGCCCCCTCAACACCCTGGTCGAACCTGAGGATACCGCCAACATGTGCATCTACCTCTGCTCCGAGGAGGCCGCGCACATGACCGGCCAGGATATTAACGTCACGGGCGGGCTTTGTTGGTATTGAGGCCCGCGTTCCTGTTCGTCTCCAGACCCCTCTGTTCCATTTCTGAGTCATCCACCATGCACATGAAAAACAAGACCGCGACCTTGGCCGGTGCGAGCCGAGGCATAAGCCGCGTGATCGCCAGATTCTCGACCCCCCCCACATATGGGAGGGGCCCATAAAGCTTTGTATTGAAAAATTATGTTTGCGACTTGGAAGTCTTCTTTTTTCTTTTATAAATTAGAGGTAGAGCCTTTTTGCACTATCAAACATCTGCGTTTCGAAAGGGAGAGACTGCGATGTCGGTGAAAACTTTTTCAGCTTTTATTGTTGAAGAAAAAGAACCAAAAAACTTTTCCATGAAAGTCGGCACAAGATCTGTGCAGGATCTACCGATTGGAGAGCTTTTGGTAAAGGTCCACTACTCATCTTTGAATTATAAAGATGCTTTGTCCGCTACTGGCCAATTCGGCATAACCAAGAAGTATCCTCATACTCCGGGTATCGACGCTGCGGGCGAGGTGGTTGAATCCGCCGTCAGCGCCTTCAAGCCGGGTGACAAAGTAATTGTGACAAGCTATGACCTGGGCATGGACACCCCGGGCGCCTTTGGCCAGTATATTCGTGTCCCGTCCGCATGGGCACTGCCTCTGCCAGAAGGTCTTTCTCTGAAAGAAAGTATGATTTTGGGTACGGCGGGCTTAACCGCCGGGATGATGATTCGGAAGCTAATTGGTAACGGTGTAAAACCTGAGGAAGGTGATATCCTCGTTACCGGCGCTACAGGTGGCGTGGGGAGCATAGCTGTGGCGATACTGGCCAAGCTGGGATTCCAGGTCGTAGCAGCGACCGGCAAAGCGTCGGAGAAGGGGTTTCTCACTGGCCTTGGCGCTTCCAGGATCATTGGCAGGGAAGAAGTTCTTGCCGGGCTGGATCAACCCCTGATGGAGGAGCGGTGGTCCGGCGTTGTGGACGTAGTGGGTGGCGACATGCTGGCCGCCGCGATCAAGTCGACCCGTTATAACGGGTCCGTGGCATGCTGCGGACTGGTCGGTTCCCTTGAGTTGCCTCTCAATGTCTTGCCGTTCATCCTAAGGGGGGTCAGCCTGCTGGGGGTCGATTCGGTACAGTGTCCCATGGGGCCACGCAAACTGGCATGGGAGAAGCTTGCCGGCGAATGGAAACCGAACCATCTGGAGAGCATCAGCATGGAATGCACTCTCAAGAACCTTGAGCAGGAAATCCATGCCATCCTTAAAGGTGCTTTGCGAGGTCGCATCGTAATCAACTTACTTAGTAGCTAAAACTGTAAGCGCCACGGGTAAGTAATTAAGGACTGAGCGACCTCTGCCTTTTGCTCCCTGATTCTTAATTGTTGAGTGCTGAAACACCTTGGGCAGAAAAACATAGGTGGTTTTCATCCGGAGTTTCCGGATGGATACTAGGCTGAGATTAAACGGTCATTTTCTCTACTACGAGCGAAAGGAGACGGGCGATGGCCGAGATCAGGTGGGAGAAAGATTTCAGCGCCGTGCAGAAGCGGGCAAAGGCAGAAAAAAAGCCGATTTTTCTCGATTTCTGGTTCGATGGGTGACTGGGCTGCATCGCCATGAATACGGGTCCGTATTCCAGCCAGGAAGTACAGAAATCCATAGAACAGCGGTTCATCCCGTTGAAAAGCGAATGTTTCTGGGACAAGCGAACCGACCTCATGAATCGGTTCCTGGTCAAGTGGACACCCACTCTGCTGATTCTCGACGCCGAAGGTAAGGAACACCATCGGATGGTGGGGTACATCCCCGATGACGACTTTCTTGCCCACCTGGAGTTGGGCTTGGGAAAGATCGCCTTCAACGAGGACCGATATGCCGAGGCGGGGGACCATTTTCAGGCGGTAGTCAACCGGCACCCGAAAGCGGGAGCGGTCCCTGAAGCGGTTTTCTTGAACGGCGTGGCCGGCTACAGAAGGCTCCAAGACCCCAAGCCTTTGCGCTTGGCCTATGAATCCCTGTCGGAAAGGTATCCACAGAGCGAATGGGCGCGAAGATCAAAGCCCTATGCTCAAATTCCCCTGGATGAATAGAGTCCAATCGAGCAGGATGAGGTGAGTTGATCAATACTCACCTCATCCCTCTCACAGAACCGTGCGTACGGGCCTCGTACACGGCTCCTGTCCATTCTTCTCTCAATATTCTTGAGGCAGATAACCCGTTTTCACTCTGCTCAAATCAAATAATCCCAGCTCTTCAAGCCAGCTGTTGGGTATCGCATAGTTGGCCAAGGAACTTGCGGCATTACGCCACGATTGCATCCTGATCGCCTTGAACTCGCTTTGATAACCTAAGTTGCCGGAGTCTACGATGGAGCCGTTGCGGCTTTCTCCACAACGCCAACTGCTTGGCTCGCAGGCGCCTGCGGACCCAACGGGCCAGCTCCTGGAACTGTTTGCAGCAGTGCGCTACCCGGAGGGAGTTGGCGAATCCCCGCAGAACCGGGTTCAGATCTTTGATCACCTGTTCCAGATTGACCGGGGAGTTGCGCCGGGTTATGCGCCTGACCTTGTCTTTGAACTGCTGAACCTTGTCACTGCGGATGCGGGTGTAGCAGCTCTCGATGGTGACGCCAAGTGGTCGAGGGCCTTTGGTGTCTGACAGATGGTGATTCTTGTTCAAAAGATAGATCCTCCTTTATTAAATTAAGCTCAATTGCAAAATGCGTTTTTATTGGTAGTATTTTTACAAATTGGCTAAAAATGGTTTTTCATTTCAGACGTTAATTCGTTGATTTATTGTTAGAGTCCAACCAAGTGGCGTAAGAAGACCTATAAATAAATTGAAAAACCCCGTTTTTGCAGTGCCGGGATGAAAAGGAGGATGGTATGCAAGTTCGCACTTCTAACGCTGAATGGAAAGGCACATTGGAAAAAGGTAGCGGTACCATGTCTCTGGCCAGCGGGACATACGAGGGGCCTTATACATTTGCCTCCCGGTTTGAGAACGGTCCAGGAACGAATCCAGAAGAGCTTATCGGGGCTGCAATTGCTGGCTGTTACTCGATGTTCCTGTCGGCACTTCTTTCCAACGCCGGTTTTGAGCCGACGCGCATCACGACTTCCGCTGCTGTTGTTCTGGGTGATGGGCCCGCCATTACCTCGATTACCCTTGAAACTGAGGGAGTGGTGCCGAATCTCACGGAGCAGGTCTTTCAGGACAAGGCCGAAGAGGCTAAAAGAAACTGCCCGGTCTCTAAGGCGCTGGCCGGGACTGAAATAAGGCTGGTCGCCAGGTTTTCAGAGTAACCTCTTTCTGCTGGTTTATGTGAAAGCCCCCAATGGAGATGATTGGGGGCTTTTGGTGTCTGAGAAGTGTTGATTTATGGGACTTTAGCTCGATGGGAATAAACAAGAGTCATAGCTTTCCAAGTGACCATTCTTGAATATCTCGTGCCTCACTCTCCTGGATACCTAGAGACAACAAAAATTCATGATGTGCTTCCGATGCGCGTCGCTCAAATTCAGCATGCCAAGCTTTCCTGGACTCTTCGTTCATTCCCGCAGCCTCAAGCATTTTTATCCACATTTTTTTGTCAATCACAGTGACACACTTATGACTGGTCATGTTTTTAAGCATGGCAGCAATCGAGTGTTGCTGGTTTCTGAGGAAGAGGATCTCGTCGCCAAGCTCTCCCAAACGTTTTTCAAGGATTGCTACACTTGGGCCGGAATCACCTGAGAGCATTCGTTCCACATCAGCAAGGGATAGCCCTGCTCCACGAAGCATGCATATACGCTCCAGGTACTTTCGATCGTTCTCTGAATAGCGACGATAACCAGCGGCGGTTCTCTTTGCCGCACGCAACAATCCGATACGGTCGTAGTAGAGAAGCGTGCTTTGCGACAGCCCAAATGCGCGAGCCAACTGTGAGATGGAATAGGTTTTCATGTTTTGTGTGTCATTCCATGTCGGTGGCTACGCTTGCAGCCACCGACATAAAGCCTCTGTTAGCAGCAAGTGCGAATGTTGGCGATCTTATCGGGCGAGAGCCCAAGCCACTTCAGGAATTCGGCATGAGCTTCCGGATGACGCTTCTCAAATATCTGGTGCCATTGTTTCATGGCATCATCATCTAGTCCAACCTCCTTGAACATAGCTACCCAGTCTTCTTTGCCCACATTTTTTTGCATTGTCAATCTCCTTGGAAAAGGGTTTTTATCTCTGTCACGGCCCTGACAATGCCTGTTGTAAACTGTAAACCAATAGACGGGTCAATCCAAAAAACCAGATGAAGGAACTATTTTCCCATCCCCAATTCTTTCTTTGCCCGGTATCAAAACCGGGTTTCTTCACAAATCGAGAAACCCACCAGAGGGATTTGGCATCTGTTTGCCAGAATTTTTACTATTCGGATTCTCAATCCGAAGGGGGATTACCATGTCTAAATTATCCCTTACCTTGTTTTCATCCGGAAACAGCCCTTTTCCGCCGTGGCGGCGTCAATCCGCAGGCTTGCTTGTGCGGCGTACCGATGTGCGCCTCCGCGCAACCCCTTGATTTCCTTGCCACAACGAAAAATAGCTCGTTTCCCATATGAAAACCACGATGTATCCATCCGGAGTTTCCGGATGGATACTACCTTGCCCGAACTGGGCTGGAGTCATTTTGTTAGAGTCCAATCAAGTGGTGTAACAGGGCAGCACTCTTGAAAAAAGAAGGCCATCGCGTCATTCTCCAATATCTTCATTCCACAGGTCTTGATTTTCTTTGATGAATTCTTCCATGAGCTGTTTGCACTCCCTGCTGTCGACCACGACAAGTTCCACCCCATTGGATTTCAAATACTCCTCCGGGCCCTTAAAGGTTGCATTCTCACCGATCACTACCTTGGGAATGCCATAGAGGAGGACAGCTCCACTGCACATATCACATGGAGACAGCGTCGTGTAGAGAACGGACCTTTTATAGTCAACAGCCTTCAAGCGGCCCGCATTTTCCAGACAGTCCATTTCCGCATGCAGTACCACACTTCCTTTTTGAACCCGCTGATTATGTCCGCGGCCGACGATTTTTCCGTCCAGGACCAATACGGATCCAATCGGAATACCGCCGCACGCCAAACCCTTCTTAGCTTCTTCTAAAGCGGCCTGCATATATTCATCCATCTCATACCTCCTTGTCCCCGAACCCGACTCGCTGCTGCACGCTCCAATTTCAGGCCGTCCAAAAGCATGCTTTATCGATGGCACTGGCTGTTGCGCCTCACGTCGTTCAAATCACGCCAGAACCGCCTCAATCAGGCTGGGACCACGCTCGGCGAACGAACGCAGGAGCGCGTCGGCGAACTCGCCGTCGGTGCGCACGCTGCAACCCGGCACACCAAACCCCTTCGCCAGCGCAGGCCAGTCGACCACGGGTCGCGTGAGATCAGTGAGAGCCTGCGCCTTGGGTCCGGGCTCTATGACACCGGCGCGTGCGAGTTCGGCCTGCAAAATGCGGTAGCGGCGATTCGCGCACACCACGACGGTCACGTCTGCGTTCTTCCGCGCCATCGACCAGAGGGCCTGCAGCGTGTACAGACCGCTTCCGTCGGCCTGGAACGCAATGACGCGCCGGTCCGGACAAGCGAGCGCGGCGCCTAGGGCATTGGGCAGGCCCTGGCCGATCGCCCCGCCCGTGATGAAGAGCATGGTGTGCGGCGCTGCATTGGAAGCGTGAACTGCGTTCCAGGTTAAGCTGGTGGTGGCCGCTTCGTTAACGACGATCGCATTCTCAGGCGTAAACGCTGCCAGGGCGCGACACAAGGCATCCGGGGTGAGGGGCTGGCCACCTGGCACAAAAGCTGGCATGGTCCGTGGCAGCATGGCAACCGCTGGCGCGTCCAGTTCCTGCGCGAGCGCCTCCAGCGCAAGTGCGGCATCGACACCGGTCTCCGGGTCCGTCAGGGTGCAAAGCGCTGCGCCTTCGGGCAGCAACCGTGAAGGCTGATCCGGATAGGCGAAGAAGGCGACCGGATCGCGCGTCCCCGCCAGCACCAGGCTTGCGACGTTCGCCAGTGCCTCGGTGGCCTGCTCCGGGAAATAGGGCAAAGCGGGAAAAAGAGGCACATGGCGGCCACACTCCTGGCGCGCCGGGAAGGTCTCGACCCAGACTCCGCAAGCTGTTGCAGCCGCCACCCGCGCGGCGGCGCGCAGGCCGCGTTCGGTAAGCGCATTGCCCCCGAGCAGGATGCCCCCTCGCCCCTTGCGTAGCAGGCGGGCCGCCTCTTGGGGCGCGGGATTGCAGGTTTCACGCAGCGCGGACGACAGGGGCGCGGAGAGGGGCTCAGGTCCCGGTTCCCACTGGCAGTCAGCCGGGATGATCAGTGACGCCACGCGTCCCGGTGGTCCGAGTGCCGCCTCGACGGCTGCGAGGCTCGCTTCCGCCATCTCGTGTGCCGACTTGACTGTACGTGTCCAGCCGACACTGCCGGCAAGGGCCGCGATGTCTGAAGTCAGAGGCGCATCAAAAACGAGATGTCTTGCAGGGTGATCGCCGATCCAGTTGATGACCGGGGTGCGTGCGCGCCGGGCATTGTGCAGGTTCGCGATTCCATTGGCAAAGCCGGGCCCGAGGTGCAGCAGCGTCGCAGCTGGCCGTCCCGTCATGCGGGCCCATCCGTCGGCAGCGCCGGTACAAACGCCCTCGAACAGCCCGAGCACGACACGCATTCCAGACACGCGGTCGAGGGCCACCACAATCGGCATCTCGGTGGTGCCGGGGTTTGCGAAGCAGATCTCCACGCCCGCGCGCAGCGCAGTGACGACAAGGCTGAATGCACCTGTGTTCATTCGCTTCTCTCCTCTGGCTTGCTGTGGTTGGTTCCGCCGCGGCCCATGATCGGTCCTTGGCGCCCGCATAGGTCTAATCAGCTCCCCTCCCCAACCTATTGATGACCAATTAAATCAGCATTTATACCAGGGACAAAGGCTTCAGCTTCCAATAGAACATTTATCAGATACCGGGATATCTGCAATTCAACGTCATTCTGAAGTATTTGAACCACCCACCTGCGGAAGTTTGTTGGTATCCATCCGGGAATTCCGGGTGGATACCGCGTAGTTTTCATATGGGAAACGAGCTATTTCCCATCGTGCCAAGGAAATCAATGGGTTGCGTGGAGACATACAACGATACGCTGCACAAGCAAGCCTGCGAGTTGACGCCGCCATGGCGAAAAAGGGCTGTTTCCCTATAAAAAATGATAAGTTGACAACCAAAATCTGGAGGATATCTTTTTACAATATGACAAGTGAGTGAGCCATAGTCAAAGCTAAACCCCTCGTGAGGGGGGACGGAAAGCGGCGGGTCTTCCCGAAGAAGACGGCCGAGCTGCCAAAGGTTCTTTTTTGGCAGTTCGGCCGTTTTTTTATTGGAAAAAATCGAAGGAAAAGAGTCTGGCTGCCGGCATTCATTCGAACCAGACCTCCAGACTTCGGCCCCTGATTCGAAAGGAGATGACAAAATGATCGCTCATGGAAAGAATCTCGTCCGTTTTCTGTTCGTTTTCGCCCTCTTTTTTGGAATCGCAGGGGCCAATGCATGGGGCGCCAGCGTCATGTCCCAGAACAAGGTCCCCGGGCAGGTCGAGAGCAAGGCCCGCCGCCTGATGCACGACCTGAGGAAGGAGGGTTTCGAGGTCGCCCGAGGCTATTTCAAAATCTGGTCGATCGAGGAATGCGAATACACGTTCCAGAAAATGGGCATGTGCTACGGCAACAATCCCGCCGCGCCCTACATCACCTTCGCCGTCCCCCCCTGGCCGGAGGAATTCGTCGATCCCGTCACCAGCACCATGTGGGGGCCCTCCGAGCCGGGATACATCGACGTCTATCGCTTCGACCCGCGCGAGGCAATCGTCATCCTCGGCCAGCTGCCTCCCCCGGCCAGCTATTTCAGCGAGATGACGTACCTCTTTTCGCGGTGGGGGACCATTGTCGAAGACAATCCCCGATACCGGGAAATCGAGGAGGATCTGGGCGATTTCGTCCATATCTTTTTCCAGCAGGTCCCTTCCGCTCCCGAACGCTATCAGGCCGTTTCCAGTCTGAGCAATGCCGTCAACAACGTGGTCATCGAACAATCGTCCGGCTCAGCCTTCGGTCAGATCCGCCATATCATCATCACCCCGGACAAGTTCATGGACAGGGCGGTGCGCAAGTCCTTCGCCCGCATCTCGGTCAAGGACGAGGAGGTTTTCACCGAGCAGATCCCCTCCGACATGAATATCGGCCTCTACGAGGATGCGGATGATTTTTTCACGTTCTTCCGCTATGCCCACCCGGACCCGGACGAGACAATCGCTGCGGATGACTGGAGGAAAGAGCTGCCGATGGTCGTTCTGCGGGTCAGGGATTCCCGGACCAACCGTCACCCTGAAACCTATCCGCCGGTCGAACTGGAAGAGAGAACGGCGGAGGACGAACACTGGCTCGAGCCCGACGTGGGGAGGCTTCTGGAGGCAGTCGCCGAAAAGTGGGGTCAGCCCTGCGCCGAAGAGGGTTGTACGGACCGGGCGGAGAACTTCCGGGACGTGCAGAATGCGCCCATCCATCTCATCGGTTCGCTCTGCAACGAGTACAACCAGGACTGCATCGGCGACAACTGGGACGCCGCCTATCAGCTCCTCCTGCCCAAGTCCCTCGACGACGGCCAGATCTACGCCGTCGCCGGCACCCTGGGCACGGAAACAGGGAATGCGACCTACGTCGCCCTCAGCATCAATCAGAGATCGCACTTCAAAGGGATCAAGAACATCCCCCATGAAGAGATCACAGGCAGCGCGAACGGGTACAGCCCAGATGTGGACAACACCGACAAGCTCTTTCTGGTCTATTTCACCCGGGACTGCTCCGACCTGAAGGACCTGACGGATGGCCATTGCGTCGAGATCCCTACGACGCTGATCCCGGTGGGAGACAGCATCGTCCTCGCGGTGCGCGACTACATCAAGCCCGGCACCCGACGGGGCCCTAACTCCTCACTCGTTCTGCCGTCAAGAATGCTTCAACTGGAAAGGCCAACAGAGGAAGGAGAAATCCCATGAAGGGACAATGGTTTCAGGTGCTGATGCTTCTGGCAATCTTTTATCCCCAGACGGCATTGGCCGGAGATAAGGCGGAGAAAGCGCCCGGGCTCACGACCTACACCCTTGACGCCCATGCCTCGGGAACGATCGAAACAATCAACAACATCGTCAACATGACGGTGGTTTCCAGGGACACCAACGACCTGAAAGCCGAGTACCGGGCCGGGTTCGTCCAGGGCAAACTCCAGGGAGAAACCATCCTGTCGGCCCGGGACAATGCCTGGGACAACGCCTACCTGATCGACCCTTCCCACTCCTTTCCCAAACAGCCCGGCCCCAGCCTGAATGAATTGGAAGAAGCGGGTGGACTGCTGAACGCCAATTATGCTGCATTTCTCGATTATCTCGAAAATCCGGAGACCAACGCAGCCGTGGCCTGGCGCCTGAAGAGACTGCTGTTCAGGATGCTCGGCATCTATCACGGGGTGGTGCTCGACCGGCCGGCCAATCTCGACTTTTCCGGGAACTGGCTTCCCGACGGCATTTATTTTCAGCCCTGGGAGCTTGCGCTGGGATATGAAGCCGAGGACCTCACCTTTTTGGATCTCTATTTCGTGAACGCCTTCTGCGACCTGCTGGACGTCATCTCCTTCTCGCCGGAACTGGCGCCCGGCGGCGCGCGGCTCACCGATCATCCGGAAAAATGCTCCGCCTTCCTGAAGCGCGTCGGCAGCGAAGTCATCCTCACCCACAACACCTGGTCGGGTTTTCTCTCCCAGACCATGATTCAGACCCTCGCCGTCAACGACGACCTGTTGACCTTCAACGCCGTGAGCCCCGGCCTGATCGGCTCGAACACCGATTTTGGCTACAACAACAAGGGCATCATGTTCAACGAGACCACCCACAGGGCGTCCTACAGCCAGGTCAAGCCCCTGGGGCTGTGGGTCTTCTGGCGAGCAGCCCTGGCAGAACAGTTCTCACGCTCCATTGACGATTTCTTTGCTTACATCTCCCTGGACAATACCGGCACCTACCAGAACGGCTACATGCTGGCGGATGCCAACACCGGCGAAACCGGTCTGGTGGAGATGTCCCATCGCTGCTTCATCTTTTACCGCTCGACCGGCGGCCCTTACACGGTCACCAGCCTGTCGCTGGACGGCGGCGCCTGCTCCACCGAATACGACGGCGAGATGGTCACGCCGGAATACCTGATGGGCATCAACTATCCGGCTTCGCTGCAGGTGCGCCAGGATCTTCAATCCACCGACAACCGTCCCGCCCGCAGGGTGCAGTTCGCGAAGCTGCTCCCCCATGTCAATAACGTACAGAGGGCCAAACAGGTCATCACCTACACCGATCCGAACAATCCCCTATCGATTTTCGGGCGATGGGATCCGGGTTATGGGGAGACCGATTATCCCAAGCAGATCCCGGACGGGGCCCTCGATGCGAAGGTCGGGTCGACGGAAATGGTGCGTGCCTTCATGGATTTATCCGGCGAGCTCGATCTTTCGTCACAAAATACCGGTTTCTGGATGCTCTTCGGCACCCCCCGGATCCATGGCAAGCCCTTCATCTGGAGCGAATCCATGTGGTCCTGGCAGCCCTTGCGGGACGTTCCTGACCGGCTGGACGGCAAATTTACGTTGATGCCTTTGTACTTGAAGTGACGTGATCAACCGTAATCCCTTTCCTCTCAAAGCGACGGACATTCAACCCTCAATAATGGAGGTGCCGATGCTTCGCAAAAACAGAGTTGCTTGCCTGTCTGTTCTTGCCGCTGTTCTCCTGTCAGCAGCCTTGTGGTTCGGGGAAGCTGCCGGGATAGACGCAGTCACGATGCAAACCCCTGCCCACTCCGACACGCTGGAAACCGCCATCGATGCCTACATCTACGGCTATCCGCTGGTACTGATCGAATTCACCCGGCAGATCATGCTGACGTCCGGGCAGCTGCAGGCGATGAATCAATTCACCCATACCTGCCAGCTACTGACTCCCGACGATACGAGCGTCAGGCGCCCCAACAACGACACCCTCTACTCATCAGCCTTCCTGGATCTGCGAACCGAGCCCATTATCCTGCACGTTCCGGATACTGCGGGTTTTTATTACGTCATGCAGATCATGGATGCCTGGACCAATACGTTCGCCGCCCCCGGCACACGAACCACAGGTTCTTCCGCCCAGAACTTCGCCATCGTCGGGCCGGACTGGAAGGGACAACTGCCGCGGCCCATCAAGGTCATCAAATCCCCCACCAACATGGTCTGGATCATCGGCCGCACCCAGGTGAATACCGGCGTACCGCCGGAAGGGACGTGTTTGTCCATTGACTATTCCGACGTGCATGACATCCAGCAGCAGTATACGCTCACACCATTGAGCCAGTGGCCCGCAGAAGAGGCGCCTCCTTTCGAATGTCCGTCTCCAGTCCCCTCCATCACTCCTCCCGAACGGGTGGCGCAGCTGTCGGGGGTCGAGTTCTTCCAGATGCTCTCCGATCTCATGTGGGACAATCCTGCCGCCGGCCAGGACATGCCGGCACTGAAGAGTTTCGAAGCGATCGGCTTCGTTCCGGGCGAACCCTTCAATCCTCCCGCGAACATGGTGGCGGACATCAATGCCGCCCCGCACGCCGCCGTCCTGCTTATGAGCGATCGATTCCTGAATCTGGGGGAGACAGTGAATGGCTGGCGAGTGACAGTGTCCGATATCGGCACCTACGGCACGAACTACCTGAACCGCGCGACCATCGCCTGGGGAGCACCGGGCGCGAACCTCCCGGAAGATGGCTTTTATCCAACCACGAACAATGCCGTGGTCGATGAGAACCTGGTCCAGCTGGACAGCTCGCAGAACTATGTCATCCATTTCGACCCGGCACCGCCGGCCAACGCGTTCTGGTCCGTAACGGTTTACGACAAGGGCGGCTACCTGGTGGACAACCCCATCTGCCGTTACGCAATCCACAGCACTGACCAGGCGATTATCGGACAAACCGCCGTGGACATCCTGCTGCAGCCGGATCCGCCGCCGGACTCCAGTCAGCTGGGTTTCTGGCTCCCCACGCCTGTGGCTGACCCTGATGTCCCGAACTCGGGCAATTACAGTCTCACCCTGCGGATGTACTGGCCGGACAAGGCCGCCCTGAAGGGAAAGTGGGTACCGCCTCCGGTTCAGATCCAGGAATAATCACCTTGAGATGAAACCATGAGATGAAACCATGAGATGAAACCATGAGATGCAAACCTTACCCCGTTGGCCAAAAGGAAAAAATCATGAAACAGATGTTGATGCGTAGCTGGTTGTGCATTCTCCTTCTGTTGATTATGACGATAGGCGGATGCGCCGTGCCTCCTGCGCGGGATTTAGACAAAGATAGTGCGCGCATACACGACCTTTCTATTGCCAATGTCTCGGAAAAACGTCCCATCAAAACCATCGGCATCATCGGCGGGGTCAGCTGGGCGTCCTCGATCGAGTACTACCGCATCATGAACGAACTTGCCCGTGACCGGCTGGGCGGCCTGAGTTCCGCGCAGATCCTGATGTACTCCATCGAATTCGGCGAATTTTCCAAGCAGGAGCGACTGGCAGACAAAGGCGACTGGACGCTGATGACCCGAACCATTCTTGACGCCGCACGGCGGCTGGAGCGGGGCGGCGCGGATTTCATCGTCATCGCTTCCAACACGATTAACTCGCTTGCAGGCGCCGTCGAACAGGAAGTCGGCCTTCCCGTCCTGCATATCGCCGATGCGACAGGAGAGGCGATCCAAAAAAAAGGCCTGCGCACCGTTGCGTTGCTGGGAACCAAATACACCATGGAGCAGCCTTTTTACCGGGATCGCCTCAAGAAATATGGGGTCGAGGCACCCGGGATTGTTCCGGCCTGCAAGACATTACGGACGACCACTGCGTCGAACTCCCGATCACGATGATCCCGGAAGGAGACAGTATCGTGGTTGGGGTGCGCGACTATATCAAGCCGGACACACAGCGGGCACCCGACTCGGCTCTTGTTTTGCCTTCGAGGGCGCTCCGGCTGCAGCGGCCCGATTGACGCAATCCACCTACACCGATCCGTATACTCCCCTCTGGATTTTCGGGCGGTGGGATTGCGGTTATGGCGAAACCGATTATCCCAGGCAACTCCCGGACGGGGCGCTCGCCGCGAAGGTGGGGTCGACTGAAAAGGTGCGTGTTTTCATGACATTGCGTGGAGAGCTGGACACTTACTCCAAGAATACAGGCTTCTGGATGCTCTCTACGGCACCCCCGGGTCGAGGGGAAACCGTTCATCTGGAGTGAGTCGATATGGTCATGGCAGCCGTTGCGTGATGTCCCGGACAGATTGGACGGCAAATTTAGGTTGATGCCTCTACATCTGAGGTAATCGATAAAAACGGAGTCGAATTTTCCTGAAACGGAATTTTACCGGCAGAGGAGGATCCCATGAAGGTCTCAATCGTCGCAAGGGCTTCTGCAGTAATTGTGTCATTATTTATTCTGGCATCGGGATATTCATCGGCGATAGCTGAAAGTATCTATCCCGTTGCCGCGCTTCCGATACCGAACAGTTCCATCCTTCCCAATCAGAAAATTTCTCCTGTCCCGATGTTCATCGGTGAAACGGTAACGGCGAAAGCGGTGACGGGCACGACGCCTGTCCCGCAGAACCCATTTATGGCCGAAAATCCTTGGAACTGCATGCACAACGACAGTTACCAGAGCGATGTCTATCCGACCCCGGGCCCGCTCGGTAGTAATCCTGTCGTTTCATCGACCTGGCTGGGGCCCCCGGACGGCATCCAGGCGATCGTTGTCGGCATGACATTCGACAGGGCAAACAATCTTTTGATTGCGGCCTCCATCAAGGTGTTGAGAGAGCAGGGATTTGCCTTTGTTCAACTGACCCTGATCGATGCCACAACCCTGGCGACCCTGGCCCGATTCGACCTTCCCAGGGAGACCTTGACCGGAACCGGCTTCCGGCCGGCAGGGACCTATTTCTACATGGCCCAAGACAACCGAATCGTTATCGGAACCAAGGACCGTACCATCTGGCTGGTCTCCTACTCCTTTGATAGCCCGACGGGGCTGTGGTCCTTTCATCATGACAATGAAGCGGCTCCGTGGGATCTGACCGCCCATATTCCTCAAGGCGACTCGATCCAGGGATTGCAGCCCGATTGGTC
Organism: Syntrophotalea acetylenica; assembly: GCF_001888165.1. Taxonomy (NCBI): domain Bacteria; kingdom Pseudomonadati; phylum Thermodesulfobacteriota; class Desulfuromonadia; order Desulfuromonadales; family Syntrophotaleaceae; genus Syntrophotalea; species Syntrophotalea acetylenica. The sequence continues at coordinate 2,079,054 of NZ_CP015455.1, forward strand.
GGGGCTTCTCTGGTTTACCAGCAAGGGCGGTGTTGTGGGCACACTCGACATGGATACGGGTCTGGTGATCGATTCTCTGCAGCTCCCGGGTGAGCGGATCGTGAACGGCCACGCCGCCGGGGAAGAAGGAGGCGTTTACATTGCCTCCACCCTGGCAATGTATCGTTTTGATGCAGACTCCGACGGAGCACCCTCCATCTCCTGGAGGAAAACATATGACGCCGGGACCCATATCAAAGAAGGACAGACGGATATCGGGACGGGAACGACCCCGACTCTGATGGGCGACAGATTCGTAACCATTACCGATAACGGACAGCCGCAAATGCATGTGCTGGTGTACGACCGTGCAGATGGACATTTGGTGTGCTCCGAGCCGGTATTCCAGCCCGGTCAGGCCTCCAACGAAAATTCGCTGGTTGCCACCGACACCTCGATCATCGTGGAAAACAATTTTGGCTACAAGAACGCGCTGAAGGATACGACCCACGGACGAACCACCACCCCGGGCCTCGCCCGGATCGATGTGGAGAATGACGCATGCCGAACGGTGTGGACGAATGAATCCGAGAGCATTCCTACCCTGATCACGAAGATGTCGCTGGCCACCGGTCTCATTTACACCTATACCAAGCCGAAGGGGCCCGCAGCCACCGATCCCTGGTATTTCACGGCCATCGATTTTGAAACCGGCGAGACCGTCTGGAAGATTCTCGCCGGGGTGGGAGTCCTCTACAACAATCATTATGCCGGAGCGTACCTGGGCCCCGACGGAACGCTATATGTAGGTGTTCTGGGCGGCATTGTCGCAGTGCGTGACGGAGAGTAAGCAGGGATTGGGATCCTGCGCACGGGGCAGGAAAAATTTTTAGCCATTACACCCACGAGAAAGGGGGGGCGATTATGACCGGGACAATGTCGGATCTCCGATATCTGCTGGTAGCTGCGCTTCTTTTTGGCGGACTTGCGTTCGCACCTCCGGCGCTAAGCAGCACTGCGGCCAAAACGGACAAACAGTCGGCAAACAGGGTCATTGTATCGGAAATTGAGACCGATGCCTTCACCGGGGCGCTCATCGCCGACCTCGAGGCCGGCGGATTTCGGGTCAGTCAGGGCTATGCAGCGCTTTACACCCAGCAGGACTGTTACGACCGTACCTACCCGGTCCTGAAGAACTGCTTTCAAGCCAACCCCGCGGCCCCCTACGTTCTGCCGGTCGTGAAATTATGGCCGGACGAGTATGTTGACCCTGCTTCGGTGAATGCGTTCGTCGAAACGGATCCCGGGTACAGCGTCACCTACCGCCTCGACCAACGCGAGGCGCTGGTGATCTACGGCGAGATGCCGCCCCCGGGCCGCTACATGGGACTGCAGACATTTGCATTCAGTGGGCACGGGCTCTGGAAGACCAAGGATTACGAAATGTGGGCGAACACGCCGGATCTGCCTTTCCCCATGCAGTACCTGTTCTCCACGATCCCGCCCGATAATCCCGGGTCGCACCGCATCATCACTCTTTCCTCTCTCGGGGATGTCGTCAATAACATGGTTATGGAGCGGCAGTCGGGCTACCCCTTCGGGGAAATGCGGTATTTCATCGTCACCCCGAGCGCGGCGACGGACCGGGCGGTTCGCGAAGCCTTGCAGGCACAGGGGGTTGCGGACAACCACATCTTTACCGAGCAGATCCCCCGCCAGGATGAGTTCGGTCCTATCGGCCCGCTTGGCATGGGTAAAAATGCCATCGACTTTTTCACCGCCTTCCGTTACGCCGTCCCCGACGACAATGTTGCCGCAGAGATCTGGCGGGCGAATCCTCCGCTGAAAGTGCTGCGCGTACGGGCCCAAGAATCCCTAGGGCCGGCGCAGCGCTACGGGTCGCTTTTCTATGCACCGAGAACGGCGAACAGCGAGCTCGACATGGAAGCGGATCTGGAAGACCTCGTCGCTGCGGTGTGCGAGAGCGTCAGCAATAATACGGACCTCACCAGTCCCGACTGTGCACAGCTCCCGCCGGATTCGTCCTTCCTCGCAAATCTTGTGAGTGACTACGGCTGGACCGGACCGTACTGCCGCGATATCGGCATGGACTGCCTGGGAGACCAGCAGGAGGCGGCCTACTACTTCTCAACGCCCCGCCCGACCGGTTCCGGGGAGGTCTATGCCGTGGTCGCCACCCTGGCGACGGAAACGGATAACGCCGTCTATGTCGGCTTGTCGGCCAACGACGCGTCGATCATGGGGGGCGTCCCGAACGGGACCCTTCTGGACACGCAACTAAAAGGATCCGCGGACGTCTACGCATCCACCGTGGCCAACACCGACAAGTTCTTTGTCCGCTACTTTACCGACAACTGCGCCGCACTTGAGGACGTGCCTGGCGGCATGGAGAACTGCACCGAGATCAGCGGCATGTCCACCCAGGGAGATCCGGCCCTGCAGGGAATGATCATTATCAGCCTGCGCAACTACATCGCCCCCGGAACCACCAGCGGCCCGGATCCATCCAAACTCCTGACCCCGCGAATCCTCACGTTCACGGCGCCGTAGCCGGTTGTTTCGGTGAAAATGCCGCCCCGGCTGCACTTATGCTGGCCGGGCGGCATTTTCGATTGTCATTGCTGGCACGGCTGAGCATATTCAAAAATCTGCAGAAGCGGCAGGAAAGGAAAAAATAAATTCCAAAGGATATCGCGGCATCAGAAAGGTAAATTTTTCCCCCTGTTGACAAGCTGTCTCCAAGGGGAATAATTGATTACAATCAAACCCTCGAAAAAGCCAGAACTTTTGCGAGAAAGTGACGGAAAGCCGCGGGTCTTCCGGGAGGAAGATGGCCGAGCTGCCGAAGGTTTACTTCGGTGCAGCTCGGCCTTTTTCTTTATGGATTAAACCTTGCGAATACGGGCAGCCAGATTAACAAAAGACCCGAGGAAACCAATTTTCAGGCATTTGTGAAGGGAGGGAGAGTATGAAACGCATTGCGCTCGGCTTTTCATTGGCTCTGGCGATAGCTCTGAGTCTCGTCCCCGCGATAAAAGCGGACCCCTTAAAGCATGAAAGATATATCGTCGTTTTCCATGATTGGGTGGCTTCCCCTGCGCAAGAAGCCAGGCAGATCTCCGCAAAGCTTGGTGGTCAAATGGGATTCGTTTATGAGCACGCACTCAAGGGGTTTTCCATAGCAGTACCAGCCCAGGCGCTGCCCGCCCTGAAACAAAACCCCAAGGTCAACTATGTGGCGACGGATGATGTCCGCTATGCTTTTGCCCAATCCCTTCCCACGGGAATTGCGCGAATTTACGCCGATCTTAACAATACTATCGACATTGACGGCGTCGATGATTGGCGGGTCGATGTCGACGTGGCCGTCATCGATACGGGCGTGGACTTTCAGCATCCGGACCTGAATGTAGTGGGCGGAATAAACTGCAGCGGCGGCAACCCGATTAAAGCAAAATGCGAGACGGGAGGCGACGACGACCATTATCATGGCACCCACGTGGCGGGCACCATCGGCGCATTGGATAATGGCATCGGCGTTGTCGGCGTCGCACCCGGGGCGCGCCTGTGGGCGGTCAAGGTCCTGAATTCCAGTGGATCCGGTTATACTTCCTGGATCGTTGCCGGCATCGACTGGGTCGCCGCCAACGCAGACAAGATCGAAGTGGCGAACATGAGCCTCGGCGGTAGCGGGTGGAACCAGGCCGAATACGATGCCATCCAGGGAGCCGTCAAGAAGGGGGTGGCCTTCGCCGTGGCCGCCGGCAATTCCGGCGCCGATGCGAACAACTACAGCCCGGCCGCTTTTGACAATGTGCTGACGGTCAGCGCGTTGGCTGATTTCGATGGGCTGGAGGGCGGCTATGGCGATCCGACCTGCCGCGTCGACCTGGACGACACCCTGGCCGATTTCAGCAACTGGGGTTCGGCTGTCAACCTGGCTGCCCCGGGCGTCTGCATTCTGTCCACCTTTCCCCTGGAGCAGGGAGAATACGGCACCATCAGCGGCACTTCCATGGCCAGCCCTCATGTCGCGGGGGCGCTGGCTTTGCTGGCGAGCAGGAACAACCCCGACAACGCGACGGATGTTGCCACCCTTTACAACCAGGTAATCAGCCAGGGCAACTTCAATTGGAGCGATGACTCCGGCGACGGTGTCCAGGAAGCGCTTCTTGATGTCGGCGATTCAAGTGTCTTTGCTCCCTTGCTGGTTGCTGGGAGCGGTAGCGGCCCTGCTCCAACCAATAATCCTCCTACCGCCGATATCGCTAATCCGACCGATGGGGCTTCGTTCGACTCTGGCGCTACCATAACCTTCACCGGCACAGCATCCGACACGGAAGACGGAGACCTCACCGACACTTTGAGCTGGGCCTCCGATGTGGACGGACCGATCGGTACGGGTGGCTCTTTCAGCGCGATCCTTAGCGGCGGCTTACACACCATCACCGCTTCTGTGGCCGATTCCGGCGGCTTAACCGGCAGCACCAGTATTGCGATCACCGTTGATGGCAGCGGGGGCGATACCATTGTGCTCAACGTTGCCGCTTACAAAGTCAGAGGCACCCAATATGCGGACCTGACCTGGAACGGCGCGGCCTCAAGCAACGTGGATGTCTACCGCAACGGCGACAAAATCACCACCACCCCTAACGATGAGGCGTACACGGACGGTCCTTTGGGCAAAGGAGGCGGTTCAGCCACCTACCAGGTATGCGAGAGTGACACATTGACATGCTCAAACATAGTGCCCGTAATATGGTGATAAGCGAACTCTTGTGAAATGACCAAGGCCGGGAGTTCACTCCCGGCCTTCTTTTGGCATATGTCCCGACCGGATTTTGCTGTTTTGCCAGCAGATGTCATTGATTAATTGAGACGTTTATCATTTATCAGCTCATGCAACCTGCCTGTGTTCGGGGACCGCTGGTAAAGAGGACGACTATCGTGCCTGTATGCCGCCAAATGTTCTTCGAAGGTTTTTCTTTTTGAATCACGATAAAAAATGCCGAGAGGAAGTCGCTCGGTTTCGCAGGCCCGAGCGAAGGCTGCCTGACGATCCTCCGGGTCATGTCCCTCTTCCAAAAAATAGCAGTGTTCTTCAAACCACTCATAGGTATTGAGCCGATTGAAACTGACGCAGGGCTGCAGAATATCGACCAATGCATAGCCGTGATGGCGGAGGGCCGCTTTCAGAACGGTCACCGCGTGTGCAACGGCGCCGACGTATATGCGCGCCACGAAACTGGCGTTCAGGGCGATAGCGACGCTCAGGGGGTTGAAGGGTTCCTGGCAGACGCCGTCGACCTGCAGGGGGGTGACGAATCCCGGCTGGCTGGTCGGCGAGGCCTGCCCCTTGGTCAGACCGTAAACCATATTGTCGTGCACCAGGTGTGTCAGATCGGGGTTGCGTCGGATGGCATGCAAAAAGTGGTTTCCCCCCTCGCCGTACATGTCCCCGTCGCCCCCTTGAGCGATGACCGTCAATTGCGGGTTACCTGCCTTGATGGCGGTAGCGGCTGGCAGAGCCCGGCCATGCAGGCCGTTGAACACGTGGGATTTCAGATAATGAGGGGTTTTGGCGGCCTGCCCTATCCCCGAAGCGATGACAAGTTGCCGGGGCTCTATCGAAAGTTCCGCCAAGGCCTTCTTGAGTAGCGTTAGAATGCCAAAATTGCCGCATCCGGGGCACCAGGCGATATCCAAATCGGGCAGCTCGTAATCCTGGGGCATCATATACCACCTTCCTGGTCTGTTTGGTCCGGCAGATCGAGCGCGGCCCGCAATCGGGCGACAAGGTCCTCCACGGTAAAAGGCAGTCCGTCGTACTTCAATATCCGATGATCGATGCGGCAACCGGCAGCCTGCTCAAGCAGATCGGCAAACTGCCCGGTGGCGTTGCATTCCACCACCACCAGTTGTTCGGCCCGCAGCAGCCATTGTTCGGACTGAGGCGGTAATGGATAAACCTGGCTGAAATGGAGCCCGGCCACCGGCTGTTCCCCGAGGGTTTCCAAAGCCTCCCGAAGGACATGACAGGTGGATCCCCAGCCGATCACAAGGGTGTGATAATCGCTGCTCCCCAAAAGCTTCGGAGCAATGGCGTCATTCAATAACTCACCGCCTTTGCGCAAGCGTTTTTCCGTCATAGTGCGGCGCAACGCAAGGTCTTCGCTGATGTGTCCCGACTCATCGTGCTCATCGCTGTCGAGACAGACCATCCCTTCGCCGTAGCCGGGTAAAGCCCGGGGCGATATGCCGCTGGCGGTAACCTGGTAACGGGCATAATCGGCCTCGGATTTTATGAAATGATGCTTAACTTGCAGGTCAATGATATCGAGGTCCGGAATATTGCCGAATGAATCGACCAGAAACTGGTCGGTGAGAATGATCACCGGAACCTGGTATTTGTCAGCGAGGTGAAACGCCTGGCGGGTCAGGGCAAAGGCTTCCTGCAGGCCGCCGGGGGCCAGAAGAAGCCGCGGGAACTCGCCGTGACCGCTGTGGAGTGCCAAGAGCAGATCACCCTGCTCGGTGCGGGTGGGCAGCCCGGTGGCCGGCCCGGGGCGTTGGGCAAGATGGACAACCAGCGGCGATTCAATCATACCCGCAAGGCTGAGTCCCTCGGCCATAAGATCGAATCCGCCTCCGGAGGTGGAAACCAGCCCGCGCGCACCGGCGAACCAGGCACCGAGCGCCATATTGACGGCGGCGATTTCATCTTCGGCCTGATCGACCACCAGGCCAAAATCGGCCGCCTGCCTGGCCAGGAAAGTCAGCACAGCCGTAGCTGGCGACATCGGGTAGGACGAGATAAAGTTACAGCCTCCGGCCAGGGCGCCGAGTCCAACCGCCTCACTGCCGTTCAGAAGCAGGTCATTGGATACGCCTGGAGAGGATTGCAGCGCTATCTGCACCCGGCCGTTTTCCACCAAATTGCGACCGGCTTCATAGCCTGCGGTTGCTGCCGCCTGGTTACCTTCGATCACCTTTTCTGGCTGGTCAACATAACGCTGGCACAAGAAGTCATTCATCAGATTCGGACAAACGCCCAAGAGGCCCATAACCGCACCAATGGCCACACTGTTGGCATAGCGGCTGTCGCCGGCTTTTTCAGCCAGGGCTGCTAGCGGCATATCGACAAGCCCTGGATGACTCGGTAGCCGAGACCGATCGCCGAGAACCAGACTGGCAGAAGTCAGTCTTGGCGAGTAGCGTATAAAAGCCGCCTCGTCAAGGGGAATAAAAAGGTCGATTCGATCCAGGGGGGCGGCAATCGGATGAGAAGCGATACGGATCTGCGTAGAATTGCTGCCGCCACGAATGCGGGACATGTACTCTTTGGTGGCAAAGACATGAAACCCGGCCTGTTTCAGCAATCGGGTCACCCCCTGTTCAATGGTCTGTATGCCTTGACCTGCTGCACCGGCGAGCACCATGTTAACGTTAGTTTCCCACCTATACTCGGAAGACATGCTCATATCCTTAGTTTTGGCAAGCAGAATTTATCGTCCTTATAGCTTGTTTTCATCCGGAGTTTCCGGATGGATACTAGCGTGTACAGCCCGTCGATTTCGAAATTTCTTTCAAACGGAATCAATAGAAATCCTACTGCCGCTAGAAAAAACCGCAACTCGAAAACAAACAGAAACAGTGTCATTGGGGTCGCAGTGTCATTGGGGTCGTGTCTACAGAATTCATTTTTTGGACTCTGTAAAGCCACCTTCAGGTAATTTAACGGATTTTGAGGGTTGAGGAAGCGTGCTGGCCGTAGAGCGGAGCCGGCATGAGGATTTTTCGTTGACCGGCCAAATGCAGGGGTGATAGGTTCTCGAATATGGATGCGAGCGCCGCCGGTTGCCGATTTCGGGCGCCTGCGGCGATGACCTGTCACCCTTAGCAGCTCATCACCTTTCAGACGCCTGCCCGGCCCCGATAAATCAAATTCTTGTCACTTCATCTGAATTGAAAGTCGCGCGGCGCAAGCACAGGTGTCTCCCCGTTGGCCCGGTTTGACATCGAAAAACAGGTTTTGCAGGTTGTGGATTCGGTTTAGAATCGTTTCCATTTTTTCCCTTGATCCAGATGTGAATCTGTGTCGGAAAAGGGATTTCACACCCCGAATGCCCTTATTTTTTGGAGGAAGCATGGCCAAATGTGTTATCGATTGCCGGGGATTGCCCTGCCCGCAGCCCGTGGTGAAGACCAAAAAGGCGATGGAGGCGTCGCCGGACGGAGAGATCGAAGTGCTGCTGAACGACGACATCGCCTTCGAGAACGTTTCGCGACTTGCCGCCGGCCGTCAGTGGGCGGTTGTCGACGTGACCCGCAAGGGGAGCGATATTCATCTTCTGCTGAGAGCGGAGAATGCCGCCATCGGGGAGCCTCGACCGAGTTCTGCCGCGGAGCAGGATGCGACCCTGGTCTATTGTGTGTCGGACAGGATCGGCAGCGGGGACGATAAGCTGGGAGAGTTGCTGATGCAGAGTTTCATCAAATCGCTCCTCGACATGCCGCCGCTGCCGAAACGGATGATTTTCCTCAACAGCGCCGTGCGCCTGGCGACGGAAGGTTCCGCGGTTCTCGAGACCCTGCAGCACCTGGAAAAACAGGGGGTGGAAATCTTTTCCTGTGGAACCTGCCTCGATTTTTTCGGTCTCAAGGAACAGCTGCGGGTCGGTAAAGCCACCAACATGTTCGATGTCATCACGTCATTGCGCACCTTCGAGCGGGTGGTGCAGCCATGATCTATCTCGACAATGCCGCGACCACTTTCCCCAAGCCGGATTCGGTCTGGGAAGCGGTTGTCGATTGCGGCAGGAACAGTTGCGGCAACCCCGGACGCAGCGGCCATCCGCTGGCTGCGGCGGCAGCCCGCGAGATATTCGCCGCCCGCGAGGCTCTGGCGGAATTCTTTAATGCCGGGGATTCCTCCCGCATCGTCTTCACCTGCAATGCCACCATGGCCCTCAACACGGCCCTCTACGGCTACCTGACCGATGGTGGACACGTCATCACCTCCTCCATGGAGCACAATTCGGTGATGCGGCCGCTGCACACCCTGCAGCAGCAAGGGCGGATCACCCTGACGGTGGTGCCCTGCAGCCCGCGGGGCGAGCTCGATCCGGACGATGTGAAGCGGGCCGTGCAAGCCGACACCAGGCTTGTGGTCCTTACCCACGCCTCCAATGTCTGCGGCACGATCTTTCCTGTCGCCGACGTGAAGCAGCGTCTGCCCGAGGTACCGCTGCTGGTCGATGCGGCGCAGACAGCGGGTGCCCTGCCCATCGATATCGTGCAATCCGGCATCGACATGCTGGCCTTCGCCGGTCACAAGGGATTGCTTGGGCCGATGGGGACCGGCGGCCTGTATGTCGCTCCGTCGCTGCGCCTTGCGCCTGTGATGCAGGGTGGAACGGGCAGCCGTTCGGAGGACCTGGCCCATCCCGGTTTTATGCCCGATGCACTGGAAGCCGGCACACCCAATGTGCCTGGAGTATGCGGATTGCATGCGGGAGTACGGTTTCTGCAGGAGACGGGGGTCGCAACGGTCAGGGCGCACGAAATGTCCCTGACCCGGTTGTTGATCGACGGCCTTGCCGGACACGACAGGATCCGCATTCACGGCCCGGCGGATCCGGCAAGGCAGACCGCGGTGGTATCCGTCACCATCAACGGCCGGGATCCCGGTGCCATCGCCCGGTCCCTGGACCGGGATTTCGGTATCGCCTGTCGGGCCAGCCTGCATTGCGCCCCGCTGGCTCACCAGACCCTGGGAACCTGCCCCGAGGGGACAGTACGGCTTTCCATGAGCTATTTCAACACGTTAGACGATATGCAGCAAGCCGTTCGGGCTCTGCATGCGATAGCCGAGCAGGAGGAAGCATGAAAAAAGAGGGCTTTTACGTACTGATTCTTCCCTCGATCCATCACATCCTGAAGGTTGAAAAGGGAGCGAAGACCCAGGGGATTCCCGTAGAATTGATTCCGACGCCCCGACAGATTTCCTCCGATTGCGGCATGGCGGTGGAATTCCACCCTGATGTTCTCGAACGCCTGTTGGCGATGGTTGCCGGAACCGGTATTCCGGAGTGGGAGCTGTATCGCCGGGAAGGCGGGGATTATCAGACCATTAAGGGTTACGATGAGACCGGCAGCCGGGTTTAACACTGTCTGAAAAGGCTGGATTCAGCCTGCTGGCAGTTTTCCATCACACTGAAGCCGACCTGGCGAATCGGCAACCGGCCGCGACGCCGACTTATCCCCTTGCCCCCCCCTCCCAAAAGCGCATCGCCGCTATCCGCCGCACCAAACAAACAAAAACACTTTTTGAGACAGTTTTTTCCCTGCCGGACGCGGCCGTTCCCGCAACCCACAACCCGAGGGTTCCAGCGAGCAAGGCCAAACCGAAAAGGAGTCGCATCACCCTCTGCTTCCCTGGACATATGGAGTATACCGCTTGACGGTATCGCTTTTATAGGAATTATCCATTTGACACCCCTCATGCCGCCTTTTATCATGCCCGTGTTCATTGGACTTCTCATTAAATGAAAAGGGGGCCGTTTCATCATGCAATCAACAACCACCCGTCTCGTAAACACCGTTTTTTCCCTTCTGGCCATCCTCGGCGCGCTGAGCTTGGCGCCGACTCTTTCCGGCGCGGCCGGTCCGGCCGTTCCGACTATCCGTTTCGGCTACATTTATACCACCCATCACATGCCGCTGATCGCCGCCCTGGCCAAAGGCAAGGCTTTTGAAAATACCGGCGCCTATTTCAAGGAAGTGCTGCCCAGGGAAAAATACGAACTGTATGCCGACGGCAGAAAACTGGCCCGGATCGACCTTGTTCTGAACAAGAGCGGATCGGAGACCGCCACCATGTTCGCCATGAAGCGTCTGGACATGGCCATGGCTTCCGTGACCGCCATCATGTCAGGCATCGACCGGGGGGCGCAGGTCAAAATCCTCTGTCCCACCCATGTGGACGGCATGGCCCTGGTCGCTCCGAAGGGCAGCAACCTCTCTACATGGGACGCTTTCATCGACCGGGCTAAAAAATCGCCGCGCCCTCTGACTATTGGCTATCACTCGCCGACCAGCGCGCCGAAAATCATCCTTGAAAGCGCCCTGGCAGGCACCGATATCAAGGTTACGGAAAACCCCAACGATGCCACGGCGGATATTCTGCTGGTCGACATCAAATCCACCGCGAACTTCATTCCCGCCCTCACCAGCCGCCAGGTGGACGGCGTCGTGGCGCCCGCCCCCTTCCCCGAGATGATCGAACTTAAAGGGGTAGGCACAATTGTCACCGACCTGCGCGACCTGCCGCCCGCAGGCGCATGGCACAACTTCCCCTGTTGCGTCATGGCAGCCAGGGAGGAGACGCTGGCCACCAACGCCGAAGCGGTGGAGAAGCTGGTGAAGCTCATGGCCGCCAGTGCCTCGTGGAGCAACAGTCACAAACAGGAGGTCGCCGCCATCGCGGAAAAATGGATGGGCACCCCGACCGCGGCGGTCGAGAAATCGACCATCATCTACACCGTGCAGCCCTCGCAAAACTGGATGCGCGGCGCCGCCACCTATCTGGACATGCTGAACCGGCTCCACAAGCTCTCCGGTCCCCTGGCCGGCAAAAACCTCGAGGAGGCCAAGGGTCGTCTGTTCGAATTTGACTACCTGCCCTGATTGCCCGCACACACTTCCGGCCTGGCCGGTGCCGCCGCATCCGTACCGCCTCCCTGACGCATGCGGCGGCACCGGCCGGGCCCAAACGATTTACCTGGCCGGGCGGACATCCCTGCAAATCACCGCAAAGCAGGGAAAGCTCGGCCACCTGGCCGCCATGAAAGATAAAGCAATCAAATACACCATCCCGATCATTGCACCGCTGCTGTTGCTGTTGTGCTGGCAGTGTCTCGCGCCGTATATCGACAACGAGATCATTCTGCCCTCGCCGGACAGCGTCTTCGCCATTCTCGTCCACCCGGACCGGGACCTCATCAGCATGGGATCGCTGCTGGGGAACATCATCGTGAGCCTGGCACGGGTGGCGTCCGGATATTTCACGGCGGTACTCGTGGCCGTGCCCCTCGGCATTCTCATGGGGTACTACGGCACGGTCAACCGGTTTTTCAGCAACTTTCTTGGAATTTTCAGGCCCATCCCTCCTCTGGCCTGGGTGCCCCTGGTGCTCGCCTGGTTCGGCGTCGCAAGCCTGGCAACCCTGTTGGAAGTCGAGCCGGGCCAATATTACCTGTATCTGAACAACCTGAAATTCTCCATGATTTTCATCATCTTCATCGGCGGCTTCTACCCGGTACTCACCAGCACCATCACCGGGGTGCGGAGCGTGCGCAAGACCCTGATCGATTCTGCCCGCGTGCTCGGCGCGCGCAAACGCGACATCTTTCTCAAGGTGCTCCTGCCGGGCGCCGCGCCGGGCATCGTCATCGGCATGCGTATCGGCCTGGGCGTTTCATGGATGTGCCTGGTGTCGGCGGAAATGCTACCCGGCAGCATGTCCGGCGTCGGGTACCTGATCACCCATGCCTTTACCATCGCCCGCACCGACGTGGTCATCGCCGGCATGATCAGTATCGGTACCGTGGGCGCCCTGCTCGACCTCGGCTTCCGCTGGTTTGAAGACAAAAAATTTACATGGCAGGCACTTGGCCGTTGAGGGGTTCCATGGAACAGGTCATCCGGGTCACCAAAACCCAAAAGAGCTTCATCACGGAAAAAGGGCAATGCGTCCAGGCTCTGAAGGATATCAACTTTGAGGTCGGCGCCCATGAATTCATCTGCCTCGTCGGTCCCTCCGGCTGCGGCAAATCGACCCTGCTGCGGATCATCGCCGGTCTTGAGCAGGCCAGCTCGGGCAGCGTCATGTATCAGGATACCCCGATCAGGGCGCCCCATCGTCAGATCGGCATGGTCTTTCAGGAATATTCGCTGTTCCCGTGGCGCACGGTCCTGGACAACGTTGCGACAGGCATGGAATTCGCCGGCTACGAACGAAGGAACAGGGAACGGCGGGCCCTCGACTACCTGCAACTGGTAGGGCTGGAATCATTCACCCAGGCCTTTCCCTACGAGTTGTCCGGCGGCATGCAGCAGCGGGTCGCCATCGCCCGCGCCCTGGCCACCGATCCCGATGTTTTGCTGATGGACGAGCCTTTCGGCGCGCTGGACGCCTATACGCGCATCGTGCTGCAGAAGGAACTGCTGCGCATCTGGCAGACCAACCGCAAAACCATCCTGTTCGTCACTCACAGCGTCGACGAGGCGATCTTTCTCGCCGACCGCATCTTTGTCATGTCCGCCACCCCCGGCATGATCCGGGAAATCATCGATGTCCCCATGCCCCGTCCGCGCGACCGGGCCAACCCGCGCTACGGCGCCCTGGCGGTACACATCCTCGCCCGGCTTGAACAGGAGACGGTCCATGCCGCCCAATGACCAAGGCCCCATAAGCGTCGGCATCGACATCGGCTCCACCGCCACCAAGGCGGTGGTGCTGACCGACAGGGTTCTCGGCCAGGCCGTCACACCCACCGGCTGGGACCCTAAAAAAGCCGGCCTGCAGGTGCTGGACGAAGCCCTGGAGGCCGCCGGCGTGGCACAGGACCGGGTGGGCGCCATCATCGGCACCGGTTACGGACGCATCTCCCTGCCCATCTTCACCCGCCGGGTCACGGAGATCACCTGTCACGCCCTGGGCGCCCATTTTCTCCACCCCGCGACCCGCACGGTGATCGACATCGGCGGGCAGGACTGCAAGGTCATCGCCCTCGACGAGCAGGGTGCGGTGTCCGACTTCATTATGAACGACAAGTGCGCCGCCGGTACGGGCCGTTTTCTTCAGGTCATGGCGGCGAGCCTGGATGTCAGCCTGGACGAACTCGGCGCCCTGGCGGCTACGGCCGAACCGGTGCCCCTCTCCAGCATGTGCACGGTCTTCGCGGAGTCGGAGGTCATCGGCCTGCTGGCGCGCGGCGTCGAAAAAGCAGGCATCGCCGCCGGCATCATCGACACCATTGCCCGGCGGCTCCACTGTCTCGCCGGCAAAGTGCCCCTGCGGGATTCCGTCATTTTTACCGGTGGCATCGCCCAGAACTGCGATATCTGTGAAAAAATCGCCGCAAGCCTCAGTACAGAACTGCACGTTCCTGCCTGCCCCCAGTTTGTCGGGGCCCTGGGCGCAGCGTTGATCGGCCATGAAATCACGACCTCCTTTTCACCCGAATGAGAACCTTTCCCATGATAAAAACAGAAACCTTTGCCGAAATATCCACATTGCGCGAAAGAAATCCGCTGGTCTTGAAAGAAGCCCGGGAAAATGGACTGCGCGTGGTCGGAACCTACTGTCTCTACTCCCCGGTGGAACTGGTCGTGGCGGCAGGGGCCGTTGCCGTATCCCTCTGCGGCACAAGCCAGACCCCGATCCCGGCAGCGGAAAAGATCCTGCCGCGCAATCTGTGCCCGCTCATCAAATCCAGCTACGGCTTTGCCGTCACCGATACCTGCCCGTACTTCCATTTTGCAGACCTTATACTGGCCGAAACGACCTGTGACGGTAAAAAGAAGATGTATGAACTGCTCAGCGCCATGAAACCGCTGCACGTCATGCAGCTGCCGCAGACGCAGGACGACACGGCGCTGACCTATTGGACCGGCGAAATGCTGCGCCTTAAGCGTCGGCTTGAAGAGATGTTCGGCGTAGAGATAACTGAAGAGAAACTGCGCGAAGCCATCCGCCTGATGAACGACGAACGGCGCTCCCTGCAAGCACTGCAGGATGTCTGCCGGCATGTGCCCGCACCCATCAGCGGGCTGGACATGCTCACCGTACTTCATAACCGCGGGTTTTCCTGCGACAAGCGCGAAGTCATCGAGCTGGTGGACCGGCTCACGGCCGAACTGCAGGACATGGCTACGGCAGGACGGTCGCCCTACACGCCGGCAACTCCGCGCATTCTGCTCAGCGGCGTACCCATCGGCATCGGCTCGGACAAGGTGGTGCGGATCATCGAGGACTGCGGTGCCAGCGTCGTCTGCTTCGAAAGCTGCACTGCCTACAAGAAGGTTGACCCGGTTGCCAGTGACGGCGATCCGCTCGCCGCCCTGGCCGAACGTTACCTGCGCGTACCCTGTTCATGCATGTCACCCAACCAGGGACGCATGGAACTGGTCGAGAAACTTGTCCGCGATTTCCGGGCGGACGGTGTCGTCGATCTCACCTGGCAGGCCTGTCACACCTACAACATCGAGTCTGCCAGTCTGAAAAACCATGTGCGGAACACCTCGAAAGTGCCCTTTCTGCAGATCGAAACCGACTACTCTGCATCGGATACCGAACAGCTCAAGGTGCGCATCGAGGCATTCATCGAAATGATCTGCCGCAAAAAAATCGCCTGACCGGGAAACCGCGAGCAGTCCTTATTCTCACGAAGCCGGCGTTGTTTCGGCCGTCAACCCGCCGTCAAGATCCGGGTTCATCAGGCAACATAAGCGCCTATTTCGCCCTCCGCCGACGTGCGGACCCGACGAAACCCGCTCTGATCATGCCCTTTCAGCAGGCATTGGAGCGGTTTTTTTCTGACCATAAATCGTTTTCCGTGCGTAACGGAACGAGAAGTTTATTCATTCAGTACAGTGGAAGGAGGCTGCAGATGGCTAGATCACGGGAAGAAATTCTCAAGGATTTGGCGGAGGGAGTGCTCAACATGGATGAGGATCTGGCCGTGGCGGTGGCCAGGGAGGCGATTGATATCGGCCTGGACGCGTTTGATGCCATCACCAACGGTCTGGTGGTGGGAATGAACAGGGCCGGCGAACTCTACGATCAGGAGGAATATTTCGTGCCCGAACTGCTGATCTGTTCGGATGCCCTGTATGCCGGTCTGGAGGTCCTCAAACCCCACATCAAAAAGGATAACGCGCGAAGCAGGATCGGCTGCGTGATCGGGGTCGTCGAGGGCGACACCCACGACATCGGCAAAAACCTGGTCAAAATCATGCTCGATGTCGCCGGATTCGAAATTTACGATCTCGGCCGCAATGTTCCCCTGGCCGACTTCGTGCGCAAGGCGCAGGAGGTCGGCGCCCGGCTGATCTGCCTCTCAACCCTGATGACCACGACCATGGACAGCATGGCCGCGATCATCCGCATGCTCGAGCAGGAGGGCATCCGCGACCAGTTCAAGGTGCTGATCGGCGGCGGACCGATCTCGCAGGCCTTTGCCGACCGCATCGGAGCGGACGGCTACGCCGACAACGCCGCCAGCGCGGTGCGGGTCGCCAACCAGCTCTTCGCCGACGTCAAGGCCGCCTGACCCGGACCGATGCCGGCAACCCGGCATGTCAGGCCCGACCGGCCGCCATGCCTGTTTTTTATCCTCCCAGGAGAACGGAAAGCTCATGAACAAGGATCAAATGACACCGATGGAGCGGTTTTCCGCCTATGACAAGGGCGAGCCGTTGGATCGTCTGCCCTGCGTGCCCGTGGTCGGCAATGGCGCGGCCCGGGTTCTGGGATGCAAAATTTCCGAATTTCGCGACAACGGACCGCTCATCGCCGAAGCCCACCTGGCGGCCTACCGGCGTTTCGGCTACGACACGGTCCGGATATTCACCGACCTCTACGTGCTGGCCGAGGCCATGGGAGCGAATGTCTGCTATCCCCCCGACGAAACCGCCCACCTGGAAAACTCGGCCATCGACGACATCGCCCATATCGGGCGTCTGCAGCCCGTCGATCCCCGGCGGGACGGCAACCTGCCGGCTCTGCTGCAGGCTCTGGAAATCGCCCATGAGCGGGTTGGCCACGAGGTGCCGGTGGCGGGCGCGGTGGTCTGCCCCTTGACCACCGCCTCGTTTCTGATCGGCACCGACAACCTGGTCCGCATGATGCACCGCAACCCCGAAGGGGTCCACAGCCTGTGCGAAATCGCGCTGGCCTCGGCCCTCAACTACGCCCGGGCGGTGCTGGACATCGGCTGCACCTTCGGCCTGACCGAACCGGTCTCCAGCAGCACCATTATCAGTCCAGCCCACTTCGAGAAATTCTCCTATCCCTACCTGAAGCGCCTGTGCGACTTCATGCATGAGCACAGCAAACCGGTCACGCTGCATATCTGCGGAAAGACCGAACGCATCTGGCCGCTGATGGCCGACGCCGGCGCCGACTGCATCAGCATCGACGAAATGGAGGATTTGCGCAAAACCAAGGAATCCGTCGGCCACCGGGTGCGGGTCATGGGCAACGTGGCCACGGCCGAAACCCTGCTCCAGGGCAGTCCCGCGGATGTGCGGGCGGAAACCCTGGACTGCATCCGCAAAGCTCACGACAACCCGCGTGGATTCATCGTCGCCTCGGGCTGCAGCCTGCCGACCGAGGTGCCCTTCGCCAACATCGACGCCATGCTCGACACGGTGCGGGAAGTCGGCTGGCCCGTCACCGTGGCCAAGCTCGACTCCATGACCTGATCGTCCAGACAGGCGATCGGTTTTGCCAGTGCGGCCGGCTCCCGCGGATTCAGGATAACCGTTCACGCCGTAAGGCGCATCTGCAATATACTGCACGGCCATCGAACACAACTTCGCTGGGCCGAACATCTCTCAAGGAGGAAACAATGATGAAAAAGTGGTTTTCGGTGGCAGCGCTGATCTGTCTGTCCGCCGGCATTCTGCTCACGGGATGCGACAACAAGAAAGATGCCGCCGTCGATGGCGCGGCATCCGCCAAAAAACTCGACAAGGTGAATGTCGGCTACCTGGCCTCGCCGGAGCACCTGCTCTATTTCGTGGCCAAGGAGAAGGGTTTCTTCGAACAAGAGGGCATCGACGCCGAGCTGTTCCTGTTCACCAATTCGGCAGAGGGACTGAACGCCACCATCGCCAACAAGCTCGATGTCGGCAGCTTCGGCGTCTCGGCACCGCTGGCGTTCGTGGCCAAGGGCGCGGACGTGGTGGTCATCGGCGGGCAGAACTCCGGTGCGTGCGCCCTGGTGTGCGCGCCCGAGCGCTATGACGAATTGAAGGATATCCGCAATTACCGCGGCAAGAAGATCGCCAGTGTCAGGCTCTCCACGGCCGACGTGATCTTCCGGGGGGCGCTGATCGATGCCGGCATCGACTGGCGCAAGGGGGACGCAACCATCACCGAGATGGAATCGCCGGCCGCTACCATGGAAGCCTTGAAAAAAGGCACCGTCGACGCCGCCCTGATCTGGACGCCGTTCGTCGCCATGGCGGAAGACATGGGCGTGAAGGTCGCCATGTACATCACCGAACTGTTCGAAAACAACGTCTGCTGCCGACAGGCCGTCATGCGCTCCAACCTGGAGCAAAACCCGGAACTCTGGCAGCGCTTCATGGCCGCCCTGATCAAGGCCTACGATTTCTATCAAACCAACCATGAAGAAACCATCGATATCACCGCCAAATACGTCAAGGTCGACAAGAAATATCTCGACAAGGAAACCTACGCGGCCGATGCCACCATGGTCTGCAGCCCCGACCCCCTGAAAAAATCCGTCAACAGATACTGGGACATCATGAAAAACACGGGCTTCATCAAAACAGCTATCGATATCAACGCTCACATCGATACGCGTGTCTACCAGGCCGCGCTGGATCGCCTGATCAAGGAAGACCCCGGCAACAAAAACTACGCCCGGCTTGCCACGGAATTCACGGCCAACAACTGACCGCCGCGGTTGCCGGTTTAATTCAATGGATCGCAACGGTTCCGCCCGCCGGAAATCCGGCGGGCGGAACCATGATATGGGGGAGAGGATGGGAAAGATCAGATTGGAGAACGTCACGTTCTCCTACCAGCAACAGGGAGTGGCCGGCCCGGTGGTCGAGGATGTGAGCCTGACCATCCGCGAGGGTGAGTTCGTCAGCTTCATCGGCCCCAGCGGATGCGGCAAAAGCACGGTGCTGCGACTGCTTTCGGGACTGAGCCGTCCCAGCGGGGGGCGCATTCTGCTCAATGGCCGGGAAATCGCGGGGACAGGCCATGAGCGCGGGGTGGTTTTTCAACATTACGCCCTGTTCCCATGGATGACGGCCCGCGACAACGTTATTTTCGGCCTGCGGCAATGCCCCGGCGGCATGACCAGAAAAAACGTCTCGGCCATGGCCGACCGCTATCTTGACCTGGTGGGCTTGCATGATGTCGGAGACAAGTATCCCAACCAGCTGTCCGGCGGCATGCAGCAGCGGGTGACTATCGCCAGGGCGTTCGCCATGGATACTGACATCCTGCTGATGGACGAACCTTTCAGTGCGGTCGACGCCCGCAACAGGATGAAACTGCAGGAGTTGCTTCTGGAACTGTGGCGCAAGGGCGAAAAGAAAAAGACCGTGGTCTTCGTCACCCATGACGTGGATGAAGCCATCCTGCTTTCCGACCGCATCGTGGTACTGTCCGCCTGCTCCAAAGGGATCAAAGAGCAGATCGAGGTGGGGCTGTCCCGCCCCCGCAACTGGTCGCTGCTGGCCAACACGGCAACCTATACCGCGCTTCGAAACCGGCTGATCGGCCTGTTGTTCACCGATCTGGTGGAGGAAACGAAGCTTGCCATATGACAGGTTCTGACATGGATAACACAGCCAGAAACATCGACATCCCTCGGAAGGAGCCGCAGGAGCAAGAGCTGCAAAAAGACCGGTCCCGGCAGGCATGCGCGCACCTGCTGAACCATGCCAACATCCTGTTCGGCATCGCGTTGCTGCTGATGGCCGTGCCGGGCAAACGCCCGGTCGCCGACATCCACACCTGGCATCTGGCCGGATTTCTGCTGTTCGTGGAGGCCCTGTACGGCGCATCGGTTCTTTGCCGGGCCCGCAGCGAAATGAAAAGAAGATCCGCCACGGACCTCACGGCCATCGTCCTGGCCGGGATCATCCTCTGGGAATTGACCACGAGCAAACTGGATCTTTTCGAACGGCTCATCTTCCCCGTGCCGGGCAAGGTCATCGCGGTGTTCATCGAGGAAATACCCATGTTCATGAAATGCCTGGCCAGCTCTCTGCAACTGCTGGGCGCGGGATTCAGCCTGGCGCTGGTCACGGCCATCCCCCTGGCGCTGCTCATCGGCTGGCGCAAGCGGCTGTTTGCCGTGGTCAACCCCATGACCAAGGTGCTGGGGCCGATTCCGCCCATCGTCTACATTCCCTATTCCATCGCCATCTTTCCGACCTTCAAATGTTCCTCGATTTTCATCATCTTCATCGGGGCGTTCTGGCCGATCTTCATCAATACCCTGAACGGCACCTTCAACATTGAACCGAAGATCATCGATTCCGCCAGGGTGCTCAACGTCAGGGAGAAAACCCTGCTGTTCCGCATCATCCTGCCGGCCATCCTGCCGGCCATCATCAGCGGCGCCACCCTCGGTCTGGTATTTTCCTTCATTCTGCTCACGGCCGCGGAGATGATCGGCTCCTCCTCGGGGCTGGGCTGGTACGTCAAGTACTTCTCCGATTTCGCGGATTATCCCCGGGTGGTGGCCGGCATCATCTTCATCGGCATGGTCGTCACGGCAATCACGTTTTTCTTTGAAATGATCGAGAAGAAGCTGCTGCGCTGGCGCAGCTGAGCCACCGGAAAGAGGAGACACCATGACCCAGAAAGAACGCCTGATCAATACGCTGGCCGGCCGGGCGGTGGACGGCGCGCCCTTCATCTGCCCCGGCGGCATGATGACCATGGTCGTCACCGAGGTGATGCACGCAGTGGAAACCTTCTGGCCCGAGGCGCACAGCGACCCGGCCAGAATGGCTGAACTCACCCTCGGCGCCAACCGTCTGAGCGGCGTCGAAAACCTCGGCCTGCCCTTCTGCATGACGGTAGAGGCCGAAGCCATGGGCGCCACGGTGGATATGGGCGGCAAAAACAGCGAACCGCGCGTGACCGCCTACGTCATGGACAACCTGACGCAGTTGGACCGCCTCGGCGCGATCGACGTCACCCGGGGCCGGGCCAAGGTCTGCGCCGAGGCCGTCGGCCTGCTCAAGGAGCGGGCGCCCGACGTGCCGATCATCGCCAACCTGAGCGGCCCGGTCAGCCTGGCGACCTCCCTGGTCGATCCGCTGTTGTACTACCGCGCCATGCGCCGCGACCAGCAGGCCGCCCACGCCCTCAACGAGCGCGCGGTGGAAAACACCCTGGCGCTGGGGGATGCCCTCGTGGAGGCGGGCGCGGACCTGGTCTGCATCGCCGACCCGAGCGCCACCGGCGAACTGATCGGGCGCCGCGCCTTCGAGGAATTCGTGCTGCCCTGTCTCAACCGCATGGCGGACCACTTCCGCCGGCGCCACGCCCGGCCAACCATCGTGCACATCTGCGGCGATGTCAAGAGCCTGGGCACCGCCCTGCGGCAGTTGAGCGCCGCGGCCGTCAGCGTCGATTCGGTGGTCGGCATCCCCCAGCTTCGGAGCCTCGCGCCCGGCAAGGTGACCATGGGTAACATCAGCACCTTTCTGCTGGAGCGCGGCACACCGGAAAAGCTGGCCAGGGTCAGCGGGCAATGCCTGAAGCATGGCGTCGACATCCTGGCTCCGGCCTGCGGCATCGGCCCCGGAACCCCCATGAAAAACCTGCAGGCCGTATCCGAAACGGTGCGCCGGCACCGTTCGGCGGCCTGACGCGAGGACAGGAACACCATGTTTACCGTCCGTTTTCTCCCCGGCCTGCAGTCCGTGGCCGTCGCCCCGGGCACCACCATTCTCGAGGCAGCCCGCCGGGCAGGCGTCATGCTCGAATCGCCCTGCAACGGGGTCGGCACCTGCGGCAAATGCACGGTGCGCCTTGATGTCGAATCATTGTGGCAGGTGAACATCCGGGGCGCCCGCCCCGCCCCCCACGGCGCCGCCGGCCCGGTCGAGATTCTGTCCTGCCAGGCGGAGGTGCATGGCGACGTCACCGTGGAAATCCCGACCGGCGAACAGCACGACACCCTCCAGGTGCTGAGCCACGGCGAGGCCGGCGCCATCGAGCTGGCCCCCTGCATCCGCAAGGTCTACCTGGAAGAAAAGCAGGCCACCAGCGTGTTCGCAGGGGAACGGCTGCTGGCCACCGAGGCGGGGGACACGCGCCCCCATCATGCCGGCATGGTGGTCGACATCGGCACCACCACCTTGGTTGCCGCCCTCGTCGATCTTACCAGCGGACGGGAAATCGCCACAGCCGCGGCCCTCAACCCCCAGAGCCGCCAGGCTCAGGACGTGCTCTCGCGCATCCACTTCGCCTCCGAAGAAACCGGCCTGCAGACCATGCACGCGGACCTGGTCGAGGAGATCAACCGGCTGACCGCGGACCTGTCGCGGCAGTCGGGGCTGGACAGCCGCCACATCTACGAGATTGTCTACAGCGGCAACACCTGCATGCTTCACCTGGCCACCGGCACCAGCCCCGCTTCCCTGGGGCGCTACCCCTACACCCCGCTCCTGCGTGGCAGCCAGCATGTGACCGCCGCAGGGCAGGGGCTGCATATTGCGGACAGCGGCCTGATCTACCTGCCGCCAGTCATCTCTGGCTATGTCGGAGCCGACCTGACTTCCGGCATTGTTGCCACCGGCCTCCATCGGCGCGAAGGCACCACCCTGCTGGTGGACATCGGCACCAACGGCGAGATGATCCTGGCCCGCAACGGCGAACTGCGCGCCACCTCCACCGCTGCCGGACCCGCCTTCGAAGGCATGAACATCTCCTGCGGCATGCGTGCCAGCCGGGGCGCCGTGGAATACTTCGCCGTGGACGGTGACGGCAGCCTGACCATCCGCACTATCGGCAACGCCAGAGCGACCGGCCTGTGCGGCAGCGGTCTGCTCGATATCGTCGGCGAGCTGGTCGCGCACGGCGTCATCGGCGGCAACGGCCGGTTCCTCGCCCCCGACCGTGCGCCCCACCTGCCCGTTTCCCTCCTGGAAAGGCTGGTCCCGCGCGAAGGCAAAACTGCCTTTCAGGTGACTGAAGACGTGTTTCTTTCGCAGAAGGATATCCGCCAGGTGCAGCTGGCCAAGGGAGCGATCCGGGCCGGCATCGAATTCTTGCTGCAGAACAGCGGCATAGCTGCCGTGCAGGTGGACCGGGTGCTGATCGCCGGTTCCTTCGGCTACCATCTGCAGGAACAAAGCCTGCTCAACCTCGGGCTGCTGCCCAGGGAATTCGCCGGCAGAGTCGACTTCGTCGGCAACACCTCGAAAACCGGTGGCCAGGCCCTGCTGCTCAACCAAAACCTGCGCAATGAAATGACCGCCCTGGTCTCGGCTGTCGAAGTCATCGAACTGGCCAATTTTCCGGACTTCGACCGGGTTTTCGTGAAATGCCTCGGCTTCTGATCCCGGCAATGGACAGCGAACCACGAGAAGAGCCCATGCGGCTGGGCGTCATTGCCTGCACCGCCCTCAAGCCCGAACTCGAGCGCCTGCTGGCGCCGCTACCGGAGGTGAGCCGGGTCATCTACCTCGAAGCCGCCCTGCACAACCATCCGCAAAACATGCGGCAGCGGCTCAAGGCGGAGATCCGCGCCCTGGCGCCCCTGGTGGACGCGATCTTCCTCGGCTACGGCTTCTGCCGCTCCCTGCGCGGCTTGGAGCGTGAATTCGACGTGCCCGTCATCCTGCCGCAAATCGACGACTGCATCTCGTTGCTGCTGACCCCGCAGCGCCACGCCGAGGAAATCCGCCGCGAGGCCGGCACCTGGTTCATGCCGCCCGGCTACGCCGAGGTAAGCGCCCAGATGGTGATCGAGGCTCTCAACCTGGACCGCCTCGCCCGCCACGGCAAGGACCCCATGGCCATGGCGCGGCGTCTGTTCACCCATTACCGGCGGGGGCTCTTCATCGACACCGGCGTGGGCGACCGACAGGCGCTGCTGGCCGGAGCGCGTCGATTCTGCGAGGACTTCAACCTCACCCTCGAAACCACCACGGCCAATACCCGCTTGCTGGAATTCTGGCTGGGCAAGGCCCGAGCGGCGGCCGCTCAGGCGGCCAAAGGTCGCCGCGCCGGACAAAGTGCAGCTGGAAAAGATGGGCCGGCCCTGCCGGGCGTCGGCGACGTTTCATTCTGATGGCATGGATTCAAAGGAGGAGATGGACCGATGTGGCGCAAAAAAGGCATGGCCTGGGTCTACCTGGCCGGCGTATTGCTGGCCATCCGGTGGCTGGCCAATCATTTCATCACGGACCGACTGCTGCAAGACAAGGTGGCGCTGTTTTACCTGGCGGCCATATTTCTCGGCAGTCTGGTCATCGTCGGCGGTCGAAAAGGCCTGAAAACGATCGTCACCCTGTCGGTGACGGTCCTGCTCATCCTCAAGGTGCTGCTACCCCTGATCCTGGCGGGATACAACCCGGCCCTGGTCGCCATCCTGACCTGCGAGGTCATCACCGTCATGGCCCTGCTGTTCGTAAGCGGCTTCAACCACAAGACCCTGGCCGCCATTATCGGAACCAGCGGCGGCATAGGCGTCGCGGGCTTGCTGGCCTTTGCCATCGGTTCCATGGCCCACCTCACCGGCCTGGGCAACGACGAAGCCATCCATTTGATCCTCTATAGCCGCAACCTCGATTTCAGGGGACTGCTGTTCGCGGGCATCATCATCGGCGCCATGGGAGCCGTTATGGATGTGGGTATTTCCATATCCTCGTCCATCCACGAAATCAGGACCACCAACCCCGGCATGGCGACGGGCAGCCTGGTGAGTGCGGGCATGAATGTCGGGCGGGACATCATGGGCACCATGTCGAACACCCTGATACTTGCCTATGTCGGCAGCAGCCTCAACCTGCTGCTTTTGTTCACCACCTACGATATCCCCCTGAACGAAATCATCGGACGCGACAACCTCGCCGCGGAAATCGTCCGGGCCCTGGCCGGCAGCGTCGGGCTCATTGCCACCATTCCCATTACCGCTCTCACGGCGGGAATGCTGGCAGAAAAGAGCGCCCCAAAGACCTAAGCGGCTCGTCACAGGTCAAGATCGGGCACACCCGGCCGACCAGGTCGAGAATCTTTTCGAGCTGTAACAGGACCAGGAATTTCGACCCCCGGCTGCGGTCATACCCCGCCCAGCGCCGCATGAGGAACCAAAGGAGAACCAATGGGGACATTGCTATCCAGTCAATGTTAGAGCCCAACCTAAGTGGTGTAACAATGCACCGCCCTGGCAATTGAACATTAATTGACCGTCCTTCGCCCTTTTCAATTCGATCGTCAACATTATGGCAAAACCGGGTTGCGCAGCCCGCTAGCGAGGCCGACTTCAGCACCGGTTGCGCTAAAAAAAACCATCATGCCGGTGTAAAATACCTTTAAATATTTAATAAGTAGGCATTTTTTCTCCGCCAGTCCACCCAGGCAAAAGGCTGTCAGCAGCTGGCACACTCCTTGCGACCCCCCCCGTGACACATTCGGCGAACTGGCCGGCGGCAGGCAACGCCCGGATTCATATTAACTTGCACCCCTTAAGACGGGGAGGGAGAAAACTTCCATGCTTGATCTCACGATGATTGACCAGGTGACCATCATTCTCTATCTGGGATGCGTCCTGGGCGTCGGCCTCTGGGCAGGAAGGCGGGTGAACGATCTGGAGGAGTATGCGGTGGCCGGCCGCAACTATACCGCCCCGATCATCGCCGCGACCTTGTCCGCCTCCTTCATCGGCGGCGGTTTCACCATGGGGAATGCCGAAAAGGTCTTCACCATCGGTATCGTCAATATCGTGGCACTTTGGGGTTTCAGTCTCAAGGAAGTGCTGGTGGCCCGCTTCATCGCTCCCAGATCGGGCCGCTTTCCCAAGGCGATCTCCGTGGGCGACGTGATGGAGGTCGACTACGGTAAAACCGGCAAGTTCATCACGGGAATTTTTTCCGTGCTGTTGTGCGCCGGCATTCTGGGTGCCCAGATCGGGGGTATGGGATACCTTTTCAATCTGTTTCTGGGACTGTCGGTGCCGACCGGCATCATGATCGGCATGGGCATCATCATCCTGTACGACACCATCGGCGGCATGCGGGCGGTGGTTGCCACGGATGTGCTGCAGTTCGGGGTGCTGGCCATCGGCATGCCCCTGGTGCTGTTTTTGGGGATCAAGCAACTGGGCGGTCCGGGCGAGCTTCTGGCGCAGGTGCCGGACGGCCATTTAGAATTTTTCAGCAACATGACGCCGGTCCAGTTCGGTTCCCTGTTCCTGACCTTCGTGCTGGGCGAAACCCTGGTCCCTCCCTACGTGCGGCGGCTGTTCATCAGCCGCGACATCAAGGCCATCTCCCGGGGCACGCTCTGGAGCGGGCTCTTTTCGGTGCCGTTTTTCGCCATTTCCGGCGGCATCGGCCTGGTCGCGCTGGTTCTCAAACCCGACCTCAATCCCAACCTGGCAATTCCCTTCGTCGTCGAGGGCGTTCTGCCGATCGGCATGCGCGGCCTGGTCATCGCCGGCATTCTGGCGGTTGTCATGTCATCGGCCGATTCCTTTCTCAACAGCGCTTCCGTGGCTTTCGTCAACGATATCGTCAATCCCCTGCGAAAGGAGAAACTGAGCGACCGCACCGGCCTGCTCTGGGCGCGGCTGGCGACCCTGATCACCGGTTCCCTGGCGATCATCATCGCCATCCGCATTCAGAGCCTGCTCGATATACTGCTGTTTGCCTATAACTTCTGGTCGCCGATCATTCTGGTGCCGCTGGCCGCCACCCTGCTGGGGTTCAAATCCACCCCCCGGGCCTTTATCTGTGGTGCAGCGGCCGGGCTTGTCGGGGTCTTCGGCTGGAATCATCTGCTTGGCACTCCCGGCGGGTTCGACGGACTGCTGATCGGGGTTTTCGCCAACTTTCTGGTTTTTTGCCTGGTGAACAGACTGGATATGGTGACCTTGGAATGTGTGGAAGAGTGCGGTGAGTAACGGGAGGAAAACCATGATTAGACTGTTCACGGCCCTGATGTTATTTGCGGCCCTTTCCTGTCCTGCCTTCGCGCTTGACAGTCCCGGAGTCGCGGTCGAAACCCTGGTCCGCGGGAGCGCCAGTTGGGATGGGACCCCGCTGCCGGCTTATCCCGATGGACAACCGCAATTGACCATCCTGCGCATCCAGATTCCCCCTGGCACCACCCTGCCGCTGCACAAGCATCCGGTGATCAATGCCGGAGTTCTGACCAAGGGCGAGCTGACCGTCGTCACCGAAAAAAACGAAACCCTTCACATGCAGGCCGGGGACCCGATCATCGAGGTGGTGGACAAGTGGCACTACGGCAAAAACGAAGGCATGGAAACGGCCGAGATCATCGTTTTCTATGTCGGTACCGCCGAACTTCCGCTGACTGTCAAGTAGTATCCATCCGGAAACTCCGGATGGATACAGCGTAGTTTTCATATGGGAAACGAGCAATTTTTCGTTATGGTAAGGAAATCAAGGGGTTGCGCGGAGGCGTACATCGGTACGCCGCACAAGCAAGCCTGCGGATTGACGCCGTCACGACGGAAAAGGGCCGTTTCCGGATGAAAACTAAGTAATAACGTTATCGTATCAGTAATTCCGGAGCCATGATGAGATTTAGCCTGCTCACCTGCCTGTTCGGCTTCTTTCTTTTCATCGGAGTCGCCTGGGGACTCGACCTTCCGTCCTCCTTCGACCTGAGAAACATCGACGGTCACAGCTATATCGGACCGATCCGGGATCAGGGTGCTTGCGGCAGCTGTTACAGCTTCGGGGCATTGGCAGCGGCGGAAAGTACCTGGAACCGGACCCATGGGCGGTATGACGATCAGGCCATCGATCTGTCGGAAGCCTTCATCGTTTGGAGTTTGAGTCCGCTGTATGACGGTTTTGACGGTTGTGGCGGAGCAAACTACGATTACGAAGAACTGACGGCCTTGACCGAGTACGGCGTTCCGTTGGAATCGGTTTTTCCCTATGTCACCGCTGATCCCGGTCCTGATGTGCACTGGGACGCTGCACGGAACAGCTTTCTCGATTGGTATCGCATTCCGCCCAATGATATCGAGACCACCAAACGCATCCTTTATCGGATCGGTGCGATCGATGCCGCCGTGCTGGTCGACAATGCTTTTGCTGCCTATTCCGGCGACATTTTCGAGAATACCAATTCAACCGTCAGGGATACCGTTCCTTATTACACGGCTACTAACCATGCCATTGCTCTGGTGGGCTGGAACGACGAGTCAGCCGATGGCGGAATGGGGAGCTGGATCTTGCGAAACAGCTGGGGCAGCGAGTGGGGCAACGGCGGATACATGAATATCCGCTACACATCGGCGGCTGTCAATCTGGAAGGGACCTATCTTATCACCACCCCTTGGGAAGGTGCGAACCTTGCCGTGGAAAACAATCAAAACCTCATAGCCGTTCCCTGGATCGCCGGGGGGACCATCAATGCCCACGGAATCGATCTCTGGGGCAGCGCCGCCGGTAGTGTCCTCAATCGCGGCACGATTGCCGCCGAATCGCGCGGTGTGGATGAATTGGCAACAGCTCGCGGCATCTATCTTTGGGGCGGCCCCGCGGGGCAGGTGATCAATGAGGGAGGCATCGAGGGAGTTGCCTCAAGTGATAACCAACAGGCAATCGCCTACGCCGTCTGCCTGCAGGGTGGTCTGCTGGACAACAGCGGGAGCATGACGGCGCTCGCCACCGCCGAGTCGGATCAGGCAATGGCCTTCGGCATCTGGGCGGCCAATGGCGGCAATCCCTTGGAAATTCACAACAGCGGTGAAATTACGGCCCGCGTCTGGGACAGTCAACGAAACATTGCATATGGCGTCTGGGGCGACAGCCGCAAGTCCGTGAGCATTATCAACAGCGGCACCATTAACGCCTACGCCGCCCATTATGCCATCGGGGTGCTGCTCAGCGGCGGTCCCGCCCTATTGAGTAACAGCGGTGTCATCGAGGCGAAGGCTTCTTACGACGATCCGGATCTGGAGGCCGGTATGAGCATTGGCGTCCGGTCCCTGGAGGAAGCGGTGATTCTCAACTCCGGCACCATCAGCGGCGCGATCGCCTCTGTCTACGCGTCAGGAAATACCGAGCTGATCCTGGACACGGGTTCGAATCTTATCGGCTCCGTTTTTTTATCGGGGACATCGGATTTGGTGGGTTTGCTCGGCACCGGCAGCGAGGAGACACGCTTCATCGGAGCTGAAAATCTGATGATGATGGGCGAGGACTGGTCTTTGAGCGGCGACTCCGCCTTCGATTCGATACAGGTGATGTTCGGGCGACTGGGAGTCGATGGCGCACTGGCCGGACAAACCACGGTTCTCGGCGGCGGCATCCTCGGCGGCAACGGCTCCTTGACCGGCGACGTGAACAGCCGGGGGAGAGTGGCGCCGGGCGCCTCCGTCGGCCATCTGACCATCGACGGGGATTTCACCCAGGCCGCGGACGGCACGCTGGAAATCGAGATCGGCGACGGTGTCGCCGACCGGCTGACCGTCACCGGTACCGCCGCCCTGGCCGGCACTCTGCTGCTTCTGCCGGACAGCTACGCCACCGGCGGCAGCTACACCTTTCTGGAGGCCGGCTCTGTCATCGGCGGCTTCAACACTCTGGCCGGCGCGGCCATCCTGAGCTTCGACCTGCAAAGCGCGGCGGACAGCCTGAGCCTGGAGGTGACGCGCAACAGCTACGCCAGTCTGGCGAACTCGCACAACCGGGATCTGGCGGCCGTGTTGGACAGTGAAAGAGCGGCCGCCGAGAGTGACTTCGCCGATCTGCTCGATTCCCTCGATCTGGCCCTGAGCCGGGACGCATTGAATGCCAACCTGGAGAGTTTGACCCCCCGCATTCACGGCGCGGCCAGCGTGCTGGTGCTGGACGAAGCCCAGGCGCGGCTGGCCGATCTCGGCCGGCACCTGCGGCAAGTCGATGCCGATGCGAAACCCGGGACATGGACCGGCTGGCTGGAACTGCTCGGGCGGGACGCCGGCTACCGTCGGGACGGCGCCTACGACGCCCTGCAGGCCGACCTGTACGGCCTGATGCTGGGCGTGGAACGGACCGCCGGGGGACTGACCCTGGGAGCGGCGGTGGCCATGGCCGAAAACCGCTACGAAGCCCGGCACTCCCGCGACGACGGCGAGAGCGACAGCCAGCAGGGCTATATCTACGCCGCCTGGCGGGAGTCCGGCATAAGCGGTTGGCATCTGAACGCTGTCTTGGGCGGCGGCCTGGTTCAGCTGGACGCCGACCGGAGCATCCCCTTTGCCTCGCGGACCGCCAAAAGCGACCATGACGGCACGCTGTACGGCGCCGCGATCGGCGGCGGTTATCGCCTGAATCTGGGGAACTGGATCCTCGATCCGACGGCGGGACTGAGCTTCGTCCACCTGCGTGAGGAGAGTTTCCGGGAGAAGGGCGCCGACAGCGCCGATCTAAAGGTCGGCACGCGGCACAACGACTCGCTGCGGAGCCTGGTGGGAATGCGTCTCAGCCGTCCCGTCGATCTGTCCCGGTGGCGGCTGCTGCCGGAACTGCGGGCCGAGTGGCGGCACGAGTTCGACCGCCAAACCGAGGATCTGTCGGCGACCCTGGCGGGCGGCGGCGGGCGCTTCGACACGCCCGGCCGGGATCTCGCCTCGGACAACCTGCTGCTCGGCGTGTCGCTCGGGGCCCGGCTGTCCGAAAGACTGCAGGTCGGTCTCGGTTATAACTGCGATCTGCAGAGTAGCGGCGGCGCCACCAGCCATGCGCTGAAACTCGATATCGCAGCGAATTTCTGAATTCCTTTGAGAAAACAAAAACCTTAATTTCTGATACCGATAAAAGAAAACAGCCGAGGGGTCTGTGTCAGGATGGATTCTCTATCAGGAGATACTGTCGCCCCTACAGCTTCCGGACGGCACACTGGCGCTTTGTGGCGGGCTGGTCATGCTGCTCCAAAAAAGAAAAAGCGCCCAAACATGCACAATGTTGCAGGCAATATCGCATCGGGCAAAGCGCATAACAGCCAGAGAAAGCCACATCGCGCCCTTTTTGGACATCAGGAAAGCCCGCCTCCGGCCCAGAGGAAGGAGGCAGGCTTCACCTCGCTCTGAAGAAGCTTTACCCGGTCAAATCCTCGATCCTGGCTTCAGGGGCATTCTTCTTGACCGATTCGATGCCGTTTTCCATGCTTGTTTTGGAAGAGTAGTATTCACTACGGCCAATTTCCTGGCCGTTAGTCGCTTTCAGGATGAAATAGGGTTCCCCTCGGGCATTTTCCAATCTTTCGAAAGCGCCTTCGCGAAGGGCGTTTTTGCGTACCGATTCGATTCCGTTTTCCGCACTGGGTTTTGCCTTGTAGCGCTCACTGGTCAATATGACCTGACCATTGGCAGCCTTGAGATTAAACATGAACTGACCATCCTTCGCCTTTTTCAATTCGAATTTACCGGCCATAGAGATCGCTCCTCCTTTTGCTGGCAATCAATAATCCTGATATCCGCGATACGCCCCCCTGCGGGCAATGTTTTAATGATAGCCCAGGCCGGACGAGTGTCAAATTCAAGTCAACAATTAACACTATTTCCTTAATATTTTTCCATTAGTTACAAACGGAGGGCCGTGGCAGGATCATGACCGGCGCCACCCCCTGGTCACCACCGTCCGCAACCCGATGAAGATCAACCACGGCAGCTTCAAAATCGCTGGAATCAAGTCTCCCGGAGGCTGCCGAACGTGTGGCGGCAGCGGGGTTGAAACAGAATGTATACGGAAAATTTTCAACAGATAGCTGCGAGTTCCACCATGGGTGATAGTCTTTTAGCAGCAGCCAAGAAACATCGGCAAACACCAGCAGAGGAGGCAGCTTATGACCGATAAGCCCAAGGCAGGATGTGCCCGGCCGACCGGCGGCCTGGTCGGCCAGACGGAATCCACCGAAAAAAACGAGGTGACACAACAGGCGAAGGAGGTAATGCGCATGACCATTCAGCTCGGCAAGGCGGCCCCTGACTTCAGCGCCCCGGCCTATTACAAGGGCGATTTCACTTCTGTAAAGCTGTCCGATTTTCTCGGGAAATGGGTCGTACTGTGCCTTTACCCGGGGGACTTCACCTTTGTCTGAGCGACGGAAATAGCGGCGGTCGCCGCTAATTACAAAAAATTTCAGGATCTTGGCGTTGAAGTGCTGACCATGAGCATCGACAGCGTTTTTGTCCACAAGATGTGGAACGACAAGGAGTTGTCGAAAATGGTGGACGGCGGCGTTCCTTTTCATATGCTTTCGGACGCCGGAGGCAAAGTCGGAACCGCGTATGGCGCCTACAACGAGGATGCCGGCGTGGAAAACCGGGGCAGGTTCATCATCGACCCGGATGGCATCATTCAGGGCTACGAAGTCCTGAGTCCGCCCGTCGGCCGGAATGTCGCCGAAACCCTGCGGCAGATTCAGGCATTTCAGCTGGTCAGGGCGACGGACGGTGCCGAGGCGACGCCTTCGGGCTGGAAACCTGGCAAACTGACCCTCAAGCCCGGACCGGATCTTGTCGGCAGGGTCTGGGAAGTCTGGAGCACCGACATGGAAGCCGATTAGTTTTGTTACGGATACGGCCCTTCCACCATCAAAAAACCGCGCTGTGTCCAACCCCGATTTCCGGGTGAACACCCGCGACATGCTGAATAAAAACCTGCCGCTCCAGCCGGCATTAACATGCGACAGAACAGCGAAGACCCGCCGGGATAACCTGGCGGGTCTTCGGTTTTTTACACCACTTTGGTATTTCGCAAAACTTGCCTTTTCGCGCGGCGGGATTTCCCGTATGGACAAGGCGATGATACTTACAGCAGCCGGGTCGATTCCGTCGGACGGGGTATTTTGGCGACCAGAATCCTGAGAACCGAGGTGCCCTGGTTGTACCAGCAATGGGGTATCTTCGCCGGGCTGTCGATCAGGGTATCGCGCCCGACCTCCTGCTTCTCATCCCCGATCTCCACCACCCCGCGCCCTTCCAGAACATAAAAAACCACGTCGACGGGGGTAATGTGTTTTTTCAGGGACTCGCCCGGTTCGAGGGTAATGTGCATGACCTGGGCGTGTTCCGAATCATGCAGTTTGCTGACTTTTACGCGGTGCGGATTCTCGACAAGAGCTGCCGTTTTGACATCAACGATTTTCATGGCGTTGCCTTTCGTCTGAATGTTTCCGGAAAGAGGCGTCACAGGCTGTTATGGTTCCGCCGTTTTAAGCCCATCATAGCCGAAATCGACCGCGAGACATTTGACGCGCGTCAAGTTTCGGCGTTTCGCGATCCTTGAATCCGGTGCGGCATGATCCCGGTCCGGCAAAAATCGTGATCGCAACAGGGTGCCCACCATGATCGGCGCGGGGTAAAGGCAACCCCGGGACCTGCTCCTGTTTTTATCGCCCTGACGGTCGGCATCGTCATTCGGGTCATGAATCTGACCCGTACACCCCGCCTATGCTTCAAAGCGACCGCCCGGATCGATGCCCGGGGATGCGCCGGGGGCGACGGTTCTCATCGTCAAAATCCTGACAAAACCGGCTTGCGCAGACCACTTGCGTGGCCGACTTCTGCACCGGTTTCGCGAAAAAACCCATCATACTGGAATAAAGAACCTTTAAATATTTAATAAATCAACGTTTTTGCTCCACCAATCCACCCGGACAAACGGCTTTCAGCAGCTGGCACGCTCCTTGCGAAAAGCCCCCGTGACACATTCGGCGAACTGGCCGGCCAGCGGCAGGCAGCGCCCGGATTCATATTTACTTCACCGGGGGACACCATGGACTTCTCAACCATCGCCGGTATCGCGGCGGCTTTCATCCTCATGATTCTGGCCATTGCCTCCGGCGGAGGCGTCACCCTGTTCATCGATCCCCCTTCGGCCATGATCGTTATCGGCGGCACCATCGGCACCACCCTGGTGCACTACACCTTCAAGGACATGATGGGCACCGTTTCGGTTGTCAAAAAAGCCTTTTTTACCCACCGTTTCTCGTCGACGGATCGCATCGCCCAGATCATCAATTACGCCGGCAAGGCCCGCAAGGAGGGGATCCTTTCCCTGCAATCGGTGACCAAGGAGGTCGATGATCCGTTTTTCCTCAAAGGTCTGCAGATGGCCGTCGACGGCCAGGAACCGGAAAAACTCAAGGAGATGCTCGACCGGGAGATCGAGTATCTGGAGGAGCGCCACGACCGGGGCTCGGAGATCATGGTGGCCATGGGCACCTACGCCCCGGCGATGGGCATGATCGGCACCCTGATCGGCCTGGTGCAGATGCTGCAGACCATGAACGACCCCTCGACCATCGGGCCGGCCATGGCGGTGGCGCTACTGACCACCTTCTACGGCTCGGTCATCGCCAACATCATCTGCCTGCCGGTGTCCGGCAAGCTCAAGAACCGCTCGGCGGAAGAGGTCCTGGACAAAACCCTGATTGCCGAAGGCATGCGCTCCATTCTCGAGGGAGAGAACCCGCGGGTTCTGGAACATCGCCTGCACGCCTTCGTGGCACCCAGGGACCGTCAATCCCACTTCGGCAAAAAGAAATAATCATGGCGCGAAAAAAACAGAAAAAACAGCCGGCGGGCGCTCCTGCCTGGATGGTGACCTACAGCGATATGGTGACCCTGCTGCTGACCTTCTTCGTGCTGCTGCTGTCCATGGCGAATCTGGACAAGCGCAAATTCTTTGACGCCCTGGGATCGCTGAAAGGCGCCTTCGGGTTCCTGCAGAGTTCCAGCGTCAGCGAAATCAACAAGCCGCAGGTCATCAGCTACGCGCCGATGGATGACGATTACGTGAGCCGGCTTTACAACCGGGTACAGGCCATGCTGACCCGCCTGCGCATCGACCGGGATATCGACCTGGTGCAGGACCGGGGAGCCGTCATCCTGCGCGTCAAGGACGCCATCCTGTTCGAAGCCGGCAGCACTACCCTGCGGCCGGAAGCCGGCCCGGTCCTGCGGGAAATCGCCGGCCTGGTCCAGCCGCTGCCGCTGCTGCTGCGCATCGAAGGACACACCGACGACCAGCCGCCCTCCGATCCGGCCGTCACCAACTGGGACATCTCGGTACAGCGTGCGGTGACGGTCCTTAAATTTTTCGCCGCCGAAGACCTTCTGCCACTGGACCGCCTGTCGGCGGTCGGTTACGGGGACCGGCGGCCGGTGGCTCCCAACCTTGGCAACGAGCAAAAAGCTCTCAATCGACGGGTGGAGTTCGTTCTGGAAAACCTCAACCAGTACCAGGATAAACTCCCTTACCTGATCGACGCGGCGGATCAACTTCCATTTTAACCTGCAAGGACACGCATCATGGCGGAAAAGGATTTTCAGCAAGACGGCCCGGTTTCCGGAAAAAACAGCAAGAACCTCATCCTCATCGGCGTCCTCGGCCTACTGCTGCTGGCCGCTATCGGTGTGGCCGCCTATATGATGGGCAGGGCCAGCACGCCGGCGGCGGAGCCGCCATCGGAGGTTGGTACCGAGACCGCACCGAATGCAGGCACCAAGGTGCTGAGCGGCCTGATGGTGGAGATCGAGCCGTTCATCGTAAACATCCTCGATGTCGAAGGCACCCGCTACCTCAAGGCGGCCATCACCCTGGAGGTGGACAGCGAGCTGGCCATGAAGGAGGCCGGCGAGCGCATGCCCCAGATTCGCGACGCGATTCTGCTGTTGATGAGCAACAAAACCTTTAGTGAAATGTCGGATCTGCAAGGCAAGCTGCAACTGCGAGCTGAGCTTTTGTCCAGAATCAACAGCTTTTTCCGCAAAGGCAAGGTCCAGAAGATCTATTTCACCGAATTCGTCGTTCAGTAAGGGGCGATGCGTGGAACGTATTCTTTCCAAAGAGGAAATCGCCGAACTGCTGTCGGCAGTGCATGACGGGGAAATCCCGCTGCGCGATGAAGAACCGGATGCGCCCGCCCAGACCCGGCGCGAAGTGTCCAGCCTGAACCTGGTCGCCTTGCAGGGGCCGCGGCATTGCAAGATTGAGAATTTCGATCTGATTCTCGACACCATGGCGCGGCACCTCGGCATTTCCCTCACCAACCGTCTGCAACGCAGTATCGGCGTACGCCGCGGCATCATGGAAGTCTATGAATACGACGCCTTTCTGCAGCAGCTCGCCGGCCGTGACGCGCTGGGAGTCATCCGTCTCGATCCCCTGCGCTGGCGCGGCGTGATCATCTTCCGGGAGCGGCTGTCGTTTTACCTGCTGGAGTACCTGCTGGGCGGCGCGCCGGACGTGGAGCTGAGCCTGCCGGGCCGCCCCCTGACCGTCATCGAGTCCAACGTTTTGCGCAACACCATCGCCGATGCCTGTCTGGATCTGAACAAAACCTTTTCTCCGGTGGAGAAGCTCGAAAGCACGCTGGTCAAAATCGAAAGCTCGACACGGCTGATCAATATCGTTCCCGGCGACGCTTCGGTGCTGGCGGCGCGCTTCGTCGTCAGCGGACAGAATCTCGAAGACGAGATTATCCTGGTGCTGCCCATGGCGATGCTCGACCCGCTGAAGGAAAAGATGCGCGCCCGCACGGCGGTATTTCCCGAAAGCCAGGACCGCCCCTGGCAGGCGATGCTGGAGCAGGAGATCCAGCTGATGGATGTCGAACTCACCGCCCGGCTGGCAAGCCTCAATCTGACGGTACGGGACATCCTCAATTTTCAGGTGGGGGACATCCTCGATCTGGGCTGCGCACCATCCAGCCCTTTGCAGATCCGCGCCGCCGGACAGCCCAAATTCCAGGCCATGGCCGGCACCCATCAGGGGATGAAGGCGGTGTGCATCACCGGCCGCATCCAGCGCCCCCCTATTCCGACCAAGATTCCCTAGCGAGGACACCATGCCTACCGAAGAAAAAGTCCAGAACAACAATCCGCCGACTTCCACGGAAATCCGCGACCTAGGATTTCTGCTCGACATCCCTTTGGAGGTTTCCGTCGAGATCGGCTCCACCCGCATGCCCATCAAGGATCTGCTGCAACTGCAGGAAGGCAGCATTATCGAGCTGGACAAACTGGCCGGCGAACCGCTGGACCTGTATGTCAATTCCCGGCTTATCGCCCGCGGCGAGGCGGTCATGGTCAAGGACCGCTACGGGCTGCGCCTGACAGACGTGGTGAGCCCCGCCGAGCGCCTGGAGAATCTCGGATGAGCCTGCGCTTCGCCTGTCTGATGATTCTGACGCTGCCGCTTGTTGCACAAGCGGGAGAAACGGCGGCGCTGCCCGCCGCCGGAGGGTTGCGGATGTGGGCCGGGCTGGCCGTGGTGATGGCACTGATTCTGCTGCTGTATGCCGCCGCCCAGCGCTGGCTGCGCTGGCCGACCGGCGGTCGCTCCGGCGTGATCCGAATCCGTGAAACCCGCCCTCTGGGCCCAAAAAAATACCTGTATCTGGTGCAGGTGCGAGACCGGGAGC
This sequence comes from Syntrophotalea acetylenica, assembly GCF_001888165.1. Lineage (NCBI taxonomy): Bacteria > Pseudomonadati > Thermodesulfobacteriota > Desulfuromonadia > Desulfuromonadales > Syntrophotaleaceae > Syntrophotalea > Syntrophotalea acetylenica. The sequence goes on from NZ_CP015455.1 coordinate 2,116,468, forward strand.
TATTGCTTGGCGTCACGGCGGAGCGCATCTGCCTGCTGAACGACGCCCCCCTGCCGGATGGCGATGAGCCTGTCGATGGCGCCGAAAACCAAATCTTTTCTCAAATGCTGCGCAAGCGTCTGAAGGAGCGGCCATGAAACATGTCGCCCTGCTGACAGCGTTGCTGCTGTCGCTGGCCGGCGCCGCGCTCGCCGACCCTTTGCCGGCCATCAGCATCGGCATCGGCCAGGCCGGCGGTCAGCCACCACCGTCGACGCTGATGCAGATTCTGCTGATCATGACGGTACTGTCGGTGGCGCCGGCCATTCTGCTGATGACCACCGCATTCGTGCGCCTGGCCATCGTGCTGTCTTTTCTGCGGCAGGCGATGGGCACCCAGCAGATGCCGCCCAATCAGATCATCATCGGGCTGGCGCTGTTTCTGACCTTTTTCATCATGGCGCCGGTTTTCAACCAGATCAACGCGCAGGCCGTGCAACCCTACCTGGCGCAGAAAATCGACCAGAAACAGGCCCTGAATCTGGCCGTGGGGCCGATGCGCCGCTTCATGTTCGCCCAGACCTCGGAAAAGGAACTTGAACTGCTGATGGAGATTTCCGGCCATCCGGATCCGGCCAACCAGCAGGAAGTGCCCACCCTGACGCTGATACCGGCCTTCATGCTGTCCGAACTCAAGCGCGCCTTCCAGATCGGCTTCATGGTGTATATCCCGTTTCTGGTCATCGACATGATCGTGGCTTCGGTACTGATGTCCATGGGCATGATGATGCTTCCGCCGGTCATCATCTCCCTGCCTTTCAAACTGTTGCTGTTTGTTCTGGTCGATGGCTGGACCCTTATCGTCGGTTCCCTGGTGCAGAGCTTTCACATGCTTTGATCCGGTTGCATCCGCACGCCGCGGATGGAAACCGGCCCAGGATACGCCAGGAAGGATCAACTTGCATGTCCCCGGAATTCGCCATATCCCTCGGCCGCCAGGCCATTGAAACGGTCCTGATGCTCTCCGCGCCGCTGCTTCTGGCCGGCATGCTGGTCGGTCTGCTGGTAAGCGTTTTTCAGGCGGCAACCCAGATCAACGAGCAGACCATGACCTTCATCCCCAAAATCGTCGCGGTGTTTGTGACCCTGCTGATCTGCTCCCCCTGGATGATCCGTGTGCTGGTGTCCTTTACCCGGGATATTTTCAACCAGATCCCGACCCTGGGCGGCTGATGCGCATCGAACTGCTTCCCCTCGAAACCCTCCAGGCTTTTCTGGTGTGCGCGGCCCGGGTCGCCGCCCTGTTCAGCGCCCTGCCGGTATTCGGAAGCGCCCAGGTGCCGATGCGGATAAGAGTGGCACTTGCCGTGACCATCGCCATGGTGGTGTTTCCGGTACTGCCGCGGCTGCTCCCCGCCACCCCTCTGGCCCCTGTCGGCCTCGGCCTGCTGCTGGCCCGGGAAGCCCTGGTCGGTTTCATGATCGGCTACATCGCCCGCCTGGTCTTCATCGCGGTGGAGTTTGGCGGCGCCATCATCGGTTATCAGATGGGCTTTGCCGCCGCCAACGTGTTCGATCCGACGAGCCAGAATCAGATATCCCTGATTTCGCAATTCCAGAACGTGTTTGCGATTCTCATTTTCCTGGCTTTCGATATCCATCACCTGTTTCTGCGGCTGATCGCCGATTCCTACCGACTGCTCCCCGCCGGAGAGATGAACCTGGGGGGCGAAGCCGCGCTGTTCCTGTCGCGCCTGACCGGCGAGATGTTTGTTCTGGCGGTCAGATTCAGCGCTCCGGTGCTTGTCGTGCTGCTGCTGTCGGGACTGGCCCTCGGCCTGATGGCGCGCATTTTTCAGCAACTCAACGTTTTCATGCTGTCCTTTCCGGTCAATATCGGCGTCTCGTTCATTTCCATCGGCCTGACACTGCAACTGCTGGCGGTGATGCTGAATCGGGAATTCGCCGCTCTGCCGGAGCGTTTTCACACCTTGCTGAACCTGCTTTAACGGCGGAGAGACACTCTTGGCGGATTCGGATCAGGAACGCACGGAACAGGCCACAGCCAAGCGGCGCACGGATTTCCGCAAAAAAGGCCAGGTGGCGCAAAGCAGAGAAGTCCATACTGCCGCCCTGATGACTGGCATGCTGCTGCTGTGGATGTTTTACGCCCCGCGTTTCTGGCGTTCCCTGCAAGGCATTCTTGGTCACTTGTGGAGCATTGCCGGCGATTTCGAAGTCACGCCGGTGGCAACCGTGATGCTGTTCGGCCGCATTGCCGGGCAGATGGCCCGGCTTCTGGCGCCGGTTCTGCTAACCACCCTGGTTGTCGGATTCCTGTCGAGCTATCTGCAGATCGGCTGGCTGTTCACCACCGAACCGATGGCGCCGAAACTGTCGAAGCTCAACCCGGTCAGCGGCCTGAGCCGCATCTTTTCCAGGCGCGCCATCATCGAGGTGGTCAAATCCCTGCTCAAGGTATTGCTGGTGGGAGTGGTCTCCTACAAGGTCATCATCTCGGAATTCGGACAGGCTCTCGACCTGGTCGACATGGATATCCGGGATACCGTCGGATTTCTGGCAAGCATGGCCGGACGTATCCTGCTGCGCGCCTGCGGCATCATGATCCTGCTGGCCCTGTTCGACTTTCTGTTCGTGCGCTGGGAGATGGAACAGAAAATGAAAATGACCAAGCAGGAACAGAAGGAAGAGCACAAGGAGAGCGAAGGGGATCCGCAGATCAAGTCGCGCATCCGCTCTTTGCAGTTTCAGGCTGCCCGGCGCCGCATGATGGCGGAGGTGCCCAAGGCCGACGTGATCATCACCAACCCGACGCATTTATCCGTCGCCCTGGCCTATGATCGCAGCCGCATGAACGCGCCGCAGGTGGTGGCCAAGGGCGCCGACGCCGTCGCCATGCGCATCCGCGAAATCGCCCGCGAGCACAGGGTGCCGCTGGTGGAAAACAAACCCGTCGCCCGCGCCCTGTTCAAGATCGAACTCGGCAGGGAGGTGCCGGAAGAGATGTTTGCTGCGGTCGCGGAAATACTGGCCTACGTTTACGGACTTAAAAAACGTTGAACAGGCGTTAGACAACTGACAACTGACAACTGACAACCGACAACCGATAGGTTTCAAATGCTTGATCACTACAGAAAACTGGACTGGAAAAACCTGCTGCTGCGCAGCGACGTGATGGTGGCGGTCGGACTGGTGGCCATTCTGATGGTCATGATTCTGCCGCTGCCGTCCTTCATGCTGGACATATTCCTGTCACTCAACATCACCCTGGGGCTGCTGATCCTGATCATCTGCCTGTACACCAACAAGGCCCTGGAGTTTGCTCTGTTCCCCTCGGTGCTGCTCGCCACCACCCTGTTCCGCCTGTCCCTGAACGTGGCTTCGACCCGCCTGATTCTGCTGCGGGGCAACGAGGGTCCGGCGGCGGCGGGTTCGGTCATCCAGTCCTTCGGGCAGTTCGTGGTCGGCGGCAACTACGTGGTCGGCGTGGTGGTGTTCGTCATCCTGGTGGTCATCAACTTCATGGTCATCACCAAAGGGGCCGGGCGCGTGGCCGAGGTGGCGGCCCGCTTCACCCTGGATGCCATGCCCGGCAAGCAGATGGCGATCGACGCCGATCTCAATGCCGGCTTGCTGTCCGAAACCCAGGCCCGCGACCGGCGCAAGGAAATCGCCGCCGAGGCCACCTTTTACGGCGCCATGGACGGCGCCAGCAAATTTGTCAAGGGCGACGCCATTGCCGGCATCATCATCACCCTGATCAACATCGGCGCGGGCTTCATCATCGGCGTGGTGCAAAAGGGCATGCCAGCCGCGGCAGCGGCCGAAACCTACACCATCCTTACCGTTGGCGACGGCCTGGTGGGGCAGATCCCGGCCCTGATCATCTCCACCGCCGCCGGCATCCTCGTCACCCGCACCGCCGGCGATGAGGATTTCGGCGGTGCCCTCAAATCCCAGTTCACCATTCATCCCCAGGCACTGTGGGTGGTATCCGGCATCCTGCTGGCCTTCGCCCTGATTCCGGGCCTGCCGACCCTGCCCTTTCTGCTGATTTCCGCCGGCCTGGCCTTCACCGCCCACAGGGTTCAGAAATCCCTGGCGGAACAGGAAATCGAGCGTTACCGGGAAGAACGTCAGCCCCAGGCCGCGAAGGAGGAAAACTACGAGGAAATGTTGTCCGTCGACCTGTTGGAACTGGAGGTCGGCTACGGCCTGATTCCGCTGGTGGACGCCAACCAGAACGGCGAACTGCTGCCACGCATCAAGTCGATCCGCAAACAGTTCGCGCTGGAGTTCGGCTTCATCATCCCCCCCATTCACATCAAGGACAACCTGCAGCTCAAACCCAACGAATACGCGGTGCTCCTGAAGAACATGCGCATCGCCGGCGGCGAGATCCTGCCCAATCATCACCTGGCCATGAATCCGGGGATCGCCACCGAAACCCTCAAGGGGGTGCCGACCACGGAACCGGCCTTCGGCCTGCCGGCCACCTGGATCGGCGAGGATCTCAGGGAACGGGCGCAGATCGCCGGTTACACGGTGGTCGACGGCCATACCGTGATTACCACCCACATCACGGAAATCATCAAACGCCACGCGCACGAACTGATCGGCCGCCAAGAGGTACAGAACTTGCTAGACAACCTTGGCAAGAGCTATCCGAAACTGGTTGAAGAGTTGACGCCCAACCCCCTGCCGCTGGGATGCATTATGAAGGTTCTGCAGAATCTGCTTCGCGAACAGGTCTCGATCCGGGACTTGCGCACCATCCTGGAGATTCTGGCCGACTGGGGAAGCGCCACCAGGGATCCCGACCTGCTCACCGAACAGGTGCGCCAGGGCATGGCCCGCGCCATAAGCGGCCGCCACGTCCGGGACGGCGAACTGCTGGAATTGATGACCCTGGACCAGCAGCTCGAGGAGACCATCGAACAATCGGTGCATCGTACCAACGAAGGCAGTTATCTGGCCCTTGATCCCGGTACCGCCCAGGCGTTTCTGGAGAGTCTGGGCGGCGTCATGCAGTCTCTCGGCGGCGGCTCCACGCCGGTTCTTTTGTGTCCGCCAACGATTCGACCGCATGTCAAGCGCTTGACCGAACGCTACCTGCCCAACCTGGTGTGCCTGTCCCATAACGAGATCGCCCCTCACCTCAGGGTGCAATCGGTAGGAACGGTGAGTATCAATGCTGGTTAGAGTGTTTGAAGCCGAAACCATGGCCCTGGCCCTGAAAAAGGTCAAGGAAGCCCTGGGCCCGGATGCCCTGATCCTGTCAACCCGCACGGTGCGCAAGAGCGGGCTGGGAGTATTCCGCAAGCCGCTGTGCGAGGTCACCGCGGCCATCGACTCGGCGGATACCGAGTCCTTCTCCGAACCACAGGCCAAACCCGGCATCGTACCGGCGGCGGAGATGGACGAGTTGAGCTACCAGGATCTGTGGCGGCAGCCGGAAACACAGCCACAGCCGAAGCCGGCGACCGCCGCCAGCGTCCCCCGGCAGCCTGAGGACAGTCTCAGGGATGTGCGCAACGAAATCGATGAACTCAAGGCTCTCGTGCGGCAGCTGGCCAGGCCCTCCGAACCGGCACCGCCCGGGCCGGCGATCGCGGCAGCCGCGCCAAGGAAACGGCCAGCCGGAACCGAGGTACAGGAGATGGGGCTGCTGCAGAACGAACTGGAGCGCCTCGGCATCAGCGGTGAAGCGGCCGCGACCCTGGAACAGTATGCCTGGGAGAATCTTTCCCCCCGCCAGCTTGGCGACCCGCAGGGGATTCGCGAATTTCTGTCCGACGCCATCGGCCGGCTGGTCCATGTCAGCGGCGCCGTCCGCATCGCGCCGGGGCGCCAGAAGCGCGTTGCGCTGGTCGGCCCCACCGGGGTGGGGAAAACCACCACCATCGCTAAAATGGCCGCCGGACAATTGCTCAAGGGGGTCGGCCGCGTGGCCCTGATCACTATCGACACCTACCGCATCGCCGCCGTGGAACAGCTTAAGGTTTATGGGGAAATCATGCATATCCCCGTCGAGGTGGTCACCACCCCGGAGCAGCTGCACCAGGCCCTGAGCCGACACGCAGACAAGGAACTCATCCTTATCGACACCGCCGGACGCAGCCCCCGCGATGACATGAGCATCGCCGAACTGGCCGCCTTTCTGGGCAAGGCCGAAACGGAAAACCATCTGGTCGTATCCGCGACCACCCGCGACCGGGAGCTTGCCGAGACGGTGCAGCGTTTCAGCCGCATTCCCCTGCACAGCCTGGTTTTCACCAAGCTGGACGAGTGCGAGCAGTGCGGCGCGCTGCTCAACCTGTCCCTGACCCGGCAGTTGCCCCTGTCCTACCTGACCTTCGGACAGCGGGTGCCGGAAGATTTCATGGAAGCGGATGTCGAAGCCATTACCGGCTTCATCACCGGCAGTTACCGAGAGAAGGCCGTATGAACACGCAATACGAGCATGCCGATCAGGCTGAAACCTTGCGTTCCCTGAAGGAACTGCATGCTGAAACGGAAGGGATCCGCCACGCCCTGCCGCCGGCGCGCGTTATCGCCGTGGCCAGTGGCAAAGGCGGGGTGGGAAAAACCGCCGTGGTGGCCAACACGGCCTACGCCCTGGCGCAACTCGGGAAAAAGGTGCTGATCATCGACGCAGATCTGGGACTGGCCAACATCGACGTGGTATTCGGCCTCAATCCGCGCTACAACCTCAACCATTTTTTCGAAGGCCTCAAGAGCCTGGAAGAAATCATGGTCGAAGGCCCCTGGGGGATCAAGATCCTGCCTGCCGGCAGCGGGGTGCAGCAGTTCACGCATCTCGATGCCCGGCAACGCATGCGCCTGATTGAAGACCTCGACGGCCTGCAGGAAGAATTCGACGTGGTGCTGATCGATACCGAGGCGGGTATTTCCGAAAACGTCACCTACTTCACCGTCGCCGCCCAGGAAACCATCATCATCGCCAGCCCCGAACCGACGGCCATCACCGATGCCTACGCCCTGATGAAACTGCTCTCCACCCGTTACCACCAGAAGCAGTTTCAACTGATCGTCAACTCGGTAAGCGGCACCGGAGAAGGGCTCGATGTCTACCAGAAACTGACCACGGTGGCCAACCGCTACCTTTCCATAAGCATCGATTATCTGGGCTGCATACCTTTCGACAAGCGCCTGCGGGAATCGATCCGCCGGCAAAGCCCCATGGTCGAGCTGTATCCGGGCAGCAAAACCAGCCAGGCGTTCACCGCCTTTGCCCGCTACATCATGGACGCGCCGCCGGATGTGCTGCCCAAGGGCACGCTGCAGTTTTTCTGGAAACGTCTGCTGGCCGCCGGCGAAAGGGGCATGCCATGAGTCTCGGACCCGCTTACGCTCCCGTCAGAGCCGAGGAAAAGGACCGTCTGATCAAAAGCCACCTGCACATGGTGAGTTTTCTGACCGAACGCATGGTCAGCCAGGTTCCGGCCTTCATGACGCGCGAAGACATTGCCAGCGCCGCCATGGTGGGGCTGGTCGACGCTGCCAACCGCTTCAAACCCAGTATGGGAGTGCTTTTCAAAACCTTTGCCGAGAAGCGCATGCGCGGCGCGGTGCTGGACGAAGTTCGCCGCATGGACTGGTTTTCGCGCTCCATGCGCCAGAAACAATCGCGGGTCTGCCACGCCATCGAAAGTCTGGAAAAGCGTTTGGGGCGTCCGCCGGAGGAAGCGGAGGTCGCCACCGAAATGGACATGAGCCTTGACGCCTACCGTCAACTGCTCGGCGAGGTCAGCTACCTGGGCTGCGTCAGCCTGCACGAGACAATCGAAGACACGGCCGACGGCCCCAGCCTGCTCGACAGCATCGAAGATCCGAACAGCCCGTGCCCGGTGGAGATGATCGAAAACAGTCAGCTCACCCAGGAACTGGCGCGTCAGATTGACCGGCTCACCGAGAAGGAACGTCTGGTCGTGTCCCTGCTCTACTATGAAGAACTCAGCCAGAAAGAGATCGCCGAGGTCATGGAACTCTCCGAGGGACGTGTGTCACAGCTGCACAGCCAGGCACTGCTCAAACTGCGGACCTGCATCAGGCGGGCGCAGGGCGACGCGGCCGCGCAGCTCCACCCGGTACGCTGATTCCGATGTCGCCATTGCTGATCGTGCTCATACTTGCAGCCCTGCTCGGACTGGCCGGGGTCGGCGTCGCCGTGACGCTGGCACTGCGACTGCGGCGCCTTGAACGGCAGCTGCACCGGGAGACACCGGCAGCGGAACCGTGCTCCGCGTTCCAGGCGCCCCTGCTGCAGGCGGCCCTCAGCGAACGCTTGCACCGCAACCCCTTCCACCGCGCCGTGCCGGACCGCTACAAACTGGCCGCCGATCTGCTGGGCCAGGGGATGACGGCCCAGCAGATCGCCGATCTGCTGGGACTGCCCCCAGCGGAGGTGCGACAGCTTGTGAATCTGAGCAAAATCAACCGATCGCGCCCCGATGCGGCAAAGGCCCCTAAAGAAATGGCGCCGTTCGGTCGATAAAAGATTATCGATCCGAAAACCAAGACGAGGCCCTATGAATCGAGGAACCTATATCGCCCTGTCAGGGGCCATTGTCCGTCAGAGAATGATGGACACCGTCAGCAACAACCTGGCCAACAACGAAACCGTCGGCTTCAAAAAAGGCCAGTCGGTGTTCAAGGTCATGCTTGAGAGAGCCGCCACCGGGGATACGGTGGAACGGGTCAACCTCGCAGAGATCGAGGAGGGGTTTACCGATTTTTCCCAGGGCAACCTGTCGCCTTCCGGCGTGCCGACACACATCGCCATCCAGGGCGAAGGCCTTTTCAAAGTGCTGAACGATGACGGCCGCATGTATTACACCCGCCAGGGCAATCTGCGCCTCGACAGCGAAGGGCGCCTGATCAACTCTCAGGGCATGTCCCTGGCCGGCGAGGACGGACGCCCCATCGTGCTGGCCGATCCCGAAATCACCATCACCGAAGACGGCACCATCCAGCAGAAGGACGGGCAGCGAACCCGCATCCCCCTGTATACCTTCGACGATTATTCCGTGCTGATCCGCCAGGGGGGAGGACAGTTCAGCGTACCCGAAGGGCGCGAACAGGAACTGGAGGTGCGGGTTGAAGAGCCGCACATCTTTCAGGGACAACTGGAAGGCTCGAACGTCAACCTCATGCAGGAAATGAATCACATGGTCGAGTCGACACGCATTTTCGAGGCCTGCCAGAAAATGCTCAAGACCTACCACACCCTGGCTTCGGAAGCCAACAAGCTCGGCAGTCTGGGATAAGACGAACCGTCCGAAACAAAGTCATTTCCGAATTTCCCCCACGCGGCCGCGCTGTCGCGACCCGGGGCAGCAAGCGCCAAGGCGCAAAGGAGTCTGCAGTATGATCAGGGCGTTATGGACATCGGCCACAGGCATGGAAGCCCAGCAGATCAACATGGATGTGATCGCCCACAACTTGGCCAACGTCAACAGCGCCGGCTTCAAAAAAAGCCGCGCCGATTTCCAGGACATCCTCTACCAGACCGTCAAAATGGCCGGCACCAGCAGCGACTCCGGCGTGGAGCAGCCCACCAGTGTGCAGGTCGGCCTCGGCAGCCGTGTCGCCTCCATCCAGAAGGTCTTCACCACCGGCGATTTCCAGCAGACCGGCAACGATCTCGATGTCGCCATCGAGGGCGCCGGATTTTTCCAGGTCACCCTGGCCAACGGCGATGCCGCCTATACCCGCGCCGGCGCCTTCAAAAAGGATGGTACCGGAAGGCTCGTAACGTCGGACGGCTATCCACTGTCGCCGGAGATCATCATTCCCGAAAACGCTACCCGGGTATCCATCGGCAGTTACGGCTCGGTGGAGGTGATGCTCGACGGCGAGAGTACGCCGACTCAAGTCGGCACCATTACCCTGGCCCGCTTCAGCAACCCGGCCGGCCTCAACGCCATCGGCCACAACCTCTACACCGAAACCCCGACCACCGGCGCCCCGGTGACCGGCAATCCCGGCGAAGACGGTTTCGGCAGCCTCTCTCAGGGTTTTCTGGAAGGCTCCAACGTCAGCATCATGGAAGAGATGGTCAACATGATCGCAGGCCAGCGCGCCTACGAAATCAACTCCAAAGCCATCAAGACCGCCGACGAGATGCTGCAGATGACCAACAACCTCGTATAAAAGGATGCGCCGAATGTCCGTGGCTCGACCTATGGCAGTGCTCATGGCTTTCCTGATGACCCTGAACTTCCCCGCAACGGCCAGCGCCGCCGGAACGGCAAAGGTCGATGACGCGAAAGTGCGCGAAATCCTGACCGGCTATCTGCAGCGGCAGCAAAAACGTTATCCCGGCGCCGAAATCCGCCTGCGGGATATTCAGCGCATCACGCCGTTTGCCGTTCCCTCCGGACGCCTGCACTGGGAAGTCACCCCATCCAGCCCCCGCTTGCTCGACAGCCGCCGCTTCAACCTGATATTGCGGGCGAATGGCCGGGTCGTCAAAAACATGACCCTGTATGCCGACCTGGAAGCGCTGGCGCCGGTGGCGGTGGCTACCACCGATCTGCCGCGAGGCGCCATCCTCGACCACGAAGATATCAACATGGTCACCATGGACCTGGCGGGGCTGCGCTCCCCCTGTCTTGACGCGGAAGCCCTGATCGGCAAGAAGTTGCGGCGTCCGATGCGCATGGGTTCCGCCTTTAGCGGAACCTGGATCGACACACCGCCCCTGGTAAAACGGGGCGAGATGGTCACCATCACCGCCAGCACGGGTCCCCTGACCGTTACGGCAAAAGGTCTGGCGCAGGAAAACGGCGCCGAGGACGATACCATCCGGGTCAAAAACATCAGCTCCCAAAGAGAGCTTTTCTGCCGGGTGACGGCACCCTCTTCCGTGGAAGTGGAGTTTTGACATGAAATTCGCGCTGCGCCACTGGGCCCTTCTCGCCATGCTGATGTCGATGACCGGCTGTTCCAACGCACGCATCGCCGAGCAACAGGGCTACCATCGGCAGATCGCCGCGCGCCACGTTCAGCCGGAACAACCCGCGGCCCCCGGATCCCTGTGGACCGAAGGCCGCGGCAGCCTGTTCCGGGACAACAAGGCCCGGCACGTGGGGGATATCGTTACCGTGGCCATTTACGAACAGGCCAGCGCCAGCAAGGAGGCCAGCACCGCCACCGGCCGTTCCAGCAGCATGTCCGCGGGCCTTACCAACCTGTTCGGCATCGAAGGCAATATCGCCAATCTCAACAGGTTCATCGATCCGGCCAGCCTGGTCAATACCAGCTATCAAAACGATTTCGACGGTTCCGGCAGCACCTCGCGCAAGGAAGACCTGGTCGCCACCCTCACCGCCCAGGTTATCGAGGAACTGCCCAACGGCAACCTCTGCATCGCCGGCGGCAAGACGGTGACCGTCAACAACGAGGACCAGATCATTCTGCTGGAAGGCATTATCCGCCCGTCGGACATCAACTCCCAGAACGTGGTCAACTCCAAGCACATACTGGATGCCAAAATCGCCTATACCGGCAAAGGCGTAATCAGCGACAAGCAGCGCCCCGGCTGGATGACCCGCGTGCTGGATCATATCTGGCCGTTTTAAGGTAAAAGGTTCGAGGCCCGAGGCCCGAGGCCCGAGGCCCGAGGTTCGAGGTTCGAGGTTCGAGGTTCGAGGTTCGAGGTTCGAGGTTCGAGGTTCGAGGTTCGAGGTTCGAGGTTCGAGGTTCGAGGTTTGAGGTTCGAGGTTCGAGGTTCAAAACTTACAGCTATCCGTTCCAAGGATTCCGATTATGTTTCGACATACGCTTGCCCTGCTCTGCTCCGGCTTGATGCTGTGTGCCTTTTGCACACCGGCCGGCGCGACCCGCATCAAGGATATTGCCCGGCTGCAGGGGGTGCGCAGCAATCAGCTGGTCGGCTACGGTCTGGTGGTCGGCCTCAATGGCAGCGGCGACAGTGCCAGCACCGAGTTTACGGTCCGTTCCCTGGTCAACATGATGGAACGCCTCGGGGTCACCGTGAATGCCAACGACGTCAAGGTCGACAATGTGGCTGCGGTTATCGTCACGGCGGAATTGCCCCCATTTTCGAAGACCGGATCGGCCATCGACGTGCTGGTCTCCTCGATCGGCGACGCCGACAGCCTGGTCGGCGGCAGCCTGCTGATGACCCCCCTGAAAGGCCCCGACGGCCAGGTGTACGCCGTCGCCCAGGGCCCTCTGGCGGTGGGCGGTTTGGCGTTTGGCGGCAAAGCCGCCACCGTGCAGAAAAACCATCCCACGGTGGGGCGCATCCCCGGCGGCGCGCTGGTGGAACGGGAAGTGCCCTTCGCCCTCGATCCCGGCGGTAAGCTTGAATATCAGCTTTCCATGCCGGATTTCACCACGGTCAAACGCATGGCCGAAGCCATCAACAACCATTTCAAACAACCGCTGGCCCACCCCAGGGACAGCGGCAGCCTGCAGATCCACATCCCCGAGGACGAGCGGGGCCGGCTGGTGAACTTTATTGCCCGTCTGGAAAGTCTTGCCATCCGGCCGGACAGCATGGCGCGCATCGTGGTCAACGAAAAAACCGGCACCATCGTCATGGGCGAGGACGTCCGCATCGCCACCGTCGCCGTCTCCCACGGCAATCTCAACCTGGTGATCAGCGAACACGACCAGGTATCCCAGCCCATGCCCTTTTCCCGGGGGGAAACCGTGGTAGTTCCCGATACCACCGTCGAAGCCACCGAGGAAGCCGGCAACCTGGTAGTGATGGAAATGGGGGTCAGCATCGGCGACGTCGCCCGGGCACTCAACGCCATCGGCGCCACCCCCCGCGACCTCATCGCCATCTTCCAGGCGATCAGGGCCGCCGGCGCGCTGCATGCGGAACTGGTCGTTCTGTAAAAGCGTCAGCCCCTAACGCGTCGCCCCAGCAGCGAAAGTTGCCAGTTGGCGCGACGCTCCTCCATCAAAGGGTTTTCCGCGTCCCGCAAACCGCGCCCAGGATTTTTGCTTCCACCTTTGGCCTCGGGCCTCGAACCTTTCCCCTAAACCTTTCCTCTTGTTGTGCCGAAAAGATATCAAGGCACGAAACATCGTCCGCTATCGACCTTTTGACGGGAGTCTGCCGCATGACCAACACCTTTAATCCTGCTGTCGCTGCTACCGCTTTTGGTGGGCAATCCCGGAATATCTCATCGAATAAAAAGGATGAGGTCGCGAGCCTGCGCAAAAGCTGTCAGGATTTTGAAGCCATCATGCTCAAGAGCCTCCTCAAGGAGATGCGTTCCACGGTACCCAGGGACGGCCTGCTGGACCAGGGCAACGACCAGGAGATGTTCCGGGATCTGATGGATCAGGAAGTGGCCACGCAAATCGCGCGCAGCCAGGGTATCGGCATCGCGGATAGCCTTTTCAGGCAGCTGAGCAAAAACCTTAAATCGGCCCGGGGGACTGATGTGCGGTTGGAGCGGATTTTTTTCAGAAAAAGATCTAAAGTATTCGCGCAACCTGCCGATATGAAGATCAAAGCCCCTTTCAGCCGGGCCAGTTAGTATCCATCCGGAAACTCCGGATGGATACAGCGTAGTTTTCAAATGGGAAACGAGCAATTTTTCAGTGTGGCAAGGAAATCAAGGGGTTGCGCGGAGGCGTACATCGGTACGCCGCACAAGCAAGCCTGCGGATTGACGCCGCCATCGCGGAAAAGGGCCGTTTCCGGATGAAAACCAGTTAGCGTCCCCGGCTGCGTAGAACCGGCTGCTACCACGGAGGGTAGGACCATGAGCATAAAAATCAACGGTAACGGCTTCAACGGCGTCGGCCCCGTCGATCGCCTCAAAAAAAACGACAAGCCCCGGAAAAACGAAAATGCCGGTACAACCGGACTCGATCGGGTCCAGTTCTCCTCGGTCATTTCCGAGGCCATCCGCGTCAGGGAAACGGCCGCAACGTCCGAAGCGGCGCGTGCCGAAAAGCTGCAGTCGCTCAAGGAGCAGATCGCCGAGGGCAGTTACCGTCCCGACGCCACAAAAGTCGCGGCCAGCCTGCTTAAATTTTTGGCGGACAACAAGGGTGAATGATGAACCGCGATCTTGAGCAGAAACTGCATCAGCTGCACGATCTGATCCTGCGGGAACGAGAGCATGCCAAGGCGCTGCGCATCGAGCAGATGCTGGCCACGGTGCGGGAAAAAGAGCAGCTGCTTGCCGGCATCGATCTGCAAAAGGCCGATCTCGCCGATGCACAGGTGCAGGAACTGGCCAGAACCGTGCGCGAGGAAAACCGCCGCAATGCCTACCTGTTTTGGGCAGCGTTGCGCTGGGTACGCGACCTGATGGGATTTTTCGGGCGGCACAGCTGCGACACCCTGTACGGTGCCGGCGCCGCCCCCCGCCAAGTCACCCACGGCGGCGCCCTGCTCTCGGGGAGGATCTGAGATGGGCCTTAGCGACGTTCTGAACATGGGAAAAACCAGCCTCGCCACCCATCAGACCCTGATGGAGGTGACCGGCAACAATATCGCCAACGTCAATAGCGAGGGCTATTCCCGGCAGAGCGTCGAACTCGGCACCGTCCCCGCCCTCAACTTTCGCGGGTTTCAGATCGGGCGCGGTGTCACCGCCAGCAACATCCTGCGGGCACAGGACACTTTTTTGAACCGTCAGATCCTGGATAAAAACAGCGCGCTCGGCGAGCAGGCGGCGCAGACCACGCCCCTGGCGGAGCTGGAAACCCTCTTCAACCTCGACGAGGACAACCTGAGCGCCCGAATCGACCGTTTTTTCGACAGCTGGGAGCAACTGTCCGTCACCCCCGACGGCAGCGTCGAACGCGACAGCGTGCTGCAGAATGCAACCCTGCTCGGCGACGCTTTTCATGCCATGTCCAATGATCTGGGCAAGCTGTCGCAACAGCTCGACAGCACCCTCGCCGACAGTCTCTCCGGCATCAATCAGAAACTGCGGCAGGTTGCCGATCTGAACCAGCGCGTTGCCACCGTCGAAGCCAGCGGTGTCAACGCCAACGCCGACCGCGACAGCCGCGATGCGCTGCTGGAAGAGCTTTCCTACAGTCTCGGCATCAAATCCTATGAAAACAAGGATGGCAGCATCGACGTGCAGCTGCAATCCGGCCTGCCTCTGGTCAGCGGCAATCAGGCCTTTGCCCTGGAAACCGTTGACAGCGCATCCGGCGCGGTTCTGCAGGTCAATCTCGGCACCAGTTCACGACCGGTCGACGCGAACAGCCTGGGGGGTGAATTCAAAGGCCTGACCACCCTGCGGGATGAATTCATTCCGCAGCTTATGGACAACCTCGATCAGCTGGCCTACAGCCTGGCAACCGAGGTCAATGGCCTGCACAGCGCCGGCACCGGTCTCGACGGCTCCACCGGGCAGGCTTTCTTCAGCCTGGCACCGAGCAGCGGAGACAATCCCTGGAGCGGTGCCGCCGCCAGTATCGAAACCGTCCTGACCGACAGCAGACAGATTGCCGCCGGACAATCCGCCGCCACCGGCGACAACCGCAACGCCCTGCTGATGGCGGCCCTCAAAGACGCCAAGGTCGTCGGCGGCGTTCACAGTTTCGGCACCTATTACGCCAGCATCGCTTCCGATGTCGGCCTCGAAAGCGCCCAGAACCAGCTTTCCGTATCCGGACTGGAAGATACCATGCTGCAGATGGAGAACCTGCGGGACGGCAAAACCGGCGTCTCCCTGGAAGAGGAAATGATCAACCTGATCCAATACCAGCGGGGATTCGAAGCTTCCGCCAAACTGTTGACCACCGTCGACGAAATGATGGATACCGTATTGTCCATCAAGCGCTGACCGTGGCCGCCACAGATTTTCCGGAATTCTCCTGACAGCGTGACGTTACCGCGACAGCCCTTGCGAGGCAGGCCATGAAAACCACCTTGACCGCAACCTACCGCACCCTCCAATCCCGCATAAACCGTTCAAGCGCCCGGCTCCAGCAATACCAGCAGATCGCCGCCAGCGGCATCAAGCTCAACAAGCCCTCGGATGATCCCTCCGCCGTGGCTCCGGTCATCAGCGCCGCCAGCCAGATCCGCAGCGGTGAGCGTTTTGCCAGCACCATCGCCTCGGCGGGCCTGCAGCTCGACAATCTCGATTCGACCATGGACCAGCTGGAAAACCTCATGGTGCGCGCCAGGGAACTGGTGCTGGCGACCGGCAACGGTTCCCTGGCCGAAGGCGACATCGACGCCTATGCGCAACAAATGAGCAGCCTGAAGCAGGAGCTGTACGATATTGCCAACACCCGGATTGAAGGCAAATACCTGTTTTCCGGGTACAGCACCGACACCATGCCTTTCCCCGACGCCGGCGCCCCGGACAATTACCAGGGCGACGCCAACCATATGGAATTGCAGATCGGCCCCGGTCAAAAAATCGTCACTAACCTGACCGGTGCCGAACTGTTCCAGGGTGACGGCGGTGGCACCAATCTTCTGGCTCTTCTCGGCGATCTGGAGCAAAACCTGATCGGCAACGATCCGCAGGCTGCGCTGGCCCGGCTCAGCGACCTGGAGGCCGGAGCCGACCAGGTGCGGGGATTGCGCGGCAAAATGGGCATCGCCGCATCACGCGCCGAGGAGGCCGGGGTGCGCATGCAGGAGTTCACCGACAGCATGGAAGCCCGGCTTGCCAGCTATCGGGAAGCCGACATTGTCGAAGCCTACTCCAATCTCGCCCAGCAGGAACAGGCCTTGCAAGCAGCACTGAGCGTGACGGCCAAAGTCAGCCAGTTGTCCATCCTCGACTACCTCTGAGCCGCCGCCAGGGCGATCCGACCCAGCCATACCGTCGCAGGCTCCGACTGAGAGCCGGCCGACATCCATCATGCGACCCTTGGAGAAGGGACCCGCGCAGCCAGGGAGGGCGAGATGCTGGTTCTGACCAGAAAACCCGGTGAGGGCATCGTCATCGGGGACGACATCAAGATCACCTTTATCGAAACCAAGGGGGCCGGCATCCGCATCGGCATCGAAGCCCCCGCCGGCAAAAAAATCTACCGTCAGGAAGTCTACGACCGCATCTGCCTTGAAAACAGGGAGGCCAGCCAGTGGAACCTTGCCGATCTCGACATGCTGACTTCAGCCATGGTGAAGAAGGAATCGTTATGAAACAAACCATCATGACACGCTTCGGCGAGGTCGAGTTCGATCCGCAAAACATCGTGCGGTTCGTCGAGGGAATGATCGGTTTCGAGAATCTGCATGATTTTATCGTCATGCCCAACCGCAAAAACGGCCCACTGTTCTGGATCCAGAGCGTCGAAGATCCGGATATCGCCTTCGTGCTGACCGATCCGACCAACTTTTTCCTCGACTACAAAGTGCTGCCCGACGGCCGGGAACGGGACAAGCTCGGCATCGGCAAGGACGATGAATGCCACGCCCTGGCCGTGGTCACGGTCCCGCCCGATCGCAAGGTGACCCTCAACCTCATGGCGCCGCTCCTGTTCGCCCCGGCCACCAACCGCGCCATTCAGGTGGTACTGGAAAACAGTCCGTACAAGACGCGGGAGCCGTTGCCGGTTTAGTGGCAAAGCCAGGCATACACCGATTTACTTTGCGTCCCACCGTAATCCAGGAGCATGTTTTGAGCATCCAGCCTGCCCATCAGCTCGGCCCTTTTATCGTCAATGAATACGGTGATCGATATCTCTACCCGGTGAACCGTGACACCTTCAAGCGGATCGGATCGCACACACTGTATAAAAGGCAATTCGGAGAGGGTTTTTTCCGGGAAAAAACCCTGCACATTATTGCCGGTACGGATTCCGGTCTGTTGTTGTCCTATCTTCTTAAAAACGGCTTGCCGGAAGGATCCCGATATCTCTTTGTCGAATTGCCTTGGATATTGGAGCGGTTGAACGCAGAAGGCGTACTGTCCAATCTGGACGAACGGACTGCCTGTGTCTGCGAACAAGACCTGCAAGACGGACTTGCCAGATTCCAGGTTTCAAACTATCTGTATACCGAACGCATCAACATCTGGAAATCCTTTGCCGGCAACGATGCCTTTTTGCCCGACTATCCAGATCTTTACTGGAGGATACGCAACACGGTCGATGCCATTGCGTGGCATACAAAAGTGGAGTTGGGCTCGCAGATATTCATTAAGCGCCAACTGGAAAATCTCGCTGACAACCGCGTGTCGGCCGCTTGCCTGAAAGGGGTTTTCACCGGCAAGACAGCCGTTCTGCTCGCCGGGGGTCCATCCCTCGACGAGATTCTCCCCTGGGTTCGGGAGAATCGTAAGAATTTGGTGGTTCTGGCCGTTTCCCGCATCGCTCGACGCCTGCAGCAAATCGGCCTCGTTCCGGACATCTTCTTTTCCGTTGACCCTCATGCGGTCAGCTTCGACGTCAGCAGGGAAATGCTTGACTTCGCAAACAAGAGCATCTTTATCAACAGCTATCATGTCTATCCGCCGTTACTGAGCCAATGGACGGGGCGAAGCCTGTATACTGGCGCACGTTTCCCCTGGGCGGAAAATGAAGGTGGAATAGCATTCGGCGCAGGTCCCACAGTTACCAATACTGCCTTTGCCATCGCCGTCACCATGGGCTTCAGCCAGATTATTCTGGCGGGCGTTGACCTCTGCTTCAGTCAAACCGGCCAATCTCACGCTAAAGGCAGCAATGAAAGCCTCGCCGGTCCCCAATTCAACCATTTCGACACCATGGTCGAGACCAACGACGGCTCCAGAGCCTTTACTCACCGAGCCATGGCTGAAGCTATCCCGACATTTGCTATGCAAGCCGGTTGCGCGCAGCGATCTGGATGCAGGACCATCAATCCTGCCGCAAAGGCAGCCCGTATTGACAATGTTTTCTATCACCCCTTAACCGAAATCTCTTTCGAGCCTTTACACGAGCCGGCCTTCGACATTTTGCAAAGCGTCCTGCCAGCAGACGACCCTGCCGCGCGGCTAAGGCATTACAGGGCGCTTCTGGAAAAGCTCTCGATGGCCCAAGCCAGAATCACGGCCATTCAGAAACTTGCCAACGACGGCTTGAAATGCAACGATGGCCTGTTCGGAAGGAATGGCTTAAAGCAGGACTTTAAATACAAGATTCGCATGGACAAGATCGAAAAAGCCCTGGCCCGGCCATCCCTGGCGCCTTATGCGGACCTGGTCAAAAAATACGGTTTGCGCCAGTTCGTGAACATTGCCAGGCCGGACACCGACCTTGAGTGGAGTGATGAGCAGATCGAGGCAACCGGCCGCATCTATTACGAAGCCTTTCGTGACGGCGCCCGGGAGCTGCAGAGTCTTTTGAAAAACGCCAGTCAGCGTGTTGAATTGCGTATTGCCGAAGAAAACCCACAGACTGATGCCGGCGTACTGGCCCGGTCCTGGCGTCAGTTCGGCGAACCCGGCCGCGTAAAGCTCTGGAAAAAACGGCAGGGCTTTGCCATGAACCACTCCCTGACATCTGCCTGTCCAGAAATCGAAAAACTGGAGGAGGAGTTCAAAACCCTCATGCACTGTCAGGATTCCGGTCACCTGCAACGCAGCTATCGCGATGCGGACCCATCCGTGGCACGCAGTAAAGCCCGCATACTCTTTAAGAACAAGGATCGCGACTCCCTGTCCGGCCTGGCCGAAGGTCTTGCCGTTATGAAACAGAAAGAGGCGTTGCCGGTACTGCACCTGGTCAGGGGATATCTCGCCGAGTTGTGCGAAAATCCAGCGGCGGCTTTCGATGCATACCACCAGGTCATCGAAACAGACTCCGCCATGGCCCGGGAAGACGCTTTAACAAGAATTGCCGCACTGTCTCTGGATCTGGGTGACGGACAAAATGCTTTACTGGCGCTGCAGTGCCTCTCGGCCATGACGCCGATTTATCTTGCACAGTATGCGGATCTGGCCAAATTGATGGGCCAGACGCAAACCGCCCTGAATGCCTACGCGGATTATCTTGAAACAGCTCCGGGGGATCCGGTCGTTTTGCTGAAGGTCGGGAAATTATATAAAGAGATTGAACAACGCGAGTCCGCAACAGCGGTTTTCGAGTATTTGTTGGCAAACGATCCTGAAAACAGGGATGCTCGCCTGCTGCTGAATGAACTGGTCACCTGAAGCGCCCAAAAACCGGATACATTTTTTCAGGGTTTTCTGGCAAATTCATTTTCCAGAATGAGACATTCAGCAAGGCGGAAATCAATAAGGTCATCAATATCCACAGACCTTTCCCTGGACATGACATAAGCGTAGGTGGCACGTCCAAAAAAAGAGCGCTGCTCGCGTAAAAGCTCAGGTGCACCAAGATAAATGGCGCCATTTAAACGATAATAGACAGGCAGTTCCTGCCGGTTGGTATTCAGTACTTCATGCCGCAAAAAACCGGCCATATTGCCATCAGCGGACAGAGTATTGCTCCACCAGGGGTGATGATCCGTTTCGCATACCGACACGATGGCATCAGCTTGCTTTTCAAAATACAACTCGATGGCCTGATCGATATCCGCCGCCGTGCGCAAAGGCGAAGTCGGCTGCAGCCAGACGACGAGATCAAAACGCTCACCGTTCCCGGCATACCAATCCAGGGCATGAACAAGGGCATCGAAACTGCTGGCACTGTCCGTTGCAAGATGGGCCGGCCGCAAAAAAGGTACCGGTACCCCTTCAGCCTCGGCCACCTCGGCGATGTCCCGACTGTCCGTGGACAGCGCCACAACATCGACATAGCGGCTCTGCCTGGCCGCTTCGATACTCCAGGCAAGCAAAGGACGACCGGCTAATTCGCGGATGTTCTTGCCCGGCAGCCCCTTGCTGCCCCCCCGCGCCGGAATGAGCGCCAGAATCCGCCTGCCATCAAACACCGAACACCTCCGCATATTCCTCGTTGGCCTGCTCAAAATCGGCGGGCTGGCCGATATCCATCCAGTATTCCCTCACCGGGAAGGAACAGGTCTTGGCCCCGTCATCAATCAGTTTCTGAAAAAGCTGCGGCATATCGAAATATCGATCCCGGGGAATTTTTTCAAGAACTTCGGGACTCAGCACGTAAATGCCGGCGTTGACGTAATAACGGTGGATCGGTTTCTCCTCGATTTGCTTTATGGTCGCACCATCGGAATGCACCACGCCGTAGGGCACCTGCAACTCATAATCCCTGACACACATGGTTGCGCTGGCTCCGGAAAGGTTGTGGTAATTGACCAGGTGTTCGAAATTGACATTGGTCAAAAGATCGCCGTTCATGATAATCACCGGTTGCTCACACTTTTCCGGGAGCAGACTAAGAGCTCCTGCCGTCCCCAGCCGCTTGTTTTCAACCAGATAATGCAATCTCGCACCAAACTCCCTGCCATCGCCGAAATAGTCCTGAATCTGCTCGCCCCGGTAGTTCAGACTCAGGAAGATGCGACGAAAACCGTACTGGGTAAAATTGCGGATGATGGTTTCAAGGATGGGCCTGGAACCGACCTTGAGCAGCGGCTTGGGGGTATTTTCTGTCAGGGGGCGCAACCGGGTGCCAAGACCGCCGGCCATAACGACCACCGTATTGGGTTTTTCGCTGATACGCAGGTATTCGTCGATCACTTCGACGCCGACCAGCAGCCCCTGATCGTCAACCATGGGCACCTGCTTGACACCCGCGGCGAGCGCCATCTGCAGCAGATCCTCCTTGGGTTGGCTGAGATAACCTTTTACCGGTGAAACATTGTATATGTCGTCAATAAAGTCATCCAGGCTCTTGCCACGCAGAAACGCCCGTCTCAGATCGCCGTCGGTGATGGTGCCGACCAGCCGATCCTCTTTGACGACCAGGGCGATCTGCATGGCCGCCTGATCGATGGTTTCAAGCACTTCACGAATGGTGGCCCGGGGGCTTACCGTTACCTTCCTGGCACTTCTCATGGCGCTGCTCCAAGATGTCGACCGGAATGTCATAAAAGCTCTTGCGGATTCCGGAAAAATCCGTTTCCTTGATGATTTCCTTGATCCTCAGGGAGGTGTTTTGTCCCTCATAAGGATTATCGACCGTTGCCGCCATTTTCTTAAATGTATTCGTACAGGCTTTTTTCAAAGCCGCGACGATATCTTCCACCGCAGGGTCGCAATCAATGACACTGGCCGCCCTGATACGCCCCTGCTGGCGGGCCCCAATGTTGACACTGGGCACCCCGAAACTGGGCGCCTCGATGATGCCGCTGCTGCTGTTTCCGACCACGGCATCGACCTGCCGCATGGTGCTCAGATAACCGGATTGCCCCATGGAGGGAAATGCCGCAGCCCGACCAGGGTGGGTCGCTACATAGTCATCGATCATCCGGTTGACAATGCGACCGTCGGCATCGGCATTTGCCTTGGTGAAAATCGTCTGCGCAGGTGGCATCTGGTCAAGGGCCGCCAGGAGATTTCCAAATTGCATGACCGCGGTCCCCGGCTCCAGAGTGACCGGATGGAAAGTTATCAGAAGATTTCTTTCACCGAAGGAAAAACCAAAACGTTTTTCCAATTCCTCGCGCGCCAGGAATTTAAGCTTTTGGATGTTTTCCACCCCCAGCGCGCCAACATTGTAAACAGACGCCGGGTTTTCCCCCAATTGAATTACACGTCGCCGATATTCCTCGGCCGCGACAAAGTGCAACAGGCTCATCTTGCTGATTGCATGACGAAAGGCATCATCCATGGCGCCCTCGGTTACTTCGCCCCCATGAATATGAACAATGGGTATGCCGAGTATCTGGGCCGCCATGGCAACCGTCAACGCTTCAAAACGATCTCCGAGAACCACCAGGCAATCGGAGCCAAGCCGCTGCAGAGCTTCGCCAAACCCGAACATTCCCATCCCGACCGATTTACACACCCCGATCGCGGTATTTGAACTGAGCAGGATTTCAACCGCCTCGTCGATAAAAAACCCGTCCTCTTCAATTTCACGACGGGTTAATCCGAACTCCGGGGAAAGATGCATGCCGGTCACAAGGGTTTGCAAACGCATCTTGCGATCACGACGGATCCGTTCCATCAGCGGACGCAACAGACCGTATTCAGCTCTGGTGCCGGTAAAGACACAGACTTTTTTTTGCATGGGATCCCTTTTTTCGAATTACAGGAACAAATCCCGGAAAAAGAAAGAAAAGGCCGGGAGTTCTAACATTCGATCGGCTCTCCGCTGACAAACTGGCGCAACGCACACCTGCCGATCACCTCGTCCCAGCACATGGGATCGAGACCACCGGCGGGACGTTTGACGGCCAGGTTGTCCTCGGTAAAAATTTCACCGCTACGGATGTTTTTCGCCGCGACGATAGACTTCCGCACCGCGACAAGGTTTCTGGATTCGGAAGGCGACGGCCGCTTTTGAGCGTCGCCCAGCGCCACTTCGATATTGCGGATGGCGGACACCATGGCGTGCAGTTCAACCGGCTCAAGGGAGGCGCGGTGATCCGGGCCAGGCAGGCGGCGATCGAGGGTGAAATGTTTTTCGATGACCGTGGCTCCCAGCGCCACGGCGGCGATCGGCACTTCGATCCCTTCGGTATGATCCGAATAACCCACCCGCACCCCGAAGGCCGCGCCGATGCTGCGCATGGCCCGCAGGTTGACATCACCCATGGGCGTCGGATACTCGGTGTTGCAGTGCAAAATGGTGATCCGGTCCTTCGGGGTGCCGGCGTCGGTCAGCACGCGCAACGCGGCCGAAATTTCATCCATATCGGCCATGCCGGTGGAGAGAATGACGTCTTTAGCCAGGCTTCCGATGCGACGCAGGTAGGGCAGATTGGTGATTTCACCGGAGGGAATTTTAAAGACGTCGAGCCCCAGATCGCAAAGCAGATCGATGCTGGCCAGATCAAAAGGCGAGGACAGAAAACGGATGCCTGCCTGCCGGCAATGTGCGATAAGCGCCCGATGGTCCTCCATCGACAATTCCAGCCGGCGCAGCATGTCGTACTGTGATTCGCTCGACCCGGTGGTCTGCTGCTGGTAATCGGCCTTGGGGGCACTGCGGGACACCAGGGTTTCGGCGCGGAAGGTCTGAAACTTCACCGCATCGGCACCCGCCTGTGCGGCAACATCCACCAGCATTCTGGCACGGTCGAGGCAACCGTCGTGGTTGACGCCCGCCTCGGCAATAATAAATACAGGTTTCTGCATGGATATTTCCTTTTTAGCGACCATTCCCGCCACCGATATAAATGCTGTTGGGCGGCAGGGACTTCCGCACCAGTGCGCCAGCCCCGATGATGCAGCCGGATCCGATTTCGAGGTTTTCCCTGGCCACGGCGCCGCTGCCGACAAAGGTCCCCTCGCCGATTTGCACCGCGCCGTTGACCACGCAGGCGGTGGACAAATGGCAATGGTCACCAACCGATACGTCGTGTTCGACCAGGGCCCGGCTGTTGACGATGCAGTTGCAGCCGACTCTCGCCCCCGCATTGATCAGCGCGCCGTGCATAACGATGGTGCCCTCGCCGACAACGGCATGCCGACTGACGCGGGCAAGCGGCGACACGATGCTGGGAAGACACCCGCCATGGTCCTTGATAATCTGGAACAGGGCAATCCGCCGCGCGGGGCTTTTGATCTGGCCCAGCGTTATCAGAAACCGGAACTGCCCTTCCCTTATCAGGCGGGGTATGTCGTCATCGCAGCCAATCACGGGGTAACCAAGTATCCCGGTGCCCCCTTTTGCGGGAAGATCGAGCACACCGAAAATGCGGTAAGCGCCCGAAGCTTCGAGGATATCGATGACCGACCGGCAGTGCCCGCCGCCTCCGACGAGAATGATATCCATTCTGTTCACAGAAAAACACCGCTGGGAAGGTTGACCAGCCGGCGGTACAGACCTTCGGTCACAGGCAGGGCGCCTCTTTGACAATGACGGTACAGATCCAGCATATGCATGGGCCGCCACAGGCAGCGGGTCATTACTTTTGCCTCGTTGGTGGTTCTCAGAAAGGCATCGCGCTGCGGTTCGTCATCCAGAAGGAGTGCATTCAGCCAATAGTTTGACATGCCCGCCGCAGGCTGTTGGACAAACCGCCAGCCCGTGCCTTCAAAAAAACCGGCATAGCGCCCGGCCAATGCCCTCTTATGGCCGAGAAAGCGGGGCAGGCTTTCCATTTGCGCCAGACCGAGGGCGGCATTGAGGTTCGGCATCCGAAAATTGTAGCCCAGTTCGTCGTGCAGAAATTCCCACGGATGCGGTACCTTGGCGGTGGTCGTGAGGTGTCTGGCACGTCGCGCAAGCGCCTCGTCATCCGTCACGATGATGCCACCGCCGCCGGTCGTGACGATCTTGTTGCCATTGAAGCTGAACACCCCGAGCCGACCGAAGGTGCCGGTATGGCGACCCAGATAAAAACTGCCCAGGCTCTCGGCAGCATCCTCGACCAGCGGCACCCCCCACTCTGTACAGATGCGGGAGATCTCGTCGATGCGGCAAGGGTGGCCAAGGGTGTGCATGGGCAGGCAGGCAGCCAGGGGTCGGCCACTCGTGCGGTTCAGCAGACGACCGGCACTGATCACGGCTTGGGATTGCAGAAAGTTTTCTAACGCCCGGGGCGACAAACCGAGCGTATCCTCTTCCACGTCGATGAAAACCGGCTGTGCCCCGGCGTAGCGGATGGCATTTGCCGTAGCTACAAAGGTCAGGGACTGGGTCAGAACGTCGCAGCCCCCTTCGACACCGGCCAGCTTCAGGGCGACGAACAGGGCCTGGGTGCCATTGACCACGGCCACCGCATGACGGCTGCCGACAAAATCCGCCAGCGCTTTTTCAAAGGCTTCGACAAAAGGACCGACGCTGGAAACGTAGGTGCTGTCGATACACTCCTCCAGATAGGCCTTTTCCCTGCCCGGAAAAACCGGGGCATGCAGGGGGATGGTTTCACCCCCCGGATACTGGTCGCGGATAAAACCGATAATGTCCTCAAACATTGTAGATTTCCGTTTTGTAGCGAGCCAGGTTGGCGGGGTCCGTGAACCAGTCGATGGTCCGGCGAAGCCCTTCTCTCAATGTGTGCCGCGGTTCGAAACCGGTCAGTTTCCTGATCAGTCCGTTATCGCACCACAGGCGAAAAACCTCGGACTGCCCGGGACGCAATCGCTGCGCGTCGCATTCCAGCGCGACCTCACGGCCCATCAGTTCCCGGATCAGGCCGAACAGATCGCCGATGGATATCTCACGGTTGGAGCCGATATTTACCGTTTTCCCCACGGCTGCGTCGCATTCGGCAAGAGCCAGAAGTCCGGCGCAGGTATCGGCGACATAATTGAAATCCCGCGTCGGCCTCAGATCACCGAGCCGGATCGATGCCTTGCCGGCGGCGATCTGCGAAATGATGGTGGGAATGACGGCACGCGCCGATTGTCTTGGTCCGTAGGTATTGAACGGCCGCATGGTCGTCACCGGCAGGCCGAAGCTGTTGAAAAAACTCATGGCCAGGGCATCCGCCCCGATTTTGCTGGCGCTGTAGGGCGATTGGGGCTGCAGCGGGTGCGCTTCATCGATGGGAACGTAGCGTGCCGTGCCGTAAACTTCGCTGGTGCTGGTGTGGAGTACGCGCTGGCAGCCGTTTTCCATGGCGGCCTGGCAGATATTCAGGGTGCCGGTGACATTGGTGTCCACGTAACTGGCGGGAGCGACATAGGAATAAGGGATGGCAATCAGGGCGGCCAGGTGGAAAACCACCTCGATGTCTTTGGTGATCTCCCGGCAGAAATGGGGATCGCGCACGTCACCGCAGACCACTTCGATACGCTCACCGCAGGCAAGACCGTCCAGCCAGCCCCAGTGATTGAAGGAATTATATAGGGCGAGCGCCCTAACCCGACAGCCCCGGTGGATCAGAGCTTCCACCAGGTGAGAGCCTATGAAACCGTCGGCCCCCGTCACCAGAACCTGTTTTCCCTCAAGTGTCAAAATCCCGCCTCCTTGATGTTGATTGGCCCATTTCATTTCAATTTCTGCGCCAAAGATCAAGCAAAGATCCTCTTTGAGGACAGGAGCGAATAACGGCAAAAATTCTCCTGTAAAAAATTTTTTCTAAAGTCTGCCACCAACAAGCCGATATGGATATTGAACCCTGGGGAAACCGATCGTACAAGATCTGCACAAAATCTGCGGCAAGTTGGAAAAATTGTTGAAACACCGGACAAAAACTGGCTGAAAGACAACTTGATCAATGGCAGGGCACGGATGCTCTGGCACAACTTTCACGGAGGAATAACTCATGGCTATCACGATCAACACCAACGTTCAATCCATCAACACTCAGCGCAGCCTTTCCAAATCCCAGACTGCTCTGGCGAAATCGATGCAGCGCCTGTCGTCGGGTCTGCGCATCAACAGCGCCAAGGACGACGCCGCCGGTTTGGCCATTTCCGACCGCATGTCGGCACAGATCCGCGGCATGAATCAGGCGGTCCGCAACGCCAACGACGGCATTTCCTTCGCCCAAACAGCCGAGGGGGCCTTGGGGGAGATGACCAACATTCTGCAACGGATGCGGGAACTGTCCGTGCAGTCGGCCAACGCCACCAACAGCAACGATGACCGACTCGCTCTGGATTCGGAATTCGGCGAACTGCGCGACGAACTGGATCGCATTGTTGGCACCACAAAATTCAACGGTGAAAACCTTCTTAACGGAACCTTTGGTGACGCCAATGCCGCAGTTTTCCAAGTTGGCGCTAACGCAGGAGAGGTCATTTCTGTTGGAATCGGCACCGTAAGCACCGCCAAGTTAAGTGACGGATCCGGCAATACTTTGGATGCTGCCGGCATCTCGGCCCAGGGTGACACATCTACAGCAATAAATGTCATCGATGGTGCTCTTAAAACAGTCGATTCGATGCGCGGTACCCTTGGCGCCAAACAGAATCGTTTCGAATCGACCATTGCCAACCTTAACAACGTTTCGGAGAACCTCTCCGCCGCGCGCTCCCGTATCGTCGATGCGGACATCGCCACCGAAACCTCTGAAATGACCAAAATGAACATCCTGCAGCAGGCTGGAGTATCCATCCTTTCGCAGGCAAACCAAAGCTCCCAACTGGCCCTATCCCTGCTTCAGTAACGATGAGTAACGGCGTGGCTCCTTTGTGGGCCACACTAACTCAAAGGGCAAAAACCATGAACCCGCAAACCAGGGTTTCGGGGTTTGCCCGGGAGCATTAATTCTGCTTGAACTAACAGGCATGCAAAATTCTCGGGTCACTGCTGGGCGACGGGCAGCATCTTCGCTAACAACCCAGATGATCGATGCAGGCTTATCGAAGCCCCTTGATTGCCATGGAAAGGGGGTGAAACCAACCGAAGTACTTTTAACTCTTTATCGGTAATGAGTAAAAGAGAGAAGCGGGCACGGAAGCCCGAAAAACCATTTTCATGGAGGAAAAAACATGGCATTAACAATTAATACCAACGTTCAGTCCCTGAACGCACAACGGAACCTGTCCAAATCCCAATCCGCTCTGGCTAACTCGATGCAACGCCTGTCATCAGGCCTGCGCATCAATAGCGCCAAGGACGACGCCGCCGGGCTCGCCATCTCCGACCGGATGAACTCCCAGATCAGGGGCATGAATCAGGCGGTACGTAACTCCAACGACGGCATTTCACTGGCCCAGACGGCGGAAGGTGCCCTTGGCGAAATGACCAACATCCTGCAGCGCATGCGCGAATTGTCCGTCCAATCGGCCAACGCCACCAACAGCAACGATGACCGACTCGCTCTAGACTCGGAATTCGGCGAACTGCGCGACGAACTGGATCGCATTGTAGGCACCACCAAGTTCAACGGTGAAAAACTTCTTGACGGAACCTACGGAACTGGTCAGGCTGCTGTTTTTCAGGTGGGCGCCAACGCAGGAGAGGTCATCTCCGTTGAAATCGGCACCGTAAGCACCGCCAAGTTAAGTGACGGATCCGGCAATACCTTGGATGCTGCCGGCATCTCGGCCCAAGGTGACACCTCGACAGCAATGAACGTAATCGATGGTGCCCTCAAAACAGTTGATTCCATGCGCGGCAACCTCGGTGCCAAACAGAACCGTTTCGAATCGACCATTGCCAACCTTAACAACGTTTCAGAGAACCTCTCCGCTGCGCGGTCCCGCATCGTCGATGCGGACATCGCCACCGAAACTTCCGAGATGACCAAGATGAACATCCTGCAGCAGGCCGGCGTGTCGATCCTGGCGCAGGCCAACCAGACCCCGCAGCTGGCTCTGTCGCTGCTCGGTTAAGTCCAGGGGCATCAACCGTAAAAAGGGGCGGCGGCGCCGCCCCTTTTTACCAATGTCAAACAAGATCCCGGGGAGGATACCGTGAAAATAGAAATGACATCCATAGGCGGCACCGCCCCGACAGCGGCGCCGGCGCCGGCCGAAAATATCGAGAAAAACCGCCAGAAATTCGAAGCCGGGCCGGCAGCGGCTGATGCGGAAAAACTCGTGGCGCCCGAGGAAATCCTGACCAGAATCAAGGCTCTGACGGACGACGGCATCTACAGCGTGCGCTTTGAAAACGACGAACAGAGCAAGGAGCTGATCATCAGCCTGGTCGACTCCGATTCCGGTGAGGTGATCCGCCAGATCCCACCGGAGGAAGTGCTGGGCACCTCCGAGAAACTCACCGCCCTGCGCGGCTCACTGCTCGATACCACGACCTGACAGCAAAGGAACAGGCCATGTCTACAATCAATTTCGGTGGTCTCGCCAGTGGCATGGATACGGAAGGCATTGTCGAAGCCCTGATGGAAATCGAGCGGAAACCGCTGGATCGTCTGGAGTCGGACAAGGAATATTTCAGCAGCCGTCAGGATGCCTTCAACACACTGAATTCCAAGTTGGAGACGCTGCAGGAAAAATTCGCGGACATCGATTCTGGCAGCGAGGTGCGTGCTTATGCCGCGAAAGCCGCCAATGAAGAGTATTTCTCCGTCTCCGCCATGGCCAGCGCCCTGCCCGGCAGCTACAACATCGAGGTCAAAAGCCTGGCGCGGCAACAAAAGGATGTCAGCGGCAGCTATGCCAGTCGCAGCGACACCAATTTCACCACCGGAACGCTGACCATCAATGGCGCCGACATCAGCATCGACAACGATTCCCTGGATAGCCTGGTGGAAAAGATCAATGCCGCCAACGCCGGCGACAATGCCACCGGCGTCGCGGCCAGCATCATTCAGGATGGTAGTGGATATCGCCTGGTACTGACCGGCGAGGACGCTTCCAGTTCCTTTACCGCATCGATGAGCGGCGGCGCCACAGCCAACGGTTACGAGCCGCTGGCCTTCAGCACTACCCAGACCCAATCGATGGCCTCTATCGTGGTCGATGGGATTACGATAACCAGCGGCAGCAACACTTTTGATAAAGCTATCCCGGGGATAAGCCTGACGGTAAACAAAACCCATGCCACCCTCGGTGATACCACGCTCATGACTGTGAGCGAGGATGTCGAGACGGTCAAAACAAAAATCAAGGATGTGGTGACGGCCTACAATGCCGTGATCAATTTCATGAGCGAACAGAAGGACAGCGACTGGGGAAGAGACAGCGGCATGATGGCCGTCAAACGCAACCTGCAACGCATGCTCACTTCTCCCGTTGACACCGGCGGCGCGTTAACCACCATGTCCCAGCTTGGCTTGAAAACACAGAAGGACGGCACGTTGTCCATCGATGACACGGCCCTGACAGAGACCATTTCAAGCGACATGAACGGTCTGGAAAAACTGCTGGCGGGCAGCGACGGAGTCGACGGCATCGCCACACTATTCAAAAACTATCTGGACACAACCACCGATTCCGTTGACGGGCTGTCCGCCACCCGGCAGGCCAGCACCGACCGAACACTGAAGACCATCGAAAGAAATATCCTTAAAATGGAAGTGCGCCTGGATAAACGCGAAGAAATACTGCGCGCTCAGTTCGATGCCATGGAACTGCTGATCAGTAACCTGAACAGCACCGGTTCCTACCTGACTCAGCAGTTGAGCCAGTTAAACTCCTGACCTCGAGGGCAGCGGAAGGAAAAACCATGAATCCGTATCTGAACCAGTACAAAAACAACCAGATAAACACCGCCTCCCCGGAACAGATCATGATCATGCTGTACGACGGCGCGCTGCGGTTTCTCGCTCAGGCCATGCAGGGGATCGATGACAACGATATCGAATTGAAAAACCGCGGCATCCAGAAGGCCATGGCCATCGTCATGGAATTCCGCAATACGCTGGACCACAATATCGGTGGCGAGATCGCCGCCAATCTCGATGCCCTGTACGACTACATGATCCGGGAAATGATCCAGGCCAATCTCAAAAAGGATCGGCAGAAGCTGCAGGCGGTACATGCCATGCTGGCGGATCTGAGGGACACCTGGAAGGAAGCGATCGTCATTGCGGGCAACGAATCCCGCCTGAGTCCGGCCGTGAATGCCGGCTATCAGCCGCTCAAGGCCAGCCTGTAGGTATCGCGAAAGGCGAAAAAACGAAAAATAAGCCGGATTTCATGCAACGGGGTTGACACGGACATGGAAAAACTCGTAGAAAAGTCGACGCGGCAATATCGGGCCATCGGGGAACAACTCGACAGGCTGGCAGAGCTGCTGCAGGAACGGCAAGCCGACGCCCTGCAGGAAGCGCTGCAACAATGGCATGCTCTGGACGAGGAAGCTCGCCAAACCGACCACCAGCTCATGGCCCTGCTGCAAACCGCGCATCCGACTCCCCGGCACCTGGCGGCATTGCATGACCGGAATCAACTCATGTTCCGGATCTGCCACCGCTGCCAGGAGCTTCTGCAACGGGCCCGCACCCTGCAGGCTCTGACCGGCGAGGAACTTGCACGGCTTAAAAACGGACGCAAGGCTCTTGGAGGCTATCGGGCATCCAGCCAGGGCATGCATCATTCCACCCTCGGGAGCTGTTGACATGGCTTACGCGGTCGCGATCAGCACAGGCGTTCTGGCAAGACAGCCCGCCGACACCCTCTGGAGCGAAATGCTTAGCACCATACTGGACCATTTTCGAGACGGCCGCGACGCCAGGATACTGCTGCCTTTGCACGGGCAACGCTCCATCGCCGTGGACGGTTCCGTCCGCACCGCGGACGACGAGACCCTCGGTATCGCCCTGCCCTATGATCGCGATTTCAGCCAGCTTGTCGATCCCCGCGAAATCTGCCAGATACTGTTCACCCTGCAGGGCCGGGAATACCGCCTGCTGACCCGCATTCAGGCCATTCCGGGCGCATCGGACCTGCTGGTCAAACCCAAACCGCCGGCGATCGCCCTGCAGGAACGGCAATATTTCCGCATCGACACCCGGGTCGAACTCAGCTATTACCGTCTGGCTTCGGAGATGCCGCAAAAGCCGCATACGGTCAACGCCAGGGTCAACCTGAGCGGCAGCGGCATCCGCATTCCCGCCGCCGAACCACTGCAGACCGGCGATCTTTTGGCCATGGTTCTATGCCTGGATGGCGGCAAATGCCTTGAAAATGTCGAATGCCTCGCCCAGGTGGTGCGTTTCAGCACTCTCCCCAATGGCGAGATGGCCGCCGCCATGCATTTTGTCGAGATCGAAAATCAGGATCGCGACAAGATCGTCGCTTTCTGTCTTGCCAGGGAGCGCGAACTTTTGCGTGAGAAGGTTCGGACCCGCGACTTTTATTGACTCCGGATGGAAGTCAACGCCATGACACTGACCGACGAGCCACTGAACGTCCTTCATGACTGGCACCTGGTCGAGATCCTTGTTCCGACCACCCAGGGCGAACCGCTGCAGCTCGACGGCATGGCCCGGCTGCACGGCACAAACCAGCTCGACCTGCAGCTGTTTCCCTCCGACTGGCCCGTGTCAGGGCTGGACCCGCACGCCGGATGGCACCTTCAGTGCGATCAGGGGATGCATTTCCATACCATCCGGGCCAGCCTTGAAAAACAGGATCATCCGCGCCGGATTCGGTTGCGCATCGAGCAGCATGAGGTTCACGACCACCAGCGACGCAACCTGCGTGTTGAAACCGCAATTTATCTGGCCTTCTGGAAAGACCAACCTGGCGAAATGGCACGGCCACAACCAGCGCGCACCCAGGTAAGCCTCAGCCAGCAGGGATTGAGTTTCCTGACCGAGGACACCCTTCGCACGGGCACATTGCTCAGCCTGCAAATGATTCTGCCCGGCACAACCCTGGAATCCCTGCATTGCGAAGCGCAGGTCTTAAGCCTGGGAAACGCAACCAGAAAGGGTCGCAAAATGGCCCTTAAAATCGTTCGAATCACATCGGAAGACAGGGAAAAAATCGCGATGTTCTGCCTGGCCGAACATTTTCGCGGCATGCAGGCAAAAACCCGGCTGATGGCACTGATGATGGGCAGCAGGTAATCAGTTGGCAGTTGCGGTGTCTTCGGCGGTTGCTGTTGTCAACAGACCAGGTTTTCGCGTCCCGCGCTGCGCAAACCGCGTCCCGCCATACCTCAAGCCGTCGCCACGGCGGCTCTGAAGCCACGAAACAGGCGCAACTCGGATACCACACCGGTATTGAGAGCCGAGGATTCAACCCGGTTGCGGCCTCGTCGTTTGGCCTCATACAGGGCGCCATCGGCTTCAGCGATCAGGTGATCGGGAGTCAGGGAATTGGTCACTTTGGCGGAACCGACACCGATGCTGGCGGTCAGAGGAAATCCGACATCCAGTGCCGCGATTTTTTTCCGGATCCGCTCGGCCACCACCAGTGCGTTGGCGCCGCTGGTTTCAGGAAGGATAATGGCAAACTCCTCGCCACCGAAACGGCACACGGTGTCGCTGGTCCGGCTTTGGGCAGTGAGCACCTGAGCCACCGCTTCCAGGGCCCGGTCGCCGGCCAGATGGCCGTAGGTGTCATTGATCGTTTTAAAATGGTCCAGATCGACCATAAGCAGCGTCAGCGACAGGTTGCGCCGCGCGCATCGCGCGATTTCCTGACCGATGCTCGCATCGAAATAGGCCCGGTTGAACAGCCCGGTCAGGCTGTCGGAAAGCGCAATGCGGGCCAGTTGGCTCTGGGCCTTGTGCAGTTCCTGGATACGCTCGCGGTTCTTCAGGTGCCAGCGGATCTTGACACGATGCTCCTGCATGGCCAGTTCCAGAGGCAGGCATTCGCTGACGCCGATTTCCATCCCCGCCATCCAGAGTTCGCGGTCGTCGCCGCGCGTGAACAGCAATACCGGCAGATCGTGCCACTCGGGCCGCCGCCGCAGAACCCCGACCATGTCCGCGATTTCCTCGCGGGCCTGCCAGCGCCAGTCGCAGCACACGATGTCGATATCGTATTCGCTCAACCAGCGTATGGCCCGTCGCGCGTCCTTGCAATACAGCTTGCGTTGGATCAGCCCGGTGCCTTCAAGACATGCCGCAACCTTTTCCCGGCTCGCCGAAGAGTCGCCCAATATCAGTGCCGTGTACGCCATGAATAATCTCCCGCAAAAATAACAGCCAGTTTAATTATCTATCGGCATACCAAAATCCGATCTTTAGCACTTTTTTCGAAGCGGGAACGAAAAAACGGTGCATGCATTAAAGATTGGAACCAGGTCGGCCGACGAGACCCTATGAAAATTACCGACACAACCTTTACTATCGCCCCGGTCTCGGCAAACAACCGGACCAGGCCGTCGCCCGACCACCAGCAGCCGGCCTGGAAGCCGGGGCAGATTCTTCAGGCTACGGTTCTGGCTCGCGATGGCGGGCAAGTCCTGCTGGATGTGCAGGGACAGGCGGTGCCGGCGCGCTGCGCCCTGGCGTTACAGCAAGGACAGCAGGTTTTGCTGCATGTCACGGCAACCGCGCCTCAGATCCGGCTGCAAGCCCTGGGCCACAATCAGGCAAGCCCGACGGGAGCGACACTGCAGCTTCTCGAAACCGGCTGGCAGCTGCCAGCGTTTCTGCGCCAGATGCAAAATGACGGCAATGCCGCCAAACAGCGCTGGCCCGAGGTTTTCCAGGGTGCTCTGCAGACATTCATGGCTGGATTGGAAACGGCAACGGCCGACGGCACGGCCCTGTCCGCGTTGCTGCAAAATCTCGGAGTGGCACGGCTGCGGCGGGGGGAGACGTCAACCTCTCTGATGGAGACTATCGAACAGGCCGTGCCTGCCGATTGTCAAGAGGATGACAGCCTTGCTGAATGGGCAGCGAAACTTGCCCAGGGGCTACGGATGATGCAGCAGTTCAATCTTGCGTCGGAGACGCCCGGCGTCACGCTGCTGCCATTGCCGCTGCCATTTCTGCAACAGGGCTTGCTGCTTATTGAATATCCGGTGGACGCGCCGCGGGAAAAACCCGCCACGCCTAAAAAACTGAGCCTTTTTCTCGACCTGGAAAACCTCGGTGAGATGCGCGTCGACATGCTGCTGGAAAAGGACGACCTCTGGGTCCGGTTCACCTGCCAATCGGAACATGCCAGCGAGCGGCTTCGCGCCTGTGCGGCGGAACTCAAAGAGGCACTGCATCTGGGGTCGCGGCGCGAGATTCTGTTCACCACCGGCAACCCGCGCCCCGAAGAAAAACTCGAAAACAGATGCGGCGAAGCAATACGCGGCTTCGTCAACACGCGAATTTGAGAGGCATGCATGGCCGACAAGCTGAAAAACGATAAAGCGGTCGCCCTGACCTACAAGCAGGACGGCAAAAGCGCGCCGGTGGTCGTCGCCAGTGGCAAGGGCGCCGTAGCGGCCAATATTCTGGCGGTCGCGCGGGAAGCGGGCGTGGAGGTGGTGCGCGATCCGGATCTTGTAGAAGTGCTCGGCAAAATTCCGCTGGGGCGGGAAATACCGCCGGAACTCTACCAGGCGGTCGCTGAAATCCTGGCCTTCGTTTACCGCGTCAACAAACGCACGGACTGAGTCTTTCAGACATTCCCTTCCGCCGGCCCGTTCGATTGCGTTGGTTCCAGCGGCCTTGCGGCGCGCCCATGCAGGCGGACGCCGACGATCTTGCTGGACTGCTCCATTTCCGGGCAAAACAGCGCATACCTGTTGCGGCCGCCCTCCTTGGCGGCATACAAAGCAATATCCGCGCGTTTGAGCAGTTCTCCCATCACATT
Organism: Syntrophotalea acetylenica; assembly: GCF_001888165.1. Lineage (NCBI taxonomy): Bacteria > Pseudomonadati > Thermodesulfobacteriota > Desulfuromonadia > Desulfuromonadales > Syntrophotaleaceae > Syntrophotalea > Syntrophotalea acetylenica. The sequence goes on from NZ_CP015455.1 coordinate 2,152,554, forward strand.
CCCATGTTCCGGAAACAGCACGATGCCGATGCTTGGCGTTACACTCACCTGGAAGGACTCCAGCTGAAAAGGCGCCGACATCACCTTTATGATCTTTTGCGCAACGGTTTCGGCCTGCTCCGGCCCGTCCAGACCGGGCAACAGTACGACCAGCTCATCGCCGCCCAGTCGCGCCACCGTATCGTTGCGCCGCAGGCAGGAATTGATCCGTTGAGCCGAAGACTGCAGCACCGTATCGCCGGCAGCATGGCCGAAGGTATCGTTGATCGCCTTGAAATGGTCAAGATCCAGATACATCAGCGCCAGCAGCCGGCCATCCCTTGTGGCCTGCGCCAGGCTTTGTTCGAGGCGGTTGATGAACAGGGCGCGGTTGGGCAAGCCGGTCAGGGCATCGTAAAAGGCCAGCATCCGCACCTGTTCCTCGACTTTTTTTCGGTCGCTGACATCCAGCAGCACCCCCTGCAAATGGGTGACCGTCCCGTTTTCGTCACGGCGCAGCCACAGTCTGGCATCCACCCAGCAGATCTCGCCGCTGTGCTTTATGACGCGGCATTCCATCGAAAAGCGGTCTTCCTGCCCCTGCTTTATGCAGGCATCGAGCCCGGCGGCGAGTCTGTCCAGATCATCGGCGGGCACAAGATCGGTCATCGGAACGGCTCTGGAAACAAAATCCTGGGCCTTGTAACCGAACTGGCTGATATTGTCCGAAACAAATTCCAGCGTCCAGGTTTCCCCGAGACGCCATAAAAGAGCCATGGCCGGGCTGTGATTGACAATCGTTTCCAGCTCCCGGCGCTGAGCCGAGGTAGCACGGAGTTCCATCTCAACCCGGCTGCGCTCGATAATTTCCCGATTCAGTTCATTACGGGATGCCGTCACTTCCCTGAGATTGTCGATCATGCGGTTGAACGCCTTGGCAAGCTGCCCGATTTCATCCTTGCGATCCAGCTTCAAGTGGTGGTCAAGACGCCCCTTGCCGATGCAGTCGAACAACAGGATCGCCTTTTCCAGTGGGCGAACGATGCCGCGGGAGAGGTAGAATCCCGCCAGCAGAGAAAACAGTACGATCCCCAGAGCAACGAGAAAAATCAGAAAAGTAGCCCGTGACAGCGAAGCATCGAATCCTTTCTGAATATCGCCGTAATCATCCTTGTAGGCGCCGGCCACAATAACCCAGTCCCAGGGTTCGAAATAGGTTACGGCCACCAGCTTATCCCGGAACTTCCCGTTTCCAGTGTCCCGCTCGACAAAATGCTCGAAGGTTACGGGGATCTTTCCCGAGCCGCCCCCGCGGACCATCCGCGAGGCTTTTTGCAACAGGCGCTGGGTTATGAGCAGACTCTGTCGATCCGTAGCAGCTATGCCCGGCTCTTGCGACTGTTCCTTGCGGGGTGCGATAAGCAGCTTGCCGCGCTGACCTCCCTGGCTGCCAAGAATGGAAACATAGCCGGTTCTGCCGACGGAAATATCCTGAATGGCACTGCGCAAGCCCGCCAGGCTTTTCTGGAGATAGCCGACAAACAAGGCCCCGACAAGTTTTTTGCCGGTGGGATCGAACAGGGGTTCGTAGCGGGTGACATACCAGTCGTTCACCACGAACGAACTGCCGGTGTAAGGCTGGCCGCGAAGCAGTGCGTCAATGACGGGATTGAACCGGCCATCCGGATTGCGATGCGGAATGTAGGATCCCAATGCCCGCCGGCCATCATTGTCAAGAATGGTGGTGGCTACGCGCAACATGTCGCCCTGCTCGTTGATGCGCTGAAAAAGGGTGCAGGTAACCCCCAGAAGATTCTGCACCGTATCGACCACCGGCATGCGACGGTGCGGATCAGAATCCATGCCAAGCCAGGAGCCGCCGACCGACACCATCGGCAGCCGGACAGCTTTGCGGCTGTGATCGAACTGGTTGACAGCCTGCCAGAGGACTTCTTCCCGGGAAAAAGACAGCCCACCGCCATCCCGCAGCAAACGCGCGGCAACCTGCAGATTGCGCTCCAGTTCCTCATCCTGCTGCTGCTGAACGGATCGGCACATCAGATAGACGTTTTCCGCCACCTTTTGGGTTTCACTGCGGATAAACCGCTCCAGCTCTCCATGAATGGCGACATCGAGGATATGCACCTGGTCAATGGCGATCCCCACGATGGACAATGCCGTCACCACGACCAGCATCAGTCCCATGCCGATTACTTTGGTACGAATCTTCATAATATCCTGTCTGGCACGCATTCCGGTGTAAACGGATCACCTCACAACACCGGACGAACACTATCTAATGAGAGACACGCCACCCACCTGCCCCGCGAATTGTAACCGGGCAACATCCGCAAAACAGGCCCGCAGCCATGCCGCGGTTTTTAAAGGTGAATGGGACGGTACTCCCCGGCGACTCAGGCGCCAAACACACCAGAAGCAAACTCCGGGCCAGCTGTCCCCGATCGCGCAAGGAAACCCTGAAAAATTCCCCCTTGTCACTGCCGGGGGTTTTGTCTATAGTGAAGTTGCGAAAAAGCTCTCTGCTCTGCAGGTGAGGTTCTGATTGCCCCAGCGGTATAATTTTGTAAACGGGGAGAGCACGTAGGTGCTGTGTGCCAGCCCAACCTGGATTGGGACGCCTGATGCGCCTTCTGCGATACCCACCTGTTCAGGACTCGCTTGGAGGCCTGAGAACCCACGGCAGCAGTGGAGAGCTTGCATCAAGGAAGCGCGCGGACAAGAGCCGGGCGCTTTCTAGTTTGTTCGCATCCGGAAACTCTGGATGGATACAGCGTAGTTTTCATATGGAAAACGAGAAATTTTTCGTTGTGGCAAGGAAATCAAGGGGTTGCGCGGAGGCGTACATCGGTACGCCGCACAAGCAAGCCTGCGGATTGACGCCGCCACGGCGGAAAAGGGCCGTTTCCGGATGGGAACTGGTCCAGGAACGCATCCCGCCGATAACGATCCCCTTGCCGGACAACAGTGTCCCGGGGCAAACGTGTCCCCTGGGCACCCGTACCGAAGCGCGAAATACTTCCTTTCAACCCGTGCAGGAACCGCCAATGAACACCGAATCCAGCGATACCGACATATTGCGCATCGATGTGGCCGACAAGCAGATCGTTCTGATCGGCACGGCCCATATTTCAAGGGATTCTGTTGCGACAGTCCGCCAGGTGATCGCCACCGAGCAACCGGACACGGTCTGCGTTGAACTCGATGAACAGCGCTACCAGGCGCTCAAGGATCCTCATCGCTGGCGCTCCCTCAATTTGATGCAGGTTCTGCGCCGCGGCCAGGGTGCCTATTTGCTGGCCAACCTGGCCCTTTCATCATTCCAGAAACGCATGGGGCTCGGCACCGGCGTAAAGCCCGGGGAAGAACTCGCCGCGGCCGCCGAGGAAGCGGAAACCCGCCATATGCAGTTGTGCCTGATCGACCGCAATATCCGCACCACCCTGCTGCGGGCCTGGCGTCGCACCGGCTTCTGCAAAAAGCTCAGGCTGTTTTCCGCGCTTTTGACAGGCATGTTCGAAAATCCGCAACTGGATGAAGAACAGCTTGCCCGACTGCGGCAGGAGGACACCTTGTCCGCGCTGTTGCAGGAAATGGGCGACAGCCTGCCCGATCTCAAGGCGGTGCTGGTGGACGAGCGGGACCGCTTCATGGCGCATCACATTGCCAACGCGCCGGGCGACAGAATCGTGGCCGTGGTCGGCGCCGCGCATCTGCCCGGCATCCGTAAAAACCTCACCTGCTCCCTGACGGAACGGGAACTGGCGGCCCTGGAAGAAATTCCGCCCAAATCTTCCGTATCCCGGCTGCTGCCCTGGCTGATTCCGGCGTTGGTGGCGGTCCTGTTCGCCGCGGGCTTTTTCATGGGTGATCGGGCTCTTGTCGCGGACGCGGCGGTGGCCTGGCTGCTGGCCCACGGCATCCTCTCCGCGCTGGGAGCGGTTGTCGCCCTGGGGCACCCCCTTTCCATTGCGGCCGCATTTGTCGCGGCCCCCTTTACCTCCCTGAACCCGGCTATCGGCGCGGGATTCGTCAGCGGCATGGTTCAGGCCTGGCTGGCCGCCCCCACGGTGCAGGATCTTGAAAGCGTCGGCGACGACATCGCCACGCTGCGCGGCTGGTGGGGAAACCGCCTCACCCGCGTGCTGCTGGTCTTCATGTTTTCCAACCTCGGGTCAACGGCCGGCACCTTGCTGGCGTTTGGCTGGCTCAAAAACCTCATCTGACCATCGGGCGGACCCCGTCCTGTTCGCTGTTGAGCGCATCGTTCTTTGGACCTGGCGCGTTGCCGTCATTTTCCGACGGCACGGAACGCTGCCGTAGCGCGCCAAGCAGCTCCGAGTCCTTTTCATAGATATCGTTGCGGAACTGCAGGCGGCCCCGGGTATCGACCCAGGCGGTGCGATACAGGATGTGCACCGGCAGCGGACGCTCCAGGTATACTGTGTAGGGCCTGGACCGGGCCATTTCCCGTGCGACTCGCTCCTTGCTCCAGCCCTGCTGCCCTTCCAGCAGAAAAACAGCCAGGTCCAGAGGCCTGGCAATACGAATGCAGCCGGAGCTGAAGGTACGTTGCTGCTCTTCGAAAAGATGCCGGGAAGGCGTATCGTGCAGATACACATGGTAGGCATTGGGGAACATGAATTTTACCCTGCCCAACGGATTCCAGGGGCCCGGCTTCTGCCGCAGCAATCCGGGGAAGGTTTCCGCCGTCACCTGTTTCCAGTTTATCCCCCGCGGATCGATAGTGCGGTCGGGATCCTTGCCCCAGGCCACGATTTCGTAGTGATGGGCCTTCAGATAATTCGGGTTGGCCTTGATCAGCGGCAGCTTGTCCTGCTGGAGGATGGTTGGTGGCACCGTCCAGTAAGGAGCAAACACCAGATAGGTCATCAGGGCTGAAAATACCGGCGTGCGACGAAACGAGGTGCCCACGACAACCGGCATGCGCATGACTTCAATACCGCTATCGAATACCGACAGGTGAAAATCGGTAATGTCGACCTGCAGATAGCGAGCTCCGACGTCACGGTCGGGCCAGCGCTCCCTTTCCAGATTGACGGTGATCTGTTCGATACGCCGGACAACAGGTACATTGATCTGCGCCAGTGTCTGTTGGCCGAGCACACCGTCCGGGCGCAACCCGTGCCGCGCCTGAAACCGCTTCAGGGCTTCCGCCGTGACGCGATCCATGACCTGACCGGAAGACAACGCAGCGGCATCCAGATCTCCGACAAGAGCCAGAACCCTCCGCAGCGCCGGCAACCGGGAATCCCTCTGCCCCAAAGCCACGGGCGGACCGTCATCCAGCACCGGCCAGCCGCCGGCCAGGTCCAGACGACGATAGTGCTCCAGATAGACCAGCAGGCGCCGGTAACCGGCACGCTCGGACGCCAGGGCGTCCAGAACAGCCCCCACCTGCTGTCTTCGCAGCACCTGGTTCAGCACCGAAACCGCATCGGCAACGGCGACCTTTGCCCCTTCCATCCCCGCCCCTGCCGCGTCGTCGCCGCTGGGGAACAATTGGGAAACATACTTCAAAAAGGAGTCGGTCAGCAGCAGGTCGATAAGTGCCAGGCCCGCCGGCTCGCAGTCAACCTCATAGGCGCGTGAGACGTGTGCGGCTTCCAGTGATGCGGCCAATACCCCGACATGATAATCCCGGGGATCCAAGCCCTCGGCCGCAACCCCCTGGATGCGATCAAGCCACTGCCAGGCCACCACGGAAACGCGGCCCTGCGCATCGGTCCAGGCCGGATTGAAATCGCGGCGCCGGTAAAAATCCGGCAGATGCCGATGCAGGGGGATGCGTAGCCCCTCCACGTCGAGAAACGCATCAGCCACCGCACCGGCCGCTGCGGTCTCCCCGATCATCTGCTGAAGGTGCCGCCGGACGGTGTCTTCCGGCTGCCTGTTATCGGCCCGACTCCAAACAGAACACAGTACGAAAACCAGCCCCAAAAAGCCGATTCCAATCCACCTTTTCCGAAGCGCCAAACGCAATACCGGTCAACCTTTCCCCTGTGGCAAAGCGGCCATCGCGGCTTATCCGCACGATTTCCAATGGCCTGCCTTACCGCATCGAGCTGTCAGCCATTATGGCAAAAGCTTGCTGTGATTATCAAGTTTACAATATTTTCGTTGCCGACGTGTTCAGGCGATCCAGACGGTCTGAACATTGACGAATTCCTGAATGCCGAAGCGGGCCAGTTCCCGCCCGTATCCCGAAGCCTTGACGCCGCCGAACGGCAGTCGCGGATCACTTTTGACCATGCCGTTGACGAATACCGCTCCGGCCTCGACGCGCGCCGCCAGCGCTTCGGCCTTCCGCGCATCGCGATTCCAAACCGAGCAGCCCAGGCCGAAGGGGGTATCGTTGGCCACCGTCAGCGCCTGCTGTTCATCGGCCACCCGGATCACGGACGCCACCGGACCGAACAGCTCTTCATCGTAAGCGGGCATACCCGGTGCGACTTCGGCCAGAATGGTCGGAGGGTAGAAAAACCCTGGCCCTTCCAGAGGCTGCCCGCCGAGCAAAAGGCGGGCGCCGGCAGCGATGGATGTCAGTACCTGCTGATGCAGTTCATCGCGCAGATCGCCGCGGGCCTGCGGACCGACCTGGGTGGCATCGTCCAGCGGATCGCCGATCACCAGCCGTGCCATGGCATCCCCGAAATGTTCGAGAAATGCATCATAAACCTCATCGAACACGATAAACCGCTTGGCCGCGATGCAGCTCTGCCCCGAATTCAGGCAGCGGGACCGGGCCCCGGCCATGGCAGCCTGTTGGAGATCGGCGCCGGGCATAACAATAAAAGGGTCGCTTCCCCCCAGCTCCAGAACCGTTTTTTTGAGCATCTGCCCGGCTTTGGCGGCCACCTTACGCCCGGCCCGCTCGCTGCCGGTCAGGGTCACGGCGCGGACATGGGGATGCTCGATGACGCTGTCGACGCCGCTGGAACCGACCAGCAAGGTCCGGAAAACATCCGCAGGGAAGCCTGTTTCGGTAAACAGTTCCTCAATCGTCATGGCACAGCGCGGCACGTTGGACGAATGTTTCAGGATAGCCGCGTTGCCGGCCATCAGGGCCGGAGCCGCGAACCGGAACACCTGCCAGAAGGGGAAATTCCAGGGCATCACGGCCAGCACCACCCCCAGCGGACGATAAGCCACGCAGGACCGGGATGCATCGCTGGCAACAGGTTGTTCGGCCAGCATGGCAGAGGCCTGTTGCGCATAGTATTCACAGACCCACGCACATTTTTCGACTTCCCCCCGGGCTTCGGCAACCGGCTTGCCCATTTCCCGGCTCATCAGCCTCGCCAGGTCCGCGGAACGGTCCCGCAAATGCCGCGCCATCCGCAGAAATCTTGCACTGCGTTGGTCGAAAGAAGCATATCTCCAGTCCAGCCATGCCCGATGAACCCGCTCGATGATGTCCATAACCTTCGTGGCATCGTATTCCTCAAATGTTTCGATCTGCTCACCGCTGGCAGGATTTATGGATACCATGCTCATCAATACGTCTCCTTGTCCTTTTACGGGGATCGTTGTTACGGCGGGATGATTTGTCCGTGGATAGCCATTGGTCCCTGATGCAAAAAAATGTCAGTTATTGAACCGCGAATGCTTTTCTGCCATAGTATCGACAGCCGACCCAGAAAGGAACCCTGTCTTTGAATACCATGGATAATCTTGTCCTGCCCTTTGCGCGCCTCCACTGGCACTGGCGCCTGCAGCGCTGGAAACGCGTCCTGTCCGGTTATGTCTCCGACCCGCGGCTGCCCTACAGCCCGGTGTGCGTCTCCCGGCTGATCATCGGCGTCAACCTGCTCTGGTTCGCCTGGATGATACTGCGGGCGCTGCTGGCCGGTCTCGGCCTGGGGACCATCCTGCATCCCCCACGGGGCTGCTCATGTACTTCGGCGCCCAGCGCTGGAACCCGGAAGTGCTGCTGTTCCACCAATGGTGGCGCTGCCTGACCTACGCCTACACCCACGGCGGGCTCATACATCTTGCCTTCAACATGGTGGTACTCTACCAGGTCGGGCCTCTGGTCGAAGATCAGATCGGCCCGGCCCGGTTCTTCGTGCTGTACACCTTCACCGCCCTGACCGCCACCCTGCTGGGCCTGGCATGGCATCCGCTGGTGCCGGTGGTGGGCGCCTCCGGTTCGCTGTTCGGACTGATCGGCTTTGCTGCGGCCTATTTCCACCGACTGGGTCCCCGCGGCCACGGCGTACGCAATTTCATGTTTCAGTGGGCCGCCATTGCCTTCATTTTCGGGCTGATCATGGGCGCGGACAATGCCGGACATCTCGGCGGCGCACTTGGCGGCGCGGCGTTCGGACTGATTCTGCCGCTGACCGGACGCGGCCGCAACGCCCTCACCGGCCTGTTTTCCGGGCTGGCCATGCTGGCCGCCGCCGTTACGCTGGCCAGTCTGCTGCTGCAGATCGCCTTTCCCTTCCCCCATTGACCCGGACTTCCGCCATGGCCAGGCAAAAGCACCCCGTCACCCCCGCGATCCGCGTGCTGCGGCAACACGACATCACCTTCACCGGCCACCTGTACACCTATGAGGACCATGGCGGCACAGCCGTCTGCGCCCGGGAACTGGGGGTGGATGAGCATGCCGTGATCAAAACCCTGATATTCGAAACCGAAACCGGAGAACCGCTCATCGTGCTGATGCACGGCGATCGCGAGGTTTCCACCAGGGGACTGGCGCGCCTGCTGGGGGCAAAACAGGTCATCCCCTGCGCGCCGCAGACCGCCGACCGGCACTCGGGTTACCAGGTGGGCGGCACCTCTCCCTTCGGCACCCGCAAGACCATGCCGGTTTACATGGAGCGAACCATCGCGGATCTGCCCGTCATCTACATCAACGGCGGCAAGCGCGGCTTTCTGGTAGCCATGGCACCGCAGGATCTGATCCGGGTGCTGCACCCGGCCATGGTCGAGGTAGCCCAGCCCTGAGCCGACACTAGCATAATTGAAACAGTTGCTATAATTGATAGCGACATCACGTACGTCACACCGGCAGCGAGGGAGGAGTCATGGACGCTTACCGCTATTCCGCATTGCTGACCGATCTGTACGAACTGACCATGCTGGCCGGCTACTTCGAAAAAGGCATGCACCGGCAGACGGCGGTATTCGACCTGTTTTTCCGCCGCAACCCGTACCAGGGCGGATACGCCGTCTTCGCCGGTCTGCAGCCGGCCCTCGAATACCTGTCTCAGCTGCATTTCACCGCACAGGATGTGGCCTACCTCCAAAACCTCGGCATGTTCAAACCGGCATTCCTCGATTTTCTGCGGGAGTTCCGGTTCCGCGGCAAGGTCATCGCCCCGCCGGAAGGCACCATCGTATTCGCCAACGAACCGCTGCTGACAGTTGAAGGCGAGCTGGCTGAAGCACAGCTGGTGGAAACCGCCCTGCTCAACATCATCAATTTTCAGACCCTGGTAGCCACCAAGGCCGCCCGTATCGTCAGCGTGGCCGCCCCCGGCGTGGTGGTTGAGTTCGGTCTGCGCCGCGCGCACGGCCCCGACGGTGGCCTCAGCGAAGCCCGTGCCGCCTATATCGGAGGCGCCCGCAGCACCAGCAACACCTGGGCGGGGCAGGTCTTCGGCATTCCGGTCAAAGGCACCCACGCGCACAGCTGGGTGATGGCCTTCCCCGATGAGCTGGGCGCCTTTCGGGCTTATGCCGACTGTTTTCCCGAACAGTGCATCCTGCTGGTGGATACCTACGACACCCTGGCCAGCGGTGTGCCCAACGCCATCATCGTCGCCCGCGAACTGCGCGCCAGAGGACATGAGGTCAAGGGCATCCGGCTGGACTCCGGAGATCTGGCCTATCTGAGCAAACAGGCGCGGCGCATGCTCGATGAAGCCGGGTTCCCCGATATAAAAATCGTCGCCTCCAGCGATCTGGATGAAACCGTCATCCAGTCGATCCGGGGCGAAGGCGGCCGTGTCGACATCTATGGGGTGGGAACACAGCTGGCAACCTGTGGCGGGGAAGGCGGCGGCGCCCTCGGCGGCGTCTACAAGCTGGTGCGTTTCGATCACCAGCCGAAACTGAAAGTGACCAGCGATATCGCCAAAGCCACCCTTCCGGACCGCAAAAAACTCTGGCGAGCCGTGTTGCCCGATGGCGGGTACGTTCTCGACATCATTTGCCTGGAAGATGAGCAGCCCCGGCCCGGCGCAACCGTCTTCGACCCCCTCAACCCGTCCCGCAGCAAGAAAATCCCCACCGAGGTCAATTTCGAGGAAGTACGCCAGGTGGTGATGCGTGCGGGACGCATCCTGTCTCCCGCTCCCGGCCTGGAGGTCATGGCCGACCGCTGTGCCGTGCAGATGCTCAGGCTTCCCAAAGGCACGACCCGCCTGACCAATCCCCATGTCTACAAAGTCGCCATGAGCGCTGCGCTGCATCGCCTGCGCAGCGAGCTGATGCGGAAGGCGCAGGAAAACCAGCCGGGTTATCGGAAGGGATAGCCCTGTCGACAGCCGGCCGAGGCGCATTTTTGTGACTCACTCCCCGGAGGGTTCGCTCTTTTGCCGCCAGCGCGGACCGTAATCAATGGCATCGACCGGACACACCCGCAGACAGCGCGCACAGGAGTAACACTCCGCCGGCCAGCTTTTCCCGGACAGGCGATCCCCCGCCGCTTCCACCGGGCAGGCCCGATCGCAGGCACCGCAGCCGATACAGCGGTCATGATCGATGCGGATGCCGGTCAGACTGGCTTTTTCAAAAAACCAGGCATACCAGCCGAAAGGACACACCAACTGGCAGAAGGGACGATAGACAGCCGGCGCCAGCAGCAAAACCGCCACCACCACCGCGCCGATGGACAACAAGTCGAACTCGAAACCGAACAGATTGAAGGGATTGATGCCGTGGTATAGTACCCATTTGCGACCGAACAGACCGAAAGTAAACACCAGAAAACCGCCGAAAAGCAGGGTTCTCAGCAGCATTGTCCACCTGAAGGGCAAACGCAGCCTGTTGCGGCGACGTACCAACGGCAGATCGTAGAGAAGTTCCTGCAACGCACCCAGGGGACAGCCCCATCCGCATATCAGCTTGTTTCCAACAATGGACAGCAGGGTAAAAAACATCAGGACGCCGAAATATTTCCAGGCCCCTTCGTAAAACCCTGCCAGAGCCTTGAAATACTTCACCAGAGCTTCCATGGGATTCGGTGACTTGCCACTGGCGAAACCGAAAAACAGCACCACCAGAAGCAGGGTTGCACGGCCTGCCAGGGGTGCATAGCGCTTCGTCACCGGCAGGAGCCTGCCGTCCTCGAACCTCCCGCCGCGCAACAGCCACCAAAGCATGCCGCCGAGCAGCACCGGCCACAACAGGTAGCAATAAGCATCTCTCACCACCTGCCGTTCCTGATGCCCTTGCGTCCCGTTTTGTCCGGCAGCACCATAACCGCGGCCCGCGCCGCCGCCCAGGCCCCTGCCCGCACCGCGATGCATGGCGCGCCGCGGTTCTGTTTCGCCGATGGCAACGGACTTCAGCGCCGTCTCAAGATCCCGGGTGCCAATCCCCAGCTCCTTTAAGGTCCTGTGTTTATCCACCTGTCGGGAAAGTCCCAGCGCTTCGGCCAGATCGCCCGCGCGGACATGATAGTGGCATGCCGCACCCGCAAGCGTCACCTGCGGGGTGTCATCCGCTGCGGTCAAGGCATGAACGACCGCGGGCATCGGCATGGATACAAACCACAGTAAACTTGCCAGCAATACCGTTTTGATTACACCATGCATTTCATCGCCCTTTCATCAGCGCCAGGATGCAACAGCTTTGCTGCACAGGGAACCGCCGCCATCTTGAAAAATATCCACGGGAGTGTTATACAACCAGCCTCCCGCGCACTTTGTGCCGGAAAACGCAAAAATCATTACAGGAGAATGCCTTATGACGCCCATCAAAACCATGGCCCGCATCGAGACCAGCATGGGAAACCTAACCATCGAACTCGACATGGAAAAAGCGCCCATCACCACGGCGAATTTTCTCGATTATGTCAACAGCGGGTTTTATGAAAACACGATTTTCCACCGCGTCATTCCCGGCTTTATGATCCAGGGCGGGGGACTGACCGCCGACATGGAAAACAAGGCGACGCGGGACCCGATCAAAAATGAAGCGGACAACGGTCTTGCCAACAAACGCGGCACCATCGCCATGGCCCGCACCCAGATCGTCGACAGCGCTACCTGCCAGTTTTTCATCAATGTCGTGGACAACGATTTTCTCAATCACCAGGCGCCGACACCGTCAGCCTTCGGTTATGCCGTCTTTGGCCGGGTCCTGGAAGGGATGGAAACCGTCGACGCCATTGCCGGGGTAGCCACCGGCAGCCGTAACGGCCACCGCGACGTACCCGTTGAGCCGGTGATGATCGAACGCATCACCATTCTCGAATAAACCGCGGAACCGCCCGGATTCATGGAATCCGGGCAAGCCACGGGCTGCATACATCAGAAGTGAGTCCCTGGCGAACAGCCTTTGACGCTGACCAGATATTTCAGGTAGCGCCCCTCGGGAAACGTCACCGGGTAGGGATAATCGCCGGCCTGACCGAAGTTGCCGATCACTTTCAGGCTGCCACCCGCCGCCAGGGCGCCACGTCGCAGTTCCTTGAGATAATCGGCGAGGTCGACCTTCTGGTGGTTGGAAGACGTGATCAGCAATCCGCCATCCTCCAGCAACGGCATAGCCTCGGCAACCAGCTCCGCGGTGCCGCCGCTGGTGGTGAAGCGGCTCTTGCCGACGGTGGAAAAACTCGGCGGGTCCATGATGATCAGGTCGAACCCACGACCGCCGCGGCGCAGTTCCTGCAGCACCTGACGGCAGTCTCCGGCCAGAAATTCATGTCGTTTCGGGTTGAGGCGGTTGGCCGCGAAGTTATCCCGCGCCCAGTCCAGGTAAGCGACGGAGGCATCGACGCTGGTGACCTTGACGGCGCCGGCGGCAGCCGCGGCCACCGAAAAGGCGCCGGTGTAGGCGAACAGGTTCAGCACCCTGGCACCTGCCGCCCGTTTCATCAGATCCCGCCGATTTTCCCGCTGGTCCCCGAAAAGGCCGGTGTTGAGTCCCTCTTCCATATCCACCAGCAGATTGAGGCCGTTCTCCCGCACCGTCAGCCGGCCGGCTACGGCCCGACCGCACAACAGGCGGCTCATTTTTTTCGACCGGTCGGCCAGACTGCGGGTCTGCTGAGGGCGGAATTTTTCATAAATGCCGGCCGGCTCCAGCAGTTTCTGCAATACCGTTACCAGCATCGGCAAATGCGGACGCCAGGCACGGCTGAACAGCTGAATCATCAGGTAATCGCCATAACAGTCCACGGTAAGGCCAGGCAGAAAATCCCCTTCACCGTTGATCAGGCGCCAGGCGCTGGTATCGCCCAGGTCGAGATGGCGGCGCCGCAGATCGAGGGCCTGCCGGACCCGGCCCTGGATCCAGTCGGGAGTCAGGTCCATGGGAGAAAAATCCAGCACCCGCGCCACCACCCGGTCGTCGGGATCGAGCAGGGCAGTGGCCAGCTGCCGTCCCGTCTCGTCGGCAAGCTGGATGATTTGACCGGCGGGGGCCTTGGGCCATTGCTGGGTATAACGATCGGCAATCACCCAGGGATGGCCGAGCTGCAGCATCTGCGCCGTCTGGGGGCCAACGATGAAAGCGGATTTTTGCATGCGATCAGATCCTTTGACATAAGCCGGGTTTCCGGCTGGAAACGCCACTCAAAAAGCTTTATTCTAACCGCCATTGCCTTCTCAAGCCAGAAGGTTTTGCGATAGAGGTAGAATCGATGAACGAAACACCCAAAACCGCCGCAGAGTCGCATATCGAAACCCTTATGGAACATCTCGAACCCGGCTCCGATCGCTACCGGGTGCTCGATGTGGCCCGCCGCTTCAAATCGTCCTGGGTCGAACTTGGAGAAGAGCTTCTCAAGGTCAGCCAGGCGTCCCTGTACCGGAGTTGGGGCTATGATTCCTTTGAGGAATACTGTCAGAAGGAAATCCGTATCCGCAAACCAACAGCGCAGAAGCTGACCCAGGCATATCGCTTCATAAGCCGCGAAGAGCCCCACCTGCTGGCCGAGGGCTCCCCCCTGCAATCGGTACCTGACTACCGCAGCATCGATCTGCTGCGGCAGGCGCGCGAGGAGCAGTCTTTTTCCGAGGAAGACTACGCAACCTTGCGACAGACTGTCATCGAACAGGAACGCAGTCATCCGACGGCTGTCAAATGCTTCAAGAGCCTCGCCCCGCAGCCCCATTCCGACCGGATGCAACAGCAACGCCTGTTCAGGCAGGCCCTGTCGGCGGCACGCCGGCTGAACGCGGCGCTGGAGGAGATGGATGACATGCCGCCGGAACACCTGGATGTGCTGCGCGATATCGTTGCATGGCTCGATGCGGCGGCGCTCACGATGGAAGAGAACGGAGAGGAAAACTGATCCGGCGCTCATCCGGGAAAACACCCCGGGATGCACATTCCGCTACTTCCCAAAGCCTTGCCATTCATGCTATCCTCCCTGATCCATGTGGGCAGGCCTGTGGATGGCTTTCAACCGGGACAAGCTCCTGCAAGGGTGCTATAATCGATTCATTCCAGGAGAAATGAATGTCCAAGAATTTCAAGGATAAAGTCAGGGAGCAGTTCAGCCGCACGGCGGAAAGCTATGTGCAGAGTCCCGGATTCGCCCACGGTGAGGATCTGGAAGAGGCCGCGCGCCTGCTCAAGCCCACGCAGGATGACATTCTGCTCGACGTGGCCTGCGGCGGCGGCCACACGGCCCTGTTCTTTGCCCCCATGGTGCGCAGCGTCGTGGCCTCCGATCTGGCGATGCAGATGCTGAAGCGCGCGCAGGAATTCATCAGCGAAGACGGCGGCGTGGAAAATGTCACCTTCCGGGAAGCCGACGCCGAGGACCTGCCGTTTCCGGCCGGGGCGTTTACCTTGCTGACCTGCCGCATCGCCCCTCACCACTTCCCGGACGTGCCGCGCGCGCTGGCCGAATTCCACCGGGTACTGCGCCGCGGCGGCCGCATGGCCATCATCGATACGCTGCTGCCGGATGACCCGGAAATCGCCGAATTCATGCATGCCTACGAGCAGATGCGGGACCCCACCCATGTGCGCTCCTACTCCAGACAGGAATGGACGCAGATGGTGGAAGCCGCCGATTTTATCCTGCACGACATCAAGGTCCTGCCCAAGACCCACGATTTTCAGGAATGGGCGCGGCGCACCGGCCTCAACCGCGACCGGGTGCAGAAACTCAATAAGCTGTTTATCGAAGCATCCGCCAAAATCCAGGATTTTTTCCAGGTGGAAACCTTCGCCGGCGAGGTGGAGAGCTTTACCGACCAGAAAATCCTGATCCATGCCAGCCGCCCCGCCAAAAAACCCCACGTGCAGGCAACCAAACAGCAGGAAGCATAAAACCAGGGCCCCGAAGCTCACGCCACGGGGCCTTGTTGCATGCCGCCGACTCAAAAGCCACGCCTTCCTCAGCCCCCTAAAATTCGCCGTCCTGAACCCGGGTGCGCAGATAGCGACGGATATGATTATGAGCGCGGGGCGTGATGCACCACTCCAGCCATTTGGGCAACACTTTGGGATTCATGCCCCGCTCGATTTCAACCTGATCGCCGTCCATCAGCCGCGATTTGAGCTGCCGGGTCTGACCGTTGACGCGCGCCCGCCATGCGAACAGACCGACTTTTTCATGAATGGCAAAGGCAAAATCGAGGGCGCTGCTGCCGGCAGGCAGGGTGCAGATATCCCCCCTGGGGGTATAGACCTGGATCGTGGACGCCGCCAGGCGCAGGCTCTCGGTATCGAAGGCCGCCTCGCCTTCCAGCAGGGATTTCATCAGCTCCCGGAAGTTCTCCCTGCGGAATTCAAAACCTGGCGTCAATACCCCTGATTCGTTAAAACGGGCCAGCTTGTGAGTGGTGATTTCGACCCGCAGCCGGATTTCGCCAGCCTGAACGGTGGTTTTCAGGGCCTGATAGCCAAACGGAGACGGGATGGTGAGATGGTCGCGCAACTTGCCGGGAATGGCGTTGCAGAGTTCGTGCACGACACCCAGGGCCAGATAGGCATCCATGGTACGCGCCACATGGATCTCCAGGGTGTAGAGAGACGATATGCCGCGTCCCATGGTCCGGGTGGCGTCGATGGAAAAAGGCCGCCAGCGGTCCTTCATCGTCGGAGCGAGCCGGTAGTGCTCGAAGGCCTGGCGAAAACTGGCGCGAATTTTCCGCAACTGCGGTTCAACCTGAGTGCGCAGCACCTGCACGACCCGCCGATAGCGGTTGGCCCGGGCGGGGTAGAGGATGTTCAGGGAAAGGGCTTCCATGTGGGAAGCGACATACCCCATGCCGAGATGCCTGGCCAGGGGCACGTAGACAGCGCGGGTTTCCTTGGCGATAAGAGCCTGTTTGCTGGGATCGAGAGCGTAAATGGTCTGCAGATTGTCCATGCGGTCCCAGAATTTCAGGCACAGAACCCGCACATCCTCGATGGCCAGCAGCAACTGCTTGCGGTAGGTTTCGGTCTTGAGCGCCTCGCGACTTAGCTTTTCCGACGAAACCTTGGTCAGCCCATTGACGAGCCGTGCCACTTCCCCGCCAAAGGCTTCCTCCACCTCGGCAAGGGTCATGGGCGTATCTTCCACCACGTCGTGCAGGAGGGCGGCGATCACCGAGGAGAAATCCATCCAGTGACGCGCGGCCTCATGGGCCACCCGCAGCGGATGAATGAAAAAAGGCTCGCCGGATTTGCGATACTGCCCCTCGTGAGCTTTCGATGCGATGGCAATGGCGTGCTGAAAATCCACGATTCCCCGGTCGAGTTCCTCTTCGCTCAACCCGCCTCCGTAGTGGGTCACCAGAAGTTCGAGGATTTCGTTGACCATGCGTCGTTCTTTTTTCTTGTTTTCTGGCACACACCCTCCACGGCAGGTGGCCTTACGGCCTCGGCACAGACCGCCGGACCGGCGCGCTGACCGAAGATGTTTTTTGACTTCCGGACCAACCGGTTTACTGTTTAGGAAGATCCCTCGGCGATACCGTTTCCACCGAAAACTTCCATCTGAAAATTACGTTGTATCCATCCGGAGTTTCCGGATCAGCACTACCCCAAGGAGAACGCCATGACTCAGGAACACACGGAGAACATCCGCAAAAAGCTGCTGGCCCTGCGCGAGGAGCGACTGGATGCCTGTCGTCGCCAACACGCCGACGCCGCCGCCCTGCTCGATAATGGGGTTGCGGATACGGCGGATCAGGGGCTGACCGACAGTCTCCAGGACTACCTGCACCTGCTCGGCGACGCGGCGCGCGAGGAAGTGCTGGCCATCGATGACGCGCTGCAACGCCTGCGCGATGGCAGCTACGGCAGCTGTGAAAGCTGCGGCAAGGCCATCGAGCATGCACGGCTGGATGTGCTGCCGTTTACCCGGCTGTGTCTGCAATGCCAGCGCCAGGCCGAATGCCAAAAAACCGCCAGGGCCGAAACGACCAGGGGCAAGTTCTGATCGGTGAATAGCCGCCGTGAATGGCACCTACCCCGGAGGCCAGGTCAGAATACGGCCGCCAAGCAGATGAAAATGAAGATGCCAGACGGTCTGACCGGCACCTTCATTGCAATTGTTGACAACGCGGAAGCCGCCCTCGGCAAAACCATGCTGTTCGGCCAGCCGGGCGGCCACCTGGTAGACATGACCGACAAGATCGTTATCCTCCGCCGCAAGGTCCAGGGTGGTGCGAATATGCTTGCGCGGAATGATCAGGTAATGATGGGGAGACTGCGGAGCGATATCCTGCAGCACCACCAACCGGTCGTCCTGATAAATGAACGTTCCCGGAATCTCACCGGCTATGATTTTACAGAAAAGACAGTTGTCCGCCATCGTTGTGTTTCTCCTCGCCACCGGCCGCAACCTTGAGCCCCTCGCCGCCCAGGGACAGCAGATGCCACCCCTCGCGCATGGCCCTTCGGCGCAAGCCTTCGTCATGACTGAATAAGATAACCTGCTGACCGGCCGTGTATTGCTCCAGAACCTTCAACGCCTGGCCGCGGCGTTTTTTGTCCAGATTGCCAAGCGGTTCATCGAGTAACAGCGGCAGGCGCAAAGGTTCGTCGCGCAGGCCGTTCAACGCCATGCAGGATGCCAGTTGCAGCAGCATCCGGGTGGCGCTGCCGAAACGCTCCTGGGACAGCCAGTTGCCATTCGGGCCGGGCAGTTGCAGCTGGTAATCCTCCGTAACCCGTACCTGCTCGATGGCGCCGCCGGTCAAGCCTGAGAGCAATCGGGCGAGCAGACTTGCGAAGGCATCCCTGTCGACAGAGGTCGGTTCGGCAAGAGCCTCGCGCAGCTGATCGCAGGCTGTCCGAAGAGTCTCCCTGCGCTGTTTGAGCTGTGTTTCCCGGAGCCGCAGTGCTTCGCCCCGGGCTTCGATGCGCGACCGGGCGTCGAGCAGTTCGTCAAGACCGGAAGGGTTTTGTTGAGCGGACGGAGGGTCCTCACTTTGTTGCGGGCAGGCTTCGGCGCTGACTGTGCCGGAGATTGCCGCACCGCTTGCCAAACACGCATCACCGGTACCATGGGTTTCGGCGGGACCGGAAGATGCGGCATCCGGATGGCCGGTTACGGCTGGCGCTGTATCGAGGCTGCGCAATTGTTCCAGCAATTGCTGATGGCGTGGAAGATTTTTCTGCAGACGCACCATGTCCACCGGCGACAGTGCAAAGCCGAGCTGCTCAAGGCGTTCGTTCAGGACGTTGAGCTGTTCCTGGAGTTCACCTACCCCTTGTTCCAGGGCGTCAATCTGCCGGTCGCTCTGCCGTCCGGCTTCGCGAACCTGCAAACACTTCCGGAAGTGCCAGCCGACCACCGCCGCGGTTGCCAGCAGGCCGCTGCCGGCAGCCAGCCATCCCGATTGCAGCCGCGCCCAGAACAGCGCCGCGGCCCAGACCCCCGCGAGCTGAATCCCCGGTCCTTTCCGGGATGGCATGCGGCAGCGGCGGCGCTCCTCCTGACGCGCGCCAAGGGCGCGTTTCTGCTCCGCCATCGCCTGACGCAATTCCCCGTGAGCAATCAGCAACTCGGAAAGCTCGCATGGCATGTGCCGGGGCAAACCGGTTTTTGCCAGTTCAGCCTCCAGGGCGGCACGCTGATCGTTCAGGTCGCCTTGAACTCCGTGCTCCGCAAGCAGCGGCGTAGCAGCCGTCTGGCTGAAAGCCTCCGCGGAGCGCGAACAATCCGTGGCCACCTCGCCTTGCGTCACGATGTCCTGGTCCGACACCGTTTCGCCACCTTCCCGCGCGGCCTCGCTGTTCTGAAGACCCCGGATAGTGTCCTGCAGGGCAAACCATTCCTGTTCGAGTTCGCCCAACTGCCGGGCGATAACCTCCAGCTGTCCGTCTCCGGCGCAGGGCAATCCCCAGGGATTGGCGCTGGAAAGCGCCAGGTATTCGGCCTGCAGGTCTTTCAGGCGCTCCTGCATGGCGCCCGCACCCCCATCAGACAGACAAATCTCCAGATGGTCCGTCGGCAGGCCGCCAACCCCGTTAAAGGTGTCCCGATACAACATCGCTTCGAGAAATTCACGCTGACACAGTCCCAGGCCGTCCCGCAGGCAAGCCAGATAGGCTGCCCGATCCGCCACGGCGTCCGCAGCCTCCGGAAAACCGCAGAACTTCTGTTGCAGCTCGCTGTCCAGAGTCCCTTCGAACCACTGCACCTTGCCGGACACAAAATCCCGAGTCACCCTGATGCGCCGTTCGCCAGACGTCAGAACCACTGCCGCCCGGCACATTCCGGGACGCTCCCAGGGCATGATTCGCGCCACATCGGGGGCACCGAACAGCACCGACGGGACCGCCTGCGCCAGAGTGGATTTGCCGGATTCATTGGGGCCTGACACCAGGTTCATGCCGGGTGCGAAATCAATGGCTTCATCCACAAAGCATCCGAAGGCCTGCAGTTCAAGCCGCAGCAGCATCATAAGGCGTCTCCATGCGAGGATTGCAGGCGAATCCGGATTGCCCGCAGCACGGCTTCCGGTCGCCGTCGTTCGATTCCGGCGTGGCCCGCTTTTCGGGATCCCACCCTGCGCAGCAGCCGGCCGGCCGGCTGGTCATCGCATCTGCCGGTCGCAGGTTCTTGCCACGCGTGAAAACCATATCCGAAATGCAGATCGGCAGTGTACGAAATACGTATCATATCCATCGTGTCGGCAGGATGAAAAGGTCAAATCGCGACAGCTTAAACGGGGCGGTGGCGGTGCCCACCTTCCCGGCGCTTGTCCCACCATCCGCGATCGGCTCGGGCGCCAAGCGCTTCGCCGGTGATGATCAGGGTCAAATCAGCCCGCCCCTGCGGCCCCCAAAAGGGACATTGCTGCGCCTTGCCGGCGATATCGTCAAGCGTGCCGATCAGCAGGCGCTGCCCCGGCAAACTGACCCTGTGAACCAGTGCCACGGGCTGATTGCAGCCATAACCGCTACGCAGCCGTGCGACAAGCTCCGCCAGAGGGTAATGATTCATGTAGATCAGCAGCGTCACGCCCGGCCGTGCCACATCCTCCAGGGACGGCGCCCCGGGACTTTCGGCCAGTGCCCGCGTTGAAACCAGGATCGTGCGGGTGCAGGAACCGGACAGGTTCAGGGTCCTTTTCAGAAGGGCCGATGCGGCATTGGCGACGCCGACGCCGGGTACCACCTCGGCCCTGTCGCCAAGCGCTTCGATCAACGCCTGAAATGGCGAAAAAAAAGTCAGATCCCCCGGCTGCAGGAAAACCACATCGCCTTCTGTCAGCAGCATATCGAGCCGCGCCAAAAGATCGTCAAAACCAAAATCGAAGGGATCGAAAACCGGCCGGTCGCCGATCAGGCCTGCAAAGCTTTGATCCAGGGGCGGGAAAGTAAACACCGCCCGGCAGCGTTTCAGAAGGGCCGCCCCTCGCAGGGTGAGCAACATCGGATCGCCGGGTCCGGCGCCGACAAAACAGACACGGTTCACGCGTCTGCCCCCTTGCGCAGATAAATCAGAAACTCGCGATTGCCCTTGGGTCCCAGAATGGGGCTTTCCGTTATCCCCAGCACCTGGCAGTCAAGGGTTTCGGCCAACTGCGCAATACGCTCGACCACCGCCTGATGCTGGCCGGCATCCCGGACCACCCCCCCCTTGCCGACCGCGCCCCGTCCGACCTCGAACTGGGGTTTGATCAGGGCCACCACCTCGGCCCGATCGGCCAACAGCGCCAGGGTCGCGGGCAACACCTTGTCCAGGGATATGAACGAGGCATCGATCACCGCCAGGACAGGCCGTTCGGACAGGGCCTCGGGCCGCAAATGCCGGATATTGGTGCGCTCCAGATTGATGACACGGCTGTCCTGACGCAGCGACCAGGCCAGTTGTCCATAGCCGACATCCACCGCATACACCCGCAGTGCACCGCGCTGCAGAAGGCAGTCGGTAAACCCGCCGGTGGATGCACCGACATCCATGGCGACCTTGTCCGACACATCGATGGCAAACGTCTCCAAGGCTTTTTCGAGTTTGAGTCCGCCGCGGGACACATACGGGATGTCCTCACCTTTGAGGCGCAGGGACACATCTGTGGATACCTGGGCGCCGGCCTTGTCGATGGTGTGGTGATCCACCACAACCTGGCCGGCAAGAATCAGGGCTCGTGCGCGTTCGCGGGATTGCGCCATGCCGCGCACCACCAGCAGCTTGTCAAGACGTTCCTTCTGGCCCGTGTTCTTCCCCATTTCGTCTCCCGATTCCATTTTATCCGCAGGTATCACAGGGTAGCATAGCCCCCTGTGACGGGCAACCGTTTTGCCGGATCCCCGGTGCCGACCGCCGCTTCCCGCACATCCCTCGCGGGGACCGCCCGCGGCCCCATTTTTGCATCCCTGTCCCGGGTGGCTGTCACGCCCCGGTCCCGACACACCCTGAATATTCGCAGTCTGAGAAACCGGCCCGCGCGCCTGGCTTGCGGTTTTGCCGAAAGACCTGAAGTCTTGACCGTCACGGTCACTTTTGTGGAGGTACCTGCAATGACAATGCGATATCGCGCCCCCCTTCCGGCAAAAACCCGATGCCCCTCGACATCCTTCGCCCCAAGGGGCAGCCGGCCGACAATCCTGGCCGTTGTGCTGCTGGCATGCATGATCGCCCTTGGCACCGCACCGCTGCCCTGCCAGGCAGGCGGCCCCTTGAAAGTCGCTTTTTTGTACAACAGCCCGGTCGGCGACGGTGGATGGAATCATGCCCATGAACTGGCCCGCCTGAAGCTCGGCCGCGCCTTTCCCTCCGTCAAAACCCTGGCACTGGCCAGTGTTTCGCGGGAAGATGCACCCGATGTCATGGAAAACCTGATCCGGCAGGGGGTCAGGGCCCTGTTTGCGACGGACGCCGGATTTTCCGCGGCGGCGGCCCGCCTGGCCGGCCAACATCCCGAGGTCATGTTTTTTGTGTGCGGCGGCCGCTACCGCGCCCCCAACGTCATCAGCTATGGCGGGAAAATACACCAGCCGGCCTATCTTTCCGGCATCCTCGCCGCCAGCATGTCGGTCAGACAGCGTCTCGGTTTTCTTGGGGAAGCGGCCGATCCTGCCGCGGTACGCGCCCTTAACGCCTTTGTCCTCGGCGCCCGCTCGGTACGGCCCGCCATCGCCGTGGAGGCCGCCTGGTGCGACGGCCCTCCCGAGCAGGCCGCCCGCCTCGTCAGAAAATTCTCAGGCAACGGCGTGGACGTGTACTTCAACGGCATCCGCCACCCTTCTCCGATGCAGGTCGCCATGGACCACGGCATGTTCGCCATTGGCTACGCCACCGACCTGTCCCGGTACGCCTCGGAGCGGCTACTGACCTCCGCCATTTATGACTGGTCGGTTTTTTATGCCGAAGCGATTCGCGCCCTGCAAGCCGGAACCCTCCCCCCCGGTTCCAGATACCAGGGACTGGAAACCGGCGTCACCGCTCTGGGCACCATCAGTCCGCTGGTGCCGGTGAAAGTGGTGCAGCAGGTCAAAGCCCGGGAAAAAGCCCTCAAGGAAGGCCGCCTGCAGGTATTTTCCGGTCCCATCCACGATGCCTCCGGCCAGCTTCGTGTTGCCAGGGGCACAAGTGCGAGCGAGACTCAGCTCGACGTTATGGACTGGCTGCTGCCCGGCATCCGCATCATCGCACCCACCAGGCTCGAATCCAGCGACAGGCTCAGGGTTTTCATCGTCCAGAGCTACGGTAACGATGATGTCTGTGGCATCCCGCAGGAAATCGGGATAAGGGAGGTTCTGCGGCACCGTTTTGGAAAGCGGCTTGATGTCCGCGTCCACTACATGAACACCAAGACCGTCAACAGCAGCCCCGGGCGCATGCGCACCGAAGCCGCACGGGTTTTGAAAAAAATCCGCGCCTTTGCCCCGCAACTGGTCTTTACGCTGGACGATAACGCGTTTCGGGAAGTGGGGCTGCAACTGGTCGGGCAACCGTTTCCCGTGGTGTTTTCCGGCTTGAACGGGCAGCCTCGGGATTACCACCGCGCCGTTCCCTTCCTGGACCGGCAGGGCCTGCCGGTGCGCAATGTCACCGGGGTTTACGAAAAGCTGCATCTGCAGGCGGCCCTGAACGTCATGCGGGAAGCGATGCCGGATCTTCGCCACGTCGTAGCCCTGCTTGACCGGACTCCGACCGGCCAGGCGATTCGCAAACAGCTGCAGATCGAAATGCGCGGTGCCGCAAACGGCATCCGGCTGAGCATACGCAGCGTCGCCACCATGCAGGAATACCTTCGGGAGATCCACGCGATCAACGCCAGTCCGGAAGTGCAGGCGGTGTATCCGCTGGTGTTGAGCATCAAGAATAAAAACAACCAGAGTATCGGCCCTCACGAAACCCTGCGCACCTACCTGCGCCACTGTCGCAAGCCAGGCATTCCCCTGAATTTTTCCTTTGCGCAACTCGGGCTGTTCGGCGGCGCCTCCGTTGATTTCGCCGCCATGGGGCAACAGGCCGGCAACATGGGGGTCAAGCTGCTGCAACACCACGACATCCGAACCCTGCCCATCGAATCGGCCGAGCGCTCCGTCATCACCTTCAACACCCGGCGGGCCGCCATGCTGGGCATCGAAATCCCGCACACGCTGCTGACAAGCGCGGAACTCTATACCAGCATGCCGCTGCTGAAAACATCCGGTTCTGCTTCCGCGGGAGCCAAGGGAACACCATGCAAAAAATAGTTTTTCGCAAATCCCTGACCTGCAAACTGCTGCTGGCCATCCTGCCGATGCCGATGCTGATCACCCTGATAGGGTTTCTGATCTTCGGTCGCGTAACGACCAATCATATTCTGCAGAACGGGCATACCAAGCTGCAGCAACTGGAACAGATTCACCGTGGGCTGTTCATCGCCCAGCTGGACAACTTCCGTGAGCAAAGCCTGCGCATCGCATCCGACAACCAGCTCATTATTCCGCTGAAGCTGGATGTTTCCTTCCAGCTCAAGGCCTATCTCGACCTGCTGCGCGAACAGAACGACCTTGCCTGCCTCGCGGTTTTCACCCCCGAGGCGGTGCCGGTAGCCGCCATCGGACAACTGCCGCAGCACAATCCGGATCGCCTGGCCAGCTATCTGAACCGGGCCATTACCCGCGAGCCTCTTGCCTTTTTCTCCGACATGGCGGACAAGGGAAAACCTTCCCGGCTGGCGATGATGACCTACACGCCGATCCTTTCGGGAACCCGGGTCATCGGCGTTCTGTTTACGGGCAAAACCCTGCGACTGGGACCAGCCTTCACCAACAGCCTGCTGGTCGGTTTCGGCACGGTGCAATCCCGCAGCAACGACTCGGAGTTTTTGCTGCCGCTGGTCCAAAGCGCCCGGACGCGGTCCTTCGGGGGATTGGTCCGGTCGGACAATCCGGCCGTTTTCGCGAGCAAAATGGCCTTGCCGTTCCATGATGAGAAGAACTGTTTCCTGCTTACCGGACTTGACCTGAGCCGTGACCTCACTGCCAATCGGCGCCTGCTGCTGTACGGCATGGGCAGCAGCGCCATCGTCCTGGTATTGGTCGTATTCTACGCCTTGCTGCTGAGCCGCCGTCTGACGCGGCCATTGCGGCAGATCGTGCATATCGCGCAACGCATGCCGGCCGAGCTGCAAACCATTGCCTGGCCGGCGGCAACGGATGATGAGATCGGCATCCTCAACGGCTCCCTGCAGAGCATGACCGCGCAGCTGAAATCGACCATCGACCAGCTGCAGCAGGCCCAGCAACGGGCCGAGGAGGCCAATCGCGCCAAATCCCAGTTCCTGGTCAACATGAGCCATGAAATCCGCACCCCCATGAACGGGGTTATGGGCATGACGGAACTGTTGCTGGACAGTCCCCTGGCGGACAATCAGAAACAGATCGCCGAAACCATCGCCCAGTCCGGCCGGGCATTGCTGCACATCATCAACGACATCCTCGATTTCAGCAGACTGGAAGCCGGAAAACTGCAACTTGAAACCATCCCTTTCGATATCTGCCGGCTCATCGAGGATGCCGTCGGCCTGTTTGCCGTCAAGGCCCAGGCCAAAGGGCTGGAACTGGTTCTGGACATTGCCGGTGAGCTGCCTCCGGTGCTGGTGGGCGACCCGGGCCGTTTGCGCCAGGTGCTGGTGAATCTGCTCAGCAACGCGGTCAAATTCACCGACCGGGGCTATATCCTGATCACGCTGAAATGCCGACCGGGCCACGACGGGACAACCCTCATTCACATCGATGTGCGCGACTCCGGCATCGGCATCCCGGCAGAGCATATCCCCCGCCTGTTTCAACCCTTCTCGCAGGCCGATGGCTCCACCACACGCAAATACGGCGGCAGCGGTCTCGGACTGTCGATCTGCCGCGATCTGATCGGGCATATGGGCGGGCACATCGCTGTCCGCAGCGAGCCGGGCCATGGCTCGCATTTCTGGTTTGAACTGTCTCTGCCCAAAGATCCTGCCGGTCGAACCGGCATGCTCGCCGGGATTTCGGAATTCCGGAAAAAACGGGCGCTGGTGATCGATTCCCATCCGCTGGTCCGCCGCAGCATCAAACGCCAGCTGCGCCGTTGGGGACTGGCCTGCATTACCGCGTCGAATGGCCGCCAGGGGCTGGAATTGCTGACCATGCAGAATTTCCATTTCGTACTGACCAACGCGACCTTGCCCGATTTTTCGGGGGAAGAACTGATGCGCCGCATGGCCTCGCTGGCATCCGTGCCGCCGCCACAGGTCATCATCCTGAAACCGGCCGGGCACCCTTGCCCCGCATTCGATGGTGACGGCATAAGGTTCATCGGTGATATCAGCAAACCGGTACGTCCTTCCGAACTGCTGCTGAACCTGACCACGCCCCCTGCCCGGCCGTCGGCGGCGCCCGAGGAAAACACGGATCCGGTTTCTTGCGGCCGCCCGGAAAAGACCCGGCCGCCCCGGGCCCGAATATTGCTGGCCGAGGACAATGAAGTCAACCGGCAGGTGGCTGTCGGCATGCTCGAAAAATATGGCTGCGCGGTAGATACCGTCGGCGACGGGACGAAAGCCCTGCAGGGTTTCAAGACCGGCAACTACGATCTGGTTTTCATGGATTGCCAGATGCCGGATATGGACGGCTATCAGGCCACGCAGATGATACGGCAATGGGAAAAACGAAACCGCCCGGCGGCTACGCCGATCATCGCCATGACGGCCCATACTCAAAGCGGCGATCGGGAGAAGTGCCTCGCCGCAGGCATGGACGATTACCTTGGAAAACCCTTCACGCTGCTCCAGGTCGGGGCCATGCTGAACCGGTGGCTGAGCATCCTCGACCATCGGCGCAGTTCCGGTGATGAAACCGTGGATGGATCCTTTTCGCTGGAACCCGGGCAGGACCGGCAACCGCCCCCGCCTACGGTTGCCATCGACCGGACCAGGCTCGCCACCATCAAATCCCTGGAGGGGCAGCAGCAGCCGGGGTTGCTCGCCCGGGTTATCCAGATCTACCTGAAGGAATCGCCCAGGGTTTTGCAAAACATGGAACAGGCCCTGCAGAACGGCCACATGCGCATGGTTTTCCAACTGGCCCACACCCTCAAATCGAGCAGTGCCAATCTTGGTGCCCTGTCCCTGGCCGATCTGTGCCGCAAAATGGAAGGCGCCGGAGACCTGCCGCCCAGCCAGCGCGATCGGTTGATGGCATCCATCCAGAACGAGTATAATCGCGTTCAATTCGCCCTGATCCAGGAAGGAGGCCAGGGATGACAGCGGAAAACCTGAACCATGCCGCGATGATCCAGATCGTGGATGATGACTGCAGCATGCGCCTGCTGGCCCGCGCCACCCTCGAGCAGGCCGGGTTTTTGGTTATCGAAGCCGAAGATGGCGCCAGAGGTTTGGCCCAGTTCCGCAGCATGCGCCCCGACCTGATGCTGCTGGACGTGGTAATGCCCGGCATGGACGGGTTTTCCGTGTGTCGAACGCTGCGCGGCCTGCCGGAATACCAGGATATCCCGATCATCATGCTGACCGGGCTGGAAGATGCCAACCTCATTCAGAAAGCCTTTGATGCCGGCGCCACCGATTTTATCTGCAAACCGATCAACTGGCTGCTGCTGCGTTATCGGGTCATGCACATATTACGCACCGCCCGTCTGCATGAAGACCTCAAGGCCAGCCGCAGTCGCCTGTCCCTGGCCCAGCGTATTGCCAAACTCGGGCACTGGCAGCTGGACTTCGATTCGGGGCGTTTTACCTGCAGCAGGGATCTTCGCAACCTGCTCGGGATCGAGGATAAAGCCCGCCTCTCAAGTCCCGAAGATCTGTTGCAGACCGTTCATCCCGATGACCTGCCCCAGGTGCGGGAAACCCTGGAGCAGGCTATCGCTTTGCGCCAGCCCTACCAGGTCCGCTATCGCATCATGGCAGGGGAAGAGGAGCGCCATATCAGCAGCCAGGGCGAAATCGAAAAAACCGATGCCCGCCGGCCCCGCGCCATCACCGCAATCGTACAGGATGTTTCCGATCTCCAGCAGGCCGAACAGAAAATATTCGGTCTGGCCCACTTCGACACTTTGACCGGCCTGGCCAAACGCCGGTTTTTCATCGACACCCTGGACGCGGCCATCGATTCCGCGCGGCACAACCATGCAAAGCTGGCCGTGCTGCTGCTCGACCTGGACCGTTTCAAACGCATCAACGAGTCCTTCGGCCACATGATCGGCGATCAGGTGCTGCTGACCATCGCCAAACGCATTCGCCAATGCCTGCAGCAATGCGACATTCTGCTCCCGGGCAATACGCTCTGCGATTATTGCATAGCCCGCTTCAGCGGCAATGAATTTGCCATTCTGCTGCCCGAAGTGCTTGACGAGGAACAGGTCAGCCAGGTCGCGCGGCTCCTCATAAAAGCCATCGCCCAACCCTTCAGCTTCGGCCATTGCGAGGTCTTGCTCACTACCAGTATCGGCATCTGCCTGTTTCCCGAAGGCGCCGACAGCCAGGAAGACCTGATCCGCCACGCCAACATTGCCATGCAGGATGCCAAAACCCGGGGACGCGACTCGTTCCGCAAATATCATCCCGCCATGGATGAGCCGATCCAGGACCACCTGATTCTTGAAAACGATCTTCGCAAAGCGCTTAAAAACGACGAATTCGTCCTCCACCTTCAGCCACAGGTCGACATGCGCAGCGGCTGGATTTTCGGGGCCGAGGCGCTGATCCGCTGGAAGCATCCCCAGCAGGGCCTGAAGTCCCCCGGGTCCTTTCTGCCGGTCGCCATTGAATCGAACCTGATCATCGACATCGACCGCTGGGTTCTGGGCCAGGCCTGCGATCTGATCGCCCGCTGGCGGACCGCGGGCCTGGGCGACCTGCGACTGTCGGTAAATGTTTCGGGGCAACTGTTCGCCCATGACAACATTGCCGATCTTGTCGCAGAACTGATCCTGCAAAGTGGTATCCGCCCCTGCCAGCTGGAAATCGAACTGACCGAAAACACCATCATGCAGAATAACCTGAAAACCGTCAGCCACCTGAGCCGCCTCAAAAACCTGGGGGTGCAGATCGCCATCGATGATTTCGGCACCGGCTACTCCTCCCTCAGCTATCTGCGGAATTTTCCCATCGACACATTGAAAATCGACCGATCCTTTATCCGCGATCTGACCGAAGCCCCCAGCGCCATCGCCATCACCCGGGCGATCATCGCTCTCGGTGAAAGCCTTGGCCTGACCATCATCTGCGAAGGGATCGAAACGCCTCACCAGAAAGAGATGCTCATGGATCTGGGCTGCCACCACGCCCAGGGTTACCTGTTTGGCCGGCCGGACACCCTCGAAAGTTTCACCCGGCGTCTGCAACGCCAGCAACAGCAGCCGGCGCCTTTCGCATAAGCGGCCGCCATCGGACGCCAGCAAGACCCGAAAGCTTCTTTATCGACTATACTTTACTTAGAAAAGAGTCTCGGGAGCAACCCATCGTCATTTACCAACCGGGGATAGCGGCCCATGCCGGAAAAAATACTGCTCGCCCGAAAAGTCACCCCGACCACCGACCGCCTCTACCGCATGCTGCGGGAAAAAGGTTATTTTATCCTCAATGCCTCGGATCTTGACGAAACCCTTCACGCCCTGCGTGAGCGTCCGGACCTGCTGATGTTCGATACCGAAATTGCCGAGAAACCGAGGCCGGAGCAGTGGCCGCCGATGATCCGTTTTTTCCGTGAACATCCCTTGCCCTGCCTGCTCTTTTCCTCCAACGGGCGCCATCCGATTCCCGTCAAGCCGCTGGCTCCCTGGACCACCGACAGCCTGCGGCATCCCGTCGATATTCGGGAGGTGGAGTACAAAGTCGCCAGTCAGCTGAACCTCCGCAGGTTGACCTACGAGCGGGATCTCGCCCAGCGGCTGCTGCTGCAAAAGCAGAAGGAACTGGACGAAAACCGCCGCTCCGCCGCGCAAATCCAGCGTGCCCTGCTGCCGACAGGGCAGCCCGCCAAGGCAAACCTCGATTGCGCCTGGAGCTTTATCCCCTGTGAAAAAATCGGCGGAGACCTGTTCAATATCATCCCGTTGACGGACGACTTCCTGCTGATCTATCTGCTTGACGTGAGCGGCCATGGCGTTTCTGCCGCAATGGTCACCGTCTCGGTTTTCCAGAGTCTCTCCCCAAGCAGCGGCAGGTTATTCAAAAATCCGGACACGGCGGGACGCGGCCGCCAATGCCTGTCGCCCTCCGCGATTCTTGCCCAACTCGAGAGGGAATACCCTTTCGAAAGGTTCGGCAAGTTCTTCACCATCTCCTGTCTGTTGCTGCACACTCCGAGCGGCCGCCTCCGATACAGTTCCGCGGGACATCCGCCGCCGGTGTGTATCCGCCGTGCCGGATCTCTGGAGTTGCTGGCCAGCGGCGGATCGATCATTGGCGCTGGAGCCCGGGTTCCCTTCGAGGAGGGGGAAATCATCCTTGAACGGGGAGACCGGGTGTTCCTGTATTCCGACGGCATCATCGAACATGCCGATGCCCAGGGGGACATGTTCGGACCGCAGCGTCTTTACCGCAAGCTGCAGCAGCAGAGCAAACGCCGACTCGCCGCGGCCTGCGACCAGATTATCGAAACACTGCGCACCTTTGGCCAGAAAACACCTTTCAGAGACGATGTGACCCTGCTCGGCATCGAATTCGGCGGTACCGGAAAACCCTGAGCCGCTGCCCTGTCTCGCGATCCGCGGCACTGCCGGGTCTTGACAAGACACCGCCCATTGGGCATATTGCTGGACCATTCTGTCAGCCGGCCACAGACCTTACCATCGGGAGAGAAAAAATGATCGGGACCCCACTGAAAAATCCGCCACCAGGTTGCTGATGCTCGGATGCGGCGAACTGGGCAAGGAAGTCGTCATCGAAGCCCAGCGGTTCGGCATCGAAACCATTGCCGTGGACCGCTACGCCGACGCGCCCGCCATGCAGGTGGCGCATCGCAGCCATGTCGCCAACATGCTTGACCGCGAAGCGCTGGAACGCATCATCAAGCAGGAAGCCCCGGATCTCATCGTCCCTGAAATCGAAGCCATCGACACCGCTTTTCTGCTGGAGCTGGAGCAGCAGGGATACCGCATCATACCGACGGCGCGGGCCACCAACCTGACCATGAACCGCGAGGGCATCCGCCGCCTCGCCGCCGAGGAGCTTGAACTGCCGACGGCGTGCTACCGTTTTGCATCCAGCTACGAGGAATTTCGCCAGGGGATCGAGGACATCGGCCTGCCCTGCGTAGTAAAGCCGATCATGAGTTCATCCGGTAAAGGCCAGAGCACAGTCAAATCCGCCGACGACATCGATAAAGCCTGGGACTATGCCCGGCAGGGAGCGCGCGGCGCCGGCGAACGGGTCATCATCGAAGCCTTTATCGCTTTCGATTACGAAATCACCCTGCTGACCGTGCGCCACATCGACGGCACCAGCTACTGCCCCCCATCGGCCATCGCCAGGAGGGCGGCGACTATCAGGAATCGTGGCAGCCGATGCCGATGACGGACAAGGCCCTGGCCGAGGCCCAGCGACAGGCGCGGGTCATCACCGAAGCCCTGGGCGGCGCTGGCATTTTCGGCGTGGAATTTTTCATTCAGGGCGATCGGGTGTTTTTCAGCGAAGTGTCGCCCCGCCCCCACGACACCGGCATGGTCACCATGGTGACACAGAACATGTCCGAATTCGAACTGCACGTGCGGGCCATTCTCGGGTTACCGATCCCGGCCATTGAACTGCTTTCTCCCGGCGCTTCCCATGTGGTCCTCGCGTCGGACCGCCAGAACGATATCCGTTTTTCCGGGGTGGAGGACGCCCTGCGCGTGCCGGGCAGCAAAGTACGCCTGTTCGGCAAACCCGACAGCCGCCCCGGACGCCGCATGGGCGTCGCCCTGGTGGTTGCCGACAGCGTCGATAGCGCCCGCCAGTTGGCGAAGGAAGCCGCTGCCAGAATCAAGGTTGAGCCGGCCGAATAACTTTTCGAAACCAGTTTTTACCTGACAAGGGGCCGGAGTCGTAACAACGCCGGCCCCTCACCCCTCACCCCTCACCCCTCACCCCTTGCCCCCTTGACGAATCGCCGTTTACCTGCACAATCAAGATAACATGCGACAACGGAGCGGCGTCATGAAGGACAGGCAGTTGGCAATCATTCGGGAGATGTTGAAAAAGCATCCGGAACTGGCCGGTTATGCGGCATACAGCCATTGCGACCGGATCCACCTGCGGTGCAACTGGGGCGACTTCGCCCGCCTGCGGCATCTGCCCGGCGAGAATCGCTGGAAAATGGATTTTTATCTGAACCGCGAGCGCTGGCGTCGTTACGATTTTACCGGAACGCTGGAGGAGTGCCTGGAGCTGCTGAACGAAGCGCCGCACTATCTTTTCTGGGAAGGATAAAGAGAAGGCAGAATAAAATCAGGCGAAACAAAGGCGCGTCACAAACTGGCGCGCCTTTGTTTCGCCCTTAGTGGATAATCAGGTCCCCTGTCAGGGTTTCTGGCCGGTGATGCGGAACAGGGCTTCGAGATATTTCTCGGAAGTCTTCAGAACGATATCGTCGGGCAAAGCGGGTGCGGGGGCCTGCTTTTTCCAATCGAGGGTTTCCAGGTAATCACGCAGGAACTGTTTGTCGAAGCTCGGCTGCGCTCCCCCCATGCGGTAGGCATCCTTCGGCCAAAAACGCGAGGAATCCGGGGTCAGGGCCTCGTCGATCCACAGCAGCTTCCCATCCCGCAGGCCGAATTCGAACTTGGTATCGGCCACGATAATGCCTTTGTCGGCCATCAGGCCGCGGGCGCGGCGGTAGATGGCCAGCGCCACGTCGCGGGCCTGAGCAGCGACGTCGGCGCCGCAAAGCTCGGCTGCCTGTGCAAAAGAGATGTTCTCATCGTGGGCACCCAGTTCGGCTTTGGTCGAAGGGGTGAAGAGCGGCTCGGGCAGTTGCTGGCTTTCGACCATACCGGCGGGCAGATCGATGCCGCAAACGGTGCCCTGACGGCAGTATTCCTTCCAGCCCGAACCGGCCAGATACCCTCGAACGATGCATTCGACAGGCAAAGGCTGCGCTTTACGCACCAGCATGCTGCGCCCTTCGAGCTGATCCCTGTAGGGGCGGGTTTCAGCGGGGAAATCGTTCACGTCGGCCGATACCAGATGGTTCGGGACCAGATCGGCGAAGGTTTCGAACCAGAATCTGGAGATCTGGGTCAGAACAAAGCCTTTATAGGGAATCCCCTCGTTCATCACCACATCAAATGCCGAAATACGGTCACTGGTCACGATCATCAGGTGTTCGCCCAGATCGTAGATATCGCGTACCTTGCCCTGATTGACCCTCTTCAGGCCGGGAAAATTCGTCTGTAAAACAACCGGTATCATAGTGCTTTCTCACCTTCCAGAATGCTTTGCAAGGCCGGTTCGACCTTGATGTTCGCTTCACTTTTGAGTTTCTCAAGAAGCTCGCCGAGCATGCTTTCCTGCTTGCTCGCCAGTACCGAAGTCCGCAGTTCGTCGCGCAGCTGTTCGGTCAATTTGGAGGGATCAGCCTCCACCCGGCTCGTCAGGGCAACGACAACGAACCGGCCATCGAGGTTGAAAACACGATCGGCCGCCGGTTTTTTCAGTGTCAGGCCGAAGGCTGTACGGGCCAGTTCCTCGGAGTTGCCAAGACTCGGAACGAAATTGCCATAAGAACGGGGAAACAGCCCGGTTTCACCCATTTCAAGGGATTGTCCGCGAGCCAGATCCGACAGCTTTTTGCCGGCCTTCAGCTCTTTCAGCATGGCTTCCGCGGCCTGTCGGGCCAACCCGACACTTTCCTGCCGGCGATAGGCCCTTTCCACCTCGCCGCGCACCTCATCGAGGGCCGGCACAAAACTGGCGCGTCGCTCCTTCACGACAAATACGATGGCGCTGCCATCCCGCACCACGGGTCGCGACAATTCGTCTGCCTTCTGGGCAAAAGCCGCCGCCGTCAGTTCTTGGTCGTTGCCCAGCCCGTCGATGGCATCGCCGCGCCCAAACAACCCGGTTTCCCGGATCCGCAGGCCGTTCGCCTGAGCCACGGCATCGAGGTCACCGCTCTGCCGCTGGGCGCTGTAGGCCAGCATGGCCTTGTCCAGCGCCATCTGGCGGGCAAGATCCTGCCGCAAGCTGTCGCGCACTTCATCCCGCACATCGTCCAGCGGCTTGACGCCGGCCTCGATGCGGCCTTCGCACTTGATGATGTGAAAACCAAGGGGCGTCTCGACGACGCCGCTGATTTCACCAGGAGCCAGGGTAAACGCTACACTTTCAAACTCGGGCACCATGGTGCCGTGGGTGAAATAACCGAGATCCCCGCCTTTTACGGCGCTGGCGGCGTCATCCGAATGCAGCCGGGCCAGCTCGGCGAAATTCTTGCCGGCACGGGCCTTTTCAAGCACCTGCTCGGCAAGTGCGCGCTTTTTCCGGCGGCCGTCCTCATCCAGAGCGGGCGTGGTGCGAAACAGAATATGCGAAGCCTTGACCTGTTCGGCCACCCAGTAGCGGTCCTTGTGCCGTTCGTAGTAATTGCGGACGGCATCCTCCTGAAGGGTCACGTCACCGATATATTTTTCCGGGGAGAAGACAACATAGCGCAGGGCAGCCTTTTCGGGCTTGCGGAACTCTTCCCGATGTTCGGAAAAGTAGGACTTGAGCAGGTCACCATTGACCGCGACCTTGTTTTCGAATCCGCCGGGGGAGAATTTTACGAAACCCAGGGCGATCTTTTCATTCCGGTTGCGATACTCGGTTTCGATATCCTGATCGGTAACCGCGGCCTCTTGCCGAATGGCATCCATGACCTTCGACAACAGCAACTGCTCGCGCATGCTGCGCTCGAATGTCCGCGGGTCCAGATGCTGATAGGCCAGAACCTGCTGATAAAGCGTCCTGTCGAACTGGCCATCTTTCTGGAATGCGGGAATTTCGGCAATGGCCTGCCGCAGCTCGGCTTTGCCCACTTCAAGGTCCCGCCGATCGGCTTCCTGCAGCAACAGCAGCCGGTTGACCAGCATGTCATGGGTCTGAGCGTTGAGTCCCAGCTGTTTTTCGATCTCCGGCGGCAGGCTGCGGCCGAAGCGCTGCTCCATCTGCTGGCGAAGGTTCTGGTAGGCCATCTGATATTCCGCATAGCTGACGGCGTCGCCATTGACATGCAGGACGGCATTGCTGTCCCCGCCAGGTCCGCTGTCACCCTTGCCCCAGACCAGGAAAATCGTTCCAACAAATGCGGCAATGATCGTCCAGAAAACGATTTTGACGAGCACTGAACGCTGCTTTTTGCGTATCAGGTCAAGCATCTCGGCGGGCTCCTTTGCGTAAAGTTTCACATAAGAAAAAATAAGGGGAAATGTTAGTCAATCGGCCTCGGAATTGCAACTGATTTCTGCCTTTTGGACCTTGAAATAAGGTCGGCTTTTTGCTAGTGTTAAGCTCATTTTTTCAGGCACCTGCCTGGCCGTCCCCATGTCGGGGACGGGCGAAAGGAGAAACCCGCCATCATGTTCAATCTTTTCGATTCCATCCTCGGCTTGTTCTCAAATGACCTGGCGATAGACCTTGGCACCGCCAACACCCTGGTTTACCTCAAGGGCAAAGGTATCGTGGTCAGCGAACCTTCCGTGGTCGCGGTACAGAAAGACAGCATGGGACAGAAGAAAGTCCTGGCCGTCGGCATGGAAGCCAAAAAGATGCTCGGCCGGACGCCGGGCAGCATCGTCGCCATCCGTCCCATGAAAGACGGCGTCATCGCGGACTTCGATATAACCGAAGAGATGCTGAGATATTTTATCCGCAAAGTACACAACCGCAAGACACTGGTAAGGCCGCGCATCGTCATCTGCGTCCCTTCCGGCATCACCCAGGTGGAAAAGCGCGCCGTCAAGGAGTCGGCGGAGTCCGCCGGGGCGCGTGAAGTCTACCTTATCGAGGAGCCGATGGCGGCCGCCATCGGTGCCGGCCTGCCCATCACCGAAGCGTCGGGCAACATGATCGTCGATATCGGCGGCGGTACCACCGAAGTGGCGGTCATCTCCCTGGCCGGGGTGGTCTACGCCAAGAGCGTGAGGGTCGGCGGCGACAAACTGGACGAAGCCATCGTGCAGCATCTGAAGCGTAAATACAATATGCTCATCGGGGAACGCACCGCCGAACAGATCAAGATAGAGATCGGCAGCGCCTACCCGGAAGACGAAATACGCACCATGGAAGTCAAGGGACGCGATCTGGTGTCTGGCATCCCCAAAACCCTGGAAATCGATTCCAGGGAAATCCGCGAAGCCCTTACCGAAACGGTCAACGCTATCGTCGAGGCAGTGCGCATCGCCCTGGAACGCACGCCACCGGAACTGGCGGCGGACATCGTCGACAAGGGTATCGTGCTTGCCGGCGGCGGTGCCTACCTGCGCAATCTCGACATGTTGCTGCGGGATGAAACCGGACTTCCGGTGGTCATCGCTGAAGACCCCCTGTCCTGCGTCGCCCTCGGTTCGGGCAAGGTGCTGGACGAACTCGACCTGCTGCGGCGCGTCACCGTCACCTCCTGAAAAACGGTGCCGGGACACGCCACATAGCATTTCCGGCAAAAGAGGGCCATGCGCCCTCTTTTGCATTGCGATACAGGGTTTTTCATGCTGGAGCTGCTCCGAAAATACCGCTCTCCCCTGCTGGTCGTCTTTCTGATCATCTTTGCTCTGCTGGTCTATTCTTCACGCCTGCGCAAACAGCCGGAAACCACCTTGTTTGAAAAAACCATCCTGCAACTCGCCAGTCCCCTGCAACGCGGGTTCGACTTCTCAACGGCAAGACTGGGCGACATCTGGAGCCATTATCTGTGGCTTGTCGATGCGCGCGAGGAAAACGACCGCCTGCTGCATGAAAACCGGCGGTTGCGCACCCGCCTGGACCAGGTTCGTGAATTTCAGCTTGAAAACCGGCGCCTTCGCACCCTGCTCAAATTACGCCGGCAGCTGCCCCTGCCGACCCTGGCCGCCCGTGTCGTCGCGGAAGACGCGACCAGCCTGTTCCAGACCGTGATCATCGACCGCGGCCTCGATGACGGTCTGCGTGAAGGCCTGGCAGTCGTGGCCCCGGAGGGGGTGGTGGGACGCATTATCCGCTGCTCCCCCCGGCAATCCCGGGTACTGCTGATCACCGATGCTTCTTCGGCGATCGCGGTACTGGTCCAGCGCAGTCGCGCCCGCGCCGTGGGTCGCGGCCGTGGCGCCACCCTGACTCTGGATTTCGCCCTTGCCCAGGAAGATATCGTCACAGGCGACCGCATTATTACCTCTGGTAATGGTGGCATTTTCCCCAAGGGATTGACAATTGGCACCGTAAGTCTGGCCGAAGTCAACACTCTGGATCTGTTCCAGACCGTGGTGGTCAAACCGGCGGTGAATTTTTCCCGTCTGGAGGAGGTTCTGGTGCTGCTGGATCAATCCTCATGAAAACACTGCTGGCATACCTGGCGCTTGGACTGCTGCTGGCAGTCGCCGAAACCCTGTTACCCTCCGCTCTGGCGACCAAACCCCATCTGCTGTTGCTGCTGGTCATGATGCTGGGGGTGCAGCAAAAAATCGCCGTGGGCGGCCCCGCGGCCTGGCTGCTGGGCTGCCTGCAGGACAGTCTTTCCGGAACCTGCCTGGGGCTGCACGGGCTTGTCTACCTGATTTTGTACCTGTCGCTCCGAAGCGTTGCCGGGTTGCTGAACCGGGAAAGCCCGGTATTGATGCTGTTTCTGGTCATCAGCGGCACCCTGCTGCAAGCTCTGATCATGATTTTCACTCTGGGTTTTCTGGCCGAACATGGTACCTACTGGCGGCAGATTCTGGCCGGGCTGCCGGCGCAGGTGTTGGTCAACCTGCTGGCCGCACTGTTCTTTCTGCAGGCTTCGTTTCTGCTGCATCGAGCCCGTCGTCGCCGTCCGCTATAAACTCCGTTGCGCCCTTTTCGGCTCGTGTTGCGGCGCTTTGGCCTGCGAAAATCGGGCGGCTACCGACAGAAATTTAAGGTTGAGAGGATCGCGCCCTTGAACCATGATTTTCAAACCGACTGGCAGCCGGCGCCGCATCTGCGCAAACGCTATGTGCATGCCTCGATTGCCGCGGCAATCGTTTTTCTGCTGCTGCTGCTGCGTCTCTGGCAGCTGCAGGTGATCAGCGACGAGCACTATCGCAACCTCTCTGAAAAGAACCGCACCCGCTATATCCCCATAGCCGCCCAGCGAGGCCGCGTTTTCGACCGGGACGGCCAGTTGCTGGCGGACAATCGTCCGGCCTTTGACGTCGCGGTTCTGCGACAGGAAGTGGATGATCCCGGGATGCTGCTCGACCGGCTGTCCGGATTTCTGTCAGTGGACCGCGAGGAACTGCACAAGCGCTGGGAGGCTGGCAAACGCCTGCCCCGCTACCGCCCCATCCCCCTGGCGTGGGACGTGGATCGCGACACCCTTGAAAAAATCATGGAAAATGCCGTCAACCTGCCCGGCGTGCTGATGGAAACCCGCCCCGTAAGATCCTTTCCGTTGGGGCCTCTGGCCCCTCATTTTCTCGGTTACCTGGGAGAAATCACCGAGAAGGAGCTTGGCGCCCCGGAATTCGAAGGCTATCACGCAGGGGACGTGATCGGCAAAGCGGG
This sequence comes from Syntrophotalea acetylenica, assembly GCF_001888165.1. Classification (NCBI taxonomy): domain Bacteria; kingdom Pseudomonadati; phylum Thermodesulfobacteriota; class Desulfuromonadia; order Desulfuromonadales; family Syntrophotaleaceae; genus Syntrophotalea; species Syntrophotalea acetylenica. Next base: position 2,191,325 of record NZ_CP015455.1, read on the forward strand.
CCTTGAAAAAAACCTGGAGCCGATTCTTGCGGGAACCGACGGCGAACGCCGGGTTGAGGTTGACGTAAAGGGCAAAAGCATGCGCATCCTCAAAACCCTCGATCCGCAACCGGGCAGTGAAGTGGTGCTGACCCTGCAGGCATCACTGCAGCAGGTCGCCGAACAGGCCTTTGGCGAGCAGGCCGGCGCAGCCGTAGTCCTCGATGTACATACCGGCGAAATTCTCGCCATTGCCAGCCAGCCGGCCTTCGATCCGGCTCAGTTCGCCCGTGGACTGACCGCCAAAGAGTGGCGGGAGTTGCAGAACAACCCATTGAACCCGCTACAGAATCGCGCCATCAGTGGTCAATATCCGCCGGGCTCGATCTTCAAGATCGTTACCGCGCTGGCAGCTCTCAAGGCTGGTGGCGCCAGCGCAGACACCAGGGTATTCTGCAAGGGATCAAGCAAGGTAGGCAATCATACCTTTCGCTGCTGGAAACGCAGCGGCCATGGAACCACCGACCTCCACAAAGCTCTCAAGGAAAGCTGCGACGTCTGGTTCTACGAGGTCTCCCAGAAGGTCGGCATCGACCGTATCGCCGCCATGGCCCGCGACCTGGGCCTGGGCCGAACCTACGGACTGCCCTTCGAAATGGAGAAAGCCGGTCTGATTCCGGATAAAGCCTGGAAGATGAAGCGCTTCGGCACCAGCTGGTATCGCGGGGAAACCCTCAACGCCGCCATCGGCCAGGGTTATATCCTCACCACGCCCCTGCAGCTGGCGGTCATGACCGCGGCCGTGGCCAACGGCGGCACGCTCTACCGCCCCCATATCGTCAAAAGCACTCAGGATCCGGCAAAGCGGATCGTCCGCCACACGCAACCGGAAATACTGCACCGCGTGTTTCTCCCTCCCGCCCACCTGGCCGCGGTACGCCAGGGTCTGGAAGCGGTGGTCAACGAGCCGGGCGGAACCGCCTGGTCGAGCCGCCTGGAAGCGTTGCCGTTCGCCGGCAAAACCGGCACCGCCCAGGTGGTCAAACTGCGTGACGGCGTCAGGGATGAAAATCTCATCCCCTACCGTTTTCGCGATCACGCCCTGTTTTCAGCCTATGCCCCGGCCGACAAGCCCCGGATCGCCGTCGCGGTCGTTGTAGAGCACGGCAGTCACGGCAGCAGTGCCGCGGCCCCGATCGCCAGAGCCATTATCGCCCATTACTTCGGGCTGGACAAAACCCCAGTGCCCCCCCAAAGCCAGCCGCGGCAGGCCAGTGCGACACCCGCTTCGCCAGATCCGGCACCGCCAGTGCCTTCAGCGCCGCTATCAACCCCGGCAGAGCCGCCTGTAAACACACAACCGACGACGCCGGACCTCTTGCCGACACCGCCATCCGTTCCGGAGCAACCGGAACCTTCAATACCTGAAGCCAACGGATAATCCCTATGTTCGACAGACGCCTTCTCACCCATTTCAACTGGGGCCTGCTGCTGCTGGTACTGATCATTGCCGGACTCGGCATTCTCAACCTGGTCAGCGTCACCTCTTCCTGGGCTTCCCCGGCGGCACCCTTCTCGCTGAAACAGCTGTCCTGGCTTGCCGGGGGTATGATGATCGTCACCGGCATCTGCGCCATCGACTACCGCCGCCTGGAACATCTGGGGGGATTCTTTACGCCGGCAACCTCGGGTTGCTGCTGCTGGTCCTGCTGATCGGCCGCACCTCGATGGGAGCGACCCGCTGGCTCGACCTCAAGGTGATCAATCTGCAGCCGAGCGAACTGATGAAAATCGTGATTATTATCGTCATGGCCTGCTTTTTCAGTCGCAACGAACATCCCCGGGGCTTCTCCTTCCGGGAATTATGGGTTCCTTTCGCGCTGCTCGCCCTGCCAGCTCTTCTGATCATGAAACAACCGGATCTCGGCACCGCCATGATTGTGTTGATGATCGGCGGATCCATGGCACTGTTCGCCGGCATCCGCCCAACCACGCTGACCGGCCTGGCACTGTTCGCCGGCAGCGCCGCCAGCGGCGGCTGGTTTTTGCTGCACGGTTACCAGAAACAGCGGATTCTGACCTTCCTCAACCCGGAAAGCGACCCTCTCGGCGCAGGGTATCACATCATTCAGTCCAAAATCGCCGTCGGCAGCGGCGGTTTCTGGGGCAAAGGCTTCAGGGAAGGCACCCAGTCGCAGCTTTCCTTTCTGCCCGAACGGCACACCGATTTCGCCTTTTCGGTTTTTGCCGAGGAGTGGGGTTTTGCCGGTGCCCTGCTGCTGCTGGCCCTGTTCCTGCTGCTTGTCATCTGGGGTCTCAACGTGTCCCGCCATGCCTCGACGCGCTTTGGCATGTTTCTCGCTTTCGGCGTCAGTGCCATGCTGTTTTTTCATATTGTCATCAATCTCGGCATGGTTATTGGATTATTGCCGGTGGTCGGCGTGCCGCTGCCCCTGTTCTCCTACGGAGGCACCAGCATGATCACTACCATGACCGGCGTCGGCCTGCTGTTGAATGTCAGCATGCGGCGTTTCAAGTTCTGACCCGCCGAAGCCTGTCCATCCGGAGCCGCCACGGAATACCACCGGCGTGGTTTTCACATCTGGTTTTCATACGGAGTTTCCGGATGGATACTACCTGAAAAAGGTGCGGGCAGCCGGCTGCGACAACCCCGTGTGACCTTCCGGCCCTGCCCGATCCGGCCACCTGCACAGATGCTTAAAATCGTTGACGTACCGGCGGTGGGCCATTAATCTTTGATGCAATCCGATGCGACGCACCATTTTCACTACCGAAGGAACCCATCCATGCGCAATAACTCATTGACCACCGAATCTTTCACCGAATGGACGGAATCCGATCCGGAGCTGGCCTGCGCCCTTGCCGCCGTAGCGGAGCTTCCCGCCATGACCGATATCGTCAGTGATTTTCTGGTCACCATCGAGGACCCCGACTGGACCGCCAAAAGCGTGGCGCAGGTCATTTCCCGGGATCCGGTGGTGGCCGCCAGCATCCTCAAGGCCGCCAACAGCGCCTACTACAGTTTCCAGCGCCAGATCAGCAATCTGGAAGGTGCGATTGCGGTTCTGGGCCTGTCCACCATCAAGAGCCTGGTGCTGGCTGCAGGTGTCAAAAGCATGAACAAGCGCTTTGGCCTGATCGAAAAACTGCTGCTCGAAGATGCCATCGGCTGCGCGCTCTGCGCGCGGGAAATCGCCCGGAAAACCCGTTGCTACGATCCCGAGGAAGCGTTCCTCGGCGGTTTGCTGCGGCATATCGGCAAAATCGCCATGAACAACCTGGATACGGAGAAATATTCCCAGCTTGTTCAGGATGTCTACAACGGCGAAGGCGACCTGGCTACCCTGGAACGCCAGCATTTTCCCTACAGCCATGCCGCCATTGGCGCCGCCCTGTTGCATCACTGGAATCTGTCGCCGCAACTGGTCGCCTGCGTCCTTTATCACAACATTCCCGCCCCCCCTGAAAAAATCGGCGAACAGGCCCGCATCCTCACCAACCTTGTCAACCTTGGCGGCCTGTTCTGCACACGCCTCGGCTTCGGTCAACGCACACCGATGCCGGAACTGCAACCTGCCGCATCCCCCTGCGCGGCAACTCTGGATCTGGAGCAGGAAGATAGCGACGACATCCTCGAGAAGATTCCCGAGGCGTTCCGACAGGCCTGTGAATCGTTCATGGGACACCACTGATACAGTACGCCGGGAAACCGGCGCTTTTCCCCGCCGCGCGGCCCGACGCCCTTATTCCACGCCTCTCGCTGTCCGATCCGCGCACTCCTTGCCGGTGATTCCCTGATATTAAACCGGGGTGCGACTTATTCTGTCGCACCCCGGCCGCACACTGGGACCACCCGACAAGGAGGTGCCCATGTTCGAACTGCTGCTGTTGATCGGTTTTCTCTACGCCGGTTTTTTCCCTCCCAGCCCCTGCCAAAAGGGCGGCACCCGCCCCGCCGGTCATGAACAGACCTGGCCAACACCCTGTAAACATCGGCCCGGCCCAAAAATACTTGCGCACAAGAATAACGATTGCTAATCTTCGAACTGTCGCATCCGGAGCGACAGTTCGAAGACTCCGGGATCCGCTACTTTTGGCATTCGACGGGACCCGTCCGTGTCATGAACCTCGCCCTTGTCACGACTGCCTATATTACCGGCTTGCTGCTGGCCCTGGCGGTGCCGGCCCCGGCATGGCATCCGGCTCTGGCCGCAGCCCTGGCCCTCGCCGGCGTGATTCTGCGCCGCGCCCGTGGCGCCGCCTGCCTGTTGCTGATCGCCCTGGCGGCACTCGGCTATTCCAATTTTCACCTGCAGCAAACACCCGCCATTGCCGGGCGCTCGCTTTTATCCCTGACGGAACACCGCTGGCATACCTTTTACGGCCGGCTGTGGCGCATGAATCCTGGCCCGGATGGCGGAGAGCGGCTTGATCTGCGCGTACATCACGTTGTGCAAGGGCACGCTCCGGTACCCGTCAACGGCAATCTGAGACTCTATCTCGAAACCTCCAGGCGGCGTTTCTGCCCGGGCGACGAGCTGGCGGTGCGCCTGCGTCCGCGACGGCCGCGCCGGTTCGGAACCCCCGGTGAATTCAATTACCCGCGGCATCTGGCCTCCGAAGCCATACAGGCAACCGCGTTCCTGCCACAGGACGATGGCATCGTGGTCATCAAGAAGGCCCGCCCCGGGTTTTCCCGCACCCTTCGCCAGACCGTTGCCGACCTCATCGATCACTCAATATCCGACCGCGACAAAGCCAACCTGGCAAAGGCTCTGGTGATCGGCGACAAAGACAGGATGACTTCTGAGCAGCGGCAGCGACTGGCCCACCTGGGACTGGCGCACCTGTTTTCCATTTCCGGATTCCACCTGGGTCTGGTCGCCATGTTCGGATACCTGGCCTTGCTGCCCGTAATGCGCCGCAGCGAGACGCTGTTGCTGGCCATCCCGCCACGCCGCCTGCTGCCGGCCCTGCTGATTCCATGGTTGTGGTGCTATCTGCACATCACCGGGCAGGCCCTGCCGACCACCCGGGCCTGGCTGGCAGCCGTCGCCGTGATCGCTTTGTGCTGGCTGCGCCGTTTCTGCCATCCGCTTCGCGTGGCTTTAGCCGTCGCCGTCGCCATTCTTGCGGCAACCCCCATGGCCCTGATAGCACCTTCCTTCCAGCTGTCTTTCGCGGGGGTTTTCGGCATTCTGATCCTGGTGCCGCGCTGGAGCCGCCACCTGAGCGTACTGCCCTGCTGGCCACGCCGGATATTGCAGGTGCCACTGGTTACCCTGGCCGCCACCATCAGCACCGCGCCTTTGGTTTTGTGGCACTTTCACCTGCTGGCTCCAGCCGGTCTGCTGACCAACCTGTGGGCCGGACCGATCATCGGCGGGCTGGCGATCCCCGCGGGACTGGCCGGTCTGGTGCTGACGCCGCTGTGGCCGGCGGGAGCCGCGGGCTGTTTTGGTTTAATTGCCGAATTGCTGGACCGGATACTGGACTGGTCGGAAAAAGTGCTTGCGCTGCCCCTGATGGCTCCGCGGCAACTCTACCTGCCGACGGTTACCCTGGTGCTTGCCGGCATGCTGGTTATCGCGCTGATGGTGCCCCGCCGGAAATGGCGCTGGGGGGCTGTTGCGCTGCTGGGGCTGGCCCTGTTAGTCCAGCCGTCGCCACAGCCGGGGCACCTGCGCGTCATTGCCCTGAGCGTCGGCCAGGGCGACGCCCTGCTGGTAACCGACAGCGCGGGACAGCACTACCTGGTGGACGGAGGCGGCCAGGCCCATGGCCATTTCGATCCCGGAGAACGCCTGGTCGCGCCCGCACTGGGCCGTTTCGGCGTCAGGGAACTTGCCGCTGTCATCCTTACCCACGATCACCCCGATCACCGCAACGGCCTGCTGCATATTGCCAGGCATTTTCGGATCAAGGAGTTCTGGTGCGGCAGTTCCGCATCGGCCCTGTGGCCGCCGTTGCGCCGGCAACTGGCGGCCAGGAACATCCCCGTGCGCACCTTTGCCCCGGGGTGGACTCCCGTCGCGGCGGCCAGAAAGACGACCATAGCGGTGTTCGCTCCGCCCGACGACGATCTTGGCGAGAATGACCGGTCCCTGGTTTTTTATGCCCGCGAAAATCGCAATGGCGTACTGCTGACCGGCGACCTGGAGCAGGCCGGCGTTGCCCACCTGCTGAATGCCACGCCAAAATTGCCGGTGACCCTGCTGAAATTGCCTCACCACGGCAGCCGCAACGGCTCCGTCGACCAATTGCTTACACATTTCACCCCGTGCTGCGTGTTTGCCAGCCTCGGCGCCAACAATGTTTTCGGCTTCCCTCACCAGGAAACGCTCCAGAGCGTAAAACGCGCCGGGCTGTCCCTGTGGCGCACCGACCTGCACGGCACTCTGATATTCGACCTTGAAAACCGCTCCTGGCGTGTAAGATCCTGGCAAGACGGGCTTTTTCGTTGACAGTCGAATATGGCTTTGTTAGTTTGGACCATTATCTGACCTGGAGACTGTCCGGATGAAATCCTCCACCATTCTGGTTGTCGATGACGAGCTGTTTTTCCGCCGTCTCTATGCCAGCCTTCTCAGCGAAAATGGTTACCAGGTGGAATCCGCCGCGTCCGGAAAAGAGGCTCTGTCCCGCCTTGGCAAGGGGCATATCGACATTGTGCTCGCCGATCTGGTCATGCCCGAAATGGATGGCATGCAGATTCTCGACCACTGTCGCAAACTCAACAACCCTCCGGATGTCATCCTGGTTACCGGCCATGCTTCGGTCGAATCGGCCATTCAGGCCATCAAAAGCGGCGCGCGAGACTATCTGGTAAAGCCCTTCGACCCGGCCGAACTGCTGCATGTGGTCCGCGCCTGTCTCGAACAGCGACACCTGCTTGACGAAAACAGCGTCCTCAAGGCACAGATCCGGCTTTATCAGCGGGGGCAGCAACTGGCCGCGCAGCTCGACCTCGACCGGCTGTTCGAGGATGCCCTGTCCGCCATCCTTCAGGAAGCCGGCAGCGGTCGCGGCCTGGCCTGCCTCCTGGACAGCGACGACAGCCCCCAGCTCATCAGTACCCGGAAATTGCAGGAGACCGAAGCCATGGCCCTCATGGCGGCCGCGCAGCCATTGCTGGCCAACGGCAACAAACTGCACATCGTCTCCTGTGCCGATCTGCCGCCGTTGCCGCAACTGCCACCGGCGCTGCAATCCGTCGCCGTCTTCCCCATGCAGTCCCCCTACGGATTCGGCGGAGCCCTGATCTTCTGTAATCCCGAAGAAGGGGATTTCGCCCCCGGAATGTCCCGGGAAAACCTCTCCTTTCTGCTGGAACAGACGGCGCTTGGATTCGAAAACGCCTGCCGTTTCAAAACCGCGCGGGATCTTATCTTCATCGATGACCTGACCGGTCTGCACAACTATCGCTACCTGCAGATGATCCTGGATCAGGAAATCCTGCGAGCGGAGCGCTACGGGCTGGAATTTTCGCTGGTTTTCATCGATCTTGACTTTTTCAAGGAAATCAACGATACCCTCGGACATCTCGCCGGCAGCCATGCTCTCAAGGAAGTCGCCCGGATTTTGCGGCAGTGTGTCCGTGAATCGGACATCCTGTTTCGCTACGGTGGCGATGAATTTACCGGCTTTCTGGTCGAAACGGGCAGCGAAGGGGCAGCGGTGGTGGCCGAACGTATCCGCCAGTGCATCCAGAATCATACCTTCTTCGCTGAAAGCGACACCCCCGCAAAGATTACCGCGACCGTGGGCTATGCCACCTACCCCTGTGACGCCGGCAGTAAAAAGGAACTCATTCACCTGGCCGATAAAGCCATGTACGAGGGTAAAAAGTGCCGCAATGCGGTGAGGGGAGCCTGGCAACTGGCGGAAACGGAGGATCCCCCGGTCGACCCGGAATGAACCTCCGGCCGTCGCGGCCGCCACGCGCATTCGCTTTATGCGTACATCTACCCGCTCGCCATGGCGCCGGCGGGTCTTCTATTGCCGCCGGCCCGCTGTTAGCCGTTCCGGATACAGCCGCCGCGGCCATGAAACCATGAACGAAGGGACATAACGTTGTGAGCATTACGGGAATCAAGGGAATGAACGATATCCTGCCAGGCGAAGTCGAAACCTGGCAGTTTCTTGAAAGCGAAGCCCACCGCATCTTCCAGTTGTACGGCTTTGCCGAGGTGCGGGTGCCGGTGGTGGAAAAAACCGAACTGTTCTGCCGCTCCATCGGTGAAACCACCGATATCGTGGAAAAGGAGATGTACACCTTCAGCGATCGCAGCGACAACTCCCTGACCCTGCGGCCGGAAGGCACGGCTCCGGTCATGCGCGCCTTCATCGAACATAAACTGCACACGCTGGATCCCCTATCCAGGCTCTATTACATGGGGCCCATGTTTCGTTACGAACGCCCCCAGAAGGGACGCTACCGCCAGTTCCACCAGATCGGCGTGGAGGCTATCGGCGTTGACGACCCCATGATGGACGCCCAGATCCTGGCCATGCTCGACCACTATTTCGAAGCGGTCGACATCCGCAATGTCGAACTGCATATCAACTCTCTGGGCTGCAAGCAGTGCCGTCCCCGCTACCGGGAAACCCTCACCGGCTACCTGGAAAGCCGCCTGCGGAGCCTGTGCGCGGACTGCCAGCGGCGCTACCTGACCAACCCGCTGCGGGTGCTTGACTGCAAGGTTCCAGCCTGTCAGGAAGCTACGGTCGATGCGCCGTCGGTACTGGATCTTCTGTGCGACGACTGCGACACCCATTTCCGCCAGCTTCAGGCCCATCTGCACAAGCTCGGCATTGTTTTCACCATCAATGCCCGCATGGTCCGCGGCCTCGACTATTACACCAAAACCACCTTCGAGATGGTCACCAATCAGCTCGGATCACAGAATGCCGTGGCTGCCGGCGGGCGCTATGACGGGCTGATCCAGGATCTGGGCGGCCCGGCCCTGCCAGGCATCGGTTTTGCCATGGGCGTCGAAAGGCTGGTCCTGATGAAGGGCGATCAGCGCATCGCGCCACCCCGTCCACAGGTTTTTCTGGCCGCCCTGGGCGATGCCGCAACCGACGAGGCCTTCGCTCTCATGACCCGCCTGCAGCGGCTTGGACTGCGCGCCGAAATGGCCTTTGCCGGCAAGAGTCTCAAGGCGCAGATGCGCCGCGCGGGCAAACTGGGCGCCCGCTTTGTCCTGATTTTGGGCGATGAGGAACTGGCTTCGGGCCAGGCGCAACTTCGTGACATGGACGACGGCAGCCAGACGCCCATTGCCCTGGAGGGCATCGGGCAGGCCCTTGCGGCCCGCTGCCTTGCCGGGCCCGCAACGGGCAGCCGATAACCGCTTGACGATTTTTGGCGACACCCTTTATAATTTGCAATTCGCTTTCTTCAGGATCGCGACACGCATGTGCCGTGCTTTTCTGGTATTACTTTTTGCATGACCAAGGAGATGAACTTGATCGACATTCTGGGTGATTGGAAAAAAAGCCATTTCTGCGGCGATCTCCGTGCCGCCGACATTGGCAAGGAAGTCTGCCTCATGGGCTGGGTGCAGCGTCGTCGCGACCATGGAGGCCTGATCTTTATCGACCTGCGCGACCGCCAGGGAATCGCCCAGCTGGCTCTCGATCCCGACCGCGATCCGGAGGCTCACGCCAAGGCGGAAAAAGTGCGCAGCGAATATGTGGTCGCGGTCCGCGGCATCGTGTCCGCACGTCCCGAAGGCACCGTGAACCCCAAGATGGCTACCGGCGAGGTCGAAGTGGAGGTCAAGGAACTGCGGGTTCTCAACAGTTCCGAAACGCCGCCTTTCATGATCGAGGACCATGCCGACGTCGCGGAAAACATCCGCCTCAAGCATCGATACATCGACCTGCGACGCCCCGGCCTGCAATCCAATCTGATGTTGCGTCACAAAGTGGCGCAGATCGTGCGCACCTATCTCAACGATAATGGATTCATCGAGATTGAAACCCCGGTTTTGACGAAAAGCACGCCGGAGGGCGCCCGCGACTATCTGGTGCCGAGCCGGGTGAACCCCGGTATGTTTTACGCCTTGCCGCAATCGCCCCAGTTGTTCAAGCAGCTGCTTATGGTGTCCGGTTTCGACCGCTACTACCAGATTGTCAAATGCTTTCGCGATGAAGACCTGCGCGCCGATCGGCAGCCCGAATTCACCCAGATCGACTGCGAATTGAGCTTCGTCGACCGGCAGGATATCATGACCATCATGGAGGGCATGATCGCCAGGGTGTTCCGCGATACGCTTGGCATCGAACTGCCGCTGCCGATGCCCCGCATCACCTACACCGAAGCCATGGCCCGTTTCGGGGTCGACAATCCGGACATGCGTTTTGGCCTGGAACTGGTCGAGATCTCCAACATCGTCAAGGACTGCGGTTTCAAGGTCTTCGCCGAGGCGGTGAAAAAAGGCGGCATTGTCAAACTGCTCAACGCCAGGGAGTGTGCATCCTTCTCCCGCAAGGAACTCGACGATCTGACCGAGTTTGTCAAAATTTACGGCGCAAAAGGGCTTGCCTACGTCAAGGTCCAGGAAGACGGCTCCTGGCAGTCTCCCATCACCAAATTTTTTACCGACAAGGAAATCGCGCTCATCGATGAGGCCGCCGACGCGAAACCGGGCGACCTGTTGCTGTTTGCCGCCGACACCTGCAAAGTGGCCAATGAATCCCTGGGGCGTCTGCGTGGCCTGCTCGGGCAGAAACTGGGGCTGGCCCGCAAGGATGACTTCCGTTTTGTCTGGGTCACCGACTTTCCGCTGCTCGAATGGGACGGCGAAACCCGCCGTCACGTGGCGGTGCATCATCCCTTCACCGCTCCTTTGGATGAAGATGTCGCGCTGCTCGACGGCGATCCCGGCAGCGCGCGGGCCAAGGCCTACGATCTGGTCCTGAACGGATCGGAAATCGGTGGCGGAAGTATTCGTATCCACAACCGGGAAATACAGAACAAAATGTTCTCCCTGATGGGGATTACCGCCGAGGAAGCCGAGGAAAAATTCGGGTTTCTGCTCAATGCCCTGAGTTACGGCGCACCGCCCCACGGCGGCATCGCTTTTGGCCTCGACCGCCTGATGATGATCCTGACCGGCTCGGAATCCATCCGGGACGTTATCGCTTTTCCCAAAACCCAGAAAGCCACCTGCCTGCTGTCGGAAGCGCCCGGCGCAGTGGATGACAAGCAGCTGCGGGAGCTTTCCATCCGGCGCGCGGCACGCACAAATTAGCTCGTATCCATCCGGAATCTCCGGATGGATACAGCGTAGTTTTCATATGAGAAACGAGCAATTTTTCGTTGTGGCAAGGAAATCAAGGGTTTGTGCCGAGGCGTACATCGGTACGCCGCACAAGCAAGCCTGCGGATTGACGCCGCCACGGCGGAAAAGGGCCGTTCCCGGATGAAAACCAGCTCGGAGATTTGCATTGATCGGGGATCGCTCGCCCTGAAGCAATCCTGCCTTGATTGCACAGACGACGAAAGTGGACTATGCCACGGCTGATCATATTTTTGCTGGCTCTGCTTTTCCTGACGGGGGGCTGCGTAGCTCCCCCGCTGCAGGAATTGCAATCCGCGCGTTCCGCCCTGGAAGAAGCCCTGGCCGCTGAAGCCCCGGTACTGGCTCCCAACGCGTATCAGGCGGCCCAGGATGCCCTGCGGGACGGCGAAGTTCTGGTACAGGATAAAAAATACAAACTGGCCAGGGAAATCCTCCCCTTTGCCGAAGCTCATGCGCGCCGCGCGATTCTGCAGGCCCAACGGGAACAGGCCGACAGGGAGCTGCAGAAAATCCGCGCCCAGGAACTGATGCGCACCGCGCAGTTACCCAACGAACCGGTACGAGAACCGACTCCTCAAACCCGCAAGGCCATCATCGCCCGGCCTGCGGCTCCACCGGCAGCGGCCAGGCCCAAAGCCCGCCCTGCCCCCCCGGCAACCTACCACGTCGGCGGGGGGGAAACCCTGTGGACCATTGCCGCACAGCCGGACATCTATGGCGACCCGTTGCTGTGGCCTTTGATTTACCAGGCGAACCGCGACCAGATTCGCGATCCACGGCAGGTCTACCCTGGCCAATCCCTGACGATTCCCCGCAAGCTGTCCGAGGATGAAAAAAAACTGGCTCGGGAAAAAGCTCTCAAATCCAGGATCTTTCCTGTCGGACCGGCGCCCCGCGAAACGGGGGCGCCGGCCGGGCCTCCAGGCTGAGCTGCGCCGAGCCCGGCAGCAGACAGGAACACGACCTCCCGAAAAACAGACCTTGACAGGTTTCGCGCCTTCTGTAGACTGACCGGACCGTATACTTCATGAATCCTCCGTCGGGAAACATCGTCACTGCGCGAAGGGAACGAACATGCCCTACCAACATGTCACGGTACCGGAAGGTGAAACGATCCGCTTCAGGGATGGGCGACTGCTGGTTCCGCACAACCCGGTTATCCCCTTCATCGAAGGTGACGGTACTGGGCCGGACATCTGGCGGGCCGCTGTCAGGGTTTTGGACGCCGCCGTAAACAAGGCTTATGCCGGCAGGCGCCGCATCGCCTGGATGGAAGTCTACGCCGGCGAGAAGGCCTTCAATATGGGGCTCGGCTGGCTGCCGGCGGAAACCCTGCAGGCTTTCGACGCCTTTCGGGTCGGCATCAAAGGCCCTTTGACCACCCCTGTCGGCGGCGGCATCCGGTCGCTCAACGTGGCCTTGCGACAAGAACTCGATCTGTTCGTCTGCCTGCGGCCGGTGCGTTATTTCGAAGGCGTGCCGTCCCCGGTAAAAAAGCCCCGGGATGTGGATATCGTCCTGTTCCGTGAAAATACGGAAGACATCTATGCCGGCATCGAATGGGCGGCCGGCAGCAGGGAAGCGAAACAGGTCATCGATTTTCTGCGGCAACGCATGCATGTCACCAAAATTCCATGGCCCGACAGCAGCGGCATCGGCATCAAGCCGGTTTCCCGCGAAGGCTCCGAACGCCTGATCCGCGCCGCCATCCAGTACGCCATCGATTACAAGCGCCGCTCCGTGACCCTGGTCCACAAGGGAAACATCATGAAATTCACCGAGGGGGCGTTCAAACAATGGGGCTACGAACTGGCCGCCCGGGAGTTTCGCGAGCAGGTGGTGACAGCCAGGGAAAGCTGGATTTTGGCCGCCGGGGATGAATTTCCGGATTCCGACCATGCACGGATCTCCCGCATGATCGACCCCGGCTACGATATGATGACTGCGGAACAGCAGAAAGCTGTCCGCGACGAAGTCGCCGCGACTCTCGACACCCTGATGGAGACCCACGGGCGGGGGCGGTGGCGCGACAAGATCATGATCAAGGACACCATTGCCGATATCGCCCTGCAACAGGTTCTGACCCGCGCCAGTGAATTCGACGTGATCGCCACACTGAATCTCAATGGCGACTACCTTTCCGATGCCCTGGCCGCCCAGGTCGGCGGTATCGGCATCGCGCCCGGAGCCAACATCAACTACCAGACGGGTCACGCCATTTTCGAGGCAACCCACGGCACCGCCCCAAAATACGCCAACCTGGACAAGGTCAACCCCGGGTCCATGATCCTCTCCGGCGCGTTAATGCTGGAGCACCTCGGCTGGAAAGAAGCCGCCGGGATGATTGTGCAGGCGCTGGAAAAGACCATCAGCCAGAACCGGGTGACTTACGATTTCGCGCGCCTCATGGACGGCGCGATTTTGCTGAAATGTTCCGAATTTGCCACAGCCATGATCGAGAACATGAATTGAATGCATGATGCGGTGCGGCGCTTTGGCACCGGCACCGGATTTCATTGGAGGGAACTACATGACGAAACCGAAAATAGCCCTTGTCGGAGGTGGCCAGATCGGCAACGCCATTGCACACCTTGCCGCCATGCGGGAACTTGGCGACGTGGTCATGTTCGACATCAAGGAAAACCTGGCGCGCGGCAAATGCCTCGACATTGCGCAGGCCGCTCCTATTTCGGACTTTGACGTACAACTGAAAGGATCCGATGACATCGCGGTGATTTCCGGCGCCGATATCGTGGTGGTGACCGCCGGAGTGCCGCGCAAGCCGGGCATGAGCCGCGAAGACCTGATCGAGATCAACGCCCGCATCATGGCCACGGTTGCCGAGGGGATCCGCACCCATGCACCGGATGCGATTGCCATCGTGCTGTCCAATCCGCTGGACGCCATGGTGACCCTGTGCCAGAAGATCACGGGCTTTTCGACCAATCGGGTCATGGGAATGGCCGGGGTGCTTGACTCGGCACGCTTTGCCTTCTTTATCGCCCGGGAACTTGGCGTTTCCGTCCGCGACGTCAACGCACTGGTGCTCGGCGGCCATGGGGATGCCATGGTTCCCATCGTGCGATTCGCCAATGTCAACGGCATTCCCGCCCTTGAACTGCTGAAACACAAATTTGGCAGCGAGGAAAAAGCCCACCAGATCATGGCATCCCTGGTCGCGCGCACCCGCGATGCCGGAGGCGAAGTAGTGGAATTGCTTCAGACCGGCAGCGCCTTCGTTTCGCCCGCGACCAGCGCCGTGGCCATGATCGAAGCCGTCATTCACGACCAGAAACGGCTGCTGCCGGTATGCGCCATGCTTGACGGTCAGTTCGGTGTCAGCGGTTATTATGTCGGCGTGCCCTGCATTCTGGGGGTTGAAGGCGTGGAGAGAATCATTGAATTCGAACTGACGGCGGACGAACGCCGGCTGCTCGATCATTCCGTGGGCGAAGTTCGCAAACTGGTCGACAACCTGCCCCTGTAACCAACAGGGGCAGATCCTCGCCGCACCTCCACACGGTTGGCAGGCGCCTCAGGTTTTGGCCTTGCCCCTGGAACGGGCCCGGCCCATCTCCTCGGCCGAAAGCATCATGGACAGCAATTGGCCGACAGTGTGCTGCTGCTCCAATGGATGACGCAAAGGCAGATCGAGATTGATGCGATAGCTGTTACAGCGCCCCACCCGGTATCGTTCAAGGACCTGACTGTCAACCAGGTCCTTGATGATTTTCTGTGTGGCCCGCTCGGTAATGCCAACCTTCAACGCAACTTCCCTTAACACCATGCCCGGATTCCTCGCCAGACACAAAAGCACGTGAGCGTGATTATTCAAAAAAGTCCACTGCCTTTGCCCGCCGGCGAAACCCTCTCCGCAAGATCCAACATCTGCTTCTTTCAATAGCCGCCTCCCCTCAAAAACCCGGCCCCGATCTCACAATATTTCCAAACGCTCGATTCATGGCCGGCTTGTACCCATCCGGAGCGCATCATACCACAACTCACCTGTAAATTTCCGCCGCTAAAAAACCGTTATCCTCAAACAACCATGCTCCGTCGACCCAAACTCGGCCCTCACCACCGATCTGCCAGCAGCAGCCGTGGTGTGTCTTCATCGATTGCGGCGCTCCTGCGTAAAACACCGTATCGCGCAACCAGCACTTTAAAAATTTTCTTGACTCACCCGGTTAAGTTTAGGTAGTTTTCGAAACACGAATTTTTTTACGTAAAAAAATAATTACTACTTGTCTAACGGATTGTCAAGGGGCAGATCCGGGTTGCGGAAAATACCGGCTTCAAAGGGTTTTGCCAGCACAGCTGCCGCCGCTGCGCGGAAAACGCTGTTTGTGCGGACCGGCAAAGTTATCCATCAAGGAGATCAAAACGCATGATGCGACAGAAAGTTACCATCGACGGCAACACCGCCGCGGCGCACGTGGCACACGCTACCAACGAGGTTATTGCCATTTACCCCATAACGCCGTCTTCCAATATGGGGGAAATTTCGGATATCAAAAGCGCGCAGGGCGAAAAAAACATCTGGGGCACGGTACCCCTGGTGACGGAAATGCAATCGGAGGCCGGCGCGGCCGGGGCCGTCCATGGCGCCCTGCAGGCCGGTGCCCTGACCACGACCTTCACGGCCAGCCAGGGCTTGCTGTTGATGATCCCCAACATGTTCAAGATCGCCGGTGAGTTGACCCCGACGGTATTCCACGTTTCGGCACGGGCGATTGCCGCCCAGGCATTGTCCATTTTCGGTGATCATTCGGACGTCATGGCCTGCCGCTCCACCGGCTTTGCCATGCTTGCTTCCAACAACCCCCAGGAGGTGATGGATTTCGCCCTGATCGCGCAAGCTGCCACCCTGCGCTCGCGCGTACCCTTCCTGCACTTTTTCGATGGTTTCCGCACTTCCCACGAGATCCAGAAGATCGAGGAGCTTACTTTCGACGACATGCATGCCATGCTCGACGAAGATCTGATCGGCCATCACCGCGCACGGGCCCTGTCCCCGGACCATCCGGTGCTGCGCGGCACCTCACAAAATCCGGATGTTTATTTCCAGGGACGGGAAACGGTCAACCGCTTCTACGAGGCCACTCCCGGCATCGTGCAGGAGCAGATGGATAAATTTGCCGGGCTCACCGGGCGTCAATATCGCCTGGTTGATTATGTCGGTGCTGCGGATGCCGAAAAGGTCATCGTCCTGATGGGCTCCGGCGCCGATACGGTGCACGAAACCGTCGATGCCATGAACGCCGCTGGCGAAAAGGTCGGCATGCTCAAGATCCGCCTCTACCGCCCCTTCCCCGCACAGGCGTTTCTCGAAGCGCTGCCCGCTTCCGCGCGCAAAATCGCGGTGCTGGACCGCACCAAGGAGCCCGGCTCCCTCGGCGAACCCCTGTACCTCGATGTGCGCGCCAGCATCGCGGAAGCCACCATCAGCCGGACCATCCCGACCATTGTCGGCGGCCGCTACGGTCTCGGGTCCAAGGAATTCACCCCAGCCATGGTCAAGGCCGTCTACGACAACCTGGACGTTGCCGAACCAAAAAATCATTTCGTCGTCGGTATCGAGGACGATGTTTGCGGCACCAGCCTCCCCGTCGATACATCCTACCGGAACGACGCCTCGGGGATTTACTCGGCCATCTTCTACGGGCTCGCCTCCGACGGCACCGTCGGCGCCAACAAGAACTCCATCAAGATTATCGGCGACCTGACGGACAACCATGTGCAGGCCTACTTCGTCTACGACTCCAAAAAAGCCGGCACCATAACGACCTCCCACCTGCGCTTCGGCAGGACCCCATTGCGCGCGCCGTATCTGGTCAGCGATGCCGACTTCGTCGCCTGCCACAACTTCACCTTCCTCGAGAAGTGCGACATGCTGGCAAAAGCCAAACCCGGCGCGATGTTCCTGCTGAACTCCCTGTTCGACACGGAAACGGTCTGGAGGCAGCTCCCCCGCGAGGTTCAGCAGCAGATTATCGACAAAAACCTGCGGCTGTTCGTCATCAACGCCGTGGACATCGCCGAAAAGATCGGCCTGGGCGGGCGCATCAACGTCATTATGCAGACCGCGTTTTTCAAGATCACCGACATCCTGCCCATGGATTCGGCCCTGGAAGCCATCAAGGATGCGATCCGCAAAACCTACGGCAAAGCCGGGGAAAAAGTGGTGGAGATGAACTGCCGCGCCGCCGACGCCGCCCTCGACCATATCGCCGAGGTGACCGTCCCGGCCACGGCCGACAGCGCCCTGAGCAAACCGCCGCTGGTAACCCCCGGGGCGCCGGCCTTCGTGCAGAACGTGGTCGCGACCATCATCGCCGGCCAGGGCGACAGCCTGCCGGTATCGAGCATGCCGGCGGACGGCACCTTCCCCACCGCCACCTCCCGCTATGAAAAACGCAACATCGCCCTGGAAATCCCGGTGTGGGACGCGCACCTGTGCGTCCAATGCGGTCTGTGTTCCTTTGTCTGCCCCCATGCGACCCTGCGCATGAAGATCTACGATGCCTCCTGCCTGAGCCAGGCACCGCAAACCTTCCGCGCCATCGATGCCCGCGGCGCGGAATTCGCCGGGGGAAAATTCACCCTGCAGGTAGCTCCCGAGGATTGCGTCGGCTGCGGCATCTGTGTCGACGTCTGCCCCGCCAAAGACCGCCAGGATCCGTCCCGCAAGGCTCTGAGCATGCAATTCAAGGTGCCTCTGCGCGAGCAGGAAGCCACCAACTGGGATTTCTTCATGGCCCTGCCCGAAACCGATGTGGCCAAGATCAAGCGTGACACCCTCAAAGGCAGCCAGTTGCTGAAGCCGCTGTTCGAATTTTCCGGTGCCTGCTCGGGCTGCGGCGAGACCCCTTACCTCAAACTCATGTCGCAGCTGTTCGGCGATCGTGCGCTGATAGCCAATGCCACCGGCTGTACCTCCATTTACGGCGGCAACCTGCCGACCACCCCCTGGGCCACCCGCGATGACGGCCGGGGCCCGGCCTGGTCCAACTCGCTGTTCGAGGACACCGCAGAATTCGGCTTCGGCATGCGTCTGGCGGTGGATAAGTTCAGCGAAGCCGCCGGCGAACTGCTGGCCCAAGTTATCGCATGCGACTGTGCCGGCTGCCCGGCCGACAAGGAACTGTTACTGGCCATCCGGGATGCCGACCAGTCCTCTCAGACGGGTATCGAGGAACAACGGGCCCGGGTCGCGCAGCTCAAACAGATGCTTGCCAATTGCGACGACCCGGCCTCGAAACGTCTCGCCACCCTGGCCGATTATCTGGTGAAAAAATCGGTATGGTGTGTCGGCGGCGACGGTTGGGCCTACGACATCGGCTACGGCGGTCTGGATCATGTCATCGCCACCGACAGAAACGTCAACCTGCTGGTCCTCGACACGGAAGTCTATTCCAACACCGGCGGGCAGGCCTCCAAGTCTACCCCCTCGGCGCTGTCGCCCAGTTTGCCGCCGGCGGCAAGAACATGCCCAAAAAGGACCTCGGGATGATGGCCATGTCCTACGGTACCGCCTACGTGGCCAGCGTCTCTTTGTCCAACCCGGCCCAGACCATCAAGGCGTTCATGGAAGCGGAGGCTTTTGAGGGCCCATCCATCATCATTGCCTACGCCCACTGCATCGCCCACGGCATCGACATGACCAAGGGGATCGATTCGCAGAAAAAAGCGGTCGCCTGCGGTCACTGGCCCCTGTACCGCTACAACCCGGAGCGGGCCGCGCAGGGCCTGAACCCACTGCAACTCGACAGTAAGGCGCCGACCCTCTCCTTCGAGGAATTTGCCGAGACCCAGAACCGCTTCAGGGCTCTGAAAAAGGTCAATCCGGATGCGGCGGAGGCGCTCATAGAGCGGGCCAACGCCTGGGCCAGACGCCGTTTTGCCCTGTACGAAAAACTGGCGAATTAATCAGAATTATCGTTTTTGCCCGGCCATGCCGCTCCTTCCGGGGCGGCATGGCCTCGCATCCCCGATCATTACTCTTCAAAAAATACAGGAGCATCCATGAGCCCCAAAGTACTGATCGTCATGGGCAGCGATTCAGACTGCCCGGTACTCGAAGAAACCGCCAAAATCCTCGAACAATTCGCCATTCCCTTTGAAATGCGCATCGCCTCGGCGCACCGTTCACCGCGCAAAACCGCTGATCTTGTCGAAGCGGCCGCCGGTCGCGGCATCCAGGTCATCATCGCGGCCGCCGGCCTGGCCGCCCACCTGCCCGGAGTCGTGGCGGCCGGCACCATCCTGCCGGTCATTGGCGTCCCCATGGGCGGCGGGCCGCTGAACGGCGTCGACGCGTTATATGCCATTGTCCAGATGCCCGCGGGCATCCCCGTTGCCACCACGGCCATCGGCAGGACCGGGGCCCGCAATGCCGCCCTGCTTGCAGCACAGATCCTTGCCTTGAGCGATCCGACCCTGTCAGAAAAATTGCTGGCATTCCGGGAGCGGATGGCCTGCGAGATCGAAGAAAAGGACCAAAAACTCCAGCGGCGCGACAAATAACCGGAAAAAACGGCGATGTCCCCGGCCAGCTGTTCTGCCCTTTCCGGATATTTACTTGCCGGCCTGGCTTGGAGCTGATCCGGTGTCGCCTCGGCATCCATCAATACGTTTTTTGCACCCCGGCGCTGCTGAACCGGGCCGAGTTGGCTGTCAATCTGGCCACGATTCCCAAAGCTCCCATAAACCCCGCCGTCTGACTCACCGGCAGTTTCTGCCCGCCCACCCCAAAGAAAAAATTTGCATTCGGTCAGGACAAACATGATAGGATGGCCGATGGTTTTTTATGAATAATGAGCGGCAGGGTGTAATATCTGCTGCCGCATCGGTTAATGATTGACAAGGAGAATCCGGGAATGAGTACCCCACGCTTGGAAATTATTGAATCATATTGCAAGGGATGCAGCATCTGTGTGGAATTTTGCCCCACCAATGTCCTGGAAATGGACGGTTTTCTGGTAAAGGTCGTCAGGCCGGAAGCCTGTATCGGGTGCATGCAGTGCGAATTGCGCTGCCCCGATTTTGCGATCAGAGTCCACAGGGATTGATGCTTTTTTGACTTGAGGAGGTCTGTCAAGGTGGCTAAAAAAATTGCTTTATTGCAAGGGAACGAAGCCTGCGCTTACGGTGCCCTCTATGCCGGCTGCAACTTTTTCGGCGGCTATCCCATCACCCCTTCAACGGAAGTGGCCGAGGTGATGTCCAGGGAATTGCCCAGAAACGGCGGCAAGTTCATACAGATGGAAGATGAAATCGGCGCCATGGCATCCGTGCTGGGGGCGGCGTTGACCGGCGCCAAGGCGCTCACTGCCAGCTCCGGTCCCGGCATCTCTCTGAAACAGGAACTTATCGGCTACGGATGCATCGCCGAGATCCCCTGCGTGATCGTCAACGTCATGCGCGGCGGGCCATCGACGGGAATGCCGACCGGGCCCAGTCAGTCGGATATCATGCAGGCCCGCTGGGGCACCCACGGCGACCACGCGGCGATTGCCGTGGCGCCGGCTTCCTGCCAGGAAATCTTCGCCGAGACGGTACGCGCCTTCAACCTTGCCGAAACCTACCGCATGCCGGTCCAGGTGCTGCTGGACGAAATCAACGGCCACATGCGCGAACGCATCGAACTGCCGGAGCCCGGCGACCTGGAAGTGATCAACCGTCAGACGCCCTCGGTGCCGCCGGACCAGTATCTGCCCTACGACCCGGATTTCGGCGACGTACCGCCGCTGGCCGCCTTCGGCTCGGGTTACCGTTTTCATGTCACCGGCCTGAACAAGGCGGCTGACGGTTTCCCCACCACCAAGGCCAAACTGGTCGATGCCGAGGAACGCCGCCAGATCCGCAAGGTGGAAGCCAACCGGGACAAGATCGAAAAGAATGAAGAATATCTGGTGGAGGATGCCGATATCATCGTCGTCGCCATCGGCACCATCAGCCGTTCGGCACGCAACGCCGTCAACCAACTGCGCGAGCAGGGCATGAAAGTCGGCCTGTTCCGCCCCATCACCCTGTGGCCCTTCCCCGAACGTCGCATTGCCGAACTCGCCGTCCGCTGCAAAACCCTCATCGTCCCGGAAATGAACCTGGGACAGATGATCCTGGAGGTCGAGCGCGTCATCCGGGGCGCCTGCGCCCTGTATGGCATAGGCCGGGTGGACGGGGAGCCGATCACTCCCTCCCAGATCATTGAAAAAATCAAGGAGGTCTGCTAGCCATGGCATTCGATTACGACAAATATCTGCGCCCCGGCAAACTGCCACATATCTGGTGTCCGGGCTGCGGACACGGCATCATACTCAAAGGGTTGCTGCGGGCCATCGACGCCTGCGGGCTGGACAAGGACAATACGGCCATCGTATCCGGCATCGGCTGTGCCAGCCGGCTGCCCGGCTATGTCGACTTCAACACATTGCACACCGCCCACGGCCGCGCCGCAGCCTTTGCCACCGGCATCAAAATGGCCAAACCGGAAATGAACGTACTGGTGGTTGGCGGCGACGGCGACGGCGTCGCTATCGGCGGCAATCATTTCATTCACGCCTGCCGCCGCAATATCGACATGACCTATATCCTCTGCAACAACTTCATCTACGGCATGACCGGCGGCCAGTTCTCGCCCTGCACACCTACCGGCGACCGTGCATCAACCACCCCTTACGGCAACCCCGACCCGGTATTCGATATCGGCAAACTGGCGATCGGCGCGGGAGCATCCTTTGTGGCCCGCACCACGTCGTTTCACGCCACGCAAATCGACAAGCTGATCGCCGAGGGCATTCGTCACAAGGGGATGGCCGTCATCGAGGTCCTCGATGACTGTCCGACCACTTACGGGCGCCGCAACAAATTCCGCTCGGTGGTTGACATGATGAAGCGCTTCAAGGAACTGGCAGTGCCCGTGGCCAAAGCCGCCAGCATGTCCAAAGAGGAACTGGAGGGTAAGATCGTCACCGGCATCCTGCATCAGGAACAACGCCCGGAATACTGCGAACAGTACGCCGAAGTCGTAAAGCGCGCGCAAAAATCCTGACCTGTACCGAGAAAGGAAAAACCATGTCCACACGCTATGAAATACGCTTTTCCGGTGCCGGCGGACAGGGGCTTATCACCGCGGGGATCATCCTTGCCGAAGCTGCTTCCATCGTCGAGGACCAGCATGCCGTGCAATCCCAGAGCTACGGTCCGGAAGCCCGCGGCGGCGCCTCCAAATCCGAAGTCATCATTTCCGACGGCCCTATCGACTACCCCAAGGCAACCATGGTGGATGCCTGTCTGGCCCTGACCCAGGAAGCGGCAGACCGATATGCCGACACCATCAAGCCCGGAGGCTTGCTGCTGCTCGATGCCGACTTCGTCAAAAATCCGCCGGCGGGCGATTTCAAGATTTACCGTTTCCCTATCATCAATACGGCGAAAACCGACATTGGCCGCGCTATCGTCGCCAATGTCGTCGCCCTCGGCGCCATGGTCGCCCTGACCGGCATCGTCAAGCGCGAGTCGGGAGAAGAAGCGGTGCTGCGCCGGGTTCCCGAAGCTTTTATGGATCTCAACAAAAGAGCTTACAACGCCGGTTATGACAAGGTCAAAGCCCTGCTTGACGACTGAACCGGAACGGGGACCTTGCGGTCCCCGTTTTTTTATCCTTCCTCCCGGATGCAGGCCTCCGCCATGGCCACATCATCCCTGCAACCGCAAAAAAACGGGCTGCGTTCGTCGAACTTTTGCGGCACCAGATCGAGGATGCGCTGCCGGCCGTTGGAAGCCGCGCCACCGGCCTGTTCCATAAGAAAAGCCATGGGGTTGAGTTCGAACAGCAATCGCAGCTTGCCTTGCGGCGCATTCTGCAGATGCGGATAGAAAAAAACCCCCTTGCCTTTCATCAGAATCTGATTGAAATCCGGCACCAGACCACCGCTGTAGCGCAATTTGACGCCATTGGACTCCAGTTGGCGAACGAACTTGTCGGTTCCGGGCGTATAAAGGCTGCGCAGACCGCCGGGTGCGTAAATGGAGGCTTTGGGCTCCATGCGGACGTTGCGGCGCAGCAGGGTATATTCCATCAGCTGATTCATGCCGAACTCGTGGACCCCGTGTCCCGTCGTATAAACCAGGGTGGTTCTCGGGCCGTAGAGGATATACAAAGCGGCCACCTGTTTGGTGCCGGGCTGCATCAGATCACAGCCTCTGTAAATGGAGACAATGGTGCCCACCGCCAGGTTGACATCCACGAGGGAGGAACCGTCGAGGGGATCGTAGGCCACCGAAAAATTACCGGTACGGTGCGGAGCGATAAATACGATATCGGCGGTCTCCTCGGACACCACATTGCTCACCACGCCCGACTGTGCCAGGCGTTTGCGTAAAATACGATCGGACAATACATCGAGAGCCAGTTGCTGCTCGCCATAAAGATTGGAGGTACCTGCCACCCCCAGGTCGCCGGTGCGGATCGAATTGATAATATATTTGGAGGCTTCGGCGATTTCGCAAATCAGGTGAATGAGCTGCTCATCCTCACCGTCTTCCCGCAGATAACGGCGCAGATCGATCTGAAACTTGGTTTTTCCTGCCTGCCCTGCAGTTGCTTCCATGTTATGATCCCCCATGAAAATTGGAATAAGCGGCATGGCGCCGTCCGGCGTGGCCAATAAGGCTACCGCGGCGGCCGGACATCTTGACGTGTCTTTCCGGGATGTTAATATTTTTAACATATTATCAATGATTGCCAAACCTTGGAGGTTGTCATGAACGAACAAAACGATTCGGGCGAAAAGAAAAAAACCACCACCGAAAAAATCTGGGATTCTACCCGCAAAACCCTCCACATTGCTTCGTTTCAGGCCAACAGATACAAGCGCATCGTGCAGAAAAAGGTTGATCTGGCGACCATTCACCGCAAAATCGCGGCAGCCCATAGCGACCTTGGCAAGGAGATCGATGAACTGCGGGAAAACGGCATTGTCGCCATTATGGAAAATGACGCTGTCACCCAACTGCTGGAAAAGCTCGATGACCTGAAAAACCGGGCAGCGGCGCTTGAAGGGGAGATCGAGACCATCAAAGAGGAAGAAGCACCGGAAGAGGAAGCGGAAAAAACCGAAGAATAGACGAAACAACGGGGAGTTCCCCACGGAACTCCCCGTTGTTTTCAGATCCGGGCAAATAACCCGCAACCATCACCGTACATGCTTGAGATGGCGCGGCACGCTATGCAGTCGGGAGTTTTTATGCTCCCGGTCCCAGCGACGCATGGAATCCTTTACTTCCACCTCGACATCGACCAGGTCGGAAGCATGGCGGTCCATGATTTCCAGGTCTTCATCCAGACACATCATGCGCCTCAAAATCTCGGCATTCGCCCGCTTCTGAGAAAACTCTTCCGTTTGCACCCGCTTCACCATAAATCCTCCCTGCTTGCGGTTATTTCGCGCTGCCGCCCCTGCGACAGCCACAGCTTTAAAACCCACCGGCACTTCGAGGATACTTAGAGTATAACACACGGATGATCCATCCGGATGTTCCTCCGGCAAAACATGTTGGCACCGACCGCGGCGGACGCAAACACAGTGACTCCCGAAAGAGAATGACCGGAAAAACCGCAAATTGGCACCGCCACGACGGAAAAGAGCTGATTTCGGATGAAAGCCACCTGCCCGTCGATGCATTGCCTGCAAAAACCGTCAGAAGGTATAGGTGATGTTAATACCGGCCAGGGTTTGCGTATCGATGTTGTTTTTGGCAGCGTCGCTGATTCCGGAGGAGTAGGAGAAAGAGGGGCTTAGCGTCAGTTGATCGGTCAGCGCGTAATCGAGACCGACGCTCAGTTCATAGTTGTGAAAACCGGAGTAATCGCGAACGAAACTCACCGCATAGTCGCTGTGCAGATTGTAACTTACCAGCGCGCCCAGGTTCATGGTGAGATCTTTCATCAGTTCAAAGGAGTGACTGATATCGAAAGTGAAGAACAACCCTTCTTCTTCACAGGCATCCCAATCCCAGTACATGCCGAGGGTGGGCGACAGCAGGGTGTTGATGGTGGCATTGACGAACAGTTCATTGGTGTCTTCGATGCCATCGAGCTGGTACCAGATATTTCCGACCGTCACGGAAAGCAACTCGCCGAAATCCTGGGCATAACTCAGGATGATATCGGTTTCGGTCACTTCGCCGGATTTATAGCCTTCACCGGCATCGCTTTTGATCTGCCAGTTGCTCCAGTAACCCAGCGTCCAGCCATGACTCGAGAGATCGGCTCCGGCCTGGATCACAGGCATGCTGCCACTCAGATTGTGCCCACGCCACAAGTACTTGTCAAACACACCGACATAAACATCGCCTTCCACTTCAATCACTGCGGCGCCGGCCGAAACCGCCAGGGCAACGGAAACCACAGCCGCAACCAGCAAAGAAACGCTCCATCTTTTCATAACAGCTTCCTCCTTGACATGTTCCCGCCCCGGGTGGCCACAACGGCCGCCCGGGCACAGGAAAATCCTCATTGTTTGGAACCGTTCACGTTTTCCTGACCGGGGGCGAACACCGTGCCCAGGCGCACCGTCTGGAAGTCGGGATAGGCCGAGGCGCCGTGTTCGGTATAATCGAGGCCGGCCATTTCCTCTTCCCTTGAAACCCGCATGCCGATGACCAGATCGATAAGTTTGAACATGATCAGGCCGATGCCGAAGGCCCACAGAAAGCATGCGCCGATGCCGGTCAACTGTACGGCGACGGTCTTCAGAGAAAATCCGGCACTGTCGAACAAACCGGCCGCGAGAGTGCCCCAGGCGCCGCACACGCCATGCACGGAAACCGCACCGACGGGATCGTCGACCTTGATTCTGTCGAAAAACAGAACCGAGAACAGTACCAGCACCCCGGCAATGGCACCGATAATGACAGCCGACAGCGGCGTGACATTGGCACAGCCGGCGGTGATGCCGACCAGACCGGCCAGGGCGCCGTTCATGGTCATGCCGATATCGCTCTTGCCATACTTGAGCCAGGTGGCCAGCATGGCCATCGTGGCACCGGCAGCGGCGGCGAGAGTTGTGGTTACGGCGATAAGGGCGATGGAAGTGTCACCGGTGGTGGTGGAGCCTGGATTGAAGCCATACCAGCCGAACCACAGAATAAACACGCCCAAGGCTGCCAGAGGGATATTGTGCCCGGGGATCGGCTTGACCCTTCCGGATTTGTCGTACTTGCCGAGACGCGGTCCGACAACAATGGCCCCGGCCAGAGCCAACCAGCCGCCCATGGAGTGAACCACCGTCGACCCGGCGAAATCGATAAAACCAAGACCTTCCAGCCAGCCGCCGCCGTTGTAGAGACTGCCCCAGGCCCAGGAACCGAAAACGGGGTAGACAAACGCCGACACCAGGGCGGAGTAGGCCAGGTAGGCGCTGAACTTGGTACGCTCGGCAACGGCACCGGAGATAATGGTAGCGGCGGTGGCGGCGAAAACGACCTGGAACAGCCAGAAAGCATAGTTCCAGGCTTCGCCATCACCGCTGGCACCACTGAAGAAAAAGTCGGTGGTGCCGAAGAAACCATTGGTGGCGCCAAACATCAGGCCGAACCCCACCGTCCAGAAGGCGATAGCGCCCACAGAAAAATCCATCAGATTTTTCATCAGAATGTTACAGGCGTTTTTGGCGCGGGTAAAACCAACCTCCACCATGGCAAAACCGGCCTGCATGATGAAAACCATGAAACCGGCAATCATGGTCCAGACGAAATTAAGGTTATTCTGTACCGCATCGGCGGTAAGGGGTGCATCTTCGGCCCACCCCAGGGCCGGCAACGCCAGCAGCAGACCGGCGACCAGTATATTTGCCCGAATCTTCATAACCACTTTCCTCCTTGCTGTCTCGCCAAATGCGGCTTAAAGGGCTTCCGATCCGGTTTCTCCGGTACGGATGCGAACCACCTGTTCGATATCGTAGACGAAAATCTTGCCGTCACCGATCGTTCCGGTCTGGGCGGCATCCCTGACAATGTTCACCACCTCTCCGACACGATCCGCCGGGATCACCAGTTCCACCTTGATTTTGGGAATAAAGTCGATCTGGTATTCGGCGCCACGGTAAAGTTCGGTATGTCCCTTCTGCCGTCCGAAGCCGCGAACCTCGCTGACCGTCATGCCGCTGATGCCTATGTCGGCCAGGGCCTCTTTGACGTCTTCCAGCTTAAAAGGCTTGATGATGCATTCAATCTTTTTCATGGGTATGTCTCCTTTGACGCCTCCGGCGAAGAGGTATGGGGTGGCGGATTTCCGGAAGACCCGCCACCAGCTGTAACAGGTCGGCATCGCCACACCTGTGCTCCCAAAAAGCATTTTCCCGAAAAATCGCGCGCGCTTGCCTATAGGTATCGCACAGGCCGTACCAAAAACTATTTTTGCGTGATTTCGATATGTTACAGATGTGAACAAACAAAGATGGCTTATTTTTTAAGCAAACTTGGCGAGGGAAACAGTGGCTGATTATTTTTTATCCAGTAGCCTTGCCATCAAAAACACATGCCCCGGCACGGGGCACCACACAAACAAACGGCAGGGGAATCTTGCCCCTGCCGTTTGAAACCACCCTGATTTTCGGAATGTTCTGGTAAGAGAACAAAATTTTCAGTTTTTATCGTTCTTCTCTTCGTTTTTCCCAAAACTCCTCAGCGTTTCGACCATCTGCAGCAGACGTTCGTTCACCATGAAATTCATGGTTCCGTCGGGCCAGCTGCCGTCTTCCTGCCTCTGGCCGGCAGGAATTCCTGTCAGGATTTCAAGACCGTCGTCGATATGGTCAACGGCCCACACATGAAAGTTTCCGGCTTCCACGGCCTCGACCACTTCTTTTTTGAGCATCAGATTCTGGATGTTGCGCGCCGGGATCAGCACGCCCTGCTGCCCGGTAATACCCTGGGCTTTACAGACGGCATAAAACCCTTCGATCTTTTCATTGACCCCGCCGATGGGCTGAATCTGCCCACGCTGGTTGATGGAGCCGGTTACGGCGATCCCCTGACGGATCGGAACATTGGCCAGGGATGAAAGCAGGCCGTATAATTCGGCGGCCGAAGCGCTGTCGCCCTCCACCCCCGAATAGGATTGTTCGAAACATATGGATGCCGACAGGGACAGGGGCTTGTCCTGGGCATAGCGGTCGCCAAGAAACCCGGACAGGATCAGCATCCCCTTGTCGTAGATCGGCCCGGACAACTTGACTTCGCGCTCGATGTTGACCAGGCCTCCCTTGCCCATAAAGGTGCGCACCGTGATCCGCGAGGGCTTGCCGAAGGAATAATCGCCCATCAGGTAGACGGACAGGCCGTTCAGCTGCCCTGTCACCTCACCATCGGTATCGACCAGGATGCGCCCGTCTTCGATGAATTCCTGAACCAGCTGCTCAAGTTTGTTGGAACGGTATTCCTTGGACTCCACCGCCAGTTCGACGTGTTGCCGCTGCACCGTATCGGCACTGTGCCGCCGGGCATAAAAGGACGCTTCCCGGAGCAGATCGGAAAGGTCCATGAAACTGCAGGACAGCCGGTTTTTGTCCTCGACCAGGCGAGCGGCGTATTCCACCACACTGGCGACGCCGCCGGGGGAGAAATGCAGCAGGTCTTCCTTGCGGCACTGGGTAGCGATGAACTGGGCAAAATGCTGCACACTTTGCCAGGTGTTTTTCATCATGCTATTGAAATCGGATTTAACCTTGAAATACTTGCGGAAATCCGGATCAAGCTGATACAGCAGGTAATAGAACATGGGCAGGCCGATCATGATGATTTTGCACTTCAGCGGAAGCGGTTCCGGCTTCAGCGTCACCGTGGCGATCAACCGGTACTGCTCGGTCATGTCTTCGATCTTGATCTCTCTGTTGCGCAGGCAGCGCTTGAGGGCTTCGTAGGAAAACAGGTTGATCAGCACCTCCCGGCAGTCGACAATCAGGTAGCCGCCATTGGCCCGGTGCAGAGCCCCGGATTTGATCATGGTAAAGTTGGTCGTGGCATTGCCCATCTGAATGATATGCTCGATCCGCCCGAAGAGATTGAAATAGGTGGGATTGGGTTCGTAAACAACCGGTGCCCCCTCCAGGGTACTGTTGTCGACGAACAGATTGACCCGATACTGATCAAAGGATGGCTCCTGGCGCCCGACACGCATGTTGCCAAGAGCCACCTGAGGTCCCTGCGACGGCCGGAACTCATCGGCGCGATTGAGAAGATCCTGGCGGCAGTTGGCGAAATGCTCCAGAACCTTGGCATGTTCGCGGTACTTTTCTTCCAGCTCTTCAAACAGGTGCTGCAGCGCGGAGTTCAGGAAATTCTTTTCCATTTCGCTCAGAGTCAGCCTCAGCCGTTTCTCCAGTTCAACCACCTGGCGCAGCGTATCGTTGAGAAGATCCTGCAACTTGCTGCCCGTTACCTCGAGCTTCTGCCGTTCGCTCTCATCGAGTTCACCGTATTCCTGCTGCGACAGAGGCTCCCCTTCGCGGGTCGGGACCAATACCAGTCCACCCACGGTACGCTGCAGCAGAAAACCTTCGGCATTGACTTTCGCTTCAAGATCCTGAACAAGTTTCTTGTTTCTTTCCTGCGACTCCTGGGTGATGGAATTTTTGGCCTGTTCATATTCCTTGCTTTCAAAAAGCTTCGGAATGGCCTCCACCAGGTGGCTGATCAGGGTATCCATATCATCCCGGAAAGCCTTGCCAAGCCCAGCAGGCAACCGGATACAGCCGGGCTTGTCGCCACCTATGAAATCGTGGACATAGCACCAGTCGTCAGGGACCGGCTCCGCTTTGGAACGCTGCTCCAGCACCCGCTTGATGGTCGAGGAACGTCCGGTTCCCGACTCGCCGAGAACAAAAATATTGAAACCGTTGGAATCAATACCCAATCCGAACTCAATGGCGGTCAAGGCCCTGTCCTGGCCGATCGTCTCCTCCGGGCAGCTGATTTCGCCGGTGCTGGAGAACTCAAACTGGGCGGGATCGCATTTCCAGAGAAGTTCCTGCGGTGATAACCTGAATTGTTCCATGAATTTCAGCCTCCTTGGTCCATAACCGGGAGCTGCGGAAAATACACATTACCGAGATGATCATTGGGTGCGCCCGCGGACCGGATCCAGAATGCGGAAAAACCCCAAAGATCATGTAAACTGTGAGACATATTACCGAATACAGGGTGATCTGCGGTCGCGGTCATGCCTTAATACTAACAATTCACCCACTGTTGGCAAGCCACGCAGAACACTATCCGGGCAAGGAACTCCCAGGAAGCGGGCTGCCGGAAATACCTTGCCGCCACAGGGCTGACTTGAAACCGTTTTCGACGGCATGAACATGGATTCCTTTTTCCCATACATCTCCAGCAATCTTCCCGACGGGGTCCTTTACTATGCCCTGCTTGGCCTGATCTCCATGGCCGAATCGATCGCCCTGGTCGGTCTTGCGATACCAGGCAGCAGCCTGGTGCTCCTGGCGGGTTTCCTTTCCGCCCACGGCCAGGGAAAACTTGGAGGCGTCATGATTGCGGCCGCATTGGGCGCTTTTGTCGGGGACAATCTCAGCTATCTGATGGGGGCACGCCTGGGCTACCGTTTTTTGCGCCGACCTGTATTTCGTAAATACATGGGAGCTATCCGCAAAGCCGAAATGTTTTTTCTCGATCATGGCGGCAAGAGCCTGTTTCTGGGTAGATTTGCTGGACCGCTGCGCGGGATGACCGCGTTTATGGCCGGCAGTGCAAGATTTTCACCAACGAGATTTTGCCTCTACACCCTGTTCAGCTGCCTGCTGTGGGGGCTGGCCTATCCCGGGCTGGGCCGCATGGGCGCCGCCAGTTGGCGGCAGGTCCAGATTCTGACCGGGCGCTTCAGCCTGTTGCTTATCACCCTGACGATCATACTGTTTGGCAATGCCCTGTTCTGGAGCCGCACCGTTCCACGACTGTCAGCGCATCTGAGCACCATCCGCACCCGATTTCACCAGATCTGGTGCCGATGGGCGGGAAAACCGCTTCTGAAAAAATGTCGCGACCGATACCCGCAAACCTGGCAATTTATCGCGGACCGCTTCAGCCTGCGACACGGAGCGGGGCTGTATCTTACCGCCGGTTTTTTGTGCTGTGCCCTGTTCTCGGCCCTGTTCTTTGGCCTATTGAGCACATTGCCCATCCTGCACGCCAGCGACCGGCGATTTTATGATCTCATCCTCAACCATCACCACCCCCTCGCCGGACGCCTGCTGCTGGTTTTGACCGGGATGGCCGATCCTGTGGTGGTTATATTCTGGGGATTTCTGCTGTTTGTCTGGCTGATACTCAAAGGAAGAACTTTTTCCGCCGCCGTAATACTGACAGGCACCGGTGCCGGAAAGTTGCTCACAGGGCTTTTAAAGTCGATCTTCAACCGTCCTCGCCCCCTGCCGCTGCATCCCGCCATCATGCCGGATTCACCCGGGTTTCCCAGCGAACATGCATTTTTCGCCCTGTTGCTGGGAGGACTGAGCGTTTACCTGGCGCTGGGTACCCTGCGTCAATGGCGTTCGCGGCTGTCGTTGATCACCAGCGCCAGCTTCATGGCATTACTGATCGGACTGAGCCGCATTTTTCTCGGAGCCCATTGGCTCAGCGATGTATTGGCTGGCTGGCTGCTGGCGGCGTTATGGCTTTCGTTTTTAATCACCGCCATGGAGGTGCGGCGCAGACTGACGGGTGAAACTCTCTGGCACCGGCAATGGCAGCCACCGGGATTCGATCGCCTCGTGGGGAAAGCCATATGGGCCGCTGCACTGAGTGTGGCTGGGTTGAGCATCATCGACCATCTGCTGTTTTTATGGAGCATCGGTTGACAGAGGATCGGTTGGCAGTTGTCTCCAGTCCCGTTTTTCATTACCATAGCGCTTCTTTGTTCATCCCCTAACGCGCGAGGTTCGTATGCTTTATCGCCTGCCGGCCGAATGGGAACCGCAGGACGCCGTCCTGCTGGCCTGGCCTCATGAAGATAGCGACTGGCTGCCCTGCCTGGAGGAAGTCGAACCGGTTTTCCTCCGACTGGTCCGGGAGATCAGTCGATTTGAAAAGGTTCTGGTGGTGGCCCCGGATATCGAAAACGTCCGCCAAACGCTCATTTCCGCCGAAATCGATATGGAGCGGGTAAGGCTTTACCGGATCCCCACCAACGACACCTGGGCCCGGGATTTCGGACCCATCACCATCCTCAACGACAATCGCCCGCAATTGCTCGACTTTACCTTCAATGGCTGGGGGCTCAAGTTTTCCGCCGACCTCGACAACCTGGTCAACCGTCGTCTGCACAGCATTGAAGCCTTCGGCGCCACCCCCATGACCACCTGCGGACTGGTGCTGGAAGGCGGCAGCATCGAATCGGACGGCCGCGGCACCCTGCTGACCACCAGCCAATGTCTGCTCAGCGCCAACCGCAACCCGCACCTGGACAAAACCCAGCTCGAACAGGCCCTGAGCCGGACGCTTGGCGTCCGCCGGGTGCTGTGGCTTGAAAGCGGCTACCTGGCCGGAGACGACACCGATTCCCATATCGACACCCTGGCCCGCCTCTGTCCCGGGGACACCATTCTCTACGTACAATGCGACAACCCCAAAGACGAGCATTTCGCCGCATTGCGGACCATGGCCCAGGAACTGCGGGACCTGCGCACCCTCGAGGGCAAACCGTTCCGGCTCATACCGTTGCCCTGGCCACGGGCCTGCCATGACGAACAGGGACATCGGCTGCCGGCCACCTATGCCAATTTCCTTGTCATCAACGGCGCGGTGCTGGTTCCAACCTACGGCGACCCTCAGGACGCCCACGCCCTGTCCGCCGTTGGACAGGCGTTTCCGGATCGCGCCATTATCGGCGTGCACTGCCTGCCGCTGATCCGGCAGCACGGTTCGCTGCATTGCGTCACCATGCAACTTCCGAAAGGGGTTTTGCCATGAATGAGCTCATCGTTGGCCTGATTCAGCAGACCTGCAGCGCCGATCGTCAGGCCAATCTGCAAAAAAGCGTCGAGGGAATCCGCGAAGCAGCCAACCAGGGAGCGCAACTGGTGGTCCTGCAGGAGCTGCACGCCAGCCTCTACTTCTGCCAGACCGAAGACACCGACTGCTTCGACCTGGCCGAACCGATCCCCGGCCCCGCCACCGATCTGTTCGGAGATCTCGCCAGGGAATTGAACCTGGTCATCGTGACCTCGCTGTTCGAACGCCGCGCTCCGGGCCTGTATCACAATACGGCGGTTGTCATGGACAAAGACGGCAGCATCGCCGGCCGCTATCGCAAAATGCACATCCCGGACGACCCCGGTTACTACGAAAAATTCTATTTCACGCCGGGAGACCTGGGGTTTGCTCCGATCTCAACCTCGCTGGGCAAACTCGGCATCCTGGTCTGCTGGGACCAATGGTACCCCGAGGCGGCACGCCTGATGGCCATGGCCGGCGCTGAACTGCTCATCTACCCTACCGCCATCGGCTGGGATCCCCGGGACGACGCGGGCGAACAGCAGCGCCAGCGGGACGCCTGGATCACCATCCAGCGCGGCCACGCCGTGGCCAACGGCCTGCCGGTTATTGCCGTCAACCGCACCGGCTTCGAAGCCTCTCCCGATCCTCATGGCGCAGGCTCCCTGTTCTGGGGCAGCAGCTTCGTGGCCGGCAGCCAGGGCGAAATGCTCACCCAGGGTTCGGTGGACCAGGAGGAAGTGCTGGTGGTAACAATCGATCGCAGCCGCAGTGAAAAAGTACGCCGCATCTGGCCGTTTCTGCGGGACCGGCGGATCGATTGTTATGCAGACCTGACGCGCCGGTTTCGCGATTAACCCTCCTGCTGCCGACCAGAACGGAATCAAAAAAACCCCGCAGAAGGCGGGGTTTTTTTGATGTAGCCATAAAAATCGCAAGGTTATCGGTGTTATCGGAAAACATCACCCCTCATGTTTCCAGAGACCTCTGCTGCGGCAACGAACACCGCGCAGTTTGTCCCCGGGCTTTTCCCATTCTCATGGGCGGTCTGTATTGTTCAGGAGGGATCGCAGATCCTCATCATCAAGCATCTTACCCAGAAACAGGTTGAAAAACTCTCTTGTTTCAAACAGGACTTTTTCATTTTCACGATGCTGATAGAGGATGCCGGCCAGCCATTTGGCCCCTAACAGTCGCAGGAACGACGGAGGTCTATCCATCCAGTTAAAGGGGATATTGGGCTCCAGAACGACCCTTTTATTGCGAACGGCCCGGATCTCCCTCCACCTGCTGTCCCGGTGGATTTCATTGAAAAAAGAAGGTTCCTGGACAACAATGACTTCCGGATCGAATAACAGCACCTGTTCGATCGAGAGCCGGTGTTTGTGCTGACGGCTTCCAGACTTTATCGGGTAAACGTTTCGACCTCCGGCCAGGGCGAGAACCTCCCCGTGAACCGAGTCGGACGACACGGTTGTCAATCCATCCAATCCTTCCGCAAAATAGACGGAAACCCGCTGACGTTCAGAAATTCCGGCTGCATCCGCACGCAGCTTTTTAAGTGCCTTTCTGAAATAGGTCGCAAGTTTTTTCCCGCGCGCTTCCCGTCCCAGCAATTTTCCCAGATACTCATAGGCCTGCGGATAATCCTCTATCGTATCCAGTTTTACCAGTACATAGGGAATTCCTGATAAATCCAGAACACGCCTGGCCATTGGATTAAGAAATCCGGAAGGAGGGGGCCAGACAATCACCAGATCCGGCCTGGACTCCACAAGAACTTCCGCATTGAAATTTTTTGAGCCTCCCCCGAAACCGCCGATAACCGGCAGGTTTTTAATATCTTTTCCAAGATATTGCTGCAGTTTCCTGCTTGAAGGCACGTTCAATGCGCCGATGAGGCACGGATCTATGGTGCATACCATGTAGGTAACCGGAGGAGAGGCGGCGACAACCTTATCGATGCGGCCGGGCAGGTCCACGGTCCGTCCGTACATATCGACCGTTTGCGCTGCGTCGGTGCGATTCACCAACAGAAAAACAGCCAGCATCAGCATCGGCACGATACGTTGCACAAAGCGGCTCATGGGATTTCAGCACGATGCAGAATTTCAGCAACATCCAGAATCGCAACCGGCTTTTCCGACGCCTGTTCCATGGCTGCGGCCCGCAGGATTTCACGACAATAGGGGCAACCGGTTATAATCGCTTCCGCCCCTTCTTCGCAAATCCGGGTCAACAGCCGTTGGCCGGCTTGCCTGGCGGTCTCCGCCGCAACCGTGCCACCACCGGAGCCGCAGCATAAGCTTTTCTGGCGGCTGTGTTTCATCTCGATCAGGGAAAGCCCGGCCACCGACTCAAGAAGCGCCCTTGCCGATGTGTACTCCCCGTTATACCGTCCGAGAAAACAGGGATCGTGATAGGCCGCTTTGAGAGCTGAGCTTTTTCCGGGTAGAAGCATTTTGTCCGCAGCTAACCCGGAGAGATACTGCGCATGGTGCATTATTTTCACATTCGCTCCGAAAACCGGATATTCATTTCCAAGTGTATTGAAGCAGTGCGGGCAGCAGGTGACGACCGTCGCATTCTTCAGTTTTTCCAGATAGCCGACGTTTAACGCGACATTACGCTGAAAAAGCGGCTCATTGCCAAGCCGGCGAACAGGGCCGCCGCAACATGCCGGGGGCTCAAGAACCGAAAAATTCACCCCGGCTTTTTTCAACAACTGCTGAACGTTCCGCAGGATTTCACTTTGATCTGGATTGCTCTCTTTGCAACCGGGCCACAGATATACGTCAAAACCGGGATGCGGCGCAGTCGGACAGTTGGAAGCATCGGCAAGCGAGGCCAGGTTCCTGTCAAAGCGGGCGGCTATCATTGCCGGGACGCGGTTCCTTTCATTTTCACCGCGCCGGATCGCCACAATCCCGAAGCCATGTTCCCCGTTCATCGGACATCGTTCCTCGCATGACAGACACAAGCTGCAAGACCAGAGAGCCGCCTCATCGATAACCTGGCCGGCAAGCGGACTGGTCCATCTGCCCTTTCGCACCAGGTTTCGCAGTCTTTTCAGCAGGATCATGGGTGCGAAAGGCATACCCCCCAGAAACACTGGACAGAGTTTTTTGCATCTGCCGCATTCCACGCAGGCATCGGTCTCAACAAGCTGTTTTCTGGTACAGTCGGCAACGGTCCACGCCCCTCGGCCACTGTCTTCTGAAAACCCTGCCGCCATGCGCATGGTTATGGGAAAACGGGAGAAAATGCTCAATGGCACAGCCAGCATGTGGAGAAGCTTGCTCCATGGAGCAAGCGCGAGCAGAGAAAAGGACAGCACCACATGACCATGCCAGATAAACCGGTGCAACCGGAGGGCACCGTGCTGGTCAAGGGGGACGCCCAACAGCAGGGCAAAAGCATGCCCGACCGGTGACCATACTGCCCAGGGATCGGCAGTGGCGACTATGCGCACGCCCTTCAGTAAAAATCCACTGAGCACCACCATGGCGAGCAGCATGAGAGGGAAAATGTCACGAAGGCCGCTTTCGAGCCGGTCAGGTCTCACAACATACCGTTTGTATATCGCAAGAGATAGACCGATCAGAACGGCAATACCCGCTAAATCGACAATCAATCCAAAAGCCAGATAAACGGCTCCGTGAATAAAATTCACGCCAAGGTGCATTTCAATCGCCAGCATGACCGTGCCAGTGAAAAGAAACAGCATTCCGTACACGATGCAACGGTGCATGCCAAGATACATGCCACCGCGAATCATCCCTTTCTGGCTTGAAACGGCACGCAGCAAGGCGCGCAGTCTTTCACTCACCTGCCCCGCCGCTGTCCCTTTTCTGCCACGGAGCCATGCCCGGATCCTCCCGGAGAAACCTGCTGCCAAAGACACAGCGGTAACGAAGGTACAGATGTCAAGAAAGCGGCTGCTGCCGATATTCCACAAAACCTGTCGCGAAGCTTCCATCAGGTATGCAACCTTTCCCGTCTTTTCGGCTACAACACGTGTTTTTTCAAAAAGTGCGGGCAGAACCAACCCGCCATAAAATTAAAATTTCATGTAGATTTTTCTGTCGCATGCCTTCCAGGTTATCCCCGGCAGCCCTTCTGCCGGGACCACCAGGAGAACAGGCTTATTGTCCAAAAGCACCGGTTTTACCCATTCGCCAACAAAAACAGGTTCTTCATCCCGCAGCTTCTTTCCTTCCATGGTCTGGACGACATCGATTCCGGAGCGGCGAATTTCCCTCGCCACCGCAATCCCGTTGTTTGCCGGGATCCGGAACCGCCCCATGAATATGCCGTCATTCCCCGTATAACGAAGCCCTGCTCCGGCAAGTGCACCAATGACCCCCTGACCGGTGCCGCCGTGCTCGGAAAGATGTACACCTTGGGTGGCGGCCGTCGCATAAGCCTCGTCCTTGGTAATAACCGCCGTTTTTGCCCTGCGACCGAACGCCACAAGCGATTGCGGATTGCTCAACCGCTCCGGAACCATAATGCAGAGCCCGGGATCCGCCCCCGATACACTTTCCGCAGCCAGGGTGGAGCAGCAGTAACATGTTACCGCTTCCAGGTCCCCCTCGGGAATGTTCGCGGGAAAGCACATTGAACTGTTATGTGATGTATAGGGAATATCAGGATGAAGGAGCAGTTGATGTCGGGTCACCGCTCCGCAGTTACCCCATCCACGGGACATGATTCCCCTGGCCAGAAGTTCGGCAATTTCTCCGGTTCCACGGCTGTGAATGTTGTCCGTATCGTCGATTGAAATGAAAATTTCCATGTTTGCTCCCGGCCTCGGCGCGTATCTGGATCCCCTGGTCGTCAAAACCAACATCCGGGCAGGACCCCGGCGGTGACTTTTTACCTGGCAATCTCGAGCCATCGAACAGATATTTTGGCCTGTCCCTGTTTCGGACAAGCCTTTCCGACCCATCAAAATTTCCAGGTCACCCCGCCGTACATAAAACGGCCAGAGCGGGGCAGAGCATAACTTTGCTCATAGTCGGCATCAAACAGATTGTTGATGCCGAAATAAAGATCAAGAGCCCCGCCTGCCGCCTTTTTGTTAATACGAAAATCACACACCAGATACTCCGGCATGCGTTTTTTATTGTCATTGCTATCGTAGGTGTAGGCCTCGGCCACGTACAGAGCGCTGCCATAAATGCTCATCTGCCAGGGCAGCTGGTAGGTCGCTTCGAGAGTCGTTTTATGCTTTGGATTGTACTGAATCTCATCCCGCCGGGTGTCGGACGACTTGTCCTCGGTATCGAGATAGGTGTAGCCGGCCCGCAGCAGCAGTTTGTCGAAATAACGGTTTTCGACCAGCACCTCAATCCCCTTGAATTCGTATTCCTCAAAGTTCCTGCGGATTTTGGTCGCGTCGTCCTTGGCGATGAAATCCTCCACGTCGATATAAAACCCGGTCACCGAAAACATGGTTTCGGCCGGCAGGTTCTGTTCGACCCCGGTCTCGTAGTGCCAGGTCACCTCGCCGCCCAGATCGGCATTGCCCTCGTCGCCATACAGGTCACGCAGAGTCGGGAACCTTACCTTGCGGGCATGAGACGCCTTCAGGCGGGTGCCCGGCAGCAGATCATAATACAGGCCGACCAGATAGGAATAATCCTCCTCGTCCTTCTCGTCACGGTCCTGCCAGTGATAGCCGAAACCAAACACCGTGCCCAAATCCTGCAAGGGTCTGGCCTCGAATTCGAAATCCGCCGAGTAGAGCTGGAAATCCTCGTTTTCGCTGGTGTCAGCGACTTTTTCCTGCGCCTGCCAATCATCGTTTTCCGCCATCAGGGCTAAAGTGGCCTTGCCGAAATGCTGCAGGTCGCAGGCGAGCTGCAGATTGACTCCGGAGATTTCCACCTTTGAGTCAAGTTTGCTTTTAAGTTTACTGAGGGTTGCGTCGGTGTAGGTCTTCTCCACCATGTCCAGCGCATTGAAAAACGCCCAGCTCTTGACACTGATCGGCCCGGAAAAATCATGGTCCAGCGCCAGCTGGACGTTGAACTCTTCCAGATCGTCTTCCCGCTCGTACTTGGGATTGCTGGCAAAGGGGTCGTCTTTTTTGGTCAGGATGGTGTACGGCTTGCCCCGGTCGCCGGACAGATAACTGAAAGTCGCGCCGATACTGGTGACATCGTTCGGGGTAACGCCGACATTGACAAAGACATTATCCCGCCTCCGATCGCTGTTTTCCCGCTCGTCCCCGTCTTCGAGCCTGGCCGGCGAAAAGTGATCGGAAAGCTCGTAACAATCCTGCTCGTAATGGCTGCCACTGACGAAAACATTGTACTTGTCCGCCCCATAGGAGCCGGTACCGCGTAGCAGATGCGTATCCCACGATGCCAGTTCACCGTTCAGGGAGCCACGCACGCCCTTGCTGCCTTTTTTGGTGATGATGTTGATGACCCCGGCGTTGCCGCCGGAACCGTAGAGGGTCGAAGTGGCGCCGGTGGTCACCACGATTTCGGCGATATTCTCCACCGAGATCAACGCCGGGTCGAACTGACCGTCATAGGTGCTGTTGAAAGGGGTACCATTGAGCAGCAGCTTGATATGCCGCGTGCGGAAACCGCGCATGTCGATACGCGGGGCACCGTCACCACCCACCCGGACGTCTACCCCGGGCAACAGGTTCAAGGCATCGTCAAGAGAGCGCACGCCGCGCTGTTCCATCTCTTCAGCCGTCACCCTGCGCGTCACGCCCACCGCTTCGACTATCGGGGTGCCCCCTGAAACCACCACCTCGCCAAGACGGTACAATTCATCATCGGCGGCCGCCCACAACCGCGCCGCAGCGCCGAACACCAGCATTCCGGCCAGCGATACAGCCAGAACCTCTCTTGACCTGAGCATGCTTGACACCCTCCATCTCATACTGATCATGAAAAATTTAAAAATAACAAAGGTTCACTCACCAACAACCACCAAGAGAACCAAACCCCTGCACGGTGGTGCAACTGCCTGCACCGCACAAACAAACCTGTGGATTGACGCCGCCACGGCAGAAAAGGGCCGTTTCCGGATGGATACAGCGTAGTTTTCATATGGGAAACGAGCAATTTTTCGTTGTGGCAAGGAAATCAAGGGTTTGCGCGGTGGCGTACATCGGTACGCCGCACAAGCAAGCCTGCGGATTGACGCCGCCACGGCGGAAAAGGGCCGTTTCCGGATGGATACTATCTATGTGCCGATGGATATCGGGACGAATAAGTTCCCTATAAAAGCGACATGATCATGCCATCACTACATTTTTCTGTCAAAGAAAAACTCAGGCTGTGCCTTTGGGGGTATCTGTTTCGGGAAAGGGATCGTTGGCGGGTTTTGCGGAGGGGCGGATCGATTGTTATGCGGAGCTGACGCGGCGGTTTCGCGATTAGCCGGCCTGCTGCCGGCCGGCTCCGCGACGGCATCAAATCAGTGCTTGTTTGGTGGCACGATGGCATATTTATCCATCTTGCGGTACATGGTCGCCCGGCTGATGCCAATCTCCCGTACCGCCCTGGTAATCTGCCATTTATGCTTTTGCAGCGACTGCATAATCACCTGGCGTTCAGCCTGTTCCATGGCATTCAAGCCGGCAATGGCTTCGTCCGCCAAAAAAGCGGTATCGTCCTCCGGCGGCGCTTCAGGCAAACAGCGGCGGTCCTTTTCAAGGCACCGCATCTGCGCAACCTCGCCGGAGTGCCGGGAACCGGTGATATCGGCGGGAAGATCGCCACAGGTAATCACCCTTTTATCGCACATCGCCAGGGCATAGCGCAGGACATTGCATAACTGGCGAATGTTTCCGGGCCAGGGATGCGCCTCCATGATCCGCATGGCCTCGTCTTCAACGAGCGCCGGAGCGCCACCCGTTCCTGCCTCGATCGCCAGCACGTCGCGGATCAGGCTGGCAAGATCGGAGCGCTGACGCAGGGGCGGCAATTCAAAGGACACTCCATTGAGGCGGTAAAACAGATCCTCGCGAAACGCGCCAAGGCCTACCAGGTCCGCAACATTGTGATGGGTTGCACATATCACATGCAAATCGACGGGAATCGGGGTCTCCCCGCCGAGGGGCGTGACCTCCCTTTCCGCCAGAACCCTCAACAACCGTGTTTGCAGGCTCGCCGGCATGTCGCCGATTTCATCGAGAAACAGGGTGCCACCATCCGATTGCAGAATCTTGCCGCGCATCCCCTTGCTGCGCGCCCCGGTGAAGGCGCCTTCTTTGTAGCCAAACAGTTCGCTTTCAATCAGTGATTCGGGAATCGCGGCACAGTTGACCGCAACAAAGGGTTTATCGGAGCGCCGACTGGCATGATGGATGGCCCGGGCAAAGACTTCCTTCCCGGTACCTGTTTCCCCCTGGAGAAGAATCGAAATAGGCTTGTTCATGACACGTTTGATACGCTCGACACAGGCCCTGAGTTTGGGGTCCTCCCCGGTGAGATAATCAAGGGACAAAGGCGTCCCCGCCATCGGCACACGCCTGCCGCGGGAAGCGGACGCCACGATCGAACCTGCCGACGACACGGCAGCAGCCCGGGGAAACCGCAGAGAGGCGAACATCCGCAGCCCTGATTTCTGCAAGCGGACGGGCAGCACCATGCTGGAGCGGGAGAACATTTCCAGCAGTTTCCTGAAATCGACATCCAGCGTCTCGCCGATCGGCCTGCCGAGCAGGCTGCCGCCGCCGATCTCACCCGCCAGCCTGCAGTGAGCCACACGATCCGCCGCCACAATCCTGCCGGCGCCATCCATGGCCAGGAAGCACTCACTCGACACTTCCGCAAGCTCCCTCTCGACACTGAGCCGTAAAATCCACCGATCTTCGCACTGACTGAGAAAGAAGGCGCATTCGACCATGCGCGCGGCCTGTATAACCAACTGCAGCGCAAGGTGCTGACTGTCTTTGAATGCGGGGGAAACAAAGCTGGAAACAGCTATCCCGCCCATGGTTTTATGGCCCGGACCGATGACGGGAGCACAGGAGCATGTCAGATCGGCGTGTTTGGCACGGAAGTGTTCGCCATTGTACACCGTCAGGGGGACCTGCTCGACAAGTGCGGTGCCAATCCCGCAGGTACCTTCCCGGCTCTCATTCCAGACAGATCCCAGACAAAGACCGGCAGCCTTCCACTGCCGCGACAATCGCTCGTCGCCCAGCCAGTCGACGGTTATGCCGTTGGCGTCGCACAGCATGGTGCAATAGCCGAGCGCGGCAACCTGCCGGTGCAGATACTGAACCGCCTTTTGGGCAATACGCAAAAAGCGTTCGATCGGCCCGGAATACTCCCGCAACTCGGCACCCATCAGCACCCGAACCGGATCGGGCTCACCCGGGTTGATTCGGTAATGTCGCAGGCAGCGATCCCAGGACGCTGCAATTATCGGATTGACCTCTGCCTCACCCTCGCTCGCCTTTCCGATTGACCAGCAACGTATTTTATGGACATGGTTGAGGATTTCGCGCTCATGCATGAATTCAACCTTGAGAATAGAGAGAATTTTCCTTGTGCGCCTGTTGTTCCTCCCTGTTCTTCCGAAGCCGGCGGTCACAAACTCCGGGTTGTTTTGAATTTTACATAGGGCTCCCGCAAGCAACAGGGATTTCAATCCATTCTGGCACGATCCGCCATAAAGATTACCACCAGACTACCATCAAAAAACCATTACACAATAAGGACGAGATGTTGAAGTCAAAAAAGTGGAACACTTCGATCCGACATAACGCGGCCTTTTGCCGGACTTCAGGGACATGGCCCATGAATAGAAA
Source organism: Syntrophotalea acetylenica (assembly GCF_001888165.1). NCBI lineage: Bacteria > Pseudomonadati > Thermodesulfobacteriota > Desulfuromonadia > Desulfuromonadales > Syntrophotaleaceae > Syntrophotalea > Syntrophotalea acetylenica. Next base: position 2,234,435 of record NZ_CP015455.1, read on the forward strand.
CCAGGCCAGGACTCTCGCCCAATCACGGCATCCGGAACTTTGCGTTTGGATGGCCGGTTGCGGGATTGTTTGTGGGATTTTAACAACATGCGCCTTTTTGCCGCATGCTCCTGCCATGCCGTGGATAGAAAACGGGCGAAGGATGCCGACGCACCCTCCGCCCTTGGAATTTTCAGGATCGGAAATGATGCCTAACGCGTCATTTTCACATTGCTGCCAACATAGGCCGGCAATCCCCAGTTGCGCAGAATGCCGATGGCACTTTTCAACCGGGCCACATAATCCTCCCGAAGCGGCTTCTTCATATCCGCCAGAGGGTAAGCCTTGCCGAGGGTTTCGTACTTGGTCTTGCCGAGTTCGTGAAACTGCAATACCTGCACCTGCCGGGGTGTGGACCCAAATTCACTGGCGATGAACCGGGCCGTGGCCTCAATGTTCTCATCGCTGTCGTTGTATCCGGGAATGAGGGGAACGCGGATCACCGACGGGATGCCCGAGCGCCCCAGTCTTTTCAGGTTATCCAGCACCAGCGCCAGGTCACAGCCGGTGTACGCGCGATGCTTGTCCGCGTCCATGTGCTTGATATCGGTCAGTACATATTCGGTATAGGGCAGGGCCTGAGCCACCAGATTCCATGGCACGCCAAGGGCGGTTTCGATGCAGGTATGCACATAGGCGGCCCTGCAGGCCTTCAGCAGTTCCACCACAAAGGGCGTCTGCACGAACAGCTCGCCGCCACTAACGGTAATGCCGCCGCCGGTCTCATCGAAAAATTCCCGATCCTTGAGCACTTCACGCATCACCTGCGCCACCGTCATGTCTTCGCCCCAGCGGGCCAGGGCATTTGCCGGACATTCATCGACGCAGGCCATGCAGCGGGTGCAGAGGCTTCGATCGATACCGGCCACCAGGCCCTCCTCGCTGATGCGAAAAATGCCTTGCGAGGTAAACGGGCAGGCATCGAGACAATAGCCGCACTTCTCGACCCCGATACAGCGTTGCTCATAAACGGCGACCTCCGGGTTTTTGTCCCAGCTTTCGGGATTGCAGCACCACAGACAGCTCATGGTGCAGCCTTTGAGAAACACCGAGGTCCGGGTGCCGGGGCCGTCATGAACCGTGTAACGCTGTATGCTGTACACAATGCCCCGGGCATCCATGTCCGGCTGTAGCCTGTCGACCCTGCCTGGAGCGATGTTGTCTTGCATCGCAAACTCCCTTCCTGTCCGTGGCTCTCCCGTGTGGATTTCGCGACGGTTGCTCAGCGTCCCGCGGCCACCTCGAAAGCATCGCGGCCGGCGGCTGCGATGGCCCTATCCTCTTCGGACGACCCACCGCTTACACCGATGCCTCCGGCAATACAGCCCTCGTCGGACACCGGATAACCGCCGCCGAAGATACAGATGCCACTGGCGGCCTGGCAGGTATGCACGCCAAAGAAAGGTCCGCCAGGCTGGGTATGCCGGGCCAATTCCTCCGTAGGCATGGTGGTGGCGACCGAGGTATAGGCCTTGTTCAGAGACAAAAACTGACTGATGAGCATGGCGTTGTCCATGCGGTGCTGGGCCACGAGATTGCCCCCTGCATCCACCACCGCAATGGATACCGGCACCCCCAGCTGTTCGGCTTTTTCCTGACTTGCGCTGATCATGCGCAACGCCGTCTTCAAATTCATCTTCATCGTATGCCCCCTGGCGATGGCCTTGATACAGGATTGCCGGGCCGGCTGTACGGCCCGGCAATCGCGCTGACATCAGAATTCCAGCTCGGTTCGTTCCAGAATATCACGCTGCACGCTGGGATCCAGTTCGGTGAAAAAGGCGCTGTAGCCAGCTACGCGCACGATCAGTCCCTTGTATTTTTCCGGATGATCCATGGCATCTTCCAGCACGGAACGGCTGATGACGTTGATCTGGTTGTGCATGCCCTTGCGCTGGAAATAAACCTTCATCATGCCGATGAAGTTTTCATCCCCCGTCTCCCCGGCCAGGGTTGACGGGCTGAACTTCATGTTGAGCAGGGTGCCGTTGGAGGCGATGCCGTGATCCAGGGCGGAAACGGACTTGACCACCGCCGTCGGCCCGGAGACGTCGTGAGAGCCACGGCTGGTGTGCACCGGAGACACGCCGTCGGCGACCGGCTCACCCGCCTTGCGGCCGTCGGGGCTGGCCTGGGTGATGGCGCCGAAAGGTACGTTGGCCGACACCGGATAGAGACCGGCCTGGAACTCCCCGCCGTGCGGTGTGGGGCGGCGTTCGAGGTGTTTGCAGTAGCACTTGGCGCCCCAGCGGGCCAGGTCGTCGACCTCTTCGTCATCGTTGCCGTAATGCGGCACCTTGGCGCTGTTGATCAGGGCATAGATGGGCTCGTAACCTTCCCAGTTCTTTTCCAGGGCATCGAGCAGGTCGGCCCCGGAGATCTTCTTGTCTTCGAACACCAGCTTTTTGATGGCGCTCAGGCCGTCGGCCACGTTGGACACGCCGACCCCCTGGGGACCGATGAAATTGTAACGCGCTCCACCGGCGGTCACGTCCTTGCCCTTGTCGATGCAATCCTCGACCAGCAGGGACAGGTAAGGCAGCGGCTTGCGCGTCTGATGCGCCACATCCATGGCGCATTCCGCCATCACCAGCCGGTCGACCCAGTACTTCATCTGCTTGTCGTAGGCCTCCCGGACCTCGTCAAAGCTGCTGAAATCCGCCAGCGATCCGGTCTGCAGGCCAAGGGTCTCGCCGGCGCCGACACATTGATCGTACATGGGGCACGCGGCGCTGCAGCCGGTGCACTTGCCGTTGTTGATGGCCAACTCCAGAACCTTGTTCATATTGAAAAACGCGGCGTCGTGCCAGCCGTATTCGCGCCCCTCGGAGTTGGGCTCCACACAGCCCAGCGCGCCGTAATCCCGCGAGTCCTCGATGGTGCGACCGCGGTTTACCATGGACGGGATGATGATTTCGTCATTGAAGAAGGACGGCATGCCCAGCCCCATTTTGGCCACCTTGGTAACCTTGATCCACCATTCGCGGGGCGAGTTGGCGTGCCAGCGGCTGGTCAGCCAGGGGGCGTTGAGGCGCACATGCGCCATGGCGTCGACGCACATGAAAGACAGTTCGTTGGTGGCGTCCTCACCTTCCGGAGTCTGCCCGCCTATGGTCAAGGAAGGCCCGCCCAGCTCCACGCCGCCGAAAGCCTTGGTAGAACCTTCGTCACGGATCTTGGTCAGCTCGCTGATCTTGATCCAGGCCCCCTCGATCAGTTCCTGGACAAAGTCCTTGGTGATTTTCCCTTCGGCCATGTCCTTGCGGAAGAAGGGATAGAGATGCTGATCGAAACGTCCCCAGTGGATGGAATGGCCATTGCCCTCGATGGTGATAACCACGGTCAGCATCCACCACAGTTGCAGGGCCTCCCAGAAGGAACGCGGCGGGTTCTCGGCGATCCAGTCCAGGTTATCCGCCATCTGCAAAAGCTCCTGCTTGCGCTCGCCTTCAGCCGCGGGTGCCATCTGGCGCGCGAGGTTCGCATAACGGCGGCAATAGGTCATGATGCCGTCCAGGCAGATGAGCTGCGCCTGATAGAACTGAATTTTGTCCAGCACCGACGGGTCGCACGGATCCAGTTCGGACAGTTTGCTGTCGATCTTGTCCTGCAGCCCCTTCCAACCCAGTTCATAGATCTTCTCATAGCGGGCCGACGTGTGCCCCACCCCGCCAAAGAAATAGTTGCCGAGCAGGTAGATGCCCTTGCCGTAGGAACCGGTGCCTTTAAGGGCGGTTGCCGGCATCAGGGATTTGGCCAGGTCGTGCACTGTCCGATTCTTCCAGAATTCGCGGATATCCCGCAGTTGCTGCTTGGTTTCCTCGGTAATCAGGAAACGGTCGCCGGGCCGTTTTTCGAAGGGCTTGTTGTCCATCTCCTCGACCAGCCACTCGTAGGAGAACTCCGGAAAAACCGGCGCGCAACGCGGCGGCGCCGCCATGTTGCCGGCGACCAGCTCATACTTGCCGATTTCGATGGAAACATTTTTCAACACATGGGCAAAGCACTCCGCACAGCGGATGATATGTGGCTTGTTGCTGTTTTCCTTGAACTTTTCCGTCCACAACACAGCCCGCTCGGCGGACACGCCCAGGGGCGTATCCAGAAACTGCTGCCGCCAGGCATTGATGCGCGCAAAAGGAGACGGATTTTCCTCCAGCCCGGAGGTCCCGGTCCCGTAGTCCTTGTCATAGGGATCGTAACCTTCCAGAGTGACTTTTGCGGTTTCCTTGACTACGGATGCGTCATACATAGTTACCTCCTCGTCTTGTCGACAGCTTGCAACATGCTCGATGCGGATTTTCTGCAGGGACACTCGCGCAATGAGGTTGGCCAAGCGGGGTTTGCGTCCCAACAACTCAACCAATTACTTACTTTTCAAAAACCCTACCAATCAATTACTTGGTTGTCAAGCGGTCTTTTCATCGAAAACGAGGTTATATCAGCCCGTCGCTGTCACACCCTGGGCACATGGCAGAGCCACCACCGGACAACGGGTGTGTTTCACAAAAACCAACAACTTGATTTGTTGTTCGATAGCGCCCATACTTAAGGCGTTTAAAGGCCTAAATGCCGCTTGCCTGCCACACGCCCCGAGACCACAAACGGGACACGTTCAGGCGCGCATGGCAAGCGCAACGGCGCGAGGATTCTTTCTGAAATCCGGGCAAGCCCTAAAATGCACGCATCTTTCAGCGGAGGGCCCATGCTGTACAGGTTCGAGGAAATATTCGATATTTCCCAGATCAGGGAACTGGCCCAGCGGTTTTCCGACCTGGTGGGCATTACCGCGGCCATCATCGGAGTGGACGGCACCATCTGGGCCAAGTGCAATTGGCAGGAAATCTGCGAAAACTTCCACCGAAAACATCCCGTCACCCATCAGCGCTGTATTGAAAGCGACATCTGCCTGCCTCCCAAATATTTTAAAGACAGCCTGACCGACACCATCATCTACCGCTGTCAGAACGGTCTGATGGAAGCCGCCGCACCGATCCGGATCCAGGGCGAACACATCGCCAATCTCTACATGGGACAATTTCTGCTGCAACCGCCCGATATCGCCTTTTTCATGCAGCAGGCGCGCGATTTCGGCTTTGACGAGACCGCGTACATCCAGGCCCTGCTGAAAGTTCCGGTGTTCTCCGAAGACAAGGTCAAATCGGTCACCGATTATTTTTCCAAGCTGGCCATCGTCATCGGCGAGATGGGCTTGAGCCAGGTGCGCCTGAACCAGGCCAACGAGCATCTGAAAAAATCGGAACAGCGGTACCGCCTGGTGGTGGAAAATTCCGCCAGCGCCATCATGGTGGTGCAGAACGACACCATCGTGTTTGCCAACCGCAAGATCATTGACGGTTTTGGCAGCAATCAGAATATTTTCCAGTTCATTCACCCCGAGGATCAGGCCAGTTTCAGAGCTTTTCTCGACCAAACCCGGCAGGGCGCATCAGACGCCCCGCTGGAAGGCACCCGCATTGTCAACGATCCGCAAAAAACCCGGTGGGTCCAGACCAATGCCGTCGCCATGGATTGGCAGGGCAGCCAGGCGCTGCTGCTGCACATGACCGACATCACCTCCCAGAAAGAGGCGGAAAAAGCCATGCGCAAGGCCCAGCTGGAGCTGGCCAACTCGCAGAAGATGGAGGCCATTGCCAACCTCGCCACCGGTGTCGCGCACGATTTCAACAACTTCGCGCAGATCATCGGCACCAATGTGGAGCTGCTGCTGGCCGCGGAAGATAAAACCAGCCCCATTTACGGCAAGCTCAAGGAAATCGAACTGGCCGTCATCAAAACCAGCGAGCTGACCCAGCGGCTGCTGATGTTCCGCGAAGACCAGCCCGGCTGCCGGCAGTCCGTCGACATCAACCAGCTCATCGACCAGGTCGCCCACTCCCTGCGCGCCCTGCTGCCCTCCAGCATCGACTTCGATCTTTCCCTGCAGGCCGACTGCAAGGTCAAGGACGGCGACCCGGTCCAGCTCTTCCAGATATTCATGAACCTGCTGCTCAACGCCAAGGACGCCATGCCGGATGGCGGCACGATCCACATCGAAACCCGCAATTTCATCGCCACCCCGTCCTATGCCGCCAATCGCCCCAATCTGCGTCCCGGTGAATATATCCAGGTGCGCGTCCTCGATGAAGGACCGGGGTTGTCCGACCAGGATCTCATTCACCTGTTCGAGCCTTTCTACACCAGCAAGCAACCGGGACAGGGCACCGGCCTGGGCCTGACGACCGTTTACAACTTCGTCAAGAACCATTCAGGCCACATCACCTGCGGCAACAACGCCGAAAAAGGCGCCTGCATTTCAATCATGCTGCCAGCCACCCGTGTCGACCACCAGATCATCCGCTTTCCCATTGGCGGGCACGAAACCATCCTGCTGGTGGACGACGACCCTTACATCCTGCATCGCGGCCGGGAATATCTGCACAGCTATGGCTACACGGTTCTGGAAGCCCAGTCCGGAGAAGAGGCCTACGAAATCTATTGCCAGCGGCGGGACGACATCCGGCTGGTCATCATGGATCTCATCATGCCGGGCATGGGCGGCGAAAAATGCATCGGCGAGTTGCTGGGCATCGACCCCGATGCCAAGATACTCGTGGCCAGCGCCTACCTGACGGAAAACTTCATCCATAACCGCGACATCAGGGATAAAATCAAGGGTTTCGTGGCCAAACCCTACATCAAGGGCCGCCTTTTGCAGGCTATTCGCAAGGCGATAACCTCGGACCAGAAACAACTGTGCCTGTAAACCTGCGCGCACAAGGCCGCTTGCCTTGAAGGCTAATGATCCTTGACGGCGAGCAATTACTTTGTTACTTTGTTTCTAAAAGCGGCGGATTTATGCACCGGCCCTGATTTTCTGAAGCCGACGCCATACATTAATTTTTCTATCGTCTGGACGGTAGCGCTATGGAAAATCTGATCGGATCGGAAATAAAAAAACGGCGGGAAGCACTGAAGATGACCCAATCGGAACTCGGGAAAGCTCTCGGGTATCGATACGGAAATTTTATCGGTTATCTCGAAAATGGCAGAGCTGCCTTCCCCCTGGAAAAATGGGAAGAATACGCCGAAGTATTGCAGATACCCAAATATGAATTCCTCGAACTCATCTTCAAGGAGAGATTTCCGGGCATGCTGGCCTATATCGATTTCCATCCTGCCAGCCAATCGGCCAAGAAGGAAGCAGAAGACAAAATCTCCAATATTTAATGCGAAGCAAGCTGCTCTTCGCTCCTGCAAACTCACCAATGGATTTCACGGCTATCTGGCCCCCCAAAAAAGAACCCTCGCGGACAGTCCGACCCTGATGCCGGATTGTCCGCGAGGGACATTGGCTTTCGACCTCCGGGAGACGACTTCCTTGTAGCCGCCCAGGCGGAGGCCTATCGCTGCATCATTACCGCCTGCCCTTGAGCAGAGGCGGTTTGCCGGCAGATCTGAATTCCGCTTCGTAGCCGACCATGAAATTACCGGCGGCATCGTTGCGCAGGCTCAGAAAATGGGCGTTGTTTTTGTCGAAGGGGCAGATGGGCGCCTTGCAGGGTTCGAAGCCGAACCGCTTGAAAAAACGGGGCTCGCCCAGCACAAACAGAGGCTGGTTTTTGATCGGCTCCTGCCTCAGGGCAAAGCGCAGCAGTTCCGAACCGATGCCCTGTTTCCGGAACTCGTGCATGACGGCCATGGGTCCCAGATGCAGCCCGCAGACCGCGTCACCGTGATAGGCATTGGAAAAGGCGATGTAGGCGATGACCCTGCCGGTGTGAATGCAGACCCACTCGTGGATCGGCGTGCCATGCTCGTGGAAGGCCTGCACCAGGCAACTCTCATATTCGCCGCGGGGAAAAGCCCGCCGCAACAGAGCATAGACCTTGGCACGGTTTTCCTCCGTCGGTTTGCGTATTTTCATATCAACCTGACTCCACTGTCATTTGAATCAACACAGCCGCAGCCGACCATCCTCCTCGGCTTCGAACGCGGCACCTTATCCGCCCGGCACGACCCCGCCCCAGCCCCATGTCGCTTTGTACGGGCGGGACAGCCCCATCAACCGCTGCCAGAAGCCCAGTTCATTTCGCGACCATTTTCGTATAATTTTTGGTATAAGACAAGGATCTACAATTAATCGCATCCCAGGGGGAGCCTGTGGCCAATTCCGGTTTTTCCAATCCATCGCATTATCGTCTGTGTATTTTCTGGATTCTGGCCTTTGGCTATGTTCTTGTCTTTTTTCACCGTCTTTGTCCGGCAGTCGTCGCTACGGACATGATGGCGGATCTTCATGCCGGTGGCACGCTTATCGGCTTTCTGAGTTCCGCTTACTTCTATCCCTATGCACTCATGCAACTGCCGACGGGACTCCTCTCAGACAGCTGGGGACCGCGCAAGACTATCACGCTGTTTCTGGCTGCAGCCTGTATCGGCTCCATCCTGCTGGGCCTGGCTCCTTCTCCATCCTGGGCGATTCTCGGCAGGGTTCTGGCCGGGCTCGGGGTCTCGACCCTGTTTGTCTGCACACTGAAAATTCTTGCGGAATGGTATAGCCTCCGGGAATTCGCCACCATGACCGGCATCCTCATGGCCATGGGCGGGATCGGCTCTCTGTCCGCAGCCACACCCATGGCCATGGCCAGCTCCTGGCTTGGCTGGCGTCTGTCTTTCATCCTGATCGGCCTGTTGACCGCAGTGATTGCAACATTGATCTGGCGGATTGTACGGGACCGTCCGGCCGAAATAGGATGGCCCTCACCCGCAGAGCACGCAACAGAAAAAGGGCCGCCTGCCCGATTGTCTGTCGGGGTAAAACAGGTACTGAGCCTGCCCGCCTTCTGGCCACTGGCCCTCTGGTTTTTCTTTACCTACGGGATATTCGCTGCGTTTGCCGGGCTTTGGGGGGGACCCTATCTGATGCAGGTATACGGAGCGACAAAAAGTCAGACAGGAGGCATTCTGTCCCTGATAGCAATTGGCATGATCATTGGCAGTCCGCTGGTGGGGAGTCTCTCGAATCGCATATTCAAAGGGCGCAAACCGACCCTCGTCTTCGCCAGCATGGCCATGGTCGGCATCACCGCTTCGCTTGCCTTCGCTACCGGCGACATGTCCTTGCCTGTGATTGGCGCCCTCTGTTTCGGACTCGGAATCTTTGCCAGCGCCGTCGTAGTGATAGGATTTACCAACGCCCGGGAGCTTTTTCCCGCACGGATAGCAGGCACCGCTCTGGGACTTGTCAACCTGTTCCCCTTTGCCGGGGGAGCCTTCATGCAACCCCTGCTGGGATCGATCCTCGAAAGTCATAAAAAAAGTGTCTCGGAATTTACCCTGACCGGATATCAGAATGCCTTTTTCATGTTGTTTTTAAGCGCACTTGCGGCACTTGCCGCCAGTATTTTTCTCAAGGAAACCTACCGCCAGGACCTGCCGGCAAAAAACCCGGACCGTCTGGGAGAAGCAGACATTGAATCGCCGCAGGTTTCCTGACACATCCAGTTCGACAAAGGCGGAATCGCCAGCCGGAACCGAACCACTTCGCCTGCTACGCAGCGAATTGTGCAAGACGGAAAGGAGCGCGCAATGCATTATGAAACCCTGATTGTCGAGACTGGCGATGATTTCGTGGCTTCGATCACCCTCAATCGCCCTCAGCAGCTGAACACATTCTCTACCGCGCTGGCCGCCGAACTCGATGCGGCTTTCAAGGCCCTGGATGCCCATGGCCGGGTGCGCGTCATCCTTGTCAAAGGAGCGGGCAAGGCTTTCTGCGCCGGCATCGACGTAACCGAATTCCCCGACAAGAGCCCCTCTGAATACCGGCGCTGGATACAGCAGATGGAGAGCCCGCTCGTCACCATCAGCCGCATCAACAAGCCCGTCATTGCCCAGGTACATGGAGCTGCCGCCGCCAACGGCGCCGGACTCGTCGCGGCTGCCGATCTTGCCATCGCCGCCGACAATGCCCGCATCGGCCTGACGGCCATCAACGTCGGACTCAACTGCGTCGGCCCCGTGGTTCCCCTGGCCCGCTCCGTGGGACGGAAAAAAGCCCTGGAGATGCTGTTTTACGGAAACTTACTTGGTGCAGCGGAGGCGTTGCAGATGGGACTTGTAAACCGGGTAGTCCCCGAAAGCGAGCTTGACAAAGAAGCCCGGGCCTGGGCAGCGCTGCTCGCACAGAAAAGCCCCCTTGCACTACAGAATGCCAAACGCGGATTTTACGAGGCCGAGGATATGGATTATTACCGGGCGTTTGATCATATGAACGAGCTGTTCGCGCGGCTTTGCACAACCCGGGACGCCAGGGAAGGCATCGAAGCCTTTCGTGAAAACCGCAAACCCGACTGGCAGGAACGCTGAACCGTCATCTCCGAAAAATGCCGTGCTTTTGTTCGCGGGCCACAAGGTCAGGGGTTTGAGATACAACCCGGGACAGGGGATGGCTCTTTTGCTGGTCGGTTGCGCCACAACCGGCCGCAACACGGATGCAACCCCAATGGTAAAATGTCCGCCGTGCGGACATGAATTCGCTCCGTCGAAGTGACCTGCCCCACCTGAAAGGACTACTTCGAATATTGGTGTAGTGCAACTTTCTTCGGTTCTAAAACCGTTGCCTGATATGGCAGCGGTTTTTTGTTTCCGGCGCTGGATCCGTATATGGCGGCTGGTGGGCGGATTTTTGTAGAGGCGGTTTGCGAACCGCCCTGCACCCGTCGGTGCTCAGGATGTTTCAGCGTATGTGATTCGGCATGATCGCATCCCTTCAACCGGAGGGATTGGCGAGGGTGGATTTCCGCCAATCTTGTTGATCTGTTTGTGGAGAACTTTCTTCTCATCGCTCCTCCTCCGCCACGTGCCGATGCTGCGGGTCCAGAACCCGGGGCGCGGGGTTGCGCTGGCCGTGTTCCAGGTTGAAGGCCACACGATGATTGACCTTGCCCAGAAACCGCTGCCGGTCCCCGCCATGTTGCAGGTGCCGCTCGGCAAACATGCGGCCTGTTTCGCGCACGGCCACAGCATCGAGCATATCCGGATCGCCTGGATATTTTTCCAGCAGTTGCTTGCTGGACAGCTGCCGAAACGCGTCGGCTTTTTCCTTGAACGGACCGTCTTTGGGCAGAGGGTCGCTGTGGGATATCAGCGACCGCGCGGCATCCGGCAAGGACGCAAATGAATCTATCCCAAGACCTGCGCCAACCGACCCCGGAACGCTCAGGCGCTCGCTAAGCTTGCGGTAAAGAGCCCTGTGCTCCCAGGAATGATGAATCACGCAGGAAGGATCGTCCCGCGCAGGCAGAGCCGGCTGCCGAAAAAGCGCGTGCCCCGCAAGCCGATTCAGATACGCGTTCCCCAGATCCCGCGCATACCGTGCCAGGCCGTCCTTTTCGTAACCTCCGCCGATGTCGGCGTGGCATCCGGGCAGACGCAACTGCAACTGACCGGGGCCGGCGGCAATCCGGGTCACCGGAAAAAGAGCGCGGTATTCATGAACAGCGTTGAGCTGAAGAGCCGAAACGGTCGAGGGCGAGAGGGTGAAATCACCCTGCATGAAGGTCGTGACAGGATCGTAAAGCAATGCTGCTTGCCGCAACTGGCCGGGTTTGATGAGGTGCTCACCGGCCAATTCCTTTTTGCCGTTACGCCATACCCGGGTCCGCGTATCCTTGATCCCTCTTTCATGGATCATCCGGTTAAGCAGAGTGGCCACTCCTGTTCCCCGGCTGAAACCGACCTGAACAACCGAAATTCTGGCATCGGAATCTTCCCGTTTCCAGGCGTTGGCTTGATCGGAGAGAGCATTGTAGAGTTTTTCAGCCCGTTGTCGGTCGCTCAGCGAAAACGCGGCATCGAGCTTGGCGGAAGCTTTTGTCAGGAGGGTCCCTTCGCCTTGATATGTACCAACGCCGCTGACATATTCAAAACTGACTCTTGAATCCTTGTTTTTCGGAAATTCCCTTCTTAGCAAGCCGACATTCGTGTATTTACCCGGATCCTTCAGATCGTTCTCAGTACCGTCGGCCAAGGCAACAAAGAGACTACTATGGGGATCGTTCCGATCAAAAAGTTGGAGCACGCGAAAGGATTCAAACGCTTTCCTGGCATTCTCAAAGAGTTCCCAGTCTTCAGAAACAGGAGCATGAGAACTCACTTCTTCTTGCGAGAGAAACCGTCCCATGGCTAAAACTCACGGGTGAAGACTTTGGTCCGGTGGGTGATGGTTTCAATTCGGTCCGTTCCCGGTATTAATGTATCTAACTCAATCACCGTATAGATATTCAGAGTCCGGTCGATGATCTCCAGGATAATCCCGGGATCATTAAACAAAGGATCTTCCCATATGATCCGATCGTCCAGTTCCTTGGGATGGGGAATAATGAGGTCGGGGAAAATCTCGTCGAAGCTGAACGTGTGTTCGATGAGATTATCCCGCAGATCGTGCCAAGAGAGGCGAACGGAGCCGCCAAAGATCGGGAAAATACCCATCCTAGCTTTTTGGTGTTCTTCATCCCCCGGCTTTTTACCTGGAGCGAGGTCTCTGGGATCGGTTTCGAGGTCTCTTCCATAAAATCCCATAAATAATGTGGCATAACGTATGACAACATCGCTCGCATCATACGCGTAGACATCCAAATCGTGCTTATCCTTAAACCTGATCACATGTTCCTTTGCCATTTGCCGACCTCCTGATAATTCAGCGTAAGATGTGCCCAAGAAAAGTTATCTGTCAGATATCGCATGATTTCGGACCTTTTTGTGAAACATTTCGGTATTTTCATCGTTCCGCTTCCAGCGTTAGGGTCTCCTTCTTTTCTAAAATCCGGGGGGCTGGGTTGCGCTGGCCATATTCCAGGTTGTGGGCCAGGCGGCTATCGACCTGGTTCATAAACCGGGCCCGGTCGGTTTCGTTGGGAAGATACCGACCGGCGAATTTCCGGCCGGTTTCCCGTACGGCCACGGCATCGAGCACACTTTGGTCACCGGGGTATTTTTCCAGCAGATCCGTGCTGGCCATCTGCCGGAAGTCGTCGGCTTTTTCCTTGAATGGGCCATCTTTTGGCAGGCTCTCGGTAGGGGGTGAAGTGGCCCTCTCAACATCCGGCAATGTGGATGAGGGTACGGTTTCTTTGGAACGGTCCATTGCCCCCTGAACGACCTGCCGTTCAGCAAGCTTGCCGTAGGCGGCATTGTGTTCCCAGGAGTGATGGATCACACAGGAGGGATCGTCCCGCGGAGGAAGAACCGGTTTTCTGAAGAGTGCGTGTCCCGCGAGTTGGTTCAGATAGGTGTTTCCCATATCTCTGGCATATCGTGCCAGGCCGTCCTTTTCGTAACCGCCGCCGATGTCGGCGTGGCATCCGGGCAGGGTCGCCTGAAGCTGATCAGGACCGTGGGCAATGCTGGTTACGGGAAAGAGCGCGCGGTATTCATGGGCAGCGTTGAGTTGCAACGCCGAGACGGTCGAGGGCGAGAGGGTGAAATCGCCCTGCATGAAGGTCGTGACAGGATCGTAAAGCAATGCTGCTTGCCGCAACTGGCCGGGGTTGATGAGGTGCTCGCCGGTTAATTCATATTGGCCATTTCTGAACCGAACCTTGTTTTCATCAATAATCCCTTTTTCATGGATCATCCGGTTGAGCAGAGTGACCACTCCTGCTCCCCGACTGAAACCGACCTGAACAACTGAAATTCTGGCATCGGGATCTTCCTGTTTCCAGGTGTTGAGTTGCTTGGACAGGGATTCATATAACTCTTCGGCCCTTTGTCGGTCGGTCAGCGAAAAGGCGGCATCGAGCTTGGCGGAAGCTTTGGTCAGAAAAGTCCCGCCTCCCTTATAGGTGCCGACGCCGCTGACGTAGTGGCGGGCGACATGGGGACTATTGTTCCTTTTTAACTCATTATTTAACAACCCAACATTCGTGTATTTACGCGGATTCTTCAGGTCATTCTCAGTACCGTCGGCCAGTGCGACGAAGAGGCGGCTGTGGGGGTCCTTCCGATCATAAAGTTGGGGAAATTTAAAGGCCTCAAATTTCGCCAGGGCCTCTCCATGCAGCTCCCAATCTTCGGATATAGGGGTATGGGAACTTACCTCTTTTTTAGAGAGAAACCATCCCATGGCTAAAACTCACGGGTAAATATTTTGGCCCGGTGAGTCAAACATTCCACCTCGTCATTGGTTCCTAAAACCAATAGGCCGATATCGACAATCGTATAGATATTCAGCGTCCGGTTGATGATTTCCAGGATGATGCCGGGTGTACGGGATAAAAAGAAGGGATTTTCCCATATGATCCGATCGTCCAGTTCCTTGGGATGGGGAATGATGCGGTCGGGGAATATCTCGTCGAAGCTGAACGTGTATTCGATAAAATTATCCCGCAAATCGTGCCAAGAGAGGCGGACGGAGCCGCCAAAGATCGGGAAAATACCCATCCTAGCTTTTTGGTGTTCTTCATCCCTCGGCTTTTTACCTGGAGCGAGGTCTCTGGGATCGGTTTCGAGGTCTCTTCCATAAAATCCCATAAATAATGTGGCATAACGTATGACAACATCGCTCGCATCATACGCGTAGACATCCAAATCGTGCTTATCCTTAAACCTGATCACATGCTCGTGCGTCATTTGCCGACCTCCTGATAATCCAGCGTAAGATGTGCCCAAGAAAAGTTATCTGTCAGATATCGCATGATTTCGGACCTGTTTGTGAAACATTTCGGTATTTTCATCGTTCCGCTTCCAGCGTTAGGGTCTCCTGCTTTTCTAAAATCCGGGGGGCTGGGTTGCGCTGGCCATATTCCAGGTTGTGGGCCAGGCGGCTATCGACCTGGTTCATAAACCGGGCCCGGTCGGTTTCGTTGGGCAGATACCGACCGGCAAATTTCCGGCCGGTTTCCCGTACGGCCACGGCATCGAGCACACTTTGGTCGCCGGGGTATTTTTCCAGCAGATCCGTGCTGGCCATCTGCCGGAAGTCGTCGGCTTTTTCCTTGAATGGGCCGTTTTTTGGCAGGCGCTCGGTAGGGGGTAAAGTGGCCCTCTCAACATCCGGCAATGTGGATGAGGGTACGGTTTCTTTGGAACGGTCCATTGCCCCCTGAACGACCTGCCGTTCGGCAAGCTTGCCGTAGGCGGCATTGTGTTCCCAGGAGTGATGGATCACACAGGAGGGATCGTCCCGCGGAGGAAGAACCGGTTTTCTGAAGAGTGCGTGTCCCGCAAGCTGATTCAGATACGCGGTCCCCAGGTCCCGCGCATATCGTGCCAGGCCGTCCTTTTCGTAACCGCCGCCGATGTCGGCGTGGCATCCGGGCAGGGTCGCCTGAAGCTGATCAGGACCGTGGGCAATGCTGGTTACGGGAAAGAGCGCGCGGTATTCATGGGCAGCGTTGAGTTGCAACGCCGAGACGGTCGAGGGCGAGAGGGTGAAATCGCCCTGCATGAAGGTCGTGACAGGATCGTAAAGCAATGCTGCTTGCCGCAACTGGCCGGGTTTGATGAGGTGTTCGCCGGTTGGCTGCAGCTTTCCATTGACGATCTTTTTGGTTTCTGTATCTTTGATTCCTCGTTCATGGATCATCCGGTTGAGCAGAGTGGCCACCCCCGCTCCCCGACTGAAACCCACGTGAACGACCGAAATTCTGGCGCCGGGGTCTTCCCGTTTCCAGGTGTTTACCTGCTTGGACAGGGATTCATACAGCTCTTCGGCCCTTTGCCGGTCGGTCAGCGAAAAGACGGCATCGAGCTTGGCGGAAGCTTTGGTCCAAAGAGTCCCGGCTCCCTGATAGGTGCCGACGCCACTGACATAGTGGGAGGCAACATGGGGATCGGCATTCCTTTTTAATTCATATTTTAAAAGAGCGACATTCGTATATTTGTCCGGATCTTTCAGATCATTTTCGGTGCCGTCGGCCAGTACGAAGAAGAGGCGACTATGGGGATCGTTCCGGTCATAGATTTGGGAAACTTCAAAGGATTCCAAATTCTTCAGGGCTTTACCATATAGTTCCCAGTCTTCGAGGGTAGGGGTATGGGAACTTACCTCTTCTTTGGAGAAAAACTGTCCCATGGCTAAAACTCACGGGTGAAGACTTTGGCCCGATAAGTCTTCGTTTTAACCGTATTCGTATTCGGTATCTGAACATGCAGGTCAATCACCGTATAAATATTTAGCCTACGGTCGATAATCTCCAGGATGATACCGGGGGTATAGGCCAAAGGCTCCGACCAAAAGATCCGGTCATCCAATGCCTTGGGATGGGGAATGATGCGGTCGGGAAAAATCTCGTCAAAGTTGAAGGTGTATTCGATGAAGTTGTCCCGCAGATCGTGCCAGGAGAGGCGGACCAGACCGCCAAAGATCGGGAAAAGCCCCATTGTAACCTTTTGGCGCTCTTCATCCCACGGACTCTTGCCAGGAGCAATATCTCTGGGGTCGGATTCATTCTCTTTTTCATAGAAACCCATAAATAACGTGTCATAACGAATACGGGCATCGCTCGCATCATACACATAGAGGTCCAAATCGTGTTTATCCTTAAACCTGATCACATGCTCCTGCGCCATTTGCTGACCTCCTGACTATGTGAAGTAAACTGTCTGCTGAATTTGCGTGAAGTTATCTGTAATGACGACGTCGAGGTTTATCGTTCATTCTCTGACTTCTTTTCCCTGGACGGAATGCCCGATAGATCTTCCCTCTCTGACTTTTATTACATCCGGTTTACGGCCGTTGAGATAGTTGCCTGCAACCCGTTCACAGACCCTATCCATGAACCGTTGCCGGTCAGCTTTGCCGGGAAAATTGTGGCTGAGTTTTTCACCGATCTGGATGGCATCGATTTCATTCACAAGGCCGGGGTTTTTCTTGGCAGGATTTGCCAGGTCCTCTTTTTCATTCCGAAGGGTTTCGGCCTTGACTTTCCGTTGGCTTCGATCCATGTCGACCTTTTCTGTCTGAATAGCGTCCCTTTTTATCCATGTGGCTCCGAGGTGTTTTCCCCAAGCACTTCATCTCTTTCTTCGTTGCCGTTTTCCTCCCAGGGTTTTTTTGAAAAGATCCCGTTATGAAATCCTCTTCCTACACCATCGCCAGACAGCCGAAAAATTGATTTACAAGACCGTCCATGGTTTTATCCGAAATATCATTATTGGGAATCTCGATCTGTGAAAAATCGCAGCTGAAATTCTCCATATCCATGGTATCTATCCGCTCGATATCCCTGACGGTAATCGGCCGTTCCACAACCGCTTCAGTCGTTTGGTTTAATTGGGGAAATACAGACTGAACCTTGCCTTTAACCCGGCGTTCCGGATCGATTTCAGGAACTATCGGAGAAGTCCAACGGACGCCATCACGGCCGTTCCCGCGCTCCTTAAATACCGGATCTTTATACCAAACGATCCGCCGGCATTTGATCGGAGGACAGTATTCCATAAGCAAAATAGCGGACTTTTTGTCCACCTGCATAACTTCCTGGGGAAGCAGCAACGCTCTGCTATGTTCGCTGGTGTTGATGGAACGATGGGCTTTTCCTACCAGGGTGCGGTTGCGGGATCTGTTCTTCACTGTGGTCGTGCCCAACGTATCGGAGATTTCTTTTGCTACCTTGATGTTTTTCGGTGCAAAAATGATCCGCATGGCATGGTTTTCGATGAAGGTTTCGGCGGTGTCAGCACCATACACTTCCCTAAGTTGGGAGGGGGACTGAATAATCGGGAGCATCCGCAGACCGTAGCCGGCGATATAGCTGATCCCTTTGGTTAAAATGCCGACTTTCCCCATGGCGGTAAATTCATCGGCCAGCAGCAGACATTGATATCTCAGCTCCGGATTCTGTTCCGGCAACTCGCGGGTGTTCAGATCCAGGACTTGCTGAAAAAACAGATTGATCAGGGGAGCCAATCGGTCCAGGTCGTCTGGAGAGATGGCCACATAGATTGACATGCGTTCCTTCCGGATATCCCGCAAATCAAAATCATTTCCGGCA
Source organism: Syntrophotalea acetylenica (assembly GCF_001888165.1). NCBI lineage: Bacteria > Pseudomonadati > Thermodesulfobacteriota > Desulfuromonadia > Desulfuromonadales > Syntrophotaleaceae > Syntrophotalea > Syntrophotalea acetylenica. The sequence goes on from NZ_CP015455.1 coordinate 2,252,473, forward strand.
GTTGCAGCGTCGATGACGGGATTGTAAAATAGCTCCAAGGCAGCTGTGAATCCCTTGCGGACAGATCCCCGGGTTTTTTCCGGGGTATCCAGATATTCCTTTAAAGCCAGATAGCATTCATCGCTCAAGGGGTGTTTGTCTTGTCGGCGCTGTTTGATGATTTCAGCCAGGCGCTTGTCCCCCATGGTCAACTGGCGCAGGGTTTCCCCAAGCGTAACGGGAAGTTCGGGCGTTTCCAACAAATAAAGCACCAGGCCCAGCCATAGGGAGCGGGCCGAGGCTTGCCATATAGGGGCCTCGCCGTCAACCTTGGGAAACAACATCTGGCCGATCTTCTGAATATCGTTGATCCTGAAGGCCGGGTTATCGCTGATGTAATAGAGCGGATTCCAGCGGTGGGTTTTGCAATCCCGAGGTGCCAGGTTAAGCAGAAAGCATTTTTGACCGTGGGCTGCCCGGAAACCGGCCGTGATATCCCAATTTTCCCGCTTTAAGTCCAGGACAATGACACTGTCCTTCCAGGACAACAAATTAGGGATGACCACACTCACGCCCTTCCCGCTCCGGGTCGGGGCGGCCATAAGGACATGCTGCGTCCCCCCTGAGATCAGATACCGTTTCCCAGAGCCGAAAACTCCGGACAGCCGGCCGACGATAATACCGTCTCTGGAAAACAGCCCTGCATCCTTGAGGTCGCGAGCAGTTGCCCACTTGGCTGTCCCGAACAACTTACGCCGATGGGGCGTGAGGATCGTCAGAAGCAGTAACCCAATCGGGAACAGGCCCCCTATGCCGGCCAGGCACAGGAGTGCCCCCGTCTTCTGAAGTCCCCCGTAATAATACCAATACCGATAGAGGATCAGGGGAGTGGCCCTGACTCCATCGAGCCCGGCCAACTCCAGAAAAAAATAGCCGCTGACCCAGGCCCACCCGACCAGGGCAAAAGACAGACCCCCTATAATCAAAACGAGTTTAAACCAGCTGTTGCTGCTTAAATTCAGGATCATAGTAGATCTCCGTAATCATCCGTTTGCCACGCACGTTTTGCAATTGAATGATTATATCCACACACATGAAGAGCAACTGCTTGATATCCCCACGGTTCATGCTCCCACCGCTGGAGGATTCCTTAAGAAACAACACCAATTGCTCGATAGCAAGCCGAGCGCTATTGGCGTGCATGGTGGTGATACTTCCGGGATGACCGCTGTTGACATTGCGGAGGTAGTAAAACGCTTCATCGCCGCGGATCAACTCAGCGACAAAGATCCTATCCGGTTTCATGCGCAGACTACATTCGAGAAGGTGCTGTTGCGTAACCGGAGACACCCCTTGCCCCCGGCCGAGTAAAACAGACTCACCGTGTTCGAGTGTGTCTTGTAGAGTCCCAGTTCGTCCACGTTCTCGATGCTGATAAGCCGCTCATCATCCGGCACCAACTGGAGCAACGATTTAAAAAAGGTGGTTTTGCCCGAACCCGTAGAACCGGAAATGATAATGTTTTTTCTAAGCTCAATGGCCATCTCCAAAAACGACCTGAAATCTCGGGAATTCTTCAAATCAAGTAGCTTTAAATCACCTTCGGAAATCCCTTTTGAGTCGACTTTGCATTGGTCGAAATACCCCTGCTTTTCATAATCATCCAGCGTAAAATCGATATTCGAGGGTTTCCGGATCGTCATGCTCACACGGCCTGAAAGGGTCGCCGGTGGGATTACCACCTGAATACGCTCCCCTCCCGGCAGGGTGGCCGATAGTAGCGGTTGGCGCTCGTCCAGACTTTGCTTCGACCAGGTGGCCGTCAGCTTGGCGATCTGGTTGCAGACCGCCAGAGTTAGACCTGAAACATCGTTACCGGACCATCCCAGGCGGCTTTCGGTAAGAACCTGGCCGGGTTTATTGATAACGATTTCCGTATTTTCAGGATTCTGAAGAAAAGGCTGGAGTACCCGCAGGTACTCCAGCAAAGAGGTTGCCTGGTCGGTGTTGATCGGCACGGTTTTGAAGTTCATAATAGCCCCGCAAGGATATTACCTTTTATTCGGTTTTTATCCGGGAAAGGCTTTTCCTTTCGATCCCTGCATCAATCTGCACACGTACTTATAGCATCACGTCTTCGCGCAAATGGATGCTTTTCCGCATCTTTCAAAAATTCTCGTTTCCCATACGAAAATTACGCTGTGTCTATCCGGGGTGTCCGGATAGACACTCATTTAGCATTTTGGGAGGCAAGAGCTTTTTTAATTTTCCTGTCTGTGTTGTGCTGGCTGAGGGCAAACACCGACCATATTGCCGCCGGCAACCAGCCAAAGAGGGTTATTTGAAGAATCAAGCAAATAAAGCCTGAAACCGGTCGCCCAATCGTAAAGAATTGAAGCCAGGGCAAAAGAATGGCTAATAATAAACGCATGGTTTTTTCTTTCTGATGTCGCACTGAAATATAGCGGGACATAAAAAGGGGCGACAGATCCTCTTTATGTCCGATGGGGACATTGCAACAATTCCTCAGGCACGAAATTCGTACTCCTACCGCGAAGCGGTTTTTAAATCGTATACCCCCCTGAAATCCAGATCCCGCGCCACATAAACGTTGATGTGTTCCCCTTGGTTTTTAACCAGTGTCGGCGGAATGTTGATGGAATTTTCCAAAGCGATGCCGGAAGCATCGGTTGCACTATCGGAGGTATTGCCGAATTGGATGGTATCTCCGTCATTGTTTTGGGCCAGGCTGGACAGATAATTTCCAACGTCATCCAAAAGACTGAGCATAATCGCACTTCCGAAACGGGCCCAGAAATGTGTATCGATGTATCCTGAATGTCCGGACCGGCCGAGAGAATCGGTACCGGGAGAATCGAGGTTGATAATGACGCCATTCGGGGTCTCAACCCGGGTCCACAAAACGAAGATCCGGGCCTGGCCGCGTTTGAGACCGCCCTGATATTGGCCGGTGATCCGGGAGCCGCGTTCCAGGAGCAAGACTTTCCCATTGGTGCTGTAGACATCGCGAGTCATCCGGCAACTGGTCATGCCAGGCTGATCCGACGCAATGGCCGTTTCCAGCGCGCAATCCAAAAACGTGCCGCGGGTGATGAACATATTGGGATCCGTCAGAAGTCCGGCCCGGGCACCATCAACAATTGTCGGTCGGAGGTTTGCCTCCAGGCCATCGGCCCTACCTGCTTTGCCCAAACTTACAGCGTTTGCTGTCGCTCCCATTCGAGCCTGTTCGGCTGCGGTCAGGGGTGGTTTTTGATCTGAGCCGTTTCTCCGCACGGCCATCAGCAGCCCCTGGCTTCGCTTGCGCTGTTCGGGGGTCATTTCCTTGTTTCTACCGATCGGGGTCGTTTTCCCGACCCGGCCTGTATCGATAATTTTCCCGAGCTCTTGCTTCTTCTCGGTCGGCGGTGGCGGCGGGGCAGGGGCCGGCCCCAAGCGGTTGCCTATTTCCCTTTTCGACAGAACCTGTGATGCGTCCGTCTCGCTGTTGTCATGCCTGCTAAAACCGCCATTGACAGCAATAAGGGCAAGGATGGTTAAAAACCCGATGATTACGAGAACAATCTTTTGTCCTACCCCGCTGGCTTTGCTCTTGCGCGAGATCGATGGCATTCCGCGATCCGGAGTTTCCTCGGGGAAGGGTTTTTCTTGCGATCCGTCATCGTTCTGCTCCCTTCACCACCCGCTCTACACCGCGCACAGTCGTGCCGGCCGAGTTTCCGATACCGTCCGGATCGTATGATTTGTTGAGGATGCAGGCCACGGCCCCTCCCTTTCGCAATACCATTTGCCGCGCAATTTTATGCACCGCAATGGTATCCGGCCGTGCCGGATCGATATGCGTATTAACCAGGCTTTCCGAGCCATCCGGATTGATCACATAAATGGCAGGCATTTCCCGGTTATTGGTGAATTGGAAATAAGTGAAACGCGAATCGTCAAAAGCCCTGTTGGGAATCACTTCCGCGGAACCTTGAGCCCAATAGTTCCAGTTGGTCGGAACGGGTATATTATCCCGTTTTAAACGTTCCCGGAGTTCCTGCACTTTCGCTTTGGCACGTTCTTTGGCGGCTTCATCCAGCGGGTAGCAAAAATTGACCTGAAAGAACATATCATTCGGACGAGGATGTGCACCGTTCCGGGACCAATGCGCCGACAGTTCAAAGTTATAAACGCGACGCGAGGTAATGACCGTCATATTGGTGGCGGCTTTGTCTCCTACGGGCTTGAGGAAAAGATGGTTTTCCACTGGGGCCACTTCCCAGGCTTTCTTATCGCCCATGGCGATCTGTTGCACCATCTCCCCCACAGCGAATTGGATGTGTGTCGAAAACCCGTAATGTCCTACCAGCTGCACGACTTCGGCAGCGTTATAATCGATGAATTTAACCCGCTTATCGCAAGGACCGCCTTTGGGCACTTCAAGAGACAAAAGAGATGCCGGCAGAAATAAAAAGGCAGCGAACAAAACGGTAAAGGATGCGGTCCGGATCATATCAGCCCCCTATGCTTTCCTGATCGTTCCGGTATCCGACGACCTGGAAGCCCAGAGGGTTTTTAAGGCGATCCTCAACCTTCATGGCGGCATTACGATAAACGAAAGTCACTGTTGCCCCCAGTGTGTGATCGCATTTATTTCACCGGGGCGTTTAACCGTCTTGGTGTATCGAACCAGAGCGGTTATCCGTTTTTCCCCGTTAACAACTTCGCCGGAGTTGATAAAAGAAATGCTTTTGACATGGGTTGCGACTTCGGCATTTTGCCCAAAAACCAGAACCGGCGCCGCAGGGTTGCGTTTGGGATCCGTATAATCTGCATATTCTTGTTGAATGCCGGAGGCTGACAACAGGCCTACTATGCGACGGTCATAATCCCGCGTATCCCATTGATAGCGTTCCCGATAAAGGATATATTGCCCCAGCCAATACTTATCGAGGGCCTCTCGAGCTTCCTGCTTTACCACGCCGTCGGTTTCGGCAAGGACAGAAACAACGTCTACCAAACCGGTATTGTTGTCCACCCGGATGACAAACGGTTCAATGCTTTTCAGCGGAGTCAGGCTGGCGATTGCAAAGCCCTCGATTACGGCGAGGGCTATCGCTATTACGGCAACAAGCCACGCGCGCCTTTCAGATTTTTTCATCCGGAAGGTCGTGTCTATGTCCCAGCTGCGTGCTTCTGAAAAATATTCCTTTTCCAAAGCGGCCTTTGTTTTCCCGGGTTTTTTAGCCATCGTATGGATCTCCTCGAACCTTTTTAGCTGCCCCGGGCCTGAAGAGCCTTAATCTGCTCTCCGGACATCATTTCAGGGTTGATCGGATGCAGCCCCATCCCACCGACGTCTTTACAACAGGGCGGTCTCGGGGGAGAGCAAGCCACCAGCGTAAAAAGCAGGAAAATGATAAATACAGGGTGTTTCAAAATTGCCCTCCTTTTTTCTTCAGACCTGAGTAATGGAATTCCCCCGCCCGAAAGTCTTCTTAAAAGCCTCTGTCCCTTTTTTTGAGGTTCTTGTTTTATTTTTTATACTCCTGGCACCTTTTCTATAGGTATTGCCTGCTCTCATAATCCCTGTAGGGCTCATAAGACTTAAAGTCTTACCTATGATGGCCGCAGTTCCCAGGGCGACGCCTCCCCCAAGGGCGGAGGCTACTGATGGAATCTGTAGCAGGAGAAGAACTGTTATTGCGAACACAATCAAAAGCTTCAGAATACTGTCTATATTGGTCAATCCTTTAGCATAGGTTGTTGCTATGTCTCCCATTGCTCCATCAGGAAAACCCATTTTTATCACAAAGGCATTTGCTAATTTAAGGGCCACCAATCCTAAGCCAACCGTCAAGATAAGAATCATTCCGTAATTACATAGTTGGTTTAACCAGCTTTCGAAAAATCTTTGTGTTCCTTTAAATAAAACCTGAATCAGTGAGTTTGTAATCGTAATTTCTTGTTTGGTCTTTGACAATCAGCTGATTTTGTTGGGCTTTTCTGCTACTATCGAACCGCTTCGAAATTCACCCAAGGAGATTTTTTCATGACGTTTCCGCGGTTCACTATCGAGCAGTCCGACAGCGAATTCTACACCTCCCAGTCCGGCATGGCCCTGGTCGGACTGGCCGTCAACCGCTACACCACGCTCGCTTCTCGGGTGGCCAAGGCCGCGCCCTGCCAAGGGATCGCCACCGCCGACGTGCTGCGCTGCTATCTCGGGCTGCTCTGTCAGGGCAAGAGCGACTTCGAGGCCATCCGCCCCTTCTGGGAGGATGATGAATTCTTTGCTGCGGCCTTGGGAGTGCAGAACGTGCCCTCCCCCGAAACCCTGCGCCAGCGCATGGACAAGGTCGCCGAAGCGGTGCGCCCCATCGTCAACCTCTGCACCGTCGAGTTGCTGAAGAAGGCCAAGGCCGCGCTGTCCACGCTGCCAGCGGGTCACATGCCGCTGGATTTGGACGTCTTCACACAGGACAACTCCAACACCAAGAAAGAGGGTGTCTCCTGGACCTACCGCAAGTTCAACGGTTTTGCACCGATTGCAGCCTGGCTTGGCCTGGAGGGGTGGTGCTTGGAGATCGAGCAGCGCCCCGGCTCCCAGCATGCCCAGGAAGGTTTCGTCCCTTTTCTGTTGCGGGCCATCCACAAGAGCCGGCTATTGACCGAGGCCCCCTTGCTGGTGCGGCTGGACAGCGCCCACGATGCGATCATGACGTTGGTGACCTTGGTCAGTGAGCGGGTCGACTTCATCGTCAAGTGGAATCCCCGGGGAACCGACGTGCCGGCCAGAGCCAGCGAGGTCTTCGCCAAGGGCAAGATGATCAAACAGGACAAAAAGGGCCGCATCGCCATCATGACGGAAATCGTCGAGCGCACCTACAAGGACGAGGATGGCAAGGAAAAAACCATCAAAGTCCGCCGTGTGCTGCGGGCCACGGAGCGCTACTTTGAGAAGGATGGCACGCCGCTGCTGGTCCCCGACGTCATGATCGAGGGCTGGTGGACCAACCTGACCGTCGCCAAGGACAAGGTGATCGAGTTTTACAAGGGGCATGCGCTGTGCGAGCAGTACCATTCCGAACTCAAGAGCGACATGGACCTGGAGCGGTTGCCGTCAGGCAAGTTCGCCACCAATGCCCTGGTCATGAGTTGTTCGGCCCTGGCCTACAATATCCTGCGGGCCGTGGGCCAGGTCGGCCTGATGGGCAAGGCCCAGGCGAAACGCGCCAAGCAGCGGCGGCGGATCAAGACGGTGATTCAGGACCTGATCTACTGCGCCGCTCGGTTGATCCGCCATTGTCGTGGCCTGACCCTGCGGTTCAGTTGTCATGCCCACGATCAGGCCGCGTCGTTTGCAACAACCTACGCCCGGTTTGCGTACGGCTAAGGCTCCAGCCGGCACAGCATAGCTTCTGAAAAACCGCAACCGAGGGTGTGGCCAATGCCGCTCGCCCAGAAACAGGAGAACCCGCTCAACATCGCCTTAGAATCAGCTGAATTGTCAAAGAACGGCCCCGCCTGACCGGAAAAACGGTTCAAGGCGGTGGCGTCACAGGCAAAGTGTCTCGCGAAAATGGCTACGCGAGCATTACCCGAGAGGTGCAGACTGGCTTCTCACTGATTCAGGTAAAAGAAAAACTATAAATAATGGCCCAACACCTAATAATATTGCTGTCATAATTTTTGCCGATATCATAAAAAATGCTACAGCTAACAAAAGGGCTGTGCCTAAAATCATAAATGCAAATCCAAGAATATACATTCCAAAATTCCCATTTAGTACCCCGCCTTTTTCAAAGAACTCATCGGTTATTTCAAAAACCTTGATGTAAAGATTATCTAAGGAACCACCTATTGAGCTGTTTATTTTATCAGGATTGGTCCCCATTATTACTGCGGCAATTTGTTCGGGGCCTTTGTTAAGGAAATTTGCAGTAACATTCATATAGGTACCAAGGGTTAAACCCAAGGCAAAAATGAAACCTATCCTTAAAATACGAAAAATGCCTTCCTTTAAAGGTTCATTCGTTTGCCCCATCATGGCCATATAGCCCCATATCGCCATCCAGACAATCATGAGGCTTTGAAAAATAGGTTTGACAAACTTTATGCTATTGGTGGCCGTGTCGATAATATAGGTGCCTAGCGTTGTGTCTATCAGGCCAAAAATTCCTTGAAAAAGATCGGGCCCCATGTTGGCGCTCCTTTATTTATTCATCCTTTTCCGCCGTACCCGGACAACTGTTTCAGCTTCTATGGCGTTGTCACAGTTAGGCAAATCTTTAAGCTCCCAATTGTTTTCGCTACAGACAGACAAAGCTTTGCGTCTTGCGTCAGGGTGTTCTATAAACCATTCGAAGGATTTTGTTTCTCCTGTCACAAGCGATTTATCCTGGCCACAGCCGCCCAAAAAGCAGCAAGAAAAAACAACAATAAGAAGAACGGCATTGCGTACGGACAAAGTTTTTTTAGCCATTATTTTTTCTCCTTTACCAGTCAATAGGGGTATACTCTCCAGTTGTCTCAACGGTCATTTGCCGGATTTTTTGCTTGTGAGCAGCTTCCCGAGCTTCGGCCCGGGCTTGAAGCATGGCAAGCTTGACCATTTCATTTTGCAAAAGAACTTGCTCTGCCTGAATCCTGGCTTGCAGATCCAAAATGTCTTTCTGGTCCGGACAGTTGTTTACCTTCGCCACCAGCTTTGAAAGCTCACTGAATCTATCCCGGGCTTGCTCCAGTGATTTTTCAGACTGTCCAAGCCATGAAGACACATTCTCGTTCGCCTCGTCATAAAGTGAGGCCTCTTTTCCTGTTAGACCGTTTTCTTCCGCACTCTTAAGCCCCAGATCTTCCAATATTTCGGCCTGGTTCAGATCCATGGCTACGTCGTATTGAGAGCTTATAATCCCTCCCATGCCCCGCGATCCGCTGATGCGGTCCAGCTGGGTTTCAGCGATTTCCAACTGATTTTTCAGCTGTTCGATTTGCTTTACCATATACATGACCTGCTTAATAGACTGGGCCAAATTGCTTGTATCGATAACCGGAATGCCCCCCGCAACTGCCTTTCTGGGGAAAAAAGAGGCAACTGTGAGCGCTCCGGCCAGTATGACGGCGACCGTTTTGCATTTCATTTTGCAAGCCTCCTTTGCTTATGGAAGATCGGCAGCCATACGGCCGGATCTTCGCCATGGTTTTCGATAATGCGGGCAACCATCTGCACATTGTCAGTAGTCCCGGAAATCACCGCCAGTTCGTCATCAAAGCCCTGCAATTTCAATTCTGCAACTACGCTGCTTTGTCCTTGTTTGATGAGAAACCGCCGCGATCCGGGAGCCATATCTTCTTTGATTAATTGAAATTCCCTTTCGGACAGATGGAAGCCGTCCATGTAGTCTTTCCGGTCGGCTTTCGGATTCGGCATGAAGATCATGGTGGCGCATTGCTCGATCAGGGTGTGGGCGATGGGCGATTCGAGCACGTCTTTCGCCGACTGGGTACCATAGACCATGATGCCATTCTGCTTCCGAATGACCTTTTGCTTGTTCTGCGCAAAATCCTCGAAATACTCATCCAGCAGGAGTTTCCAAAATTCATCCAGAAACGCCATGAATCTGCGTCCGTCGATCAACTGCTCGATGCGATAAAACAGGTACATGATGATAGGGGTGCGGATTTCGTCATGGTCCAAAAACTCCGTCACATCGAACCCGAAAATGGTATTGTTTTGAAAATCCAGACGGTCTTCCGGGTTATCAAGCACCCAGGCAAGGGAGCCCTCTCCGCACCACTTTGATAGCCTGGCATGAGGGCCTTCTGGGTCCACGGGATCGAGAAAATCCAAACAGCGACCCAGGCGACGCAGATGCTCCGGCAAACCCATAACACCGCGGATAGCGTTGTCGATCTCCTTTTCCTGTCGGTTTGAGAACCCGCCGCCGCAAATCTTTTTAACCAGGTGATTAAGAAACAGCATGCTCGCTTCGGTGGTCGCAAGGTTGAAAGGATTGAACCCGGTGGGTTCCCCTGTTTTAAGGGGAGAATATATGCCCCCGCTTGCCCGCACGAAAATCTCCAATCCCCGGTCTTTGTCGAAAACAACCTGAGTAGGTCGAAACTTTCTGGCTTGGGACATCAGGAAGCCTTGAACAACTGTTTTTCCCGAGCCTGACGGCCCGATAATCAGGGTATTGCCGAGGGCCTTTTGCTCTTCTCTTTCTTCCTGCAAACTGTCAGCACCTAACTCCCGTTCGGCTACGGCTTTCATTTTGGCTTTGGCGTTGTCCAGGGGCTCATGGAAATTAAAGTAATAAGGAGCTCCGGAACTGGTGCGAAACATGGCCACAGCAGGTCCCCATTGGTTTCCGGTCGGTCGGCCCGTCGGGTAGTTGTGGAAGCTGGAGAATCCGGCGAAATTTCTCGAACTTATCGGAGCCGGCCGGGGCCGATATCTGAAATTACCAGGCAATTGTGCCCAATAGGCAGCTCCCAGGGCCCAATCCTCACGGGCCACCACTATCGAACAATCTGCCATTTCCGCCCGAGCGGCCGCCAGGTTGGCCCTTAATTGCCGGAGATTTTCCGCGAAAACAGCCAAAGACAAATGATGCTCGCCGTAAACAATGCGTCCGGAGGCCAGATCGTCCAGAGCGTCGTCTATTTCTTCGACTTGGGACACGGCAAGGTCTCCGGCGGTTTGCAGCCTGCGTTGTTGACGTAGCAATAATTCAATGGCCACCGGTTTTGACAGAAATTGGAAGCTCTGTGTGAGGATGAGCGGAAAGGGAGCGGACAGCAGTGCATTAAGAAGCCCCGGTTCGGTACCTTCCGGATATTCGGAAATCCCCAGAATCGCGCCTACTTTGCTCTCCACGACCCCGCGGAGTTCCAGTGCATCCGATCCGAAAAAGGGCCTGTTTCTGGCCAGGCAATCGGAAATTTTCTGACGTGGGAGTGCGCGGGGGATCCAGTCGCCATTAGCCAGATAATCAAGGAACTCCAGAGTCTCCGAATGCAGTCGTCCTAAACGGACATAGGTGCCGAGAATACGAGGACCGTAGGCTGCAAGAGAACCGACCACAACAGAGACGAGCTCATTCAACTTCTCTATGGCTTCGTCCTGTTGCTGTTTCAGAACCTCCGGATTTATTTCCAACCGTGAAAAAATCCTGAAAGGCCCGGAAGCTTCTGGACGGTAAATGACTGTCAGGTAAAGTTCGTTGACCATCATTTTCTTCTCAGCTAAGTGCTTTCGGTATTTTTCATCCAACGCCCTATCTAAAAGTCCGCTATGCTTTCCGTCCGGATAAGTGTTCTCTTCGCGTCGGATGGTATTCGACCAAAGACAGACCCGCGGGGATGATATATTGCGAAGCAAAATATTGATCTGGTTTTTCCAGAGAATGACATTTTCCGGATCGGCAGCCTCATGGGCCACACCGCTCAGCTTTATAACCTGAAGATAATGCCCTCCGGTTGTTTTAACCGTCGATTCATTGACCTGAACGGAATAAGGGATAAAGTCGGCCACCGGATTTTCGCGCTGCCACACCCCCTGTGTTTTGGCCTGCTGTCTGGTCATGATCGTAACCTTTTTCCGGCCCGCGTATTAACCAGGGGACAAGCCGTCGCGGCTCCCCAATGACGCCACCCGAGTGATCTTAATTTGGTTTGAACCCACAGAAACAGGAGTCGGATAATCCTGGGATCACGCATACAAAGTAAGTACAAGGTGCCATGAATGGGAAGGTACAGAAGCAGGGTAAACGGATTGCCGGTACCAATCATAAGAATGGCCACCAGGACAAACCCGACGATGATGCCGTCCATTGTAACGCCCCACTTCATTGCGGGCCTGGTAGGCCCGACAAACAACGGATCTGTTCCATCCATGTCCACACTCCCTCAGGATACGGCAGCAATAATGAGATCGACGATGGTCGCGCCACCAAAAACCAGAACAATGCCCAGAACATATTTCAAACAGGCTTCGCCCGTAATCTTCCCTGCCCAGGCCAGATAGCCAAGAATAACAATCCCGATGATCGCTACGCTGCGGGCAATACCATTGGTTAAAAGATCGAGCACCCAATCCACACCGTCCTCGATAGGTCCTGCAAAGGCCAGACTAGACGAAGACAGTACAAAAATAATTGCCAAAGCCATAATGGAGAGGGCTTGTTGTTTTCGGGATGAGGCTTCGGTGACAGCAGTTTGTGTGGTCTGCATAGCTTCTTCTCCTTGTCATTTATTGGATCACCCCGGTTGCCTTCCGGGTGAAAACGTCCCGAGAGGCGTTTTCCTGAAGATTGAGCCGCCGGGCTATGGCATAAATATCCCAGGGTTCCGGAGCCGGTGGTTTTTGGGCCTGAACTAAAACAGGGATCGTCTTTTGGTTTTTGATCACGGAATAAAACTCGTGATCCCGGATAACAGCGGCGGGTGTCGAACCATTGAAACGAATCAACCCCTTGGGTGTTTGCCCGGCCGCCTCTCGTTGTGCGACTATCACCGGGTTCTGAAAATAAAGGGAACCATTTGTTAAGTCGGGGAGGCGACCATCGAGGGACAGGTTAATGATGGTGTCAATTCTTGCCCTCTGCCTTGGGGTAAGACTTGGCAGATTTTTCCATCCTCCTGCCCGGGTTGCTGGCTCGAACTGGTTTTTCGCGTTGAGGATTTGGGTAATAGAAGATCCGAATTCCCCGGATATCAGTCGATTCAGAATCACATGAACAACGGCGGCCATTCCACTGTCTCCCTGATCTCCAGCTTCCGCATACGTCACCCGGCCGATAGCATCCCGGTCCTCTTCGGACAGCTCAAAACTGCACAATTTTATTCTCTGGTCAGCAGTTATGGTTTCATTGGCCCAAGAGTTAAAACTGCTGAAGATCAAGCCGCAGAAGACAAGAACGCAAACCTTGATTCTCATCAGCGTCATCATTGATCCCTTCTTCTACGGATTTCTGCGCGAAATATCGTGGTTAAGAGTCCGCTTTTCAGGAGCGTCCCCAACTGCAGGACAAAGCTGAACGAGCTTCAATTGGGCCTTGATCGTATCGGACCACCATTTTAGTTAAAGCCCATCCGCTCCAAAACGACACCGATTTTCCGAGTATTTTTGTTATAAATTTGAAGTCCCCGGCCGCGAAAACTACGCTTGGGAAACATGGTAAATTTTGTCATTTCTACAATGTGCATCAGGAATTGACGCTGGGTCCGATCTATCGGTGGAGAAAGGAATTTTCAAATATTCACCAAAAGTAACGCACCCGATATGCACATTAGGAGAAAAGCGTTTTCTCTTCATGAAAACATATCCATCAATTAGCTTTTTATATTTTATTTGAAGGATTTGGTCAACTGTTTTTTATTAAATATTTTGCATTTTTCATAAAGAGCCTATCCATTCTAGAGGAAGCAAAAACACCAACCCAACCCCTCCTAAGCCGAGGTCGTCTCATCCCAAACCGGCCCCCCCTGTAACAAGCCCTGACCGATTAGCCGCTCGTGGTCATCCGCCTGGGCGGATGACCACCCTGCGCGCGGTTGGAATGTTGCGATTTCTTTGCGAAAAGATATTCTTCAAGAACACCTCGTGCGACAAGCATCAGAGCCCCGGCCATGATCGAGGGACCACCGGGCAACTCATATTGTCCCCTGGCCTGAAAGATCGCCACCTATGGATGCGAACAGAAGCCTCCTGCAGCGATTGTGCTATGCAATACTGGCCGCGATCTGGCTTCTGACCTGCTGCATGCCGGCTGCCGCTCAGCCGCCAGGCAACAGGGACAAGCTGCTCGATACGTATCGCCGGAATCTGGCCCGCCTGGATGAAAACAGCTTCGGCCTCCCTCTTCTTGTCCAATCCTCCGAGCAGGGCGAGCACTCGACGGTGGATGTTTACGGGATTTTCGAGTATCCCTTCGAAGAGGTCGTTGACACCCTCAGAATACCGGCAAACTGGTGCGACATTTTATTTCTCCACCCGAACATCAAGGCAAGCACCTGGCAGAAACGGCAGAACGGCTGGGCTCTGACTCTCTACCTGGGCCGCAAAAAGTATCAGGCGCCGGAAGACACCCACCCGGTCCTTTACAACTTCCGGATCGCGAGCCAGCAGCCGGACTACCTGCGCATAGCGCTGACCGCCGCCAGCGGGCCTTTCGGCACCAGAGACCATACCCTCTGTTTCGAGGCCCTGCCGCTGGACAAGCACAGATCTTTCGTCCACGTCAGGTATGCCTACAGCAGCAGCGGAGCCTTTCGTCTCGCGGAGCAAGCCTACTTCGCCACCCTTGGCCGCAACAAAATCGGATTTACGACAACCGGCACGGACACAAATGGCCGCCCCGTCTACATAAAAGGTCCGCGGGCGGCACTTGAACGCAACGCCGTGCGGTATTTTTTTGCTTTCCAGGCCTTTATGGATACGCTGAGCGTCCCGCGGGAAAGCCGCTTTGCAAAGAGAATCCACCGCTGGTACGCACTGACAGACGCTTACCGAAGACAGCTTTATGAGATGGACAGGGAGGATTACGCGGCGACAAAGACCCAGGCCTACAAAAACCAGCAATGGCTTCAAAGAAACATTGAAACAGCAACCCCACGGTCATCGCGTATCACCAACAGGATTCTCCGCTACCGGGCAAAAAGCAACGTGATGCTATACACTTGTTTACGCAGGAATTTTGTCATCTGAATGCCTTGAAGTCCGTGACATGCCGGAAGCGCCTTGCGCACCATGCCACCGCAGTCCGCAGACGCTGCCGACAGCCTCAAAAACGATGAGCCGGTTGTTGCGCCGCAGCAGCGCAGACGCGCCAGTCTGCCTGTGCAGGCAGACTCGCCGGGATACCGGAAACCAGGGGGGGGACGGTCGCACTGCCATGCGCGCAAAAAACCGGACAAGGTATGGGGTGTTCAAGGAGACGGAACTGCCCCTGGAGGTGGTAATCCTGATGCTTGGCGGACTGGCCATGCTGATTACGGGGTTGCTGCTGTTGCCGGTGTCGGCCGGCTTACTCCCGTACTATGCCAACGGTTTGTATGGATTGTTACTCGTCATGTTCGCCCTTCAGGCGATATCCCTCGGAAAGACGCCCTTCGGCGACATGAAGAGGTCCAAGCCATTGCTCGTCGCCGGCGTGATGGTGGCTGCGGTGGGCATTGTCACCTGTTTCATCCCGGTTTTTGGCCTCATTCCACGGCTGCTCTTGTTTCTGTGTTTTGCCCCGGGCGGCCTGCTGCTGCTTTTGCAGATGTGTCTTTGCAAAGACAAGCTGAGGCGGTGGGCTGGCTACGGGGGGATTTCCCGACATTTGATTGCCAGTTGCAGCGCCGTCTATGTGCTCTCCATCCTGACCGGGCTTCTGGTGTGGAATGAGAACCTGCTGACGGTCGTGTTCGGCGTGTCGATGCTCGTCCCGGGCCTGGTTGCCACGCTCGTCATCGGTGTGATTCTTGCCGCGAACGGCTGTGTCCTGCTGTATCTTCTGAGCATCCTGGTCGTGCTGGACAAGAGCCCGGATGGCACCAAAAAGGTGGTTTGATTTCCTTTTCCGAAGCCCCCCCTCAACCTTGAAGGAGGTTCGATATGTTCACGTTTGAAGACGGCAAATCCTACCGCATGCCGGCCCATTTCGGCGGCTCCGCTTTCGACCCCGATGCCAGGATACCGCCCAGGAATCCCGTGGGCCAACATCTTTACCCTGCGGTTGTTTGTCGTATTTTAAAACAGGGAAGAAATCCCCCTCAAACAAAACAAAAAGGCCGGGAGCAAGGTCCGGCCTTTTTCAGATTACTGGCAGCATATAAAACGCAGTATTAAAACCTTTCCAGCATGGCAACTCAGCCCAGATACAGGTTGCGGCTGCGCGCACGATTGGCAAGGATGGTATGATCAATAATTTCACCGCAGGCAGAGCATTTCCAAGCGTCAAACACCCTCACGAAGTCGTAGTATTTTTCAGCATACATGCGGCCTTTGCACTTAGGACATCTCATGTTTTCCCCCTTGGTTGAATAAGTACTGCCTACAGGTAACGGGTATGTAAAACATCATTTCACGTCCCGTGCCAGTACTTGCCACATGTCGGTAAATTTTTTAAGGGGTCTAATGGAAATAGATAAAACATCTATTTTACAGACAGTTAGGAACTGGGTTTTAATTCAAAAAAATTTTTGAATGCGTCGAATCGTCCCTGGCCCGATCCCTCGCACCCTCTGCAGGGCCTGCAGACTGCCAAATGCGCCATTTTTTTGGCGCTCATCCATGATTCGTTCCGCCAATTTGGGCCCGATGCCCGGCAAGGCCTGCCAATCACTGAAGTTCATGGAATCGGGATGCAACGGAATCCCCAGGGTCATGCGCTGCGCCGCCGGCATAAATTTTCGCGATAAATCAATGGCATGCCCCTCTTGACAAACCAGTTCCAGAGTTTCGCCGCTGTGCACGGGCAACGAAACCAACAAATCGTTCCTGATGTTATCGTCCATTTTACAAGCCGCCATTTGGATGACGCGTTCCGCGAAAGTTGCGTCAAAAAAGTGATGGCACCCTGGATCTCGAAACCCCTTACCAAGGCAAACAGCCATATGATCGGGCTTTTGATGATAAAAAACCGGGCTATCCTCCCCCAGGGGAAAATAGCCCGGCACATGCGCAGCAACACTATGGCGAGCAAAACGGCAACCAGGAGCAGCGTCCCGTTGTCTCGTCCCATGTTGGTCAGGTCCCTTTACTGTCTTTGAGAAGCTTGTACAAAAAGGCGTCTATCAGGGCATAGTAGGAGGCATCGATGATGTTGTCACTGACTCCAACCGTGCCCCATCGCATGGTCTTGTCGCCCGATTCGATAAGCACGCGCGTCACCGACGCGGTGCCCCGGCCCGCCGGCAGCACCCTGACCTTGTAGTCAAGCAACTGCATTTCCTTGATCTGCGGGTAGAAGTTTTCCAGAGCCTTGCGCAAGGCGTGGTCCAGTGCATTCACCGGCCCGTTGCCTTCGGCGGCGGTATGCTCGACATGGCCGCCAACCTTGATCTGTACGGTAGCCTCGGAAAAGGGTTTTTCCTCCCCTTCGCGCTTGCTGTCGATGACACGGAAACCGACCACCGAAAAAAACGGCCGCAGCGTCCCCAAGGCCCTGCGCATCAGCAGGTCGAAGGAAGCCTCGGCTCCCTCAAACTGGTAGCCCTGGTTTTCAAGATCCTTGAGCCTTTCCAGAATCTCGATGGTCAGAGGGTCCTTGCTGTCAAGCTTGATGTTGAACTGCTCGGCCTTGGCCAGAATGTTGGAGCGTCCGGACAGATCGGAGACCAGCACGCGACTGACGTTGCCGACCCGTTCGGGACGGATGTGCTCATAGGTTTCGGCATGGCGTTGAATAGCGGAAACATGAACACCGCCTTTATGGGCAAAGGCCGAATTGCCGACATACGGCTGATGCTTGTTGGGCACCAGGTTGGCCAACTCGTAGACAAATCGCGAGACCTCCCGCAAAGAAACAAGCTGTTGGTCCGTGAGGCACTGCTTGCCCATTTTCAACATCAACGACGGGATAATGGAACACAGATTCGCGTTGCCACAGCGTTCGCCGAATCCGTTGATGGTACCCTGCACATGCACACAACCGCAATCGATGGCCACCAGGGAATTGGCGACGGCGCATTCACTGTCGTTATGCGCATGAATACCCAGAGGGGTGGCAATATGCTTGCGCACCTCGGCAATGATCGGCGGCAGCTCAAAGGGCAGCGTGCCGCCATTGGTATCGCACAGTACGATGCAATCCACTCCGGCGTCCTGAGCCGCCCTGAGGGTGTTAATGGCATATTCGGGGTTGGCCTTGTAGCCGTCGAAAAAGTGTTCGGCGTCGTAAAAGACTTCGGCGACATTCTGCTTGAGATAGACCAGGGAATCATGGATGAGATCCAGATTCTCCTGCAGGCCGATGCGCAAAGCTTCGCGTACGTGAAAATCCCACGTCTTGCCGAAAATCGTGATGACGTCCGGCTCGGCCTGGATCAGAGTGCGCAGGTTGTTGTCCTTTTCGGGCGTACTTTTGGCCCGGCGGGTCGAACCGAAGGCGGCGATTTTGGTCTGTTTGATGGATGCCTTGCGGATTTTTCGAAAAAAGTCGATATCCTTGGGATTGGATCCCGGCCATCCGCCCTCGATATAATGAATCCCCAGTTCGTCGAGTTTTTCCGCAATGCGGATCTTGTCCTCGACCAGGAAGGATATTTCTTCGGCTTGGGTACCGTCTCTCAGGGTGGTGTCGTACAATCGAATCGCAGTCATTGACCTACCTCGTGGCTGCCGCCGGACATCCGGTGGACAGTCTTCATTCAGCCCTGGTGTCTTTTTTGTCCAGACCGAAGGCCTGATGCAGAACGCGCACCGCCAGTTCCGTGTATTTGGCATCGACAATGCACGAAACTTTAATCTCGCTGGTGGAGATCATCTGGATGTTGATACCCTCCTGGGAGAGCACCTGAAACATCTTGCTGGCGATGCCGGAATGGGAGCGCATGCCAACCCCCACAATGGAAACCTTGGCAATGTTCTCGTCGCTGCGCACGCCAGCTGCGCCGATTTCCAGGGCGGTCTCCTCGACGGCCTTGAGGGCTTTTTTGAAATCGCCGTGCGGTACGGTAAAGGTCAGGTCGGTCAACCCGTCGTTGGACACGTTCTGGATAATCATGTCGATGGTAATATTGGCCGTGGTCAAAGGAGTGAACAGCCTGGCTGCGATCCCGGGTTTGTCCGGAACCCCCATTACGGAAATCTTGGCCTCGTCTTTGTTGTAGGTAATGCCCGAAACCAGAACGGTCTCCATATCCTCGTCCTCCTTGGTTACCAGGGTCCCTGGATTATCGTTAAAACTGGAACGCACGTGGACCACCACGCCGTATTTTTTTGCGAATTCCACCGAGCGGATCTGCAGCACCTTGGCCCCGAGGGATGCCATTTCCAGCATCTCGTCGTAGGAAATTTTATCGATTTTGGTCGCATCGGTAACGATGCGCGGATCGGTGGTATAGACGCCATCGACATCGGTATAAATTTCACAGACATCGGCCTTCAGCGCTGCGGCTACCGCCACGGCGGAGGTATCGGAGCCGCCGCGGCCGAGGGTGGTAAGGTTGCCTTCACGATCGACCCCCTGAAAACCGGCCACGACGATGATGTTGCCGTTTTTGAGATCCTCGCGAATATTTCTGTCACCGATCTCCTCGATGCGCGCCTTGCTGAAGGTGCTGTCGGTAATAATAGGAATCTGGTGACCCAGATAGCTCTTGGCCTTGTACCCCATGGAATTCAGGCACATGGACAGAAGCGAAATCGTGACCTGTTCGCCGGTGGCAACCAGGACATCGTATTCGCGCTCACTGGGAAAATCGCACATTTCATTGGCCAGGGTAACCAGCTTGTTGGTTTCCCCGGACATGGCCGACACGACCACCACCACATCGTTGCCGTCATCGTAGGTCTTGGCAACGCGACGGGCGACATTGCGGATCCTGTCCACGGTTCCGACCGACGTCCCCCCATATTTCTGTACTACCAGGGCCATAGTCCCCTTCCTCCTTTTCAATATGAAAAATCAGGCCGAGCGCCAACACCGGTTTGCATGCATCGGGTCGCTTGCCTGGATCCTTTCGGTCTGGTTCGGGCCGCGAGCCGTGCTTTCGCACCGGTCCGCGCCGTTCCCTGCCCTATACACAGCGTGGAAACAATGGCGTACCGGCAAGGCGAAAGTTTCTGCATAACAGGAATCCGGTTGCCGGTCAAAGTATTTTTGCCGGCAATGTCGATCTGATCAGGGTGTCCCCCCGGACCTTTATTTTTGCCCCTGCCAGGCAGACTGCAGAGCCCGCAGCAAACGCTCTCCCCCTGCGCCGATAGCGTGTACCCGGATGCTGCGACGATCCATGCCCCGGTGACCGATATGAATATTCAGCCCGTCCTGGCACAGGTCCGGAAACCGCTCGGCCCATTCCACCACGGCGACACCGTCGCCGGGCAAATAGTCATCCAGGCCCAGTTCTTCCAGTTCGTCGCGGTCGGCAAGACGATAAAGGTCGAAATGGTAAAGAGGCAGTCGCCCTGCATACTGGTTCATCAGGGTATAGGTAGGACTGGTGACGGCTTCATTCTCGGATACGCCAAGACCGCGGGCAATCCCCTGCGTCATGCAGGTTTTTCCGGCCCCCAGATCGCCGTTCAGCAAAATGACCGCGGGGGCGCCGATCATTCGTCCCAGCCAGCAACCGAATCGCTGGGTTTCCTCTGCCGAAACGGTATCGACCTGCCATTGCGTCACAGCGTTAAAGCTCCATACTGCGGATGATGTCAAGTCGCGCCACAACGCCAAGCAGTTTGCCCTTGTCAACCACCGGCACCATGTGAATCCCTTTGTCGAGCATCAGGGAAACGATTTCGGATACCGGCGCGTCAGGCGTGCAGGTGGCGACATCCCGGGTACAGATTTCCTGCACCAGGCGGGCGGTCATTTTCCGCACCTGCTCGGCAAAACGGTCCTCGCTTTCCAGGTAAACCACCCAGTCAAAGAGGGAAACCACTGTCGGGATGTGTAAAGCCTGATCCTGCGAGACAAGGTCGGTTTCCGTGACGATCCCCTGCAGCATCCCTTCATCGTCGACCACGGGCATGGCGCTGACTTTGGTCTTGACAAACAGGCGGGCGAGTTCCTCGACGCTGGTTTCCATGGAAACCGTGTGCACATCAACGGTCATGATATCGCGGGCCTTCAGCATACTTGTATCCCTTTCGAAACGATTTGAAAAACAGACCTGCGCACTTTCAAAAACAACGGTGGCAAAAGCGTAATCCCCGTCGTGGGTGCAGGACAGCAGATGCCGCTTATGGCCGTTCTTTTCAAACAGCCGGGCGGCCTGCCCCTGCAGGGCCAAAGCCGGCTTGCCGGCTGCATCGCGCACCACGATTATGTCCCGCCAGCGGATGCCTTGCCGCAAACCGGTGCCAAGCGCCTTGAGAAAAGCCTCCTTGGCGGCATATCTCACCGCCAGATGCGGCGCCGGATCTTTTTTGGACAGACAGTATTCCCGCTCCGCATCGTCAAACAGGCGTTCCAGCAACGCAACCTTTCCTTCCAGCACAAAACGGCGAAACCGCCGCACGGCTACCAGGTCGTTGCCCAGGCCACTGATGCCGGTCATATCAGGCGTCGCCCACCAATGCTTTCATCTCTCGTACCGCCCTCTCCAGGCCGACCAGAACGGCGCGCGAAATGATACTGTGCCCGATGTTGAACTCCCGGATGCCGCCGAGGGCGGCGACCGGCTTAATGTTGAAATAGGTCAGACCGTGTCCGGCATGCACCTTCAGCCCGAGCTTGTTGCCGGCCCTGATCGCGGCGGCGATCTTGTCGAGTTCCTTCTGACGCGTGAGCGGGCAGGCAGCATCGCAGTAGCTGCCGGTGTGAATTTCCACAGCGTCGGCCCCAAGCCGGTGCGACGCCTTGACCTGTTCCAGATCGGGATCGATGAACAGACTCACGCTGATGCCGCCTTGTCGCAAAAGATCCACGTGTTTTTTCAGCGGCTCCCGCAAGAGCGCCACATTCAGGCCGCCTTCGGTTGTCAGTTCCTGTCGCTTTTCCGGAACCAGGGTCGCCGCGTCGGGCAGTATCTTGAGAGCGATCCCGACCATTTCGTCGGTAGCTGCCATCTCCAGATTGAGTGGCACCTTGGCGGTCTGCCGCAGCAGCTCCACATCGCGGTCCTGGATATGCCGACGGTCTTCCCTCAGATGGATGGTAATGCCGTCGGCACCGCCCAGTTCCGCCAGAGCTGCCGCCGTTACAGGATCGGGCTCGCTGGTGCCGCGCGCCTGCCGGATGGTCGCCACGTGATCCACATTTACGCCAAGCAATGCCACGGTTAGTGCTCCTTTGTCCCAACGCCCAGATGCCGGTCGATGACGTCGGCGATTTCCTGGGCCATTTCAGTAATCTGAAGCTCGTCCTGGCCTTCCAGCATAATGCGCAGCAGCGGTTCGGTCCCCGAATACCGGATCAGCACCCGCCCGCTATCCGCCAGTTTTTCCTCGGCAGCCTTGATGGTCCGGGAAATTTCAGGAACGATATAAATATCCTGACGGCTTGCCACCCGCACATTCAGCAGAACCTGGGGCAGCGCCGTCATGACGCCGGAAAGCTCCGACAGGGGCTTGCCGGTACGCTGCATGATGGCCAGCAACTGCAGGGCCGAAACCATGCCGTCACCGGTGGTGTTGTGCTCGAGAAAAATCATGTGGCCGGATTGCTCGCCGCCGAGGTTGTAGCCGCCGCGGCGCATCTCCTCCACCACATAGCGATCGCCGACGGCGGTCTTGATCACACGGCCACCGGCGTTGCGCAAGGCAATATCGAGCCCCATGTTGCTCATCACGGTCGCCACCAGGGTGCGATGCGCCAGTTTACCTTGCTGCAGCATGTCGAGACTGCAAATCGCCATGATATGGTCGCCATCAACCTCCTGGCCCTGCTCGTCGACAAAGATGACCCGGTCGGCGTCGCCGTCCAGCGCCATGCCCAGATGTGCGCCGTGCTCCTTGACGGCCCTGGCGATCACTTCCGGATACAGAGAACCGCAACCCGCGTTGATATTGGAGCCGTTGGGCTTGATCCCCAGCGGGATCACCTCGGCGCCCAGTTCCTCAAGCACCGCAGGCGCAACCTTGTAGGCGGCGCCGTTGGCACAATCCAGAACAATCTTCAGGCCGTTGAGATCCAGCTTGTGAGGAAAGGAGTTTTTTAAAAACACCACATAACGACCACAGGCATCATCGATGCGAAAAGCCTTACCCACCTCATCGGCCACCGGCCGCAACGAATCGATTTCGTTACTAAAAATCAGTTTTTCGATTTCCAGTTCGGTATCGTCCGGCAGTTTGAAACCGTCGGCGGAAAAGAATTTGATGCCATTGTCCTGATAGGGGTTGTGGGACGCGGAAATAACCACGCCTGCGTCGGCCCGCATGGATGAGGTGATAAAGGCAATGCCTGGTGTCGGCAGCGGGCCAACCAGCAGAACATCCACCCCCATGGAACAAATGCCTGCCACAAGAGCGTTTTCAATCATGTACCCCGACAGGCGCGTGTCCTTGCCAATCACGATGCGATGTCGGCGATGCCTGTCCTTCTTGAATACGTGGGCAGCAGCCCTGCCAAGCTGCATGGCGATTTCGGTGGTCATGGGGTAAATATTGGCCACACCACGGACACCGTCCGTGCCGAACAATTTCTTTTTCATGATCATGGTAATTGTCTGTCTCCTGACAAAACTATATCAATTTCCGGAACGCCGCCCGATCATAACTTTGATTTCAACGTCTCCGGGGTCTTTGATCCAGCTGAATTTCCTGCCGTACCTCAGGGGAACCCTGCCGGCCAGATTGCCGGTTGCGCCTTCAATGCTGAATGGCGCTGTTTCCACACGCTGCAGTGAATCCAGTTCGCTTTCGGCCCCTTCAACCACCAGCGATTCGGGCACGGCAGCCACCTTCCGCACCTCAAAGCCGGCAGCCGGACGTCCGGCAAGAACCGGTTTGACCGGCACCTGTTTGCTTCGGATCCGATCCACGAGAATGTCGACATAGGATGGGGTAAGCCGCGTCACCTTGAGAGGCGCGGGAATATCGAGACGTTCCTCCAGGCGTTTGTAGGAAGTCAGCCCGGCAGGGAGATCCTTGAGATCCACAGTAATGCGCATGTCTTCCGCACGCAGATTCATCAGCAGAGTACGGGGCCCGTTGATGCGTACCTCCACTTCGGAAGGCACCTCGTTGGCGACCATCATCCCCTTGGGAACATTCGTGATCTCCAACGGCACGGCATAGGACCGCTCCAGCTTGCGCTCGCCCATGACAAAAAACCACAGGATCAGCGCAAAAACCAGTGACAGCACCTTCAATGCCCAGTTTTCCGTCAGTATTTTAAGCATGATCACTTTTTCTTCCGGGGTTCAAGAAGGGATTTGAGCACCCTGGTCAAAGAGGTGGAATCGAGATCACGGGTAATCCGCCCGGCGACAACCATGGAAATTTTCCCGGTTTCCTCGGACACCACGATGGCTACGGCGTCGACCAGCTCGGTCAGGCCAATGGCCGCCCGATGCCGGGTTCCGAGGGATTTGCTGATATCCGGATTCTGCGACAGGGGGAGAAAACACCCGGCCCGCGTCAACCGCCCCTGCTGCAGCACCAGGGCGCCATCATGCAACGGTGAATAGGGCAAAAAGACGGAGGTGATCAGATCACTTGTCACCTTGGCGTCGATTTCGGTCCCGACTTCCAGAAAATCCTTGATCCCGGTCTCCCGCTCGATGACCAGCAGAGCGCCAATGCGCCGATTGGCCATATTCACACAGGCTTTGACAAGTTCGGCAATGACTTCGTTTTCTTCCCGAAAAGACAGATCGGTAAAAAACGGGTTGGCGCCGACATGAATCAGAGCCCGGCGGATGTCGTTCTGGAACAGCACGACAATCACCAGAATGATGGATGACAGGAAATTGTCGAGAATCCAGTGCAGCGTATAGAGACCGGCAACCTGGGAACTCACGTACACCAGCAAAATAACCGCCAGCCCGAACAGCATCTGAACGGCTCGGGTTCCCTTGATCAGCAGAATGATGCGGTAAATGATAAAAGCGACGATAATCACATCGAGCGGATCGAGCAACCACCTGAAATTCTGAATAAAATCTAGAAATCCGCTCATTTTTAATATCCATCACAGGACAAGGGATCAAGGACGGCGCCGGTGCACCACAGCCCAGGCCATCAGAGCCGCCTCCCTGGCGGGCCGCACATCATGTACCCGAAAAATCTGTACGCCGCTCGCCACGCCCAGCGCCACCGTGGCCAGGGTACCGTAGAGACGTTCCGCAGGATCGGACTGTCCCACGACCTGGCCGATGCATCCTTTGCGCGAGGTGCCAAGCAGCACCGGCAGACCCAGGACGAGAAGCTCTCTCAAACGATGCAGAATCTCGAGATTGCCGGCCAGATCCTTGCCAAAACCTATACCCGGATCGATCGCGAGTCGACAGCGGGGGATACCCGCGGCTTCGGCACGAGCCACCGCTTTGCGCAGGTAATTGACGATATCGGCAAAAAGATCCCCGTAGGCGGTATCGGCCTGCATCGCCTCGGGTTTGCCCCGGGTATGCATCAGAAAAGCCCCGGCCCCGCAAGCCGCAACCGTATCGGCCATCGCCGGATCAAAGGCAAAGCCACTGATGTCGTTGATGAAATCGGCACCGGCGGCAACCGCGGCGCGAGCCACGACGCTTTTATTGGTGTCGACAGACAAAGGGCACGGCAACTCCCGGGACAGGATCTCGACGACCGGCACGATCCTGTCGAGTTCCTCCTGCTCGCTGATCAGCGCCGCCCCCGGCCGGGTGCTTTCTCCGCCAACATCGATCAGGTCCGCCCCTTCGTCCAGCATGCGCCGAGCCCGGCCAAGGGCATCGTCAATCGACGTCGCGCGGCTACCGGAGTAAAAGGAATCGGGGGTTATGTTGAGGATTCCCATGATCAGGGGACGTTCCAGATCCAGTCGGCAGCGGCGTCCCCGCAGGATTGTCGGCACCGGAAAAACGTCGAACGGCCCCCCTTCCTCCGGCAAGTCCGCAGGCTTGTCTGGAAACCGGTGGGAAGCCATCACACCTCAACCGTCGCCGTATTCTCCGGTGTGCCGGCAGAGGTTTCGTTGCCGGCGGGCGCCGACTCACCGAAAATCATGCGACGTACCTCTCCACCGTCAATGGTTTCGCGCTCCAGCAATGCTTCGGCCACCGCGACCAGCCCATCGCGGTGATTGGACAGAATCTGTCGCGCCTTGTCGTAACTTTCCCGAACGATGCGGCGGATTTCGTTGTCGATTTCGACAGCCGTCGCCTCGCTGTAATTGCGGGCATGCCCCAGATCCCGTCCCAGGAATACCTCGCCTTCCTTCTCTCCGAAAGCCAGCGGACCGATCTTGGCGCTCATTCCCCACTCACATACCATCTTGCGGGCAATATGGGTAGCCCGTTCGATGTCGTTGCTGGCGCCGCTGGTCACCTCGTCAAACATCAGTTCTTCAGCGACACGACCTGCAAGCAGGCCGCAAATAGCGGTTTCCAGCCCGATGCGGGACTGGTTGTATTTTTCCTCCTCGGGAAGAAACATGGTCACCCCCAGGGCCCGACCGCGGGGAATGATGGACACCTTGTGCACCGGGTCGGCCTCCGGCAGAAACAACGGCACGATGGCATGACCCGCCTCGTGATAGGCGGTAACGCGCTTTTCCTTTTCGGTAATCACCAGCGAACGGCGCTCTGCACCCATGAGAACCTTGTCCTTGGCCGCTTCCAGATCCTGCATATCGACCTTGTCCTTGTTCTGGCGGGCAGCCAGCAACGCGGCTTCGTTGATCAGATTGGCCAGATCGGCGCCCGAAAAACCGGGCGTGCTTTTGGCGACCACATCGAGGTTGACATCGGAGCCAAGGGGCACCTTGCGCGCATGAACATCGAGAATCATGGCGCGGCCCTTGATGTCCGGACGCGGCACCACCACCTGGCGGTCGAAACGCCCGGGCCGCAGCAGAGCAGGATCCAGCACGTCGGGTCGGTTGGTGGCGGCGATCAGGATAACGCCCTCGTTGGACTCGAAGCCGTCCATTTCCACCAGCAGTTGATTGAGGGTCTGTTCCCGCTCGTCATGCCCGCCGCCCAGGCCGGCGCCACGATGCCGGCCCACCGCATCGATCTCGTCGATGAAGATGATGCAGGGAGCGTTTTTCTTACCCTGCAGAAACAGGTCGCGCACCCGACTGGCGCCAACCCCGACGAACATTTCCACAAAGTCGGAGCCGGAAATGGAAAAAAAGGGCACCCCCGCCTCCCCGGCAATGGCCCGCCCCAGAAGCGTCTTGCCGGTACCGGGGGGCCCCACCAGCAAAACCCCTTTGGGAATGCGCCCGCCGAGGCGTGAAAATTTCTTGGGATCCTTGAGAAACGCCACGATTTCCTGCAGCTCATCCTTGGCTTCGTCGATGCCGGCCACATCCTTGAAGGTCACCTGGTTCCCGCTTTCGGTAAGCAGACGTGCCCGGCTTTTGCCGAAACTCATGGCCTTGCCGCCACTGGACTGCATCTGCCGGATGAAGAAAATCCACACCCCGATAAACAAAATGATCGGCCCCCAGTAAAACAACAGCGACATCCAGAAACCCCGATCCTCCTCGGGTTTGGCCTGAATGGTGACCCCCTTGTCGCGCAGTACTTGGACCAACCGTGGGTCGTCGGGCGCAAAGGTCCTGAAGGCATTGCCTTCCTGGTCCTTGCCCTCGATATTCGGACCTTCCAGAACGACTTCCTTTACCGTCCCGTCTTCCACGGCATCGAGAAACGCCGTGTAGGATATCGCTTTGGGCTCATCTTTGGAGGTGGTCATCAGGTTGAACAGGGTGATCATGACCAGGGATATAACCAACCAAAGTGCCAGGTTCTTGAAAATCGGATTCACTCTTCCCCCTTACTTTGCGCAGTGCGACCCCCTCTATGCCAAAATAGGGCCAAAACCACTGAAATGTTTTCGAAATTTATCATAATCCCCATGGTTTCACAAGCCTTGATTGTCCCCCGACCGACCGGTTACAGCCAGGCGCAACACCTGTGAGCCCCCGGGTTTCGGACGCAACCCCTGACATCGGCGCAAGCCCGGCAGCCAGATAATTTCGTCGGCCACCACCAGCGGCAAGGCTTGCCGGACCTCGCGGGGCAGCTTGGCGTCGATAAAAAAATCCTTCAACTTGCGATGCCCCGGCGCGCCGCTGGGATAAAACCGATCACCGGGACGAAAGGATCTCACCTGCAGCGGAAACCGCACCAGAGCCGCATCAAATTCCGCCACCCAGCGGGTTTCTCCGCCACAGTCCGCCTGCAGTGTTACGTGCAGCTGCCCACCTCCGGGGAAATCGTAAACCCCCGGCCCCGGAATCGCAACCGCAAACCCCTGCCGCGGCAACGGCGGGGTGGTTCGCATCCAGAGACGATCATAACGCCGCGCCGCCCACGCCCCGGGAAGGTGCACCTCCGCCTCGGGCCTGGCACCATGCAGCAAATTCTGCAGAGCCTCCAGATGCGGCGCACCAATACCCCGCAGATCCCCGCGCAATCGCTCCAGGGCGGCTCGCAGCACGCGCAGGCGCAACGCCGGATGCAGCAGTTCCAGCGCGTTGCAGCACAACCATAAACCGTCGTCCCCGGCAACACAGAGGCTCGCCATGGCGTCACCAACCTGCTGTTCCCAATAGTCTTCCTCAACGGCGATACGCCGGCTAAGGGCAGCCAGGTGATGATCGATGCGGGGATTGTATTCGCGCAGCAGCGGCAGCAATTCATGGCGCAGGCGATTGCGGGTAAAAGACGGATCGGCGTTGCTCAAATCTTCAACGTGGCCGAGCTGGCGGGAATCACGATACTGCAGGATGTCACTTCTGGAAAATGTCAGCAGCGGTCGGATAAAAGGATCGCTCCGCAGGCGCATGCAGGCCAGCCCCGACAGACTGCTGCCACGCAGCAGGCGATGCATGAAGGTTTCGGCCTGGTCATCGCGATGATGGCCCAGCGCGACAAAACGGCACCCCTCAAGACGGGCTGTACGCAGCAGAAAATCCCGCCGCGCATCCCGGGCCGCTTCTTCCAGACCCCGCTTGCGCTGCGCCGCCAACGTTGGCACATCGATGCAACCAAGCGATAGCGGCACCTGAAGTCGCAGACAGAGCTCCCGCACGAACTCGGCATCGCGGCAACTCTCGCTACGCATGCAGTGGTCGAGATGCGCGGCCCTGATTTCGAGTTGCAGCTTCCCCGCCGCCTGCCACAGCAAATCGAGCAGGACCACCGAATCGACGCCACCCGAAACGCCCACCAGTATCCTGTCTTTCGGCTGCAGGCCTATACAACTTATAAGGGTGTGATTGAACAGAGACTGCATTGATCCACAAGACCTCCGGCAGCTCAAACAAGAAAAGACCCTCACTGCGATCCAGGAGGGTCTTTTATAATTGGTGGCGGTGCAGAGATTCGAACTCCGGACACTGCGGATATGAGCCGCATGCTCTAACCAACTGAGCTACACCGCCTTTTTTATCGGGTTTGCACCAAAGGGTCTCCCTCAGGTGGGCTCTTATATAAACCAGGAGATTCGACCTTGTCAAGCATAAAGCCGAAAACAATCTACAATTATTGCAAGAGCCCGACAACCCTTGCCGATTGCGCCAAAACAGCCGCAATTCAGGAACAACCCAAACCGCAAAACCGCTGTTGAACAGCGGGATGGCCATCCCGCTTGAATTTTTCAAATGTATCAAGCCCTTGATGTTTGCCACCACTGAATATGGCGAAAAACCGCCCGATCCTTGATCCGCATCAAACAACCCGAAGGCAAGCAGTGGCATACTTTCCCCATGACAAGTCATTTTCAACCTCGAACCCAGGAGAACCCCATGGACAAACACCCCGACAGCGGATCCCTTGCCCCGGCCACGGCACACTCCATAAGCGAACTGGTGACCGTTCAGCCGGGCGCCATCGTCAGCCGCACCCTGACCCAGACCCCGGTAGGCACTCTGACCCTGTTCGCATTTGCCGCAAACCAGGCATTATCCGAGCACAGCGCTCCGTTCGATGCCTTTGTGCAAGTCCTGGCGGGGCGAGCCGAAATCACCATTGACGCAAAGACGATCGGTGCCGAAGCCGGCAGCCTGATCGTCATGCCCGCCAACATCCCCCATGCGGTGCGCGCCGCCACCGATATGAAAATGCTGCTGACCATGTTCCGTCCGCAGACTCCGGCATAAAAAGCTGTTGCCTCCCCGGGGAATGTGATAAGACAGGCACGACTTCTTCTCCTTCACATTCCCCCAGGAGGCCCGTATGCTGGAGCGTTTTTTTCATCTGGAGGCGCACGGCAGCTGCCTGCGCAATGAAATTCTGGCTGGCATCACTACGTTTCTGGCGGCGGCCTACATCATTTTTGTTCATCCGGACATGCTGGCCGCTACCGGCATGGACAAGGGCGCGTTGACCACCATCACCTGCCTGGTGGCCGGGCTCGCCACCCTGCTCATGGCCCTCTGGGCCAACTCGCCTATCATGATGGCGCCAGGCATGGGTCTCAACGCTTTCTTCACCTATACCCTGGTTCTGCAGCGACAGATCCCCTGGCAGACCGCCCTGGGGATTGTTTTTCTGTCCGGTATCTTTTTCCTCATACTTACCTGGCTGGGATTCCGGGAGCGGATACTCAGGGCCATCCCGGTTTGCCTGCAGCAGGCCACCGCCGTCGGTATCGGCCTGTTCATCGCCTTCATCGGCCTGCAGAACCTCGGCCTGATCGTTGGCAACCCGGCCACCCTGATCGGCCTTGGTTCCATTAGCCGCGGAGCGATGCTGGGGCTCTTTGGCGTCTTGCTCGCCATCCTGCTGGAAATCCGCCGGGTACGTGGAGCGCTGCTGATTTCGATCCTGTTCGTTACGCTCCTGGCAATCTTCAGCGGCGAAACGCGGTTGCCCGAGACCCTGATCGCCCTGCCGCCTTCGCCGGCCCCGATCGCCTTCAAACTGGATATAGCGGGCGCCATTAACCTGTCTTTCTGGTCGGCCATATTCACTTTTATGTTCATGGACCTGTTCGACAGCCTCGGCACCCTGCTGGCCGTCTGCCGGGAAGCGGGCATGGTCAGGGAAGATGGCAGAATCCCGGGCCTGCCACGCATGCTGACCGCCGACGCCCTGGCCACCGTCGGCGGAGCGGTGCTCGGCACCAGTACCACCACCGCTTATCTCGAATCGGCCAGCGGCGTCTCCGACGGCGGGCGCACCGGCCTGACCGGTGTGGTCACCGGTCTCCTGTTCCTTCTGGCCGCCTTCTTTTCCCCTATCGTCAGCACCGTGCCCTCTTGTGCCACCGCCCCGGCACTGATCATGGTCGGCATATTCATGATGCGCGGTGTCGCCCAGATCGACTTCTACGATTTCGAGGAAGGCGCTCCGGCGTTTCTTACCATCCTGTTCATGCCGTTGGCCTATTCTATATCCACCGGACTGGCTTTCGGATTTCTATCCTACGTGCTGATCAAAGTCCTGCTCGGCAAATGGCGTCAATGCAGCCCTTTTTTATACGGCGCAGCGGTGCTTTCCCTGATCAGCCTGTACAATTGACAGCCCTCAGCACGATGCGAAAAAAACGGCAACCACAGGAAAAAAACCTGTTGACACCCTTCAGGGGCTTTTGCTATAACCCAGTCCACAACACACGGGGCTATAGCTCAGCTGGGAGAGCGCTTGAATGGCATTCAAGAGGTCAGCGGTTCGATCCCGCTTAGCTCCACCAAAATCAAGGGGTTACGGAACTTTTCCGTAACCCCTTTTCAGTTGTCGCGTACACATGCGTACACATTTTAGAGTCCTCAACACACAAAGCCCTCAGAGCATTTTTGCTTCTGAGGGCTTTTTATTTCCGTCCGAACAAAACTCGATGGGTATAGATATTATTATAAAAAATTTAATATCACACCTGATACACCACCTCACCGTCCAGGTTGGCGAGGGGGGGCTTCCTGATCGAGATATCCGTAAACTGCTTCGGGCAGTTTCACCCTGACCAAACGCAAGGTTTATGCAAAACGGCCAAAACGCCCGACCTTGGCGTCCGTGAACGCACGAGGACGTGCCTGGATACAAAGACGCCCCGCGGGAGAAGCTACCCGTGGAGCGTTGAAGATAAAAATTGCGGCCTGAGTCGGTGACGATTGCGTGAATCTGCTTTTGAGGAGGGAAAAAGCGAACAGAAAAGCTCACAGGGGAGGAAAAATTTCGTCGACCAACATCAGACCGCCAGGGAAACCGTTGTGTCGCATGACTTTGTACGTGATCTCTATGAGTACGCTCCGGGGGCTAACCTCGGCTAAAAAACCATCCCAGACCTGTTGTCCGGTGTTGATTTCAAACAGCATCCCCAGTGTTCGGGAAGCATTGCCCGTTGTCCGTAATAACAGTACATCAGGGCTGCCTGTCGTTGCCATCGCTAGGGCGAGGGGTTTTTATCCCTCAATGGAGTGATTTTCGAAATTTTTTTGCGCTTTGATCAAAATGCCCATTTGTGGGACAATGATGCTCCTGCTACTGACAACGGGCAAAGCATCCACATGGCATATCTTCTGGATCTGATCGATAAAAACACCCTTGATAAAATCATGGTGGCCTACACCAAGGCGACCCGCATGGGTGGTTGCATTTACGACACGAAGGGAAACATCCTTGCCGGACCCTACAATTTCTCCGACTTCTGCCTGAAATTCTGCCGCGGTACCCATGAAGGCCTGCACAAATGCACGGCCAGCGCCCGCTATGGCGCACGCGAGGCGCTGCGCAAGGATGGACCGACCATCTACTCCTGCCTTAATTCGGGACTGGTGGACTGTGCATCCGCCATCACCGTCGAAGGGCAGATGGTGGCCGTAATGATCTGCGGCCAGGTCAGAACGGAAGATTATGTCATCGACCGGGATCTCGCTTTTCATCATGCCAGCGCCATCGGCATTCGGGACATGGCCGGCTACATGGAAGCTTTGTACCGAATCCCGAAAATAAGCTATGAACGCCTGCACGACTTCGCCACTCTGCAGAGCCTCATCGCCGGAACCCTTGGCAGCCTGGCCACTAACAATAAACGCCTCAAAAGCGTCTCGCGCAAACGCATTTTTCAGCTGATCAACAGTGTTTCCGATTACATTATCGCCACCGACACCAGGGGTTTCATCGAAAATCAGAACCGCGCCCTGCTTGAAGCACTGGGGCGCCCCGATGGCGACCTTTCCGGCCAACCCATCGAATCGCTGTTTCTGGACCGTACCCCGCTGGTCAGGGAAATGGCCAAGCTGCGCGAGACCCGCGACACACCGGAACGCCTCAGCCTGGGATTGCTGCTTTCCGATAAAAAACTGGCCCAGGTCGATACGTCCCTTTCCCGCATGGAAAACGAAAAGGGAGAGCTGCACGGCTTCGTCGCCGTCATGCGCGACATGACCGAAGAAAAAACCATCGAGAGGATGAAGAGCGATCTTTTCGGCATGCTTACCCATGACATGATCAACCCCATCCTGGCTATCAAATCGGCCCTCAAGCTGGTGCTGGACGGTCAGGTCGGGCACCTGAACCAGGAACAGACGGATATTCTCAGAATGGCCGCCGACACCAACCATGACCTGATGGGCATGGTGTCCGACTTTCTCGATGTGTTTCGCAACAATTACGGCATGCTGGTTTTGCGGCAGAGCCGCTTCGACATCCACCAGGCTTTACAGGAGGTCGTCAATCAATCCTATTATTCCTGTCAGGATCGCAAAATCCGCATCGATTACCAATCGGACTTCAGTGACGAACTGCCGTATTACGGGGATCGGCTGCGCCTGCTGCGAACCTTTGCCAACCTGCTGGACAACGCCATCAAGTTCAGTGAAGGAGAAGACCTGGTCACCATCGAAACACGCCGAAGCGCGCCGTCAGGCGGTAAACGGCACGGCGAATCTGTCCGCTTGCGGCCGGATATTGCCCACATTTTCGTCGCCTTTCACAATCGCGGCAAGGATCTGCCCATGCAGGATCTGGGAGCCATGTTCGACAAGTTCTACACGAGCAATCACAAAAACCCGGCCGCCAAAAAAGGCTTGGGCCTGGGGCTTAACTTTTGTAAGCTCGTTGCGGAGGGACACGGGGGACATATCTGGGCGGAGACCACGGACGACGGCCTGCGCATCGTGCTGGCCCTGCCGGTCCCCGACCCTTCAAAAGATATTTGAAGGGGATTCAACCCGCGCATTGCCCGGAGGTACAAATGCCCAAAAGCGGACCGTTTAAAGTTTTTCTGGCCGACGACCACCCCCTGCTTCGCACCGGCTTGCGCATGGGCCTGAGCCAGTTTTCCGACATCGACTTTATCGGTGAAGCCAACGACGGCTTCAAGGCTGTGGAAAGGATCAAGCAGAACCCCCCGGACGCGGCGCTCATCGATGTCGACATGCCCGGGCTTTCCGGAGTGGCGGCGGTGCGCATGCTGCGCAAACATTATCCGGAGATGACCCTGCTGATTCTTTCTTCATACAGCGACAAGCACTTCATCGAAGAAGCCATGCAGGCCGGAGCCGACGGTTATGTGCTCAAAAGCATCGACATCACCGATCTGGTCGAGCTTATCCGGGCTTTTGTCAACAAAGAACACCCCATGTCGCCATACCTGATGGATCTGGCCGTCGACTGGGAAGACACCCGCCCGGACATGGAACCGGACGAAGAAGACGACCCTGAGGATTTTCTCACCCGCCGGGAAAAACAGATCCTCGACTGCCTGGCCCGCGGCCAGGGCAACAAGGAAATCAGCAACAGCCTGTTCATCAGCCCGGAAACCGTCAAAACCCACATCAAAAACATTTTTAAAAAACTGGATGTGAAAAGTCGCCTCGAAGCCGTT
Organism: Syntrophotalea acetylenica; assembly: GCF_001888165.1. Taxonomy (NCBI): domain Bacteria; kingdom Pseudomonadati; phylum Thermodesulfobacteriota; class Desulfuromonadia; order Desulfuromonadales; family Syntrophotaleaceae; genus Syntrophotalea; species Syntrophotalea acetylenica. Next base: position 2,287,046 of record NZ_CP015455.1, read on the forward strand.
ATCGCCGCCAAGGAGCGAAAGCTCATCAACTGAGAAAAACCACATGGGCAGAATTTTTCGTGCGCCGCATTTCACGCCGCACGATCACTGGCCTCAGGCTGTCACCCCTTATCGAAAAACACCCCATGATCTGCTTCTTGTACAGTTTTCCCCTGGACCATTTCGACCCGCTGATCATTTACCAGCGCCTCTATCCCACCGGTCCCGGTTTCCTTGAGAGCCCGCAAACTGCTTCCGGGACGGCGCGCTTCAGCATCGTGCCGCTACGCCGACGGGAGTCCTACCGCCTGGATGGCAGCGGCCTTGAACGTATCGAGAACGGCCGAACGACCCCTCTGCCCGGCGATCCCTTCGTCACGCTGGACGCCATCCTGAACCAACGCAAACTCTCTTCCGATACCTTTCAACTGCCTTTTGCCGGCGGTTTTTTTGGCTTTCTCGGTTACGACCTGGCGATGCACATCGAAAACCTGCCCTGCATTGCCAGGCGGGACCGAAACATTCCCGGCCTGTGGCTGGACTGGATCGACCTTGCTGCAATCTTCGACCACCACCAGCAAATCCTCACGCTCGTTTCCCTCGACCCGCGGGACAATCTGGAACAGTGGGAACGCGCGATACGCCAGGCGCTGCGGCAGCCGGCGGCAGACACGCAGCCTTTCCGTGTCAGCTGCCCGGCCCCCGGCATGGAGCAGCAGGCGTTCGAAGAGCGGGTGCGCCGCGCCAAACACTACATCGCCCGCGGGGATATCTATCAGGCCAATCTTTCGGTGCGTTTCGATTCGCGCTGTGACATTTCCGCCATCGACCTCTACCGGCGGTTGCGCCGCATCAACCCCAGCCCTTTCGCAGCCCTGCTGCACACCCCGCACCTGGACATCATCTCCGCTTCACCAGAGAGGCTGATACGGCTGCAAAACGGCATTGCGGAGACCCGCCCCATCGCCGGCACCCGGCCGCGGGGTGAAAGCGCCCCCGACGATGAGCGGCTGCGCCAGGAATTGCTGGCCAATCCCAAGGAGCGCGCCGAACATATCATGCTGCTCGATCTGGAACGCAACGATCTGGGGAAGGTCTGCCAACCCTCCAGCGTTGAGGTCGACGAACTGATGGTGCTGGAGCGCTATTCCCACGTCACCCACATCGTTTCCAACGTCAAGGGACGCCTGCGCAAAAATGTCGGGCCTTTTGCCCTGCTGCGGGCGGTATTTCCCGGCGGCACCATTACCGGCGCGCCGAAGAAACGCTGCATGGAAATCATCGAGGAACTCGAACCGACGGGGCGCGGCACTTACACCGGAAGCGCCGGCTATGTCAGCATCACCGGCAACATGGATTTCAATATTCTGATCCGCAGTTTCCAGAAATTCGACAGGGAACTGACCTATCAGGTCGGCGCCGGCATTGTTGCCGACTCCGATCCGACCCGCGAATGGCAGGAATGTCTGCACAAGGCCGCGGCCTTGCGCCTGGCCCTCGGACTGGCATCATGATCGTGAACCTCGACGGCCGGTTTTGCACCGCCGAACAAGCCTGCCTGCCACTGCAAGACAGCGCCCTGCTGTTCGGCGACTCCCTGTTTGAAACCATCAAGGTGCAAAACAACAAGGTGTTGCGAATCGAAGCCCACCTGGACCGACTGGCGCTGTCGGCCTCGCTGCTCGACTTCCCCCGCAACCACGACGAGGTCCGCACCAACCTTCTGCAAACCGCCGAACGCTGCCCCTGGCCTTTGGCGCGCCTGCGCCTGACCCTCACCAGGGGAATCTGTAATGGACTTGCGGTACCGCCAGCACAGCATGCCCGAACCATCATCACCGCCGTCTCCTGCAGCGACCCCGACGACACTCAGCGCAAGGCCGGAGCCACGTGCGTTTTTGCCCCCAACCGGCGCGTCAACCCCCTCTCCCACCTGCCGCAGATGAAGCGCGGCAATTACGCCGACTGCCTCTACGCCGCCCGCTACGCCCAGTCACGAGGGGCCCGCGAGGCACTGTTCCGCACTGACGAGGGTCATATACTCGAAGGCGCCACCAGCAATTTGTTCCTTATCCGGGACAAAACCCTGATTACCCCGGCCGCCGGAGAACTGGTCCTGGCCGGCGTCATGCGTCGCCAGGTCCTGCAGGCGGCCGATACCCTCGGCTTTACCGTCAGACAGCAGCCCATCGACATGCAGACTCTTTTCCAGGCCGATGAAGCTTTTCTCACCAATGCCATTATCGAAATCATGCCCATTGCCCGGCTGGAAAATTTCCCCCTTAAACGCGGCCCCCTGGCCCTGGAGCTGCTGCAGGCCATCCGCAATGGCGCGGCATCCTGAACAAACGGCCAGTCTCTACCAAAACCTCTTGACCATCGGCAAACATGTCTTTATAATCCATCCCACTTTGCCGAAGTGGTGGAATTGGTAGACACGTCGGTCTCAAAAACCGATTGCTTATGGCAGTGCCGGTTCGATTCCGGCCTTCGGCACCAATAGAGAAAATGGCCCCTGATCCGTCAGGGGCTTTTTCTTTGTCCAATGTGATCCAATACCGTCTTAAAAAATCCGTATATTTTCTTAAATTCAAGCATTTAGACAATTTCAAAAAATCGAAATTCTCTCTCATCCTTTTGCCAAACCGTCCACTCTTATACCATTTCATCCTTTGACATCCGGCAAATTCCGGGGTAGAATTTTCCAAAACTTGGCCCCCGGCAAAAAAACCCTACCCCTGGAGGCAAGATTTTCACGCCCAAATCAGCCGTCCCTCTCACGGACAGCCAGGTCGAAGAGGCCGTCGCAGCGGAAAAGCCGTTCAAACTCTTCGATGGCAAAGGGCTCTTTCTTCTCGTTGCACCGAAAAAAACAGCGGTACCAGCAAATGCTGGCGATTCAAATACCACTTTCAGGGCAGGGAACAGCTTCTTGCGCTCGGCACCTACCCTGAAGTGTCTCTTTTTGAAGCACGCGTCCGTTGTGAACATGCGCGGCAACTGCTGGCGAAACAACTGAACCCTGGCGAAGCCTACCGAGAAGCGAAAGCTGAAGAAAAAATTCTGGCCTCAACAGTGGATCCCGGTCCGTCCGTAAGTCTCAATATGGATGGAGACGTGGTGATCCGAAAAGGCCGCTCAACGCTCCGGTTGAACGAAGAAGAATCACAATTCGTTGCTGACCTGCTGAAAAAACTGAGGTGAAAAAATGCCGCTGACCGACATGAAGATCCGAAACGCCAAACCAACCGCAAAACCACGCAAGATGTTTGATGGCGACGGACTCTACCTCCTCATCTCCCCAACCCAAAAACCCGGGCGGGGAAAATCCTGGCGGTTCAAGTACTTTTTTGACGGCAAAGAAAAACTCCTGTCTATGGGAAGTTATCCCGAAATCGGCCTTGCGGAAGCCCGCTCACGACGGGACCAGGCCCGCAAGTTGATCGCCAATGGCATCGACCCTGCCAAGGAAAGACAACGCCAGAAACGAGAGAGAGCAGCGCAGATCGCCAATACGGTTGAGCTTGTCGCCAAAGAGTGGCTGCATCGACAGGAAGGCGTTCTGGCCCCCAAAACCATCTACAGGATTGAACGTCGCCTGGCCAATGACGTCTACCCCGCCATTGGTAGCACCCCTATAGCTGATCTGGTTGCCAAAGAAATTCTCGAAAAGGTGCTGCGCCCTATTGAGGATCGCGGCACCCTGGAAACCGCCCATCGTGTCCGGGGGACCTTGTCCCAGATCATGCGTTATGGCGTGGCCTGCGGCCTGTGTGAGCGGGACGCAACCGTCGACCTGCGAGGAGCACTGAAACCGATCCAGCGTAAGCACCGTGCCGCCCTTGATAGTGAAGGGATTCCCGACCCCGCCAAGGTCGGGGCCCTGCTGCGGGCAATTGACGGGTTCGACGGCAATCCAACCGTCAAGGCCGCCCTGCGCCTGCACCCTCTGGTAGCAACCCGCCCCGGCGAACTGCGTCACGCGGAATGGACAGAAATCGACCTCGACCAGGCCCTCTGGTCAATTCCGGCCGGCCGCATGAAGATGAAAAATCCGCACATCGTGCCGCTTTCGCCGCAGGCGCTGACGATTCTGCGCGAGTTGCAGCAGATCACCGGTAAGGGAACCTATCTCTTTCCATCATCCCGTTCAGCAGCACGGCCAATCTCCGACAACACTCTGAATGCAGCCCTGCGTCGAATGGGCTATGACGGAACAGAGTTTGTTTCCCACGGCTGGCGGGCGATCTTCCGCACCCTGGCCGACGAAGTGTTGCAGGAACGGATCGACATCATCGAGGCTCAACTTGCCCATCAGGTTTCCGACGCCCTCGGCCGGGCCTACAATCGCACCAGCTTCCTGAAGGAGCGCCGGGCGTTGATGAACCGCTGGGGGAGTTATCTTGACGGCCTGAAGAACGCGACCAAGGTGATCTCTCTGGTCAAACGAACCGGTTCCAACTAACGAACGGCTCTTTTCTTCTTCGCGCAATCGCCGCCTGAAAAAATTTACCTACTCGCGCCTTATCTTTCCTTCTCTCTACATTCCGGTCGCACCTTTGTTTGGAAAACCGGCAACTAATAGAAATTTGATACGTCTCTTGAATTCCGTTCCACCAACCACTCTCTGGTGATTGAGCTCCCATTCTTGTCGTTGATCCGCCCAAAACCCTCTTTCCCGCAATGGACAATGCTGGATCAGTTTTCCTTTTTTATGACAGATTTATCCCTGTCCATCTTCCCCCCTACCCGATTTGCCTGACAAGGACGTCAAAAGTCCAGGTTGTTCACCACAGACACGTAAAGGAGAAAGTTCATGGCCAACAACCCTCTCCCCGAAACCGGGTTCCTGCGACTCAAACAGATCATCGGTGATCCCAAGGCGAAGCCACCCATCCCGCCAATCATTCCGATCTCTCGCAGTTCCTGGTGGCAGGGAATAAAAAACAAGAACTACCCAGCGCCAGTGCGCATCGGCAAAAGGGTCACTGTCTGGAAATCCGAAGAAATTCGCGCTTTAGTCAACGGCACCTGGCAACCCGAGTCCGCTGATGACTAGGGCCAACGGCATCCACGTCGGCCTGAGTCACCAGTGCCGCCTAAAGCCTTGCCTGAAGAACTGCCACCGGCCCTGCCCTTCCCCGGCCAAATCGGCATCATGTCTGCGTTGCAGAAGGAGCCGGTGTTGACTTCCACCCTGCCCGAATGGTGGCGGAGGATTCCGACTCGGCTGCATTAGAGAGCTCCTGAGAGCAAATTCGGAGGACCGATTTACTCTCGGCAACAAGGAAACCTACCCATGCAAGCTATCCAGTCGAAGAAAAAAACCAACAAAAAAGTTTTTCGAGGTCGTGACACCTTTTACCTAAGTTCCCGGCATGGCGTTCTGGAAAAAATAGGAGAATTGTTGACAATATGTATAGTGTGTAGTAAACATTACACATGAACGCATTTGGGCCATATATCAGACAGCGCCGCGAGGAGCTGTTTCAGGATGACAGGAGCTTTTCTCTCCGACAGGTTGCCGGACGTGTCGGCATTGAACCTGCGTACTTAAGCAAGATTGAACGGGGCGATTTTGCTCCCCCTTCTGAGGATGTCATACGAAAGCTTGCGCACGAACTTGGAGAGAATGCGGATATCCTTCTGGCGCTTGCAGGTAAGGTTTCCAGGGATCTGATGGAGATCATTGTCCAGCGGCCAAAGCTGGTTGCGGAGCTTTTGAGACAAATCAAAGAGATGCCCGATCATGCGGTGCTACGCGTGGTCCGGGAAGTCAAGGACGGAGACTGGTAGCGGACAGGGAGGAAACCATGGTCAGCCTCACAAAAAATACGTTGGAGTTCAGTTTCCCGGACGTATCTTCACTCGCTCATTGCTCCATCGAGTTTCAAAGGACGCTTCGCATCCCCGATGATAACAGGAAATACCCTCTCCCACCCGGGCTAGGGGCCTTCCCTCTCCTGCATGTTGAAGACTACGCAAAAACAGCGCCGGCGACCTGGCGGGAACGCGGGGGTGTTTTTTTGCCGATGTACCAGGCGGAAGCTTTGTGGATAAATTTCCAGGGTTATTATCCTTGTGCGGTCAAAATTGCCGCCGGTAAAATCAACGCCATCACTGGCGAGTCCTGGCGGAATGAGCTTTCAGCGAAACCTCAGGATTATGTCGTGATTCCTAAGCAGCCCTGGCTGGACGGATTCAGTGTGGGCAAAGGCTTGATTCGCCAGTTCGTTGCCATGCCCCTCGGGCAAGGGTTTACCGCAGAAGAGCAACTGACCGGAAAGGCGGATATCGGAGGGATTCAAATCAGCGTCTTCCCGATGAAAAAAGAAGTGCATCAAAAGCTATTCCCCCCGTCGAAGATTCCGGCATCAGGTTTTGTTTAAACCAGAGCGTTTGCGAGGAAAGCGCCACTATGGGGCTCGCTCCAGGCGGGTTAATGCATCAGGAAATTTTTGAGGATGAATACGGGATCGAGGTTTGGGATGCGACAGAGATGGCCCGTTGTTTTGTTCATCTCGCCAATAGCGAGCAGTATCTGGACATAACTGGGCATGTTCCGCCCACCGAACCTCCGACAGCGAAACAATACACCAATGCTGGAATGCCTTGGTTCGATTATTACGCAGCCGATCAAAAAGCCCTGCAAGGAGCCAAGGCCTTAGCAGAACTGGACAGCATCGCCGCAAAGGTGGTCAAGTATGGGAAAAAATTTCTTAAGGGGAATGACCCTGTCAATCCAACGCGAATCGTTTCTGATCTGTCAACACTTTTCCGGACACATGATTACGCAGCTTTTTTCATGGCCTCAAAGACCAGCGGAGCTTCGTTCCCGTTGGCGGAGTGACGCCGCTGGCGATTGTAAAACACTTCGATGTACTCGAAGATCGACGCTCTGGCTTCGACGCGGCTTTCGTAGTCGCAATGATGGACCAGTTCAGTTTTCAGAGTATGGAAAAAACTCTCAGCGACAGCATTGTCCCAGCAATCACCCTTTTTGCTCATGCTGGCCAAAATGCCGTGGGTGAGGTGAATTTTCCGATGGCTCTCAGAAGCATATTGACTGCCGCGATCACTGTGAAAAATCAGGCCCCGGGCTGGCTTGCGCTTCCAGATCGCCATTCGCAGGGCATCATTGACCAGCGCGGCGTTGATCCGTGAACCCATGGCCCAGCCGACCACGGCCCGAGAGAAGAGATCTATGACAACGGCCAGGTACAGCCAGCCTTCACGCGTCGGAATATAGGTGATATCGCCGACATAAGCGGTGTCGGGCGTTTCGACGTTAAATTCGCGCTCAAGCAGATTAGGCGCAATGGGCTTGTCATGTTTGGAATTGGTTGTCGGCTTAAATTTGCGCTTGGTTTTGACCGCCAAACCTTCTTCCTGCATGAGCCGGGCGATGCGCCGGCGGCTGATGACCGTACCTTGCTTGTCCAGATCGTCTTTGATTCGCCGGGTGCCATAGGTTTTTCGGCCTTTTTCGAATACCCCTTTGATTTGGGGGCGAAGCGCGTCATCGGCAAGGCTGCGGTTGCTGGGCGCTCGGCTCAAGCTCTCATAGTAGCCGCTTCGGGAAACTTGCAGAACACGACACATGGCCTGGACGCCGAATTCAGTCTGCTGTCTCATCCAGGCGTACTTTACCGACTGTTCTTTGCAAAGTACGCCGCCGCTTTTTTTAGGATGTCACGCTCCTCTTTGAGTTGGGCAATTTCGCGCCGCAAGCGCTTAAGCTCTTCGTAGGGATGCTTGTCCCCCGCGCCTTCTTCGTCCACGGCTTGGGGCTGATGATACTTTGCAACCCAGGTATACAGAGTGTTCGGATTGACCCCCAGCGCTCTGGCCGTCTGGGAAATCGGCTGATCAGATTCGACGGCCAACTTCACGGCGTCTTGCTTAAATTCTGGCGAGTACTTCGATGGCATCGGACACACCTCCATGGTCAGGTATTTTGCCTCATTTTGTGTGTCCGGGATAGTGTAGCCACATCATTCTTTAGGGCAAAAAGGGCGTGTGAGTGATGGCCAGTGGTGATCACTTGGTGGAGGATGGCATGGCACAAGCTAACGTGGCAATCGAGACAACCGAAGAGAAATGGCATGCTTCTCCAGTGATCTCGTATAAAGGGCCGATCGAGAGCGTTCGGAAGTATATTCCAAAATTCGAGCGTCGATCCTTCGGCCCCAGCCTTGCGGCTCCTCTATATCGAGGGGAGCCCACCCTGTTTGAGAATCCGGAGGTGCCGTCCGGGGTCAACCCCTGGTATGACACTATTGTCAGGATGCCATTGGCATCGGAAGGGACCAACGTTTCGGAAATTCCTGTTGGGATCGTTTCTCCCCAGTACACCCTGCTTCAGCACCATACGGTTATTGACGAAGCTTTGAAAGCCGTCGGGGCATTGGGTACCAATTCCTCTCAGGTCACAGCCAGTATAGATTTGACCCACTTTGGCGAACGGATGAGACTTGGTCTTGTTTGGCCGGAAGAATTCAGCCTTACCCTGGATGGCGATGACAGGATGGCCCTTAGCCGAATTTTCCTTCCCCGGTTACCAGAGCGTCCTCATCGATCTCGAACAGATCCGGTGTGGAGCGATGGACGCCGATACCGTGCTCCATCAAAAGCATCACGAGTTGCTCTCCGTTCATCAGGGCGATGGGGGTCTTGTCGGGTTGAACAGCCTCTTTGACGGCTCCCGGGCTGAAATCGCTAGTGGTGATGATCAGGCCTTGCTCGTGCGCTCCGAGGCTGCCGCGCACCTGCTGCACGACCGGAGCCTGGATGTTGTTCTTGAGCTTCCACTTTTTGACTTGGACAGCCATCTTGATGCGGACCACGTCACCCACCACCAGGGTGCCCCGAACATCGATGCCGCCGTCGCCACTAAGTTTGGTCACCTCGACCATCTCGAAACCCATCTCCGCCAGCAACTGCGAGATAAGCTCCTCGAACTCGCCGGGCTTCATCGCCAGCAGACGTTCACGCAGGGCCTTTCGAACTTGGTGGTTGTGTTGCTCGATCTGGAACGCCAGCCCGCGACCCATCCATTGGCTCAGGCCCACATAGCCACGGCCGTGCTGAACGAAGCGGGGCCGCTCACCGCGTTTCTGCTGGCGTTTGATCTCGGTAATCACCTGGGCATACATGGTGGCCTCGGGCGTTTTTCCGCCGGTTACCAGCCAGCCTTTTTGCAGGGCCTTCTCAGTGATTTCCTTGTAGTGCATCGGCTTCTTGCCGCCGAACTCCTCGAGCACCTTCTGAGCGCAATCGGTGAAGGAGAACCCCGCATTTGTAGGATGAGGTTTTGGAGCCTCTTGGACGGTCGCAGGAATCGGCGCAGCGCCGCTCGATATTTTAGTGGAATCCCGAAGCGCGAAGGTCTGAGGGCCAACCTTTACAAAGGTCGATTTGTCACCATTTTTCTTGATGTCCGAATACAGACTGGCGCTCACGGTGGCTTCAGGCGTCTTGCCATCAGAGGTCCAGAGCCCAGCAGCGATGATCTGCTCAGCAATTGCTTTAGCGTGCAGCGGGGTTTTTGCCTTTTTCAGCACCTCAGTGGCGGCAGCCTTCACGGACATTCAGATATCCTCCTCAAGGATCTGGCCATTTTCGAGTAGCCATTGCTTTGCCTTGTCCATTTTCGAGGACTGCGCTCGAACGATATTCCAAAACCGAGGTGTGTGGTTCGCTTCCAATAGGTGAGTCAGTTCGTGGATGATCACGTAATCCACGACATACATCGGTGCCTTAATGAGTCGCCAGTTGAAATTTATGTTGTCCTTGATCGTGCAGGAACCCCAGCGATAGCGATTATCAACGATCTTGGCATTGGTGAATGCCACTCCGAGATCATTGGCAAACTTTTTGGTCCGGGGCAGGATTTTTTCCCTGGCCTTGTCCATGTACCAATTTCGCAGGACCTGCTTGCGCTCAGCAGAAAGCCTCGCCGGGATCAGGAAACGTTGCTCGAAACGAATCTCTTCCGAGTTGTTTTGGACTACTTCGATCTGATATTGACGGCCCAGGTAGAGTGCGGATTCGCCGTTGACCAGCTCTTTGCCCGGCGGATGAGGTAATGCGTATTTTTGCGCATGTTTGGTCTTTTCATAAATCCACTTCCGTTTTGATTCGATGATAGCCTGAATCTTCTCCTCGGAAGTGGATTCCGGCGCATGGACAACCACACTGCGATCCCGTTCGACGGTAATCGTCAGCTTTTTACGGTTAGGCGACCGCTTGATGGTATAGACCAGCTCCATGTTTACTCCGCGTAAAGAATCACATCATTATTCTTTTCTGCTATTTCCATCACCCGGCTGATGATCTGGGAGCGATTTTGAAGCAGGTTCGGCAGCTTTGTATAAGCAGGCTGCAGTAGTGTCGCCTGAATATCGGCCTTGAGCTTATTACGGGCAGGAATGCTCTCCCAGAAACCGGCGAGTTTTAATTCCCTTTCGACAACCAGGAAAACCTGCTGGGTGAGATCGACGAGAGCGGAAATTTCATCCTCATCCAGTTCCTTTTCGCCAAAAACTTCACGTTTGAAACTCCGGAAAAACGGCATCTGCTTCTTACGGTGGAGGCCATAGGTCGGCTCCTTGCTGGCGCTCTTGATGCGCTCTCGCAATTTTTCCAGCTCTTCATAAATTTTTTTCCAATTATCTCGAAAATCCTGGAATATCTGCGCCAGTGCCTCGGCGAAGGATGCCTGTAAATCCGGATCGTCATCCAGTTCAACATCCAGGTGATGGCGAATAGCGTGTTCCACTTCCGCAGCCTTGGTTTTGGTGCGGTTACGCTTGCCGACATTTTTTTCAAAGTCTTCATCAAGAATAGAAATCGGCTCAATTTTCTGATCGATATTCTTCGATTCCAGATACTGGTCGGTAATCGCACGAAGCTTTGGAGGTATGCCTTTCATGCTTAAGCGTTCGTCACGGAAATGCTTTCCGGCCAGAACATTGATTTCCGCAAGAGCATTATAGTCGCTCATAAAATCCAACGCCTGCCGGGCGGGAAAGACCAGATTCATGCATTTCGTGAAGTTCTTGAAGGCCTGCATATAATCAAAACGCAAATCTTCATCATAAAAAACATCAAAGAACGCATCATGGTCCGTGAGGTCCGTCAGACCATGTTTTTGAAGCAGGCCCATAATTTCAGCATAGCTATTTTGGAGGTCGCGGAGCTCTTCTTCCGGGAAGCTCAGCGTATCGATGATTTCTTTTTGTTCCCGCTCGTCATAGGCATCGATGGCTTTCTTCAGGTGATGACCCACACCGACATAGTCAACGACAAAGCCCTTGTCTTTTGTGTCACCGCCAACACGGTTAACCCGGGCGATGGCCTGAAGAAGATTGTGATCGGTAATAACCTTGTCCAGGTACATGACCTGTTCTACTGGCGCGTCAAAGCCGGTAATGAGCATGTTGTTGACGATGAGGATGCCCATGTCGCCGGTCACCCCTTCGTCCTTGCCGCCAAAGCTCAGTTTGAAACTTTTTATGCTGCGCTCATGTTTCGAACTATCGGAATACTCTTTCAAATGCGGTAGATCGTTATGTCCACCGGAAATGATGACATCCGATTGCATCCTCTTAAGCTGTTCAATGTCCAGACCGCCCGGGTTAGCCTTTTGCAGATCCTCTATCTTCGCCTTTAAAGCGGCATCTATATATTTCTTGTACCGAACCGCCGCTTCCCTTGAAGTCGCCACAACCTGAGCTTTGTAGCCATTGGGGAACACATGGGTAAGGTAGTGGTCCACCATGTCCTTCGCCTTGGCTTCTATGGTCGATTCAGCCTCAAGATAGGCGTCTCGCGACCCATAACCGAGTATTTCAAGGCGTTCTTGCAGATTGTAATCGCTGAACATATCCGCAAACGCCTGGTCCATGCCTGCCTGATCGGGCACTTCCGCATTATGGGTGCGGCCTTCGTAAACGATTTCCAGAGTCACCCCATCGTCGATGGCTTGACGCATGGTGTATTTGTCGATGTAGTCGCCAAAGACCCGTTCAGTCTTGTCGATGGGAGTGCCGGTGTAGCCGATTTTCGCGGCGTTTGGGATGCCTTTGTCCAGGTTCGCGCCCAGCATTTTGTATTGTGAACGGTGGGCCTCGTCGGTCATGACCAGGATATTGGGGCTGTCATTGAGTTGCGGGAAGGTTTCGGTCAGGTCCGCCTCGCGGAACTTATGAATCATGGCCATCACCAGATCCGAGGTGTCGGCGCTGAGCAGCTCCTTGAGTTTCCTGATGCTGTTCGCCACCTTGACCGTAAAGCCTATACTGCGACTGGTTTCATTAAGCTGGCCTTCCAGTTGGGTCCGGTCGGTCACAAACACGACCTTCCAGTTGGACAATGCCGCATGCCGATACATCTCACGCACCATGAACATCATGGTGAGCGACTTACCCGACCCCTGGGTGTGCCAGATAATGCCGCTGCGTTCGCGTGGACTTTTCCCCTGGAGCAGGCGCTGAACTGCCAGTTTCACCGCCCTGAACTGCTGGTAACGGCCGACAATCTTGATCGTCTGCCCCTTGTCATTGGTGGAGAACAGGGTGAAGGTGCGAATCAGGTCGAGGAGATTGCCCTTGTCCATCATGCCCGCCACCAGGCGCTGCTGATCGTTGGGACTGCCCGAGCCGTGGTCGAGGTCATTCAATGTGCGTGGGTAGGGATCGGACCAACGGTAAAAATGTTTTTCACTGTGGGTGGTGATCGTCCCGAACTTGGCTTCCTGGCGGCAAGCGGCAATGACGATCTGATTGAAATAGAAAAGCGGCGCACTGCCTTCACCTTTGGCCCCGCGCTGCTCGCTATAACGCAACATCTGGTCGATGGCTTCGGGTATGGCGTCTTTGACCTTGGGGGATTTGCACTCGATCAACACCACTGGCAAGCCGTTAACAAACAGAACGATGTCCGGGATGATATGATGCTCGGTGCCAAGAATGCGGACCTTGAACTGACAAACCGCGATAAACCGGTTGTTCTTCGATGGGTCCTTATCAAAATCGATAAACCGCACCGTCGGGCTTTGCTCTCCCGTCTTGCGGTTTTCGCTGACGCTGGTGTTTTCCAGCAGCAAATGGAGTGCGTATTGATTGTTCTCAATAAGCCCCGTTCCTGGAAAACTTGCCGTCAACTGCTTGGCGACCTCTTCAACCTGGTCATCGTCCAGCCAGGGGTTGATCACCTTGACCTGCTCTCGCAGGACCTTCGGCATGACCACCTCGGTGAAATTGCCACGGAAGGTCTGGGCCGGAGTCTGCTTCTCATCCGTCAGGTCAATAATTTCCCAGCCAAGGCCGGATAGCTGATCGAGCAGCGGCTTTTCAACATGGTTGCGCTCATCGAGCTTGATATGGTTTGCGGTTTTCTTTGTGCTCATGAGTGGACCTCCGTCTTTTCCAATAACGGCGTCACCCGTTTTTTGCCGGTGAGTAGGTCTTGCATCAAGGCGGTTTTGAGGGATCTGAGCTTGTTGACACTACCTTTTATACTTTCAAATCGCGCATCAGCTGATTGAAGCCGGTTATTAATCGCTATTTGCTCTTCAATCGACGGCCAAGGAAAAAGCAAAGCGTTTAGTATCGGGCCATTTACAAGATCTCTTCCACCAGAGTTGGATGTCTTTCTTAGCTGTTCTACAATCTTTGAATTGAAAGCGATATTTCTGTATAAAAACTCAGGGGATGCAAGCTTTTCATTAAGAGATATGCGCATCAAATTGGATGAAATTATCCAGCCCTGACGTTCTGAATCAATTACGAGTGAACGACCAATATCAGCAACCCTTGAAAAAACTATATCGCCCTCCTCGACACTGAACCCTTTCAATCTGTCAGTAGTTTTCTCATCAACAAAAAGCAGTTCGGAATCAATTATTAGCCCTCCACCAAGTGAGCCAATAGTCAAAACAGGAGTCCCATATTCAACCCAGTGCTTTGTGTTCAGATCAGACCCAAAAGGTCCTGTCCTTAAATAAGAACGTGATCGAGAACCATATTTACTAATTGGTGCAATATCCCACTCCACCGGAATTCGCCCCAGGGGGGAATCCTTGAACTCATGGGTTTCTTCGGAGCGAAGATTTCCATGCTCATCAATACCCCGGGTGAGAAGGTCCTGCATCAGACCGGTCTTGATGCGCTGCTGCTTGGCAATCAAGCTTTCCGTCTGCTCAATGGCCTGATCGACCTTGGAAAGGACTTCGGCGATTTTGGATTGTTCGGGTTTTGATTTTGGGAATTGTATCTTTATGAACGGAAGCTGAATGTTAGATAAAGCGATCTGGGTCGATCCCTCGGCATAGCGATCTTTTTGCCTCTCAAAAAAATCTGAACTTAAATACTGTGTTAAATAAACAGTGTCAATTTGTTCAGCTTGAATTCCACAAAAACCTGTTGAAAGAATTGCTTGATCACGCAAATATTGAGATGTGCTCAACACTTTATGCGTTTCACGCATCCTCGCAAACCAAGCAGTATTTGGTTGTGGTTGCAGATTTGCCCGAGATGGACGCGAACGATAAGTTATTTCTTCTTCAATACTGGTTATTTTGTTGCCATCAACTGAACTCGTTGATAAATAATCCTTCGTACCAGTAAATGAAGTTATACCCGTACTTTGTGGTTGAAAATATTCTGTATCGCCGAGGTTAGTCTGTATCCAATTTTCAGTATTCATTTCAAATACCCCAGTTCAGCAAGAAATCCATTCAACTCCTCAAGCGTCTCTTCCCGTTGCTGCTCAAGCTTCTGGCTACTTGTCGCATATTTATTCCAGAGATTTTCAACTCCCTGAATCAGCGCACGCTTTTCCGCGCTCAAGTATCGTTCCAGCTCTCGACCGGCAATGTCGTAAAGTTTCTTCAGAATGAGTCGCTTAGCTTCTTCGACAGTCAGTTGGCCTCCAATTTCCGCCAGCAGAGCATCGGTTCGGGCAATGCGTGCCTGCAAAGCTGCTTTGTCTTTTTGCAGGGCGGTGATTTTTTTCTTATCCGTCTTATTGCTTGCATCAAGTTCGATCATTTGCCTATCAACCTGTCGGATCAGTTCCCGGTTTTCATCCGTGAACCCTTCAGCGCCCAGACGTTTCAATTCGAGTTTCAGTTCCAGCTCGGTAGTTTTCTCTTTCAGTGCGGCCCTGGCGTCCTTGATCTTGTTCTCGATTTTCTTGATGGCGGTATCCAGTTTTTTCAGCTCATCCAGTTCCCGCCTGGCAGAGGCCCCGGGTGTGTCCTTCAAATCATCGATGAGTACCTTCAATGCCTTTTTGATGACGGCGGCAGTGACCTTCTCGTCTTCGTCCGGCTCGTAGGCTGCCGTCTCCTGGGCGGTTTCGACAGCCTCGGCCAGCTCGCTTTGCAGTTCGCTGGTTTTGGTTTCCAAGGATTCAATAGCGTCGGCCTCGGCTTGAAAGAATTCCGCAATCAGATATTCATCGGGGATCAGGGTGTGATGCCAACCGATGGAAACAATGGTTTTCAGATCGTACCGGATCTGTTGCCACCAGTTCACAAACACGCCTGCGCTCTTGAATTCGTCAAGTACGCTAAGGGGTATCATCTTGTCCTTGAGCGTTGTCAGCAGCTCAAGGCGTACATCCGGCATTTTTTTTCCGTTACCATTGCCGTTATTGGCCCGCTCAAGTCGGGCAAAATCGTTCTGCGCCACCTGCCACCAATCCTCAAGGGCTTGCGCGTGAGTGGTAAGAGTCTGGACAACGGCCGAATTGGCTTCGATAAGTTTTTTGATATCCGTCTTTTCCTGAACGGTCTCCTTAAAGGCGAGGTACTTTGGACGTTCCGCTTGAAAGAGGGTTTCAGCAGCCAGGCCAAAACGGGCAAAGTCCTCATGTCGCGCCGTTACTTCATCTTCCGGAATGCCGCCGATGAGATGGGCTTGTACATCTTCGGGCTCCGGTTCCGGGGTGTTGTCGACATAACGGCGAATGTTCAGGTTGTAATCGTGTTTATCGACGATTTCGGAGGTGTCGACCAGACGGCTGTATTTTGGGAGTTCCTGTTTCAGGGTGAAAATGGTGTCGATTTTCTCGATATCTTCCGGGCGCAGCTTGTTTTGGTTCTTACCCTCGGCAAATTCACGGTCTGCGTTGATGAACAACACCTTATTGCGCAGATGATCCGGCTTGTTCTTATTACAGACCAGCACACAGGCGGGGATGCCGGTGCCGTAAAACAGGCCTTGCGGCAGGCTGATGATGGCCTCGATGACGTCATCGTTGATGAAAAGTTCCCGAATAAGCTTTTCCTTGCCGCCACGAAACAGCACGCCATGGGGCATGATGGTGGCCATATGGCCATTGCCCTTGAGGCTGGCCAGCATGTGCTGGACGAACATGAGGTCGGCTTTTTTACCGGTCTCGGGACACCACTCACGAAAACGATGGGTAAATTTAACGCTGGCTCGGTTGTAATTCTGTGAAAAAGGAGGATTGGCCAGCACCCGGTCGAATTTGCGAATCTGGCCATTGTCGAGAATTTGCGGGTCCTCCAGAGTATCTCCGTTTTCGATGGTAAAACGGCTGATGTTATGGAGGATCATATTCATGTTACAGATGGACCAGACTGTGCCATTGGAATCCTGTCCATAAAGAGCCAGGTCGTTGGGGTCCTGACCCTGTTCTTCGACATATTGATGTGCCTGAATCAGAAAACCGCCTGAGCCGACCGTTGGGTCATAAATGGTATTGCCTGCCTGTGGCTTGACGAGCTGCACCAGCAGACGGACGACTTCGGCGGGGGTATAGAATTCGCCACCTTTCTTGCCCGCGCTGTCGGCAAAATATTTAATCAGGTATTCATAGGCTGCCCCGAGAAGATCAGGGAACTCAAAGTTGTCGTTTACCAGGACAAAATTGGGCTGATTGAAATGGTCGAGGAGGTCTTTCCATTTCTGATCGGGAATCTTGGTTTTTCCCTTGATTTCATTGAAATTGATATTGTTCTTGAGCACTCCGGCTAGGGAATCATTCTCGTCCTCAATGGCGGCAATGGCTTTATTGAGCATATTGCCAATGTCGTGCTTTAAATCTTTCAAAGCGGGGACGGTGTTACCGTCCTCATCCACCCATGTTTCGTGCCAGCGGGCACGTTTGGGCACGTAAAAGGTCTCGCCGTAGGATGTTTTATCCTCAAGGAGCTCATCGACCAGGTCGGGCTGATCTTTCAAATGTGCGAAGGTTTCGTGGCGCAGTTGGTGCCGCTTACGATCAAATTCATCAGAGAGCCGCTTCAGGAAAAGCATGCCGAAGATGAATTCCTTGAACTCGGAAGCATCCATTTTACCACGTAGAATATCGGCAGCTTTCAGCAGGAAGGATTCAAGCTGGGATAAAGTTATTTTCTCTTTGTTCATTTTTTATCTCCTGATTCCTGTTTCTTCTCTTCTGCTGCCGCGCCGCCAGCCTTGACCCACTCGTCCACTTCATCTTTCTTGAACTTCCAAAGACGGCCCATGCGATGGGCGGGCATCGCATGCTTGTCGATCCATTTATAAACCGTGTCTCTGCTAACACCGAGGTGCTCGCAGATTGCATGGATCGAAAACCAGCGGTTTTCCGTGTTGGTCATCTTTTAAACTCCAAGCAGGATTAAAAAAACGAAAAAATGCTTTTCATAACACGTGCGAGAACCGAAGGATTTCCTTACCCAAAACCAACCTTAAGATGCAATAATTTTTGGTAAAGGTCAAACGATTTCAGCCGATCTGGGATGATCTTAAAGGAAAAGCACAAAGACTCTTCCCTCTCTCCCGATTTCCAGGGCAACACCCTAACCAAGGCCGTTGCCTATGCAAAAGCTCCTTGCCGTTCTTTTTATATCCCTGCTCCCCCTTTCCTCTCACGCCTTCTGTTTTGAGGAGGCCGGGCAGAGGTACGCCGTCTCGCCACAGCTTCTCTGGGCCATCGCCAAGGCGGAGAGCAGTCTTAACCCCTCCGCTGTCAACCACAACCGCAACGGCACCACGGATGTTGGCCTGATGCAGGTCAACTCACTCTGGGCCGATCAACTCGGGCCGACCTGGGACTATCTCCACGATCCCTGCACAAATGTCATGGCTGGCGCCTGGATTTTGAGCCAGTGCGTTCGGGACTATGGCTACACCTGGCAGGCTGTCGGCTGCTATCACAGCCGAACTCCGAGTCACAGGGATGCCTACGCTGGCCGGATTGCCGCGATTCTGAAAGAAGCAGGGAGCATCCGATGATTCCCCTCGACCTTCTTGAAAAGTACAACCTCCCTGAAAGCCAGGTTACCAGCGCCATCGAAACGGCCATCTCCCGCGTTCTTTCTGCGGCGTTCAGAATGGACATGATGGTGCGAGCCCAAGGCACACTGAAAGTTTATGCACTGCCCTCTCCAGATTCCCCCCTACGTCGAATCGAAACAGCCAGCCTTTCCCGGCAACTGCAGCGCCAGATCCGCTTCCAAATCGAACGCGAACTGGAAAAACGCCAGGCGCTTTATGAACAGGAAACCCTGACGGCTCTGCGCGGAAGGCCTGTAACAGGCGAAATACGCCACATCTCATCGGACGGGGAAGCCACCGTTGCTCTGGAGATGGAAGACCATTTCAGCAGATTGACCCTGACCGGCGTATGCCCTGCCCGCTACATCCCGCCAAGAGAACGGCAAACCCTGGCAGTGGGAGACATAAAAACCTTTCTGGTTACGAGCGTCTTGCCAGTCATGAAAAACGGCCGCGCAAAGGTCCTGATCCGCCTGAGCCGGACTACCAAGATCCTGCCGGAGGCATTGCTGAAAGAACGGACGGGTGAACCGTCCATTTACTGTGTGCGCAGAATTGCCGGGGCCTTCAGCTCAATCGAAACAAAAAGAAAACTCCCCAAGCACGCCATCCAGGAGGTGAGCAACGAACTCAAGGAGAGAATCATTGTTCGGATTGTCGAAGGGGAAAAATCCTGAAACGCTTGTTCACCTGGGCACCGGGGTCAACATGGACCAGCCCGGCAAGATCGTCCCGATTGCCCTGCCGGACAGCTACCGCAAGCGGCATGTCTTCGTCTTCGGAACCACCGGAGTCGGCAAGACCCGCCTTGCGGAAATGATGATCGAGCAGGATATCCACGCCGGGAAAAGCGTCGTTTTTCTCGATCCGAAAGGCGATCAGCAGATCTTCACCAAGATTTTCGATATAGCCCGGCACTGCGACCGGGAAGACGAGATGTTGCTGGTCACTCCGGTCTTTCCCGAATACTCCGCTGTCATCGACCCCCTCGCCTACTACTTCATGCCCGATGAACTGGTGGGCCATATCGTCAGCGGCATCAAGGGCGGCAGGGAGCCATTCTACCGCAACATTGCCAAGGAAATCACCTCGGCAGTCATCATGGGCAACATTCTTCTCGCGCGGGAAGAAGGCCGCGTGCCGACCCAGAACCTCGACGCCATCCGCCAGGCCATCCGCCGCAGTTCCCTGGAATCCATGATCCAGTCCCTGAATCGCATCGACGATCCCGAAGCGCAATCGGTGGCCGGTGTTATACAGGACATTCTGACGTCCCCCCAGGACTACTACGCCAAGGTCTCCTCCACCCTCCGCACTTGCCTAAATGAGCTATCCAGCGGCAACATCGGCCAGATCATCGGCAAGGCCGACTCCAACAGGTTTATGGAACGACTGGAAGCCGGGAAGCGCGTCATCCTGGTCGTCCACACCGGTTCGATGATCACCCGCGAGGCCGGGGAAACCCTGGGCCGCGTCATCCTCTCCATGATTCAATCCTTCGTGGGCCGGGTATACCTCTCCGGACGGCAAAAGGTCAAACCCGGATTGTCCATCTATATCGACGAGGCGCAAAGCCTCTTCTATCAGGGCGTGGAGGACCTGTTCGCCAAGGCCGGGTCGGCGGATGTGATGGTCCATGCCTTCGCCCAGTCGGTGAATCAGCTCTACGCCGCCGTGGGCGAGGAATTCGCCAAGTCCATTCTCGACAACACCAACACCAAGATCTTCATGCGCTGCTCGGATGCCGAAACCTCCGAATACGTCGTGAATCATTTCGGAACGAAGAAAGTCCTCAACAGCATCTACAGCCAGGCCCAGATCACCACGCGTGAGATCGAGGAAGACGTGTTGCGGGTCAACGACGTCCTGAGCCTTCAGCCGCGCGACTTTTTCATGATGACCTACAGCGGACGCTACCGGGGCCGAACGGCGCAAGTGGCCGACCCCAACCTGGAAATCCGTTTCCCCGACGCGCCGGCCGCCATCCGCGCCAACAGGGAGGAGACGCCCGATGCGCATTGACCTGGTTGCTGCGATCACGGGCAGTCTCGGGCTGATGGCGCTGGCCTACGGCATTCGGCTTTTGGCTCGCCCTGCCAAAACCGAGAAAACCATGATCACAGCAGAACCGGCTGGCCCTAAAAAATCCGGTGAAAGGGAGAGCAAAACCCTGGCGGATGTTTCCCGTATCTGGGTCGGGAGAAAGGAAGTCCTCGATTTTCGGGAGATTGCAAGGATCTGGCGAATTACCCAAGAAACCATCCAGGCCCCATCCGCGCCGAAGTATCAACATGATGAAATCGCGGCTTTCCACGCCAAATGGGTACAGCGGCCGATGGTCAGGGGCGAGAAGAAGGCGGTCATTGAGGGCATCCTGTCCATTCTTGACCAGCACGGGGATTGCCCTTCCGTTGTCCAGCGCAACGAAAACGAGTCCGAGAAAAAATACGACCGCAGCGTATTCGACAAACTGGCGACCGTTCCCCTCTGGCGGCACAGCCTGGACGTGGCCGGCAGCCTGGCCGGGCGTATGAAGCAGGCCATCATGCTGCCGGATGCCCTGATCGCGGGCCTTGGCCACGATTTGGGCAAGATCCCTTCCTACCAGGAAGCCCTGTATCGAACAGGCGACCATCCAATCGTGTCGATCATCGCACTGAACCGGATACCCGGTTACGAGTCTTTGAAAAACCGGGACGACATCAGCCTCGCCGTTCGCCAGCACCACCTGGTCAAGGCGGAAACTCCCCTCGGCGCCGACTTGAAGGAAGCCGACCGGGAAACCCGGTTGGCGGAGATCAGTCGTCTGACCGACGGCCCGCTGCCCGAGACCAGGCAGAACGCGCAGCCCCTGACCGAGCCGCATACCTCAGAGGCTGTCGATTCCAAACAAGAACAGGCGGAAACAGCAAAAATGAGCAAACCTGCGGGTAACGCACCACAAGAGCAGATTCCCCCCGCCCCGATAGGCAGGGAAGAAGCGCATCCTGCCGCGACGGTTTCCGGCAACGCTCTTGGCGGTCTTGACAACCTTGACCTCGACAAACTGCTGTCGGTGCTCAGACTTCGGATCAACAAACTGGAAAAGGGGCGCTGGTCGATAATATCGACTCTCGATGGTTTGGTTCTGGTCCAGCCTGACGAATTATGGGCACAGCTCAAAAAGCAGATTGGCGCCACCCCCGCCATCCAGATGGCCGAAGGAGACGAGGGCCGGAAGCGGGAAATTCTGGGACGGATCGTGTCCAGGCTCGACCGTGAAAAACAGGCGATAGCCGGCGACCTGCTGAAGCATGGATTCCATACAACCCAGTGCCTGGTGGTGATGGAGAATGGCAAAGCCATGAAGGTTCCCCTGATCCCTTTCCGTGTGGAGACCTTCGGTCTTTTGCCGTCGGCACTGGAAAAATTGAAAAGTCCAGATTTGAACAGGATGGCGAAGAAGGTCAAGACCGTCAGGGAATCCGGCCATGGCTAGTCACTGGAAAATTGCGGCAGCGGGCATCATCGCCTGCGCCCTGCTTGTAACGGTTTCTGCCAGGGCCAAGGTTTACGGGGAGAAAGGCCAGAAAGGCTGGTGGTGGTATGAAGATCCGCCAAAGCAGGAGCAAGAGGCGCAGGACAAGAACCTTCCTAAGGAGCCGGTTTATTCCGTGGATCAGATGGCGAGCATGGATACGGACCAACTAAAGGAATATGCGGAACGGGTTCTCAAGGAAGCGGTTCGCAATCCAACCGAAACCAATGTCCGGGAATTTTACACCGTTCAGGACGTGATTCGCCGCAAGGCCCTGGCTTTCACCAACGCTTCCGATCTGGTCTGGCAGAAATACCCCGAATTGTCCGTCGCCAAGGATGACCCTCTGGCGGCGCCCGGGCGGGAAGCCGTGACCCGCCAACGCCTTGCGGAACAGGAACGGACGCTGGCCGGGGCCAGGGAGGATTTTGCCCTGCTTTACTTCCATTCGGACGGCTGCCCGTTTTGCCATGAGCAGGAAGCCATCCTTCAGTATTTCATGGACAAGTTCAGATGGCAGGTGAAACCGATCGATATCGACCGGCAACCCCAACTGGCGAGCCGGTTCGGAATCCTGACGACCCCTGCCCTGATGCTGATCCAGAGAGAACCGCCGGACTATATCCCGGTGGCGGCCGGGGTCGCTTCGGTGGCGGAAATAACGGCCCGGGTGTTCCGTGGGATTCGCCTTTTGCGCGGAGAGATCACCCCGGACAACTTCAATCTCTACGAATTCCAGCAGGGAGGTGGTTTCGATGTCCGCGCAGGACGTTAAAACCCGTGACCGCTATCTGGTTTTTCCCGGATTCGTTCCCGGCTCATGGGGCGTCTGCCATTTGCGTATCGTCCGGGGTCAGAGGAAAACCCTCTACATTGCCAGCGAAATCCGCCACAACCCAGGTCCTTCCATTACCAACGCCATTCATGGCATATGGCGAACCGTTCAGGGAGAACACTGCGCCTCCAACAATGCCGTGCTGGTCGAGCATTATAGCGACGCGGCAGTTTATGGGGACAAGTGGCCGGGCAACCGTCTGGCTATTGTCACAATACGAAAGGGGCGCCCTTCCTGGCAGCATATTACCAGCAAAGCGCTGGCAACAGCCGTCGGGTGCTCCGTGGCGAATCTGGTCGTTCCGCATGATCGCCTCGTAATCCCGGCTCAGGCCGAAAACATGGGATGCCGCGAACCATGACATGGGTGCGTAGAAAATTAGGGATCATCGGCAAGCCGGCTGCGGTCACTGCCCTGCTGATGGTTGTCTCCCTGCCAGCTTCGGCGGGATGGGTGGACGACTGGGTGGACCAGAAGGCGGTTTCTTCCCCGGGATATTTCGAGGGGCAGAAACGCGGGTACTACACTGGCGGCGGCTTTTCAGCCCGGTGGAACCTGCAGAACGATTATGTCTGGTCGGTGACTCCACCACGCCTGAAGTCCGGGTGCGGCGGGATCGACGCGTTCATGGGCGGTTTTTCGTTCCTGAATGCCGACTATCTGGTTCAGAAGCTTCAGCGCATCATGTCAGCGGCGCCCGCCGCCGCATTCGATATCGCGCTGAAGACCCTGGCACCCCAGGTTTCCGACACCATCCGCTCGCTGGAAGTGATTGCAGACAAACTGAACAACATCCAGCTTGACGAATGCAAGTCCTCCCGCGCTCTGGTGGCAACCATCGCCAGCCCCTTCGCGCCCCAGAACAAACAAGGGGAACTGGCGGCGATCCAGGCTGACTGGTGGCAGTCCACAGGGGGCGGGGACCTCTGGACCGCCTTCCAGGACGCCCGGAAAGCCGATGACAACAAGCCCGATCCGGCGGCTTCCACCGCCACCATGGCCGGGTGCAGCGCCGATTTCAGGGCCGTCTTTGGCGGGGGGAGCGTTCTGGCTCAGGCCGCCGCCAGGGTTGGAATTACGGATGCCGCCTACCTCGCGGTGATTCGCGGCTATGTGGGTGACATCTTCGTGCAGCCTCCCGATCCTGCAATGGGCATCAATGGCTACAAGGTGGTCTATGACGCCCCCTGCGACCAGAACAAAGGGCTGGACGACCTGCTCAATGGCACGGCACAGGGCAAGGAAAGCAACGGGGCCTGTACCACCATAACCGACGCCAACCGAAATCTGCGGCAGTATGTGCAGCAGCGCATGAATGCCGTTGCCTCGAAATATAAGGCCCGACAAATCCTGGACAGTTCCGACGAGGCGTTCATCAACGCATCCCCGCTGGCCGTAGGCCTGGTGCTCAAGACCGCCGTGGCAGAGAAACAGGCGCCGCAGGTCATAGCCCAGCTTTCGGATGTAACGGCCAAGGCATATGCCTACGCCATCCTCACCGATATGTACGCCAAGGCCAAGGGGATCTTCGCCACCAGCAAGAGCATCATGAGCTCACAGAACGATCCGGTCGGCGCCAACGGAACCGAAACCTGCCGGGTGGAAAACGTCATGGAGGCGATAGGCGCAGTCGAGAAAATCGAGGAGCGCCTTTCAAACATGATCGCCCTGGTCCAGGGTGAATATGCAACCACCGTGAACGAACTGAATACCATTTACGAGTTCGTGCGGAAACAGAAAACCTTCCGGGAAGAAGCCTACCAGTCCCTCAGGCAGAGGTTCGGGGAAGGCGTGGCTGACCGGGTAACCAGTTTCTGAAAACAGTTTCTACCGAAGGGAGCAGAGGCATGGCGAAGGATGACGCAAGCAACGGCAAGAAGGATTATCGGCAGGCTCGTCGGGAACGCAAGCTGGAGATGGCTCAGCGGGACGACATGGAAGTGATCCCCCGCAGGGCCCTGGAAACCAACGATTCCATCCGGCTGCTCACCGCCAATGACTTCATCATCAACCGCTTGCGAAATCAGCTCGGCCGCCCCAACGGCGTGCCGGTGAATCAGGCGGTCCGGTTTCTGGAGCGCAACGAGCAGTTGCGGCAGGAAATGAACCGCCTGAATGCCGAGATGTGCGAGGCGATGGGCATGTCTTACCGGGCGCCCCGGGGTTTCCAAAACCCGCTTGAAAAGGCAGTGGACAAAAAATCCGGGGCAACACCTGCCGTCAGTTAGCTCCTGGCATGCTCAGACAGACAGTGGAGCCGACTTTCCCTTGACATCCTGAGCCGATTTTTTAGAATACAATCATTCATCCACACTATTTTTATAGTGACTCCTTGCTCTTTCGAGCAGGACTGAAATTTTAGGGAAAGCCCCTAATCTCAAAGCCCCAGGCATGGGACGTAAACCGCAGGGGAACCGGATTGCCCGGAGACCTGATCTGCACGCAACAGCAGCCCCCCTGCTTTAACCCGCTTTCCCGGGTTCAACCTCGAAGAGCGGCTGACAGATTATAGTGCACGCGATTCTCGACGTGTGCCGGAATACCGAATTAACCAGACCCGTTTTGGCATTCTGCCGGAAGGGGTTTTTTGTTGCTGAAAACCAACCATCCCGGACGGGAGGAGACTTCTTCCCGCGCAGGGATGACTCCTTCTTGCCGGGGAAACCCAAGAGAGGAGAAGAAGTCATGCTCAACAAGGTTCAACTGATTGGAAGGCTTGGAACCGATCCGGACTACCGCCATACCGCTTCCGGAACGCCCGTGACGACTTTTTCACTGGCAACCTCGGAGCGGTTCAAGGGCAAGGACGGAGCGGCCAGGGAACTCACCGAATGGCACAACATCGTCGTTTGGCGCAGCCTGGCCGATACCTGCCACAACTATCTGACCAAGGGCAAGCTCGTCTACGTCGATGGGAAAATTCGCAAGCGGAAATATCAGGACAAGGACGGGCAGGACCGCTACATCTCGGAGATCGTGGCGGATCAGGTGAGGTTTCTGGAAAAGGTCGAGGACCTGTGCTGGTTCGACGACAAGCCCGCGCCGCAAAGTGAAGATCCCATCTAACGACGAATAACGGCCAACCAACATCCCGCCACCCCACAGGGGAGACAAAAATCTCCCTCACCGGGGGCATTCTGTCTCCCCTGCTTGGGCTTCAGCCCGAGAAAGGAGACAGAGATGATCGCGCAAACAACGCAACTCGTACCTCACACCCACAGGCCACCGGCTTCCGCGCTCCTGTTCGACGAGGAAAAAGTCAACCTCATCAAACGGACCATCTGCAAGGGAGCCACCAATGACGAATTGCAACTGTTTGTCAACCAGTGCAAGCGCACCGGCCTCGACCCCTTTGCCCGCCAGATCCACGCCATCAAACGATGGGATTCCAGTCAGAAGCGAGAAGTCATGTCCATCCAGACATCTATCGACGGCTTCCGGCTGATTGCCGAGCGTACCGGGAAATATTCCGGCCAGCTTGGACCCTACTGGTGCGGCAAGGACGGTAATTGGGTGGAAGTCTGGCTCGATGAAGGCACTCCTCCGCTCGCTGCGAAGGTTGGCGTTCTTCGAACGGATTTTCAGGAACCCTTGTGGGCCGTCGCCAGGTTTTCCACCTATGCCCAGAGAACCAAGGAAGGTCGACTGACCCGCTTCTGGGCGTCCATGCCGGATCTGATGATTGCCAAGGTAGCAGAGGCACTGGCGATTCGCCGGGCTTTTCCCCAGGAACTTTCGGGACTGTATGTCCAGGAAGAGATGGACCAGGCCGAAAATATGCTGGAGGAAGCGCCCGTCAACATGGAGCCATCCCCGCAAAGTGACAGCCACGAAGAACCCGAGCCAGGTGCGGAGGCGGAAATCCTTCTATCCAAGGGACAGGTTTCCACCTTGTCGAACATGATCCGGGAAACCGGAACGGACCTCGCGAAGTTTCTCAAATACTTCGGCGTTTCTGCTCTCACCACCCTCCCCGCTTGCCGCTACCAGGAAGCAATGGAAACCCTCGGGCAGAAAAAAGCCGGTAGAAAAACCAATCTGGATGTACCCAAAAGCCTGGTCGCCATCATGTCGGCCTTGCGGGCGCATAACATCGAAGCGCGACTGGATGAAGAAAGCCGGACAATCCATGCGGCATCCTACGAACACCGGAATCTGCTCAAGTCATTGGGCTTCCAGTGGGACGGAAAAGCCAAGTCCTGGTTTCTGACGGCCAGCTAACCCAAACCATGAGCAGCAACACCCACCCCACAGGGGAGACAACTATCTCCCTGCAAGGGGCGTCTTGTCTTCTCCGTGGGTCATCGACCACCAAAAGGAGGCAAGAACATGAACGCATTCATTGAAAATACCCTTGATACCCTGTTCCACATCGACGTTGGAAACGTTGCTACCGGCGTGGTAATCGGCTCGCCTCTGGTTGCGGTTCTCGCTTTCTTCCTCGCTTGATGTTAAAAGGAGGGGACAGAGTGAACCGACTGGCCATCAAGGAGTATATTTGCATGCACTTCAACCCCGATTTGTCCGCCATGGACCGGCTCAACATCATTTCCCGGCTGGTAAGCCAGGACGAGGTTGCTGTCAGTCTTCTGGAAAAACTCCTCTCCACTGCCGAAGGCTATTTTGGCAAGGTCGTCCTTATGGAGGGCCAGATGAAGACAGCCAGGCTGCGGCTGGAAGGCGAGGAATTGCGGGAATTGACCGAGGTGCTGGACAAGAACCGGAAACTGGCCCATGAAGCCTTGATTTCCGATCTCCACATTTTCAACAGGTATCTGCTGAAAAACTACGAAGACGTCCCGACAGGCGGTCTTTACAGCAAGGACCCCGATTCCATCCGTGATCGCGTGGCGATTGCCGATTGGGCAGGGGAACTGCTGGCCGCGCTGTTCAACGGGCGCCGCAGGTAATTCGGACCACAGCTCGCAAAAACATCCAAGCCACACTTCAACCCCTTGGGGGGCGGTACATGCCCCGGAGGGGTTTTCTGTATCCGCCCCCTTTTTTTAAAGGAGACGGAGCATGAGCAAACTTCAAGCCTTCCTCGAATACGCCCTGATTCAAAAAAGCACGCAGGATTCCCGGCATCTCGGGGACCGCAGCAAATATATCGGCGCATCCGATATAGCCGGCTGCCCCCGCAAGGCTGTCATGTCCCGCCTGCACCCTGTCGAGCAGAACGCCGCCACACTGATGCGTTTCGCACGAGGGCACGCAGCCGAGGGCCTGGTGGACAGCATCTTTCGCGCGGGAGGACAGAACCCCAAGCGTGAAGTGGAAGTACGCCATCCCAAGTACCCCTGGCTTCGCTGCCATATCGACTTTCTGTTTGTCGGGAAGAACGGCCGGGTGCACATCATGGAACTGAAGACCACCAACGGCATTCCCGAGGCGCCCTATGCCTCCTGGGTAAACCAGATTCATGTCCAGATGGGTTTGCTGGAAATGAGCTTTCCGGACGCGGAGATCGGCGGGAGCATACTCGCTGTCGATCTGAACGCCGGCCAGTGGCATGAGTTCAATAACTACAAACCGAATGAAATTCTTTTTGAACACCTGGTCGAAAAGGGGCAAGTCATAAAATCCGCCCTCGATGCTACGAAGGCGGACGCTGTTGCCCCGGAACCCGGCCTGCTGTGCGGATATTGCGATTATTGCGGGACCTGCCCGGCGCATCTCGATGGCGCTTGCGACGTTCCCGAGGAGGTCGAAATCCTGGCACAGCAATATCTGGAAACAAGCCAGGCCAAAAAAGAGTGCGACAACCGCCTGAAAAAGCTCAAAAGCGACATTTATGGCTTTACCGGCACCCGCTTCAAGGGCGCGTCCGACGCGCTGTTTATCGCTGCGTTCGAAGTCGGACCTTCCGAAGCCGTGGATATTAAGGCGCTCAGAAGCAGGTATCCGGAGGTTTACGAAGAGGTGAAGTCCGAACGGGCCGGTTACATTAGGCTCGATATCAAGCCGAGAAACGCCAAAGCCGCCTGACGCTGCCAACCTTAAACAGGCTGCGAACCACCGCCCTGGCGAGGGACTTCCTTTTCAGGAGGGCGTTTTGCGCCCCGGGAAGGAAACAGCCATTCTTTGGATGGAAAGCACCTCGATTAAGCTTTGAATTAAATCAAAACCAAGGCCCCTTATTGCTTTTTGTGGTCCTGTTTTTTGTATTCGCAGCTGGAATTATTGCCCATGATAGGTGGGTGACAAGGCATCACAAGCGTCAGAATTAAATAATCAGAAATAGGCGTTGTCCGCACGGACCTTTGCCAAACAACAGGGGTTTGTCCTTCAACAAGGGGCAGACCTTTTTTATGATCCGACCCCGATCCGGGGGAGACCTTCTCCCTTGGCGGGGAACGTGTCTTCCCCGGTCGATCATCGACAAGGAGAAGACACGATGACTCCCAAATCCTTCAGCATCGCAAAAACCTTCGATCTGGAAGGAATCCCCGAAAAGCTCACGGTACGGGGATACACGGAACGGACCTCGTTCGTTCCTGCTGTGGACCCGGCCTACCGCTTTCGCAAGGAACTCCTCTCGGATCTGCTGGCCTGGCACATGCTCGGCGGTACCGAAGGTCTTTACCTGACCGGACCCACCGGCTCCGGGAAATCGACCCTTATCACCCAGGCCGCCGCTCGCCTGAACATTTCCGTGCAGCGGGTCACGGCCCACAGCCGATTGGAAACGCCTGAACTGATTGGCCACTACGCGCTGGTGAACGGCAGCATGTCCTTCGTGGACGGGCCGTTGACCATCGCCATGCGCCAAGGACACTGGTTCCTTCTGGATGAGATCGACCTTCTCGATCCGGCAACCGCTGCCGGCCTCAACGGGATTGTCGAGGGGGCGCCCCTTGTGATCCCGGAAAAGGGCGGTGAAATGGTTTTCCCGGCTCTCGGTTTCGCGTTCATCGCGACCGGCAACACGGCAGGCTCCGGTGACCAGACCGGACTTTACCAGGGAACCCTGCGCCAGAACCTGGCCTTTCTGGACCGTTTCTGGATGGTCGAGGTCGGCTATCCGACAGCGGAACAGGAAACCATGATCCTGGCTCAGGCGGCCCCCACAATCCCCGAAGAGATCAGGAAGGGAATGATCAGCTACGCCGCCGAGGTGCGAAAGCTCTTTCTTGGCGGACAGATCGAAGTCACCCTCTCCACCCGGACTCTGGTCCGGTGGGCGAAGCTCGCGGAGTTCTTCCGGCCCATGGCGGCCCAGGGGATAAACCCGCTGCACCACGCCCTGGAACGCGCCCTGTCCTTCAGGGCCGAGCCGGAGAGCCGCAGCGCCCTGTCGGAAATTGTCCAGCGGATCTTCGGAGGGTGACATGCAAATACCGCAAAACACGATCTGCGGCGTCTGGATGCGCTGTCCCAACGCCCATGGAGGCAAGGACTGGCTGGGGTTTCTGACCGGTGAGCATGTGCTCTCCTGCTGGGGACGTACCGGGCAGATCCGCCAGTCCAGGGTGCTCAGCAACCATCCCTCCCGAAATATGTTAAAACGCAAAATCAACGAGAAGCTGGCCAAAGGCTACGACATCATCGCCGTAACGTATGGCGCTGTCTGGTCCAGGTCGGCAGATTTTCAACCCGGGCTGATACCTGATCCGCCCGGCCCAGCGCAAAACGCTCCACCCAAGGAAAACCGGCAGGCTCAGGCCGTGTCCCGATGGATAGAAGGCAGCAGCCAAGCCTGGTTCTAACCGAAACCCCGCTGCGGGAAAGACGCTCCCCGCTTTGGGGGCCTGGTGTCTTTCCCGCAGTCCGTTGACGACAAGGAGAAGCCACCATGTTCGATCTGCTCCAGAAACTGGTTTGCATCAGCCTCGACATTCATATCTGGAGCGGCCAGAAAAAGCTTCAGGCCGCCGATCTCAATCTCACAGCCGGGGAAATCCCCCCGGAAAAACTCGCCTCGCTCGGCATCAAGAAGATCTGCAACCCGAGCCTGCTTAAACCTTTCCAAACACTTCGCCGTCGTGCGGAACGCATCTGTGAAGCCTCGGGCGTCCGTTTTCTGGGTGGCTTCGCCGTTCCCGAAGACAAAGCTCAGGCGGTAGGCGCTGAGCTGGAAAAGGTCGCGGCGGAATTCGAGGCGGAAAAATCCGCATTTCTGAGGAACTACCAGCAGTCCGTGTCGGACTGGATGGACACCATCCCGGATCGCTGGCGGTTGATGGTCGCACAGGCCGTCGAATTGCCGGAGCACGTTTCCGAGCGGCTCTCCTTCGCCTTCCAGACCTATCAGGTTCAGAGCGTTGAGGGCTTGAACGGTGGCCTTGAGCAGTCGCTCCAGGGATTGGGTGGCCAACTGTTTCAGGAAATCGCGCAGGCCGCCAGGCAATCGTGGGAAGCTTCCTTTCGAGGGAAGACGCAGGCCGGGCAGAAGGCCCTGCGCCCCATTCGAGCCATTCTGGATAAGGCCAAGGGTCTGTCCTTTCTGGACGGCAGCCTGGCCCCGGTTATCGACGGCATCGAGGCTGAACTGGCCGGATTGCCAAGGTCTGGTCGGCTCGAAGGCCGTGACTTTCACACCCTTGTGGGCATCCTGAACACCCTGACCAACCTCGACGGGATTATGCTGCCCAGTGAGCCTGGTCTGGAGGAATGGGAGTCGCATGGCGAAACGGAAAGTTCCGAACACGAGATCAAGGAGATGATTCAGCCAGCGGTTCAGCCCGTAACGATGCCAGCAACCTGGTTTTGATCCTTCCCCCGCCGTTCCGGGGCGTTTTTTGAGACGTCCCGAACGGGGGGCGTCTTGCCGGAGGAACCATGAGCCAACACCTATTCATCAAATCCCTGCCCGTGGTCGCCATGGCGATGGGCAACAAAATGGGCGTCGAGGTCGTCATGCAGGGGAGCCAGGCCAGAACCGATGGCAACACCATCTACTTGCCGGCCCTTCCCGAAGGTGACAAGTCCCTTTGGATTCTGGCCCGTGGGTACATCGATCACGAAGCCGGGCATATACGCCATACCGATTTTTCTCACGTGGGGAGCACACCGATCCACAGGGCGCTCACCAACATTCTTGAAGACATCCGCATTGAACTGGAGATGGGCGGGTCCTATCCCGGTTGCGCGGTAAACCTACGAAACCTGGCGAATCATCTTGCGCAGGAAGGAGCCTTCACCCCGGAAGCCAATCGGCCAGAACAGCTTCTGCCGGCCTGGATATTGACCGCGTGTCGAAGCCGAGTGCTGAAACAGGAAGCCCTGGAGCCCATTGCCCGGAAAGCACGCCAGGAGCTGGAAGGACTTCTTGGCCCTTGCCTCGTTGGGAAAATCGAGAAGGTGCTGACAGGTGTGAAAGCCCTGCAATCAACCGGGCAGGCAGCAACCATGGCGGAGGAGATTCTTCAATTGCTCCGCCAGGAACAGGATGCGGCCGATAAGCAACAGAAAAATCAGGCTCAAGAACAAAAAAGCGAGGCCGATGGCCAGAGTGACCAAGGGCAAGAAGGGCAATGCCCTCCCCCGTCGAAATTGGACGGAGACAGCAAGCAGGATGCCTCCAGTGGCTCCCCTTCCTTCCAGGATCATGATGCCTTGTCCGGTTCGGACCGGGACGGCGGAGAGAAGGCGAATACAGCCTCCGACCCCAACCCTTCCCGATGCCGCAAGGCACTGAGAAAAATCCTCGATGAAGATCCAGGAGCGTTCGGAGACATCGGCACCCATTGCGCCGCAAAACTGAGCGCCACTTCCCAAAACAGCGAGGAGCATGCCCTGACCGGGATTTACCCCGGAGAAACCCCTGCCCATGAACTCCTTTCCGGGCCACCGCCCGACCTTCATCAGGTTCGGGCTGAAACGGTTGGCCTGCGTTCCAGGCTGACAAGGCTGGTGCAGGCCTCCAGGCTCAAAAGGTCCGGTGCGGGCAGATGGGGGCGCCTGGTGGATCACCGTGTTCTGCATCGCCTGCCCACCAGCGATCCGCGCATCTTCAGGCGCAAGGAGGAAAGAAGCGCCATCCACACTGCGGTTCTCATCCTTCTGGATCGTTCGGGATCAATGGATGGTCCAAGGATCGGGCTGGCAAAAAAGGCGGTCCTGGCGTTGGCCGACGCCTTGGGAACCATTCCCGGCGTCAGTGTGGCGACAGCGGCTTTCCCCGGAACGGATAATCGGGTGGTTCCTTTGACCCGGTTCGGCCAGTCGGTCGCCAGGTCGAAAACCGGCTATGGCATCGGCGCAAGCGGAGGTACGCCTCTGGTTCCGGCCTTGGGCTGGGCCCGCGCTCGAATGGCCGTTCGGCGGGAATCCAGGAAAATTGTCCTGGTTGCAACCGATGGCCAGCCAAGAAATCCGGCAACCGTCAAGGCCATGATCCGGAAACTCGAAGCCGAAGGCATTGAGATGATGGGACTGGGCATTCTGGACAACGGTGTAACCGGACGCTATTTCCGTAAGAATCAAACCCTAAAGAAGCTTTCGGAACTGCCGGAAACGGTCTTTGGGATGCTCAGGGACGCCCTGACGGAAAAGTAACTGAAGTTTGGCGTGGGGATTATTGGATAAGTAATCAAGGAAGGAGACAATAATGGTAACCAGATGCAATGCTAAAACCGAAGTCTACTCCAGGGTGTGCGGATTTTTCCGCCCCGTCCAGCAATGGAACAGGGGCAAGCGGGAGGAGTTTAAGGAGAGGCGGGAGTTTGTCGTCAACCACTCTGACCTTGAAGCTTCCTCGGAGAATTGAATCCTGGTCAAAAAAGTTCATCCCAAAGTCGTCCTGGAGGAGACCACCGTCATGCCCCCCCTGAGGACGCTAGAAGTCGCCCCCATGCGGGGGTCGGAATGAAACGTCACTTGGAAAAACGACCCGGAAACCGGTCGCCACATGGATTTTAAATTAAAATCACCCCAACACGGGGGCTGACACAGCCCCCGGAAGGGGCCCATGTCTGCCCCCCACAGGAGGACAAGACATGGAAGCCATAAACTTCTTCGGCCTTGAGCCGGAACAGAAAACCAAACGAATCCGCATCCGTTCGATTCGGGCCATCTTTAAAAACGAGGTGGTCAGGGAGAAAGCTCCGGCCTGGGTGACAAAAACCTGCAAAAGTCCGGAAAACACCTTCGAACTTTTCCGTGACCTTGGCAGGGAATCCAAGGAGCACTTTGTAGCGCTGCACCTGGACACCAAGAACCGGATCATTTGCTACGACACGGTGTCCATCGGTTCGCTTAGCGCGAGCATTGTTCACCCGAGAGAGGTGTTCAAATCGGCGCTGCTGTCTTCGGCGGCAGCGGTCATCTTCCTGCACAACCACCCTTCGGGGGATACGACACCAAGCCGGGAGGATATCGAGATCTCCAAACGGCTCAAGCAAGCCGGCGACCTTCTTGGCATCCGGGTGCTGGATCATTTGATTGTCGGTGAGAAGGGATTCTATTCCTTCGCGGACACCGGCAATTTCTGAGAAATCCGACCATCGCGTTTTCTTTTTGGCTGAGGCTTTGGCTTCAGGTTTGGAGAATGGCGCGATGGTCTTTTTCGTGGAAGACATAGTACTGCTATCCTCTTTGCCCTACCCCTGTGTTAAAGGAGAAAAATGATGATAAATACGGCCATTTTTGTAATAGCTGCGCTGATACTGTCGGGCTGTTCTGCTGCCTCACTCCGAAAAGCGGAACAGGAAACAGGTTTTGTCGCCCTTGCCAACCCCCTCGGCGAGGTTATCCATTTTCCGCTCCTGGTTGCTTCGATGGTTGCCAATGCCGCGAACAGACCGGAATTTGTTGTCGAAAAGAGAGAGCCTTGGCGGCCGGGGCTTCCCGGAGACATTTCAAAAGAGGAATACGAGGCGTTGAGCGACGAGGAATACCTGAGCCTGATAGCGCGGGCAAGGGGCGCCGAAAGAAAGGCGGCCAGATCGGCGAGTGGGGTCGGAAGCGACTATCCGGGGAAAACTGAGGCCAAAGAACCAACCGATACGAAGCAGTTGAGCACCAGGGACTTGCAGTTACCATTGTTTTCCCCTGTCCCGAATTAACTCGTCGGGACCTGACAATTCAAAGTCGACGATCCCGTTTTCAAAAACAATGCGACCTCAAGCCCGAACCAGCCCTTGTTAATACCATATCCTCGGACTCAAAAATTATAAAAATTGAGCCGGTTTTTTCTTGGCTTTTTGCAGGCGCTTGTTGAGAGTTTGGCGCGTAACCCCCAGCATGGAAGCCGCAATGCCTTGGTTTCCCTTGGCTAGTTTCATGGCCTCCTCAATGAGGAATTTTTCTACCTCGCAGATTTTTGGCAATCGCTGCAGTCTCCCCTGCAGTGTATCGACCACAACTTTGTTTTGAAGGGCGTTGAAGCCGGGGGGGACGGCTGGTTGCCGACAAGTTCCCTGAACCTTTTTAGGGAAAGCATGCCGTTATTGTGACGGGCAACCGTGTCAAAGACCAAGGCTTTGAGTTCACGCACATTCCCGGGGAAATCGTAGGAGGAAAGAAGCGTTATCAGCTCAGCGGGGTAGCTGGGCTTTTTCTTTTTCATGGTTTTAGCCGCCTTGTCTAGGAAATGCTCAAGCAGCAGCGGAATGTCTTCGAGGCGATCCCGAAGAGGCGGGATTTGAACCTGGTGAGTACAGAGGCGAAAATAGAGGTCGTTGCGGAACGTGCCTTTTTCCACCATTTTACGTAAATCCTTGTTGGTGGCGGCGATGATTCGCGCATCGCTTATCTGCGGAATATCCGAGCCAACCTGATAGTACTCCTGTTCCTGAAGTAGGCGGAGGAGTTTGATTTGGGATGTTTCCGACAGATCACCGATCTCATCAAGAAACAAAGTTCCGCCGGTTGCCTGAGCGATCAAGCCTCTGCGCGTTTGGTCCGCGCCGGTAAAGGCACCTTTTCTGTGGCCGAAAAGGGTGTCGGAAAACATGTGATCATCCAGGCCAGCAACATTGACCGCCACGAAATTGCCACCAAGTCCACTCACGTCATGGATGGCTTTTGCCACCAGCTCCTTACCCACGCCCGTGGCCCCGATAACTGTGACGGGTTGACCGGATTCCGCAATAGCTTCGCAATATTGAAAAAGAGAAGACATCTTCGGGCTGGCTGTAATAATTGGATCAAAGGCTGACGGGTTTTTGATCGTGTTGCCAAGCAGGTGTTCCTGAAGTTGCATTACCTGATATTTCAAGCTGTGGATTTCTATCGTCCTCTTAACTGAAGTGGTCAAACGGGTATTTTCCACAGGTTTTACCAGGTAGTCAAAAGCGCCTGCCTTCATGCATTCGACGGCCGTTTCAACCTCATCTGCAGCCGTCATAACAATGATCGGGATATGCGGGTAGTTCTGGCTGATGGCGTTAAGTAGATCCTTGCCGGACATATAGGGCATAAACAGATCGAGGATGATAAGGTCAATAATTTCTGAAGCTAAAATTGGCATGACCAGGCGACTGTCCTCAATGGTTTTCACATCCTGAATGCCGGCAAAAGAGAGCACGGATTTCGTAGAAAGCAAAATGTGTTCCTCATCGTCAACAATCAGGATCTTCATCAGTTTTCTCCATTTTTAAGGTTTTCAGCAGGTAGCTCTATTGTAAATGTAGTTCCTTCTCCCAATTTCGAAAAGCACTGTATGGTGCCATTGTGTTTCTTGATAATAGTAAAACAAATCGAAAGACCGAGCCCGGTTCCGCCAGTTTCGAATTTAGTTGTAAAAAATGGATCAAAAATCAAGTTTTGGGCATCATCCTTTATGCCGACACCTTCATCCCGCACCATTATTTTAACTTTATTTTCGGCCTCTGAGTATGACGTACTTATGTTGATAGAACGATTCTTGTTCGGCAGTGCCTCAAGCGCGTTCAAGCTCAGATTGACAATAACCTGTTCTAAGAGTTGAAAGTTGCCCTTTACCAAGGGAACATTTTCTTCTAAATGAAAGTTGAAATAATCGGTGTGCTTGGATATTTTATTTCGAAGCATCAATAGAGCGGCTTTTATGACTTTGTTGATATCCACTGTCTGATCCAGGGATATTTTCTCCTGGCGTGAAAAAGACTTTAGGGCTGTAATAATATTTTTAATGCGATTGGCCCCATCGGATATCCCTTCGAGCATTTTGGGGATGGTTTTTTGGGCCGAAGAATAAGGCATTTTACCAAGATGAAACTCTCCGTTCTCCTCCCAATAGAGAGACAGGATACGAATAATGTCTTTCCAGATATCGGAAAGGAATTGGGAGTTGGAAAGAATAAAATTGTTGGGGTTATTTATTTCGTGGGCAATACCTGACGCCATGGTGCCAATAGCGGCCATCTTGTCTGCCTGAAGCAGTGATTGCTGCATTCTTTTGTTTTCCTCTTCCCTGGCTTTGCGCTCCATGATGTCCCGCACAACAGCAAGAACCTTGTATTCCCCGCTTATGACAATGCCTTTCATGACCACTTCCATCCAGAAAAGACGACCGGAAGTATGTTTGGCCAACCACTCGAAGTTCTGTGAGCGGCCATCCTTGGATTTCCAGATGAGGGGCAGCAAATCGCTCAAGGTATAGGGCGGGTAGCCCGCCATCATTTCTTCAACGTTATGCCTCAAGGCCTCTTCGCGATTCTCGAAACCATACATTTCACACATTTTCAGATTGACGTCCAGAATCGTGGCATCTTCAGCATCGAATACGAAATGGGCATCATTGGCCGCATCGAAAATGGTGCGATAATTAGCTTCCGACTCCTTGAGAGCCCGTTGTGCTTCCTTGCGGGCGGTAATGTCTGCCATAATTGCCACGTAGCCGATAGGGCGTCCCTGGCGATTTTTTAAGATGGAGCAGGACAGGCTGATATCGATAAGGGTGCCGTCTTTGCGAATGCGCTGGCTATCCAGAAAACGGGGGGGCATTTCCTGATGTATCCGCCGCAAATTTTTCAGGATTTCGCTGCGGTAGCTTGTTGCAAGTACCGGATAAGGCTGCCCGATGACTTCCTCTCGTTTCCACCCCAGAACTTTTTCCGCGGCAGCGTTCCAGTAGATGACTTTCAGGTTGTTATCGAGGGCGATGGTTGCCAGTGGCGCTGTGTCGATAATCGATTCGAAGGCGATTTGATTGTCAACGACGGTGTTTTCAACGTGCTGCCGTATCTTGGAGGGATGGTGACATATGCCGACCATGCCGGTGCCGACATCGTCAAATATGGGAAAAAGACTTACTTGGGTCGGCCCCTGGGCCGAGTGTTTTTTTTCAGTGCTCAGAACTTCTCCCGTTGCAAAAACTTTTTGGATGTCGTCGGGGTCGCACATTGCCGCGTTTCTGAAATCTTCGAAGCAAGGAGGTTTTCGATAAAAGCCTTCGGATTTGGAGAAAGCCAAGCAAAGATTTTTGTCCACAATGAATTTTAAATTCGGAAGGGAGTTCAAAATATTCAGGAGCTGCTTTTTCGGTATGCACATGGTCGGGCCTCGTTGATGTTCTTTTAAATACACAAGAGCGGATAACCCGGCAATCCTTCGCCACATCATACAGCTCTCTCCCAATCCTGACTAATCCTGGTACGCAAGAAGGTCCATTCCAGCAAGGGGTCCGGATTTGGAAAAGCTATACCAATAGGCTATTGCAGGCCTGATCTATGAAAGGCCCTAGCGCGATTGCAGCAAACTTCTAAATTGTTGTTTTATCGAGTTTTGAAATTTTTAGAGAATTGAGTGAACTCCCGAAAAATCCGGAGGATTACCCATGAATTGCATAAAAGTGTATACGGACCATAACATGCTGAAAACGTTTTTTACAAGGGGTATAGCCGCAAAGTTATTCGCAGATTTGGTAGGCATAGATTTAAACAAAACAAAGTTTTGGTATTTGCAGAGACCGGGAATAGTTCTTTTGATTCTATATTCTTAGCATTCGAGGGGGAGTGGTTGGCGGGATCCGCTGGCCTAATGTGTGGAATATAGGTGGGGCGCACCGGTTCGCCCCACCTTGCGCTTATGGTTGAATGTGTCTGCATTTTAACGGCTGGCCCCAGCAAACCATATTCGGGCCCTTCGGTCACAAGACCAGAAATGCATTTCTGCCGATTCGCTAAAAACGGAGCGCGCTGCCAAAACGGCTAAAAATTCCAGAATTCGTCTATCTTATCTCCCGGATAATTCCAGCCGATATTGTGCGGCGGCAGAGGCTCGTCGAAAAATTCCGGTAAGCGATCGTGGGCATTGGTAAGTCCTGCCTTTTGATTGAAGGCATGTTCGGCCTTAAGTACCATCTTGCCTAAGGCCGTAACATCTTCGGCGGTCAGGCTGAGACCGTAGCGGGCATTTATCAGTTCGTAGATAGCGGTAAAGCACTCGGGTACGTCAAGAACCGGAAAAGCGACCATTAGACAAAGCCCGGTGCTGTCAAGGGCCGCCGTTGCGATCTGCAGATTTCTAGAAAGTTCCACTTGCCCATCGTCTTCCAGGGGCTCTACGAAGCCGCCGATTTTGAGAATGTTGGTGGCAATGGCGTACCCCGCCGTATGATCAGCTCCCATGGTTGAAACGGCATAGGTTATGCCGAAGCCTCTTATGGTGCGTGGATCGTAGGCTGGTATAGCCTGGTTTTTGACAGTCGGTACCCGGGTGATTCCATAGGCCTTTCCAACGGATCCGGCGCCATTTCCGAGAATGCGTCCGAGTGGGGTTCCTATGCGGACTTCCTCTTCCAAGAGACGGTAGGTTTCCTCTCCATCTCCCCAATCCAGGATACCGGCTTCCATGGCCGTGCTGATAGCCACGCTGCCCTCGATGGAATCGATGCCGATGTCATCCATCACCCAGTCGCACTTAGCGATGATGTCCAGGTCTTTCAGCAGGGCGTTGGCACCTAACAGCTGGATGGTTTCATATTCGAAGCCCGATGTCACATACTCGCCCTTCGGGTCAGTGTAAATCTGGGAACATTTGATGATGCAGCCCTTTTGACAGCCATGGCTGGGGTTGCCGGAGCGGGATACGATTACCTCTTGCATGGTTTCCCCACAAATTTTATCCACCTCCTCCCACTGGCCATAGCGAAAGTTCTTGGTGGGAAAGGCGCCGGCCTCGTTGACAATGTTTGCCATGGCGTTGGTTCCCATGGTGGGCAAGCCATGGCCGGTAATGGGATGGTCAAGAAGCCCTTTGGCGAACATGCGGGCCTGCTGTTTGAATTTTTCCGGATCGGCGAGGGTGACACCGGGACCGCCGGCATCGTCGATGGTAATGTATTTAATCCTTTTTGTGCCCATGACGGCGCCGCCTCCGCCACGTCCGTGGCTGCGGATGTTGCCGTCCGGGTCCTTGACCGAGATATTGGCGGAGGTCATTCGGAATTCTCCGGCAGGCCCGATGGCGAGGACGCCCCATTGGCTGCTTCGTTTTTCGCCGATGGCCTTAAACAGCTCATAATTTCCCTTGCCGACATATTCCGTGTCCTCCGTGATGACGGCACCATCTTTTTGAATGTGCACGTTGTACCAGGTGTCCTTTAGAGGAAGGCCCTCGATGATCAAGGCCTTGATGCCGAGTTTTACAAGCTTTTGTCCGGCAGAACCACCGGCGTTGCTTTCTTTGATGCCCCCGGTAAGCGGACTTTTGAATCCCGCGGAAAGACGGCCGGAGTTAACTACGGCCGTGCCGGTCAACAGTCCAGGCGCAAAAACCAGTTTGTTGTTTTTACCAAGCGGGTCGCACTGGGGCGGAACTTCCTCGGTAACAATAACCGAGGTCAGGGCTCTGCCGCCGAGGCCTTGCCAATGTTCCGGAACCGGTTCGATGGCCGTAGTCAGGCTGGACATGTTTACCCGAATGATTTTGTCTCCCATGATTGCTCCTTGTGAAGGTTTTTCCTCCGATGCAATGAAATGAGTGCTGGAAAGACGAACACTTTCCCGTGGACGTGACATCCACAATGCAGGGGAAGCGTTCGCCAAAGTCGGATACGCTATGCCAATTCTTGTCAAAGGGCCTTTGAGCACAAGCTGTACCATATTCCTTGGAGTTGAAAAAATTGCCTAAATTCGGGTGCTTGTATTAATTGATAGAGGAAAGAGGTCGTTGTGACCTATTCCAAGGGGTGCGAAAATTTCTACAGCCAGAAAAATTGTTTACAGGGGGCTGGTGGACGGTGGATGCGAAAGAGGGCTAAGGATGTGATCGGATCCGTACAAGTTGGCGGATGCCTTTCTGGACACGGTTTCGGCGCCTGCTGCCGGCTGAAAAGGAGGCTGCCGGCCGGCGGGCGAGTGTCGGGAAAGTCGCAAAAATGTTGCAGCTTCCCTGACAGATGTTAGAGCGATTTGGGGTAAAAATTTGCAGACCACCGGCACGGTCTGGGTGGGAAACAGCTAACTAGGTAAAACCTCGTTTTGGAGAGATTTCTTGGCTGACTGGATTTCGGATAGTCCTGTTTCTTTTGTTCATCGCTTATGTCAGGGGGGGGCACCTGCTTCAAGGGAGTTGTTGCAGAACAGGCATTCCCCATGAGTAACTCAGACGGGCCTTTTTGTGAGGGTGCGAAAAAATAAAAATTGTAACGATGTTTGACATCGTCTCGGGTGTGGTCCTTTACCAGCATTGCGACCCCGGCCGGCTTTGGTCGGTTAGAAGATGTTTGCGCGAGATGACAACCTGCCTTGTTACTCACCTGCTGTGTACCTTCCTGTATGTTTTTTTGCACCAGCCAAAAGAACAGTGATTCCCGCTATACACATGTAACTATCAGTTATCGTTAGATAATTACCGATCGCTTGGACTGGGTACGGTCTTTGCCTTGTATGGACAACGAAACATTGAATCGCCACCGTTTTTGGCAGGATATCAGGGAAAGGGGGTGACCATGCTTGACCGATATCTGATGTTCCTGCGCGAAGGTGGATTGGGGAGTTGTCAGGAAGTGGGAGGGCCTTTTTCGGGTAAGGGGTCGCAGATCGCCTGGCAAAAGATGGGATTTTTGGTGCGCAGATAAAGCGTGCCCATTTTCAAAGGAGCTTACACCTCATGGCTTTGTCGAGAGAATTTGTAAAGCAGGTCTACACTTTTTTTACCCCCCCCGTCGCGCTGATGGGTGCAGGAGCTGTTGAGCAGGTTGGCGAGGAAGCGAAGAAACTCGGTGCGACCAAGGTTCTGCTTGTCACCGACCCCGGCATGTCGAAGATTGGCGTTGCCGCCCGGATCATTGAACTGATCGAAAAGGCGGGGGTGGAGGTTGTGCTTTTCGATGGGGCCCAGCCCAATCCCACATATGGCAATGTCAGCGAAGGGGTAAAAGCCTATAAGGACAACAATTGCGATGGCCTCATCTCGCTCGGTGGCGGCAGTTCCCATGACACCTGCAAGGGGGTCGGCATCGTGATCAGCCAGGACGGCGATCTCAGCGATTACATCTTCCCGGCTGTTCTAACCAAGCCATTCCCTCCCTACATCAGCATTAACACCACCGCCGGGACAGCGAGTGAGATGACTCGCTATGCGGTGATCACCGATGAAAGCATCCACGTCAAAAAGGTTTTTGGCGATGCGAATATGCTGCCGAATGTTGCCATCAACGACCCCCTCATGCATCGGGGCATGCCGGCGGGGCTGACCGCGGCTACCGGCATGGACGCCTTGACCCATGCCATCGAGGGGCTCTTGACTGAGTTGACGACACCGGTTACGGATGCCTGCGGTTTTGAAGCGGTCAGGCTCATCGCCAAGTGGTTGCGCAAGGCCGTTGCTAACGGCCAGGACATGGC
Source organism: Syntrophotalea acetylenica (assembly GCF_001888165.1). Classification (NCBI taxonomy): domain Bacteria; kingdom Pseudomonadati; phylum Thermodesulfobacteriota; class Desulfuromonadia; order Desulfuromonadales; family Syntrophotaleaceae; genus Syntrophotalea; species Syntrophotalea acetylenica. The sequence goes on from NZ_CP015455.1 coordinate 2,329,391, forward strand.
GGCTCGCGAAGCCATGGCCTATGCCGAATACTTGGCAGGGCTCTGCTTCGGCAATGCCGGTCTCGGCTGCGTTCATTCCATGGCCCATCAGCCTGGCAGCATGCTGAACCTGCCGCACGGGGTCTGCAATGCAATTGCGTTGCCCGTGGTATGCGAATACAACCTTATGGCCCGGTTGGAACGGTTTGGCGAAATTGCCATAGCAATGGGTGAAGACATTTCCGGACTTTCTCCGAAAGCGGCGGCCTTGAAGGCCATCGAAGCCATCCGGACGTTGTCGGCCGATATCGGCATCCCTTCCGGTTATGCAGCAATCGGCATAAAGGAGTCTGATATTCAGAAACTGGCTGAAAATGCCTATAACGATTTCTGCACCTTCTTCAATCCTAGAGACATTACAGTGGATATCCTGATCGACCTCTACAAGAAAGCCATGTAACAACAGGGGTGAAGGGAGGGGTATTCCCCCTCCCTCTCACTTTCGAAAAAGGAGAATGTTGATTCTAATAAATTTAAACAGACTATCGTGTTTGGGGGTGGGTAGTGAGAAAGTTTATTGTCCTGTTCGTGTTGGGGTTAATTGTAGCAACTCCGAAGGTCTCCTTGGCAGCTTATGCTCGCGATTACCTTCCATTGCCTGCGGGTTATACCCTTTTCGCCGCTTACTTTAATCATGTTTCTGCAAATAATTATTACGTAAATGACAACAAGGTAACAGACTCTTTTAACAAGAGCCTCAATCTGGGGCTTCTCAGGCTAGTGCATTATGTGAATATTGGGGATGCGCTGTATGGTGATGGTGGTTTTACCGTTGATCCCCAGTTTATCATTCCTTTTGTCGATCTCGAGTTGAGTGGGGACTATATCGGTGGAACGGATTTTTCCACATCCGGAATGGGCGACCCCATGATATTGGCTACCTTCTGGTTTGTTAACGATCCCCAAAATAAGTTTTGGATCGGTTTTACTCCCTGGGTGACCGTACCCATAGGCCGCTATGACAAGAACAGGATGGCTAGTCCGGGAGGTAACCGTTGGGTTATCAAGCCGGAGCTAGGCATCGTCAAAGGGTTCGGCGATAAAACCTATCTTGATATTATTTTTGGCGAGGAGTTCTATACCGATAATGACGAATACTTGGGTGATAGTGAGTTGGAGCAGGATCCGACTTTTCAGCTTGAGGCTCACCTGAGTTATGACATTACCAAGACTTGGTCGGTATCACTGGACTATTTTTTCATTGCGGGAGGGGAAACTAAAGTAGACGGAGTCGATCAAGACAATGAGATGAAAAATCATGGTGTAGGTCTTACATCCTTTTTCATGATTGGCGATCATCATCAGTTGTTGTTTTCCTATCGGGATGATTTTTCGGTTGAGACCGGTTGGGGAGATAAAACTTTTGGTGCACGCTGGTGCTATTTTTTCTAGGTTGATATAGATTTTAATTCTGATTGATTGGGCGTCAAACGGGCAGGCGCCCATTTTTTGTTCTGGAATAAAAAGGACAATTTGTAGAAATTTTTCCAGGCAAAAACTGATAAAAAATAGCAATTGTCGACTTTTTTAAAATAAATTCTAAAAAACAGTAATTTTTATAATTTTGTAATCATATACTTTTATTGTAATAAAATATGCAGTCAACTATGTGTTTAGCGAGTTTTTAAAATTAAGCACTAGGGTTTACAAGTGTTTAAGTCTTCTTCTTTTGAATTGGCGTACTGGTTGATATTTAGAGCGTAGGTTTGAAACCTATGGGGCTTCTTGATGTGTGGTTTTCCAGATTTTTGGAGAAAAAATTGAAGAAAATAGCTATTTGTTCAATTTTGATTGGCCTATGCGTACCGTTACAATCCTGGGCTGGGAACGCAAGAGGATATAAGCCTTTCCCTGAAGGGACCTTCTTGTTTTGTACCTATTTTAAACATTTTTCAGCCAACAATATGTATGCGGCTAATAAAAAAATAAGTAGTGATCTTAATCTGTCATCAAATATAGGTATATTCAGGCCGGTATATTACAAGAAAATTGGCAAAGCCTTGTACGGAGAAGGCGATTTTATTGTTAATCCTCAGATTTTTATGATGTTTGGAGATAGGGATATGGCATTAGGGGGAGAGGCCCTGTCAGATTCGGGCTTTTTTGACCCGATGATTTTGGCCACCTTCTGGTTTGTCAGTGCTCCTGAGAAAAAGCTTTGGATCGGATTTTCTCCTTATGTCACGATTCCTGTGGGAAGCTATCACACCAATAGATCATTGAACCTTGGGGAAAATCGCTGGACTATTAAGCCTGAAATAGGGATTGTTAAAGGATTCGGCGAAGATCTTTTTCTGGACTTTATTATGAATATAAAATTTCATGCGGACAATGACGAGTTTTTTTCTGGACAAAAGAGAGTCAAAAAATCACAATCCGACTTATTTGGCTTAGAAACTCATTTAAGTTACAACCTTAAAAAAGAATTTTTTGTTTCATTAGACTATTTTTTCAACAGTGGAGGTGAAACAGAAATTGATGGCATTAGGAAAAGAGACAAACAAGAAAATCATGCTATTGGTGCTTCAATGTTTTGGAGTTTGAAAAACAATCAACAGATAATGATTGAATATCTAAATAATTTTGATATTGAGAGTGGCGCTAAAACTCAAACTTTAGGCATACGATGGTCTTATTTTTTATAATTTCTTTAGGTTCTTTTTTGAATCAGTGAGAGGGCAGGTTGCGTTTCTCGGGTTATGTTCACCTAGCCATTTTCGCAAGACACTTTGCCTCTGACGCCAATTTTCACAGATCTATCCACCAAAAGAACGTGGGTGTGACATAACTTGGCGCGAGTATGATGGGCAATCCTTTTGAAAAGAGGCTTGCCATGAATCTCAATCAATTTCGCCGAATTTTTCCAAGTGATGGAGCTTGTCGGAAGTACTTGGGTTAAGTTATTTGGGCCTGGGGCCGGAGTCACCCTTGGGAGGCGGATTCATATGCAGCGATCGCTTCGGTTATTCTGTTACTAATTCATTCCGCCGCCCAGACTTCAGAAATCTGCCGAATTCCTGACTCGTTCAGCAAAAATCTGTTCCCCCTCAACACCTCAATCAGTGGGCGGCGCCGAAACCAACGATCAATTTTTCGCAATTTTACGCTCGGACTCCGCCCCAATATCTTCTGAATATACACCTAAATAGAACGACGCCAAGGCAACCCTGGCATCGGCCCAAGGAAAAGAATTTGTTCCCCAATAAGTCGCCTGAATAAAGGCAGGTATTTCTGGTGGGGTTCAATTCTGTCTATTCCAAAATAACTATACGTCAACCTTCCCAAGGTGCGGCATGGTGAACCACTCCTCCCAGAGGCATTTCCCCCTCCCCGATAAAGGAAATAGACGAAAAAGCTTGGAGTGAAACGTGAGAGAGCAAACCCCGGCCATTCTTCGAAATATCATGCTGGAGGCCGAATCCGCAATGAATGCTTGGTATCAGCTCAAGCTACTGCGGCTCCAGGAAGGGTTTGTCGTTGAAAAGCTCTCGGGTCGCAAAGGCCATCTTGGAGACAGGCGTGCCTGGTTTTTCTGGGATCAGAGCGAAGCCGAACAAGCTTTCGAGCGGATCGTCCTGAAGAAAACCAGTCCCGGCCGCAAAAGAGTCTACCAGGTGCTTCAGCCTCGCGACTAACTGTGCCGGCAAGAACAGGGCACCTTTCCGCATCTGGTCACCACTCCCTCAATGATGCCATTGGCTGGTGGAGGGGAACATGCGTCTTAACGTTGTTCCTGTTTGGCTGAAAATCCTGCTGGTCCTGACCGGGATTGCTCTGTTGGTCTGGTCGATGCGTGATACACAACCCTCTGCCGTCCGAAGCGGGCAACATGTAATGCTTGCTCGTCCACAAGCCAACTGGAATCATGGCTTGCCTGGCAAGATCCGGAACAATCTCCGTCAATTGGTACACAATCCCTTGGGAAAGCCCTCTCCGGCTGGTGAAGAAATAATAGTATTGAGGGACAACTCGGAAACGTATTACCGGGACGAGAATTGAATGCGCTGGCAGAACCACAAAATCTGCACGGTCTGCATAGTGTTCGCCGCAGTGGGCCGTATCCTCCCCGCGATTGTCGCCGGCTTCGGCTCCGTACTTCCCGATCTGTTGGAGGCCGGTTTGGTCCGGCACCGAACCCTTACCCATTGGACTCCCTTCTACATCATTACCGGCGTGATTATGGTTCCGATGGCCCGGGCATTTTTTCTGCCGGCCGGGCTGGTGACCGCTTTTTTGATTCTCGGCTGTCTCTGCCACATCGTTCAGGATGGACTGAGCCGGGGCGGAGTGCCTCTCTTCACCCCGAATGGCCGGCGCTTCGGAGCCGGATTTTACATCACCCGCACCATCACCGAAACCCTCGTGGTCTCTGGCATTATGGCGATCAGCCTGCTGGTCGCCGCTGACAAGGGTTATTTCGGAGAAAAACGAATCTTGGGAGAATTGCGATGGCTGCTAAGCTGGCATTAACGACAATCAGCATGGAAGAGTATCAAAGGGCCGTGGAACTTCTCACCGCACTTGCCCAAACCGACACCTCTGGAGGCAGAGCCGCTGCTCAGGTCGTTCTGAGTGCCTACAACGGCAGTGACTGGCAGCTCGATATCACGGAACTGTGTCTGCTGGACCCCAGATACTATCAGGCTGCCCTGCATGTCATACGAGGCCGAGTGGAACTGGGAATCGAGCCCCACAAACTTCTCCCAGACGGGGATCAGGTGTTCAGCCGGATCTGGGATTGTTGGATTCGGTATCACCTTGAACATCGTTGGAAGCAGACTTGCCCTTCCTGCTGGGGCCGGGGAGTGTATATTGATTACGACGACGAAAACAGAGAGATTCGGACTTCCTGCCGGCGTTGCAATGGCACCGGCTTGATCGCTGACTAGCGAGGGAATCGATGCTGTATGTGACGCTGACTTGTATGGAGCGGGAAGACCTTCTGATTGTCGGAGCGCAAATGCGGTACCAGGGGGTCGATCATCTCAAGAGATATGTCGCCGGGAAGGAAAACAGCCTGCGGGACACGGTCGAGGAAGGATTGACTTTTTTTCTGAACAGCCTGAAACGACCCTGCCGAATCGATTTACGAACGGATCAGTATTGGCTGGTAAAGTCGCGTTGGACGGAGGATGACTCCACCCCGAACTTGGCCGCTGCCGTCCGGCGCCATCAAATCAACTGGACACTCCTGCTGCCGGACTGCAAGGCGATTTTGGATGCCAAGCATAACCTGGCGGGGGAAATCGGCCTGTGCCGTAAGATTTCCGAGATCTTCTTTGCCCCTGGAAAGTAAAATCGTCCTTCTGCTTATATTTTCAGCAATTGGCTATGCCCTCCATAGGAAGGCTCGTCGACAGACTTCCATCCACAGAAACCGGTCGACTTGTGCATCTTAAGCTGTGGATAACCCGGGCTGTATCGCCCGGTTTTTGAGGCTGTTTTTACTATACATAATGGCTCTTCTGTAAACTAATCCGGCGAGCCGCGCACAGGTTGAAAACTGTCGGACGATTCTTCAGGGTCGAGCACTTTTATATTGGTTCGTATTATAGCACTTAATATAATATCTCAAGATATAAAGAAGGAGGGTGCAAAAATGTCGAATCCATTTCGTTACGGAACCGTTGTCTTGGGCAAAGACTTCTGTGGCCGCCAGGAACTGATCAACCAACTGACCGGTTACATCGAGGCCGGGCAAAATGTCGTCCTTCAGGGAGAAAGGCGCATCGGCAAAACCTCCCTGGCCGTTGAAACCGTCCGGCGCATGAAGAAGCACCGTATGCTGAAGGTCAACCTCATGGAGGTCAAAGATGTCGATACGCTGTGCAAGCGGGTTCTCCATGCCATTTTGGCCTTTGAACGCGGTGGCTCCCGGTTCGACCGCCTGATGAAAACCTTGGCCTATCTTCGTCCGACTCTAGGACTCAATCCGATCACCGGAGAACCTTCGGTCAGTTTCGATTCCCTGGTTCAGCTCCATGCCGATTCCATCCCCGAAGTGCTGACCCTGGTGGCAAACCTGCACCACGAAAAGCCGTTGGTGGTTTTCCTCGACGAATTTCAAGACGTGCTCAGGGTGGAAAAGGACCCAAGGGGCGTGTTGGCTCAGCTTCGTGGCACGATTCAGCACCAAGGCGATATCCCCTACCTATTTGCCGAGAGCATTCGAAACCGGATGGACGAGATTTTCAATCACCCGGATTCGCCATTTTTCAAGTCGGCCTTGACTCTTACGGTCGGCCCCCTCTCCGGGCAGGACTTTATCGAACACCTGGTCAAAAAATTCCAGACGGGAAAGAGAACAATTGACGGGGTTTTGCTGGGAAAAATTTTCAAAATGACTGACGCTGTAACAGGGGATATACAGCAATTCTGTGAAGCCCTTTGGACGGTAAGCAACGAAGGGGAATCCATTGGAGAAGGAAAAATTCCGGAAGCCTTGCAGCTTATCTTCGCCAGGGAACAGAAATCCTATGAGATGATACTTGCTCGGCTTACGGCCAGCTATGTGCGGATGCTGCAAACACTGGCCGAACTCGGCGGCGAACGACCGACCGCCAGTGCTTTCGTTCGGCGGGCAGCGGTTTCCAATCCTTCCGCCATTCCACCGGCCCTCAAACGCATGGCCGATCAGAAGATCGTTTTCCATGATGGACAAAGATGGCGCTTTACCAACCCATTTTTCGCGGCATGGCTGCTTGCACGGCAGGAGGTCTGAAGCATGCTATTCGATAAACTGGCAGGGTTTGTTGAGCGCCATGTTCCCCAGATGGTGGAATTAATGGAAAAGACTGCCCTGTTCGATTTCCCCTATCAAGCCCATGAAACTGTTCGTCCCGGCATGTTCACCCAGGACGATCTGGATCAATTCTTTCTTCCCTTTTCCCAGGTCGCCATTGAGGACCGGGCAACCTGCACCTTCCTTTTTGATGGCGTCGAGAAGCAAATCGGGCTGTCATCCCCACGGTGCTTCATCGACGTGATAGCTCTTGGTGGCAGTGACCCCGAGGCCTTTCAAGACTATAATCGTGCGATAAACAGCCAAATGCGCCAATGGGCACAGCAGGAGGCTTTGCATCAATTTGCCTTCGGCCGCCTGGTTTCGGTGGAACTTCCGGGTGGCCATACCGATTACAAAATTGCCGGGTATGTAGACCGCTTGCTGATCATAAACGGCCGCGGTGAGATCCTGTCCGACCTGAACTCCGGTCAAATGAGGCTTTTTCCTGACGCGGAGGCGGCGTGCCGGGGCGTTTTGGGCAATGCCATAACCGCCATCGAGGAATTGATGCTGATCAACAAAAATCCTGAGTATTTCATTCTGGAGCGTTCTCCAGCGAAAGTTCGACAAGCGAAGAAGGGTCGCATCACCCGAAGTCCCGACAGACCGCATTTCGTTCCGCTGAAGCCGGAGGCGATTCGAAAGATCATGGGCGTGAAACCTTCCGTCGAAAGCGAGCCAACAGGGCGAAAACCCCACGAGCGCCGCCGTCATTGGCGCACTCTCAAGTCCGAAAGGTTTACCCGGAAGCGGGGGGAGCGCATCCTGATCGAGGCTCAATGGATTGGCCCCTCGGATGTCTTAGTGGGCAAGACCCGCTACCGGGTGAGATTGGATGTTTAAATGAAGGAAAAAGCTGTTTTTCCCGCGTCGGTTATCGCCACCGCTCCGGATCTTTTGCCCATCCTGGCCGAGTGGCTGCATCTGGATGTTGCCAACGGTGACGCCTGTGCCGATACCCTGCAGACTTACCAGTGCCAGATTGAAGCCTGGCTGGCTTGGTGCTATGGGCACAGTATTCCTCCCGGCCAAGCGACCGTCGATGATGTCAAAGCATGGCGGCAGGCGTTGGTCGCTGCCGGGGCCAAGCCTTCCACCATCTCCCTGAAGCTGACCACCGTTCGACGTTTTTACCAGTCTGCGGTGGACCGTGGTCTGATTTCGAGCAATCCGGCGGCAAATGTCAGAGCTCCAAGGGAGCGGCGTGCCCGAAAAGAGCAGATCAAGTACCTGTCGGCAGGGGAAGCCGAATTGCTTTTCCGGGCCGTACCTTCCGACCGGCGCCTCAAACCTTCCCGTGACCGGGCGATGATCGGTCTCATGGCTCTTGAGGGCCTGCGACGTATCGAAATTGTCCGGGCCTGCGCAACCGACATTGAACAGACCGGGGATGGCACGCGAATTCTGATACACGGCAAGGGCAAGGATCGTTATATTTACCCCAGGGATGATACCGTCCAATCCATTCAGGACTATCTAGCCCTGCGCGGCCCGGTGGCGCCGGATGTAACCGGGGACCCGATCTTTGTTCAGATTCGCAAGGGAGGCGTACCCGGCGGCCGCATCACGCGGCAGGGTGTGAACTCCGTCATCAATGATTACCTGGTTAAGGCAGATCTCAAACGGAGAGGGCTTTCCTGTCACGCCCTGCGTCACACCTGCGGAGCCCTGCTCTACCAGGCCACAAGAGACATCCGGGCCGTCCAGGAGACCCTTGGTCACAGCAACATTTCAACCTCAGCCGGTTATGCCCACATCATCGAGCGGGGACAGGCGCGTTACACGAAGGAAATCTCGGTCAAAATGGGAGCGGGACGGTTGGCTGCCAGTGGGGAACGGGATTGATTCCTGAGCCTTGGACCTGTTCGGCGGATTAGGCCTGGCATGAACTTGCCGATGTTTGCAGAAGAAAGGAAAGTTGAGTGACAAACAAAAGAGGGATAGGATTCACCAGGAAAATGTTTGTCGCTATAGCGTGTTTGGCTATTTCGGCGTTTGCGGCATGGGCTGGATCTTTTGACGGCCGGGTCGTAAAGGTTTTGGATGGCGACACTATCGAGGTCCTGTTGCCCGAGAAAACCACGGTACGGGTGCGGTTGGCCGGAATCGATGCCCCGGAGAGGGGCCAGCCATTTAGCCGAATGGCAACCCAGGCGGTTCGCGATATGGCGGCCGAAAAAACCGTTCGCATCGAAACCCAATCGAAGGATTGGTATGGCAGAACTATTGGTGATGTCTTTCTTTCCGATGGGCGTAGCCTGAACAGGGAACTGGTTCACCTTGGACTGGCCTGGCAATACCGGCGATACTCAAACGACCAGGAACTGACGGCACTGGAAGCCGAGGCTCGCAAAGCGAGGCGTGGTTTATGGAGCGAACCAGATCCCACTCCACCTTGGCAACGGCGCCGCGAAAAAAGGTAGTTTGCAAGACCTTTATATATTCATAATGGCACGATAACGGTCCAAGACACCGACCATTTATAACGATTTTGCGGAAATGACAACCTGCGGTCCAGCCCGATTCAAAAGGAACGTCAGGTAGGTTAAGTGATTTTTTGAAGCCAAAAGGCGATTAAGTTGTCGGAGCTTACTTGATTGCACCGGCCAGCCAAATCCTCCTCCCCAGCCTCTTTGTTATTTTCGAACCGTTCCGGTTCACCTACAGATGTTCTTGGAGCCCAGACTGAGTCATGACAGTCGATGAACTTTTGCAGTTGGTTTCTTGCTGAGAGCCAAGCGCTCTTATTGGTTTCAGTGCTAATCTGTAAGAATTCCTGCATTCGCTCAAGCAAAACATTGTGCAGTGCAAGCAGGTCAGACATTTGATCTGTGGTGAGGGAATTGACATGGTCGCTAAATCTGGCAATCATGTTGCTCCCATGTTTCCCACCTACCCCCATAATCTCTAACGCCTCTTTCATGGCTGCGTTCCAGGTTTTGGCGTCATACCTATAAGACAACGGCACGAGATATCGGCTGTCAAAATTTTTAACAATGTTGTGAATTAGTTTCTGGTACGACATAAACTACCTCCAAGAGGTGTAATCTTTATTGTTAAAATCGTGAAAAATATGTCTTAAAGGTTATAGTTTATTATAAAATTTTATGGGCTGTGATGCACTTGGAACTCCAATTTTAATGTGCACCACAGCCTTTTCTTGTTACGCAATAGAAATAAAGATGAATCCACTTTCTATAAAAAAAGCAAAACATTTCTTCCTTATTACAGACTCACTTGCGCCCGATCAATAAATGAATAAATTCAATTGGTTACCAACTTGGAGGTCTTGAATCTGCTTGAGAGAGTCTGCAACCAGTGAAGAAATGGGCTTTTTCTCAAACAAGTTGACCTCCAAAATCTGTAGAAAAGTGTAGAGCGGACATGGGATATCGAGCTTCTTTTTGGCAATCACCACCAGCAGATAAATGCTCAATGCCACCCAGATCTGGCTCTTCACAGCGTTGATCGACGTTCCATAAAACGACTTGATCCGCAAATGGCCTTTGACCCACTTGAAAAACAGATCCGCCTGGCAGCGCTGTTTGTAGATCTCGACGACGGTACTGGCAGGAATCGTAAAGCTGTTGGTCAGAAAAACCAGATGCTTGTTGCCCCCTTTGTCAACATAACTGATCCGGCGTAGTTTTTCCGGGTAGTCCGTTTTCGATTTATGGGTCACCAGAATGATCGTCTGATCCGCCTTGATGCCGGCCGCTTTGTCTTTCAGGGCAGAGTACAGGCGCTTGAATCGCAAGTTGTCTTTGGCCCTGATGGCAAAGAAGGCTTCTTGTCGGTGCAATGCATAGAGTCACGAGATATCGGTATAGGCTTTGTCCATCGTGTAGATGGCATCTTCGGTCACCGGCAGAACATAGAGCATCCGGACATCGTGAACCTTGCCGGCCATAATAGCCACATGCGTCGGGATGGTTTTCCGCAGGTCGAGTAGCGTGTGCATTTTCACTGCGGCCTTGGTCGTCGGGAACTCGGCCCAAGGGAACAAGGTCAAGCACAGATCGATGGTCGTGGAATCAAAGGCGTACAACGGTTGATCGAGTTCCAGCGCGAACGGTTCGCCACAGTAAAGCTGTTGCGCCATCCGGATCAGGACATTGCCGAAATCCTGAAAGATGCGCCAATCTCTGCGATCGTTGGCATCAGCAGGGTCGACCGCGAGACGGCACCTCTAAAACCGACGTGGTAAAGCTTCTCCCGATGGAAATTCAAGCAGGTTTCGATAACCCGCAGGCTTTCACGGCCAGCCATTTGAGCATAAGCGAGGCACAGAAACTGATCGAACGTGGAAAAGCTTCTGGCCCTGTAATTGCCGCGATAGCGACGAACAGACAGATTGAAATCATGCCGTGGCAGAAACTGCAACAGTTGCCGGAAAAAGGTTTGACCTGAATTCACGGATACCCTCCTCCGTTATCAGGAAGGTATTACCCCACTTTGCCGAGGCGAATTCAATTCGAAAACGGATCAGTTATGTCAAAGAGCTTTTATTCTCAACGACTTACGTCATTTTGCAATTTTTTAACCGGACACTAGTGTTACAGACTATAAAAAATCAATTTTTCGGCTTGGCAGCCCTCTTGATATTCAGCAGATGAAAATACTGAATGTTATCAGACGTGGAATTACCGCCTCTGGCACCGCACCCGAGAGTAAAGGTAGGCAGCAAGTTGTTGTACTCTCCGCCTACAGCTCCCAACACCGAAGGTTGGTTCATGAGAATCCTGCCCGCAGGAACGGCCAAAGCATATTCTTCAAAGGCCTTATCATCACAGGTATGGATCGCGGCCGAATGACCTGCGCCTTTGAATTCGAGCATTTCACAGGCGAGCTGAATGGCCTTTTCTCTGCTGTCCACAACGACGTAACCTAATACCGGCGAAAGCTTTTCGCCGCTTAAGAGGTCTCCGGCACCAATATCATCCAGTGGGACCAATATAACGGTAGTCTCCTCTGGGACCCTGAAACCTGCAAATTCAGCAACTTTTGCCGCAGATCGGCCAACAACATCCAATACCGGAATATTCTTTTCCTGATCGAACATGGCTTCTGCAAGTTTCGCTTTTTCCTCCTCATTGACGATATAGGCGCCTTTTTCTTTGAATTTCTCAAGAGTTGCGTCGGCAATCTTCTGATCATCAAAAATTAAATTTTGCTCAGAAGCACAAATCACACCATTATCAAACGTCTTAGAGAGAATGATGTTATCCGTAGTTTGTTCAAGGTTCGCTGATTTTTCGATATAAGCGGGAACATTGCCGGGGCCAACACCGTAAGCAGGGTGACCCGAAGTGTAAGAAGCATGGACCATGGCCTTGCCGCCAGTTGCCAGAATAAGCGAGGTCCCCGGGTGCTTGATCAGATAGGACGTTGCCTCAACAGAGGGCTCCGCAATCCACTGGATACAATTCTTTGGGGCACCGGCCTCAACGGCGGCATTAAGCATAAGCCTGGCAGCTTCAACACCACATTGCTGGCCCCTAGGATGGAAAGCAAAAACAACCGTATTTCTGCCCTTAAGGGCGATAATCGCTTTGAATAATATTGTTGAGGTAGGATTGGTGGTGGGCGTCAGAGCAGCAATAACCCCAAACGGTTCCGCTATCTGTATAACGCCATCTTCCTCGCCAATGACCCCAACGGACTTTTTATCGCGTAGATAGTCACCAACAACTTGGGTAGCGGCCATATTCTTTGCCACCTTGTGCCCTACAACCCCCATCAAGGTTTCCTCATAAGCCATTTGCCCCAGTCTTTCAGCATTGGCGACACCTGCCGCTACCATGCTTTCAACAATGTGATCAACCTGCTCCTGAGAATAAGCGGAAAAAGACTTAAGCGCTTCTTGTGCGTTCGCTACCAAACAATCAATTGTTGATTTCATTTGTTACACCTTTTTGAGAAGTTGTAATAACTCAATCTTTTCAACCAAGCATGGAAACAAGGCTTTACAAAGAAGCTGCGTGTGCACAAACAACCTCTTCACAATGATTTAGTTTTATTGAGGCCTGAAGACAGGTCATGGCAGTGACCCCCACAATAGTTTCAACGCTGCAGCTTCTTGAAAGGTCATTGAATGGTTTTCGTAGACCTTGAAGCAATGGGCCTATTCCTTTGGCGCCGTATAGAACCTGGGGAATTTTGGATCCAATATTTCCAGCATCGAGATCTGGAAAAACTAAAACGTTGGCCTTTCCAGCAAGTGGACTATCCGGGGTTTTCATACCGGCACTTCGTTGGCAAACAGCCGGATCAATTTGAAGCTCACCATCGATAATCATATTTTTCGATATATCTCTTGCCAAAACCGTGGCCTCCCTAACCTTTTGGATATCTGGATGCTCAGCGCTGCCTTTGGTTGAGAAAGAAAGCATAGCCACCCTTGCTGGCACTTCTAAAATCGATTCAAAAGTTTGTGCAGAGGAAACAGCAATTCCCGCCAATTGTTGGGCATCAGGGTTTGGGTTGACCGCCACATCCGCCATTAAAAACACCCCTTCCTCTCCAAAATCTTTCAATCCGGTATCAACCAAGATTGCAGAGGACACCAAACTCACACCAATCATTAACCCTACTGTTTGAACCCCGGCACGTATCACATCACCAGTTGTATTAGCGGCACCAGCCACACATCCATCGACATAACCAGATTGAAGCATCATCCCGGCATAGTGGAGATTAGTTAAATTTGACAAGACCTCGTAAGCTTGAGATGAGGTAATTCCTTTGTCTTTTCTTAAAAAAACAAATTCCTTTAAATATTGATTTTTATTTATATCGTCACGAAATTTAATGATTTCACACCCGGATATATCAATATGATTAATCTCGGCACACATATTTATTTCTTCAGCGTCTCCAATAAGTATAATTTTTGCGATTTTTCTATTGGTTATGATTTCGGCTGCCTTGAGCATCCTCACATCATAGCTTTCAGGAAAAACAATTTTTTTTCTTGGTCCGCATATTGCCTTATTAATTATTTTTTCCATGAATTTCAATTTAGTGCCCCTTTCTGAGCTTCCCAACCCACGAACAAGCGAACTTATATAATATTCACATACTCCTTTGCGACTTCTTCACCACAAAGAACTCTCAATGAACCCTCAGCCAATGAAAGCATTTCATTCTCGCCAGGAAAAACCATAAATTCAGCTAAACATTCGACGCGAGGTTTGATCTCCTCGACCAATGACTGCCATCTGGCGATCCCACCAGTAAGGACGATGGCGTCGACATCGCAATTCAGAACCGGCGCCATACTGCCGATTTCTTTAGCGATCTGATAGGCCATCGCCTGCATAACAAGAAGCGCCTCTTTGTCGCCGGCCTTAATTTTTTCATCGATTTCCAAGCCGGAATTAGTGCCGAGGTAGGACACCATTCCCCCCTTTCCAGAGAGCTTTCTCTTCAGGTCTTCCTTAGCAATCCCCGAGTAGCACATGTCAATGACATCAAACACCGGCAATGCGCCACATCGTTCAGGAGAAAACGGCCCAGCATCCATACCACCCGAGACATCAACCATAGAGCCCTTTCGGTGGGCCGTGATAGAAATGCCACCTCCAAGGTGACCTACGATAAGGTTTATATCTTGATATTTCTTGCAGAGTGATTCAGCGGCACGACGAGCAACAGCCTTAATATTCAATGCATGCGAAAAGCTTTTGCGCTCCATTCCAGCCAGGCCTGACAACCGGGCAACAGGCTCGAATTCATCTACCGAAACAGGGTCTACCGTGAAAACAGGCGCATTGAACCTGCTTCCAATTTCATTGGCAATCAGCGCCCCAAGATTTGACGCATGCTCACGAGTTTTTGGTGAGCGTATATCATCAAGCATGGCTCCGTTCACTGCATAGGTACCGCTTTTAAGAGGAGGCAAAAGACCGCCCCTACCAACAACAGCATCCAATGAAGTAACCCTAGGGCTTATGTTGTCAAGCCATGAAATGACGCTTTTAATCCTAAATTCATATTGGTCAAGGACGCGTTCAAAAACCTCTAGTTCCTCGGCACTATGGTTAATTGTAGTTTCAATAACGGGTAAAAGATCTTTAAACAACGAAACCTTAGTAGATGTTGAACCAGGGTTAATAGCCAAAATACTGTGGCTTTGTTTGCTCATACCTTTACTCTCCTAACTGATTTAACTTTTCATAATGTTATTAATGTTTTATTTCATGAAATACACAAATAAGGATTTTACACGCAATTTTTTCAAATGTTTGCTTTGTCAAAAATTTATTAGCAAAGGTAATGCCAGTTTTTTAAATACCATTCTGACTGAGAAGTAAATTGGGGACTGGTTTAATATGGGGAGGGATAAGCATTTATAATGTCGATATTTTTATCGGTAAAATTTTTTACGTTCTACGATCTTAAAACCATATTTTTATTGACCTTGACCTTGATGAGGTGTAAATTTTTTTTACTACAAATCGGAAGGGAAACTTCTTTACCCAAAGGAGACCACTGTGAAGGGGCATTTCTGGAAAGCCGGGCCAAACCGAGACGCAAAGGGAGAACAAAACCCGAAGCCACCGTTTCTTAAAGCTTGGCGCAAGCACGTTTTTCTGACATGAAACCCGAACCGGAAAACCGGCCCACAATTCACTTTAGGCGCATTTAGTTGCGGACCAGCAGAACAGATTGTGTACCCCTTTATACGAAGAACCTGCCCCAACCACCCTTTGCCCAGGCCTAGCCTCAACACCAACAGGACTAAGTCTTATGTTTGCTTCTGACTTGAAAACAAGAACATCGCCAATCTATTTGACCAACCTCCGAAATGAATGGCGAAAATTTCTTGAGGGAGACACCGCAACCCCAAAATATATACGGAAAGAAGTTTATGAATCTTGGGCCCGTAGCAAAAAAGCGGGGGTCGACCCATTTAATTTTAGCCCCTCAATAATTTTCAATAAGGAAGATGCTCAAAAGCAAGCTTATAGCCATGAAGATTTGATCAAATCATTTGGCAGAGCCGTTAATATTATCCAGGAAATTGCCCACAAGAACAAACTAAAGTTACAACTATTTGACAAAAACGGATATAGCGTTAATATAATTTTGTCCAGCAGCAAAAAGGAAACTCCCATCACCCTAAACTCTTATATTGTGCGCGACATCAATGAGGAACATGTAGGCACAAACGCCGTTTCTCTTTGCCTCCACACAGGAAAACCCGTACAACTTGTTGGACCAGAACACTTTCACTCTCTTTTTCACAACAATATATGTTCCTGTGCTCCAATCCATGACAATGAAAACAATGTCATAGGAGCCTTGAATGTATTTTGCACCCTGCAGGAAAGCAACATAGATGCACTCCCCTTGACCGTGTTCTTGGCTTCTATTTTTGACAATCGATCCCTTGTCACCAATGTTCTTGAAGAATTAAACGTTTATGAGTTTGCCATGCGGCACATCGTCAAATATCTTCCGCAAGGCATTGCCTATTTAGGACAAAATTGCGATCTTAAGGCATTCAACAACGCTTTTTTAAAGCTTCTCTCTCTTGGCCCATCTGAAGACATAAAATATCAAATTGAAAAATTCGCCTCCAATCTCGAATATATTAAAAAGCGAGAGGACATCTCTAAAAAGGAACTACTCTTAGATATTCAGGGCAAAAAAAAGTCTTTTCTAGTTACCACCAAAAATATTTTCACCAACAAAAATTCTCTTCGTGGCCAGTTCCTAATCATGGAGGACACTGAAGAAGCCTTAAAATCTCTCGCAAAATTACGAGGGAACAAAGCTGTCTATACATTTGATCACATCATCGGAGAAAACTCGCAATTACTTGCGGCCAAGGGAGTTGCACTACAGGTTGCAGACAGCCCCGTACCCGTGTTGATCGTAGGGGAGAGCGGGACCGGAAAGGAACTTTTTGCCCAAGCTATACACAACAGCAGTGACAGAGCAAATGAACCTTTTGTCGCCATTAACTGCGGCGCGATCCCACCAGAATTAATCGAAAGTGAATTATTTGGCTACGTAGCCGGAGCCTTTACTGGCGCACTCAAGTCCGGAAAGACAGGAAAATTGGAACTGGCCCACGGAGGCACTTTATTCTTTGATGAAGTTGAAAGTATGCCGCTCAATGTGCAAATCAAGCTACTTAGAGCCCTTTCAACAAAGAGAATATGCAGGGTAGGTGGCGTAGATGAAATCCCCATCGATATACGACTGATTTCCGCCTGCAAAGGTGATTTACTTGATGATGCCGACAAAGGGAATTTCAGAGAAGATCTTTATTACAGAATCAGCACTATCCTGGTTAACCTACCCTCATTGCGTGATCGAAAAAATGACATCCCACTGCTTGCTAAGCATTTTCTCAAATTATGTGGATCTGAGTTAGGAGCAATGCAATTGACAATGGAGGGCAGATTCCTAAATGCTCTGTCCGACTACTCCTGGAGAGGAAATATTCGCGAACTCAGAAATGTAATTGAGAGAGCCATTGTTTTAAGAAAGGAAAGCACCGAACTAAGCCTGGACTTGCTGCCAGAGAGGATAATAAAGTCACACTTATACAAAGATACAAAAAAGGTTTTGGAACCCTGCTTCTCAGCAACTGGAAAAGATTCCGAAAAATTGGACATTTTAAAAATTGCTGAAGAAATCGCCATTGAAAAAGTTTTTATTCAAGAAAATGGCAACATAACAAAAATATCAAAAGCTTTAGGGATCAGCAAACCTACCCTCTATTCAAAAATCAATAAAAGCAAAAAACTAAGTAGACTCAAGGAAAGCCTTGAAAACGATTCAAATTCTTCAGTATAGCCATTAGACAATTATTTACACTATAATTGCAACAACATGGAAAACAATAAGGCTTCATCCATTTTATCTACGGATGAGGCCTTATTGTTGCGAATTCAGCTTTTCTTGAGTTATTCTGCAAAAATATTATTATTCATACTGCTCAAACGGTTGATTATCTTGAACATAATATTCAGAAATAATAACTCAATTCAGCACGAAGGAACGCGGCCGCATGATCCTGTTGATCGTCTGTATAGTAATTTCCCGGCTCCAGGAACTCAAACAGAAGGTGACCAGAAAGTTTATCTTTCGGAGTAAACAGTTTTTCTTTGAGGGTGAAGTTGTTTTTGCAGGTAATAAGCAAACCGCGATCCTTGCCTCCGCCCGCACCGTTGCCCTCAGGTGCCCACATATATCCGAGCAAGAGATCAATTTTCAATTTTTTAATGGGTGAAATAGAAAAGTCAATGTAGGGCATGTTCAAGTTGGACCAGCGGCCTGCGCCGTCGGTGTCATATGCATATACAAAGAGTTCACTGTATTGCGGCCAACGGGCCCAGAGCGGATTCCACCCCTCATCCTTGGACGTTTCGGGATCATCACCTGAAAGATAATACCAGCCCAGACCGATGCGTGCCTTCTGCGCAGCAAGGGGTTCTATGGCATAAGCCGCCTTGGCATCGATCATAAACGCTGAAATGTCATTACCAAACTGATAGGCTGCCTCAAGATTGCCCTTAAGATGACTGGTGAAGACCGGCATCAAGCGGGTTCCAATGGTATGGCGGTCATTGTTGTTAAGAAAAGCGACATCCTGTTCATGGGTCTTAACGAGATAATACGCCTCAAACGGAAACTGTTGGATGGATTTGTTTTTGACATAAACACCGCCGCCCGTCTCCGTGCCGTCAAAAGCGTTTCCACCTGTGAACCCGGCGATGTCGCGGTCTTCGGAATGCATGGCTAGCGGATCCTGGGCATTGGTATTCAGCAGGAGAAAATCGACCGTGGTGTCGGCTAAACCGGAATAAGTCAATTTCACAGCATCAAAGTAAATTGTTCTGGAGCCATCCTTTGCTGTTCCGTCAAGGATCAGTTTCCCTGTTCCATAGATCAGATCCTGACGCCCGAGGCGCAGAGTCCAGTCGTTCCATTTCCAGTCAAAAAACAGGTTGTCGATTACGATCTCGTCTAACGAGTTCCAGGAGTTGTTGTCCGGCTCCAGATAGGTACGGAATTCATTTACGAGGCGGGCTTTCACCATGAAGTTTTCGCTCCGGCGGTACTCCCCCCAGAGGCGGGTCCGATAACGCTGGAAATGATTCACCCCACCACGCGCTTCACCGCCGTTGGTGTAGGGGATATTATCGAAGTATACTTCACGAAGCCGGATATCGCCCCCGAACAAAAATTCCGAAAATGCAGGCGCAGTATTCGCTTTCAAACCTCCCGCTGTTCCAGACTGACTCCCCTCAAATGTCGCTTTCCCGTTTTGTTCCGCGCCGACCGGGCAAGACATCATGGCCATCAAAAGCGCCAGAAAAACAATGGTTGATTCAATCCTCACAAAAATACCCTCCTTTTGAATGCAAAGTGGAAATCTCCGTTCTTGGGTCGGGGTCAGAGTCCCCTGATTTTGCCAAAACGGTTCATGGTAGACCCTGCTCATGTATTGTTCCCGCAGTGACGTGAATAAAGCCTGAATCCGTGAGACTTGGACGGCAAATAGCGCAAGCCATTGACCTGTCTAAGGCATCCAGAAATCATCGATGAACCTATGGGTGCTCCCAGGATTTTTGAAAATTTTATCCAAGCCAAGCGCTTACACTTTGTGACGCCTTGTTGTGCATATTCAAAAAAATGAATGTGTAAGAGGTTCAACCGGTTTTTACCAAACGGAGCGCCGTAACACCGGACCATATACTGCTGTCGCTGTTATTGTCAGCCGCCTCCGCGTTGCCCTCGAACAGCCTGATGGGGACGTTCCATTCGCAGAGATCCGTGAAGAAGTGTTTTCTTCGGGCTGGCAAAGGGCTTTGGTGATAAAATGGGGAAGGCTTCCCTCCTTTCGTGATTTATGACAGAGAACAACTTCCTATGGTTTTTTGTAGCAGCAAGGGCAATGCCATTGATGTATACGGAAAAATTGTGAAAGGATTTTTGAATGAAAAAAGATGCTGTTCCAAGAAATTTGTTAAGAAAATTGAACGGTTAGCCAATAAGATAAAAGGCCTTAGGATTGTGTGGGCCATTTTGATTAGGTGGGGTGCTGCGGGTATGACCGGTTAAATTTGTTTACGGAGAGAGCCTTTTTCAAAACTCTTGACCTGAGGTAGACGAAATTTCACTAAAGTTTGCCGCCGACAAGGCACCGGGGAAACGATCGGTGCTCCCTCCAACGAAAGGGGGCCGCTATAATTGCGGCTCCCCTTCCGCCTTTTTATCTGCCAAAAGTGCCTAGTTCTTCTGCATCATATCCTACAGAGCCATCCCGGGCCCGGCGGCTTCAACCGGATGTTCTGCGATATAATCAAGCTCTTCAAACAGGCCAGATCCAAGGAAGAATTTTTCAGGTTTGATTTCTTTTCCTTGAGCTTTAGCATTCATGGCCTCCTTAACCTTATCAGGTGTGGCCGGCAAACTATATATCCGTACTCCAACTGCTTTGTTGATTGCATTCAGTATTGCAGACTGAGTTGCAGACTGGAATACTTCACAGCAGCCCACCGAACCCTGTGCAGCAGTTTTTCTGGGTATTGGATTTTCAACACTTTCAGCCGTCATATTATCCGGAATATCGGCCGCAAAACGAAATCCACACTTAACCAGACTATCGTAATCCTTATTGTCAATATAGTTTTCCGATAGAGCCCAACCAATTGAATGCATCATTGATCCATATGCCTGACCATCAACA
Organism: Syntrophotalea acetylenica; assembly: GCF_001888165.1. Classification (NCBI taxonomy): domain Bacteria; kingdom Pseudomonadati; phylum Thermodesulfobacteriota; class Desulfuromonadia; order Desulfuromonadales; family Syntrophotaleaceae; genus Syntrophotalea; species Syntrophotalea acetylenica. Next base: position 2,349,925 of record NZ_CP015455.1, read on the forward strand.
GCCTGCACACTTCCAACTTCACCAATGTCGTAGACCATTCTTACGCCAAGGACTGTAGTTTTGCCGGTGGAAACTTCAACTTCAACCTCTGCAAGAAACATTGCATAGTTGTGTTCGGGGGTTGGGTCACCGGCTCCGGTATTGGGATCAAGATCAATTGTAATATCTGTTGTGTCAAACACACCGAGATATTTTGTCGGTATGTCTTCAGCAACCATTTCATCGTAGGTGCGGAAGGTGCCATCCGGTTTACGCATTGCCTCGAGCAGCTGTTTTGCAGCATCCTTTGTTGCATTTCCAGCCATATAATGTGAACGGTTTGCGCCTGCAGGCCCTGTTATAGGACAAGTTTTGGTATCACACCTGATTATTTTGATTTGAGTATAATTGAGGTTGAGCTCTCTCAAGGCTTCATGCGTATGAACCAATGTGCCTACGTCAGCTCCCTGCCCCTGGTCTTCCCATCCGTTCCAGTGAGTAATTGTTCCGTCTGGATTGAGTTCAAGGGCAACCTCTGCATGGTCATTGGGGTTCCCGGTAATGTTGTATCCGCCAATAGCGATACCGACACCACGTTTCTTCTCGGGAGAGTCTTCCTTCTTGGCCCTGGCTACCGCCTCATTATAATAAAGACGCATTTTTTTCATGATTGCTTCATATGCGTACTCTTTATAAGGATAGCTGTTGATATTCAGGTCTCCGGGTCTTGCGATATTGATCCACCTGAATTCGAAAGGATCAATCCCGGCTTTTTCTGCCAACATATCAACCATTGATTCGGACATGGTCATTGCCTGAGAGTTGCCGAATGATCGGTAAGCCGTACCGTATGTCTGATTTGAAGCACCGCAGCGGGCAATAGCTCTGGCATTCGGTATGTTATAGCCGTATCCTGCAAAACGGATAGCTTTGGAGGTAAGAACATCGCCCAGTTCTGAATAGGCACCGTGATCATATGCAAAATCAAACTCAAAACCGGTGATTTTCCCATCCTTATTACATCCGAGCCGTGCATTTGAATATGAAGCTGCACGCTTGCCGGTATATGCATTGTGCTCAGCATAGCTCATGGTCAACGTTACAGGTTTTCCGTCGAGCGCCAAAGTACAAGCAGCTGCGAGAGCTGTGCTGGCAGGTGAAAGAGCATAGCCGAAGCTTGCTCCAACCGGGTTTTCAATTACCCTTAAATTCCCTTCTGGGATCCCAAGTCCGGGACAAAGCATGATAAGTGCAAGAACCTGCGCAAGGTTTTTGTTGTGAACGGTAACCATTCCATCCTCATCTATATAAGCCTGGGTAACCTCAGGCTCAATGACGAGATGCGGTTGGCTTGTAGTCTGAAAGCTTCCTTCTACAACATAATCGGATTTATCAAGTACCTCACGGGTGTCTTCACCTTTGAGTAGAGGCATTGTCAGATACATATTCGGAACTCCCGGGTGTATTTCGGCTGCTCCCGGTGCAACTGCTTCCAGATAGCTCATGTAAACAGGCAACTCTTCAAGATCAAGTTTGACCCTTTTAGCTGCAGAACGTGCCTGATCTTCGGTTTCTGCCGCTACAACAGCAACAACATCACCATATCGAAATACTTTTTCGTCAGCAATGATGGGACGGTCAATCCCATTAAATTTTGCACGCGGATGACCCAATGGGAACATAATTCTGTTGGTTCCCTTTATGTCTTTGGCGGTGATTACTTTAACAACGCCAGGCATTTTTTCCGCCTCTGAAGTGTCGATCCCCTTTATGTTGGCATGATTCACCCCAGGCTGCACGATTGCCAAATGAAGTGTTCCGGGAGGCATTTTAAGCGCAACATCATCACCATAGTCGCAAGTACCTGTAACCTTGGCAAGCGCGGCGGGACGCGGTACATTCGTTCCATAAATACGCCCGTCCTCAGGTACTTTGTACGTGATATCGTTCATTGTTTTTTCACCGCGCATAACTTTAGCGGCTTCCATTACGGCATCTACGAGCTGCTTGTATCCTGTGCAACGGCATGCATTCCTGTTTTTTGTGAACCAATCACGTACTTTTTCCCTGGTCGGGTTCAGGTTCTCTTGCAAAAGCGCATAAGAGGATACAATAAACCCAGGCGTGCAGAAGCCGCATTGCACCCCACCGTATGTGATCCAAGCCTGCTGCAAAGGATGCAGATTGGTAGGAGTCCCAATCCCTTCAATTGTGATAATTTTACTGTAGTCGGGAACGTTTTTGATCTTTTTTACACAGGAGCGCACTACCTTGCCGTCGAGTATCACGCTGCAAGATCCGCATTGTCCTGTTCCGCAGCCAACTTTAGTGCCTGTGAGGCCTGCCCTTCTGATTACGTCCGCGAGTGAATCCTTCTCCGGATCACAAACCAGCATCCTGTCTGCTCCGTTCAAGTTGAGCCATATTTTTCTTAAAGCCATACCCATCCACCTTTCTCTTTTAATGTCCTACGGTTGACATTGTCCCGGCTTTACGGACACCGGGTGTAAACTACACGTTTGAAGTGGGATGTTTCCCAATCGGTAGATTTTTGTAGCCGACAGTTGAGTGAAGACGCCGCCGGTTATAGCTGAGAAGCAGTACCGCTGATCCAACTATTCGAAGCCAACTATTTTGTATTAAGGGCCAACAGTACCAGAGGGTTTCGCTCCCTCGCTGTTTAAGCTTTGGCACCTTTTCGTAGCTGATCCTATGGCCAAGTTCCACGGGTGGTTATTTGCAACGGTCTTTTATCCCTTTGTGCAAATAACAAAAAAACCCACACCAAAATCCAGTAAATACCGGAATCAATGCGGGTTTCGCCAAGTCTGCCGAAGCAGAGGTCGAAGTAAGCGCGTAACTATTTAATTGTGGTATTGAGCTGCGGTTCAGCTACCTGCTTTGCTTTACCTTTTCGATATAATCGACGCCACCATCTTTCAAGGAAACAACCAATTTTCCGGAGACATCGTTTGTAAACCGCTCAATGTTTGCCAAGAATTTTTCTCAGTCGTATGTCCGACAGCACTGGAAAACCGTCCTCGCCAGATATAGTGCCGTTTCAAGTACCTTATCCTCCAGCGCCCTCGATTCAGCTGTTTGAAACCGAATGTTTTGAACCTGAATCCGTGGGGCGGCGGCGGATAAAGAGTGTAAGCGCTTGGCCTGGATAAGGTTTTCAAAAATCTGAGGTGCCCCCATAGGTTCACCGGCGATTTTGGGAAGCCTTAGGCGGGTCAATGGCTTGCGCTATTTACCGTCCAGGTCTCACGGATTCAGGCTGAAGCAAGGTTCGGCAGCACTGGGACACTCTCCATCCCCGGAATTAATGGAGTGGCCAAGGAGGACCCACCATTTCCCCCGGTACTGCCGATCCAACTGTTTAATCCAACGTTTTGAATTAAGGGTCGACAGTACTTCAGAGTTTCCCACCTCTGGTGTAGCGGATTGCTCGGCGGATTCGCCGTTACCCCTCCAGCATTGCTGGCCCAACTAATTTCAAAATTTTGGACAAACGAAGACCGTCAACAAAGCTTATGAACGTTTTATTCAACTTCCTGCAGTACTATTTTATTGATAAGTTCTACTACACAGCGAACTTTCAAAATAACTGCAAGCTCCTCATCGTCTCTATGTGCAAATAGAAAGCAAGGAAAATGCCAATTGTAGAACTGCTGTTCATGTAAAAAATATATTTTAACTAGACAAAAAAAGAGAAGAGAACCTGTTGTAATATTGAGGATTTTTTTGGGGGTGTGGCGATGATAACAATTTATGGCCGTAATCTTTAAGGTTGTTTTGCTCCCGCGTGGTGTTAATATTTTTTACAACTGAACAGATGTGAGATTTCTTTACGTGAAGCATTTTTTGACATACGAACCAGATTGAACTGCACTGCGAAACACACCAAAGTTGAAACCACTGTTTCGTTTAGGCTGACTCGAGAAGGGTAACCACCGCTTCCAGGACAGGGAGGAGGCTCCGCGCACCGCCTGAAAAAGCCGGAGTCCGGCCGCTATCACCCGATGCGCCTCGTTCGAAGCGATCTGAAGCTAAATAATAAGACCTCATCCGCTGGTTAAATGGATGAGGTCTTATTATTGAAGATTGAAATTTTTCTAGGTCGCTTTGCAGGAATCTGGCTGTCGAACTTTTTCAGACAGCCGCGGCTGTTGTCATCTTTTTTGGCTTGCTCATCCCCGCTACAGCTAAAATAAGACCCAGAACGATTCCTAAAAGAGCGGCAAAAAGAATCTGAAAGTTAGGTGGAAGTAAAAAAGTAATGGTATGCGCCGGAATCCAGAACAGAGGCAGAGTCTTCTTAAAAACGAACCCCCACATGACCGACCAGTCGATTTTCTTCAAAATTCTCGCAAAATCGATCTTGGAGAAATATCCACCCAACGTACCCCCTGTTTCCTCGATATGGATATCGGAAACTTTATGAAGGGTCATAAACAATGGTGCGAACATGAGGTTCATGCAGACGCTGATAGAGAAGGCGACCAAAACTTTCGCAGCAGTCAAGTTTCCTGCGAGGGGGTTTTCACCTAATTTATAAAAATAGTGATCAACCAGCATAGGAGAACCCGTTGCAAAAATCACAAATGCAATTTTGATCAGCACACCAGTAAAGCCCCAGAAAATTGCCCTAGGGAGAAGTCCGAAACCTTCCTTGGTATAAATTCCTTGTGAAATTCGAAGCCCGATTACTTCACCCAGAGTTGCTAAAATAGAGAACTTTGCAAAACTCATAAGCAGAGCGTGCTGAGTTGTTGCTGTGTTGTAATAATACTGAGCGGTTTCCGATAGGAAAAAGGGGCTGAAAAAGGCTACTAGAATTACCAGAAACCAAAAGTCATTCTTTTTCATAAAATATCCTTACTACAATTCGTAGATTACCATTTAAGAGCCGGCAATATTTGAGATTTGCTCAATTGCTTGAAAGAAGACCCTTTAACTCCTATACTGCCGGCCCAACTGTTTAAAAAGCCCTGGTGATATTCAAACTGGTCATTATCCCTTCGGTACGGTCCACGGCTCCAAATTCGATGTTTGTCCGCATTTCGATCAAGGTTTTCCACTTGGGAATGGCAAACCTAATTTCCGGACCAACGGCAAACACTCGGTCATGCACTTTATCCCATGTTACATCCTTGCCCCGGTCGTCCGTGATCTGGAACTGGGCATATCCCACCACGCCGAGTTCAAAGCCCCGGAGCAGACCGATTCCCATCGAAGGAGGTAGAGCCTTTCCTATCCCCCACTCAAAGTGGAAGTCGTCACCGTACGTAACATCGTGGCCACGCTGCTTGAAGTGCGTTTCATAACGACCAAGCCAGGACAGGCTCCATGTTTTTTCCTTGTCGGGGTAATAGGTGCCGCCAAGGTCGAACTGTGCTGTCCAGTAGCCTTTCCCCGCCCCCGCAGGATGGTCGGGATCATAGTGACCGACAGGCACCCAGGCCATCGCGCCGAATACCGCGTCCCACTGTTTTCCATGCCAGGCAATGGCAATAGGCTCAACAACACAGTCACCGAGGGAGACTCGTTCATCTGAAATGGAGAAAGAATCAAAATCAAGATCAAAATCCGTGTAGACAACTGGGATGACCACGTTGGGAAGCCAATCCCCGCCGAGAAGCTTGATATTAGTTACCCAGATTGGCCTGTGAACCTGAGCGAAGACAAATAGGTCCAGATCCCCAGACGAGTCCTTATGGCCATCTTTCAACGTGTCGACATGATAGAAGAAATTGTATAAGCGATAGTAAAAACCGGGAGGGCCAACCGTAGCCACCTTGATACCTTCACCGCCGTTGGTGAAATGATTGCCGGCGCCTCCACCGGCCACGGCCGTTCCTGTCCAGAAAAGCAGGCAAACCAGCAAAAGAAAAAAAATTTGTATTTTCAACTTCATAACACCCCCTTGTGTAATGCCTAGAACTTGTTCAAATCATGAGTGAATAATTTTTGGGTTACTAAACATTCCATTTCTCTCAAGAAGCTTCGGCGGCACACCGTTCATCTGAGACTGAAGTTTTTTTCTCTCGTATTAAAAGAATTATCGCCATCCCAAAAACCGAAACAATTGTAATCATGGCAAGAGCCCAATAGAAACTGCCTGTCGTTGCGATTGCTTTACCACCCAGATAAAGACCCAAGGCACCGCCAAATGTGCCGACGCCATAACAAAAACCAACCATTCGGCCGAGAATACTCGGTGGGTAATTCATGCTGATAAAGGCACTAAGGGAGGCGTTCATAAACGGAATCCCCCACCCAGCGATCATAAGACACAACACCAAATACCCCATTTGGCTGAAAACGGGTTCCAGCAGAATCAAATAAGCGAACCCCCCTGAAATCAAAAAGCCAAAGAGTACTGCGGGCTTGGGGTTTCCACGAGCAATTTTATCGAAAAACAATCCGCCGACAAACGGAGCAAAGATTCCGACTGCAGTCAGTGCCAACGAAATATTACCTGCCGTTACCGGGGGCAATCCAACCCCCATGGACGCCGGCGATGCCAGATAAGGAGGAACCAAGTTGTATAAGACGTACAACCCCCAGGCATTGCAAACAATCACCAAGGTAATTAGCCAAGTTTTTGGCAACGCGAGGGCCTTGATGAAAGAAACCTGAACGCCCGAAGCCATAACATCCCCAAGCGACTTAAGCACTGCGGGAGAGGGCTGCCTGCGGGTAAAGACCAAGGCAAGCACTATTGCTATCCACCCCGGGATCGACATAAACGCAACCATCTTTTGCCAACTCCCCAAAAGGGTAAGTAAGGCGGGAGAACAGACCACACCAACAGTGGAACCAAGCGAGAGGGAACCAAAAAGAATCCCTGCAGCCAGCCCCTGTTCTTTGGGGGGAAACCACAGAGCCATAATCGGTCCTATTGTCGCAAATACAAAACCGACCGAGGCCCCTTGTACCAATCGACACAAAAAGACTGTTCCGTAGTTGCTTCCGATAATTGGCATCAAAACCGCGGGGACTGAGGTGCAAAGCAATCCAAGTACAAGTGCGGCGGTAATCCCGCACTTATCACAAACGACGCCCCCGAAAGTCAGCACACACGCCACCGCCAGAACGAAACCCATCATAAGGTTGGTGGCTGAACCAACATCAATCTGCAAATTTGAGGCGATGTCACCGAGAACCGGGGCAAAAACAATCATGTTGATATAAAGAGACAAAATGGCCACACTTCCAGCAAGCAACACCAACCATCGATAGTTTGAGTACACATTCTTATCTTCCATGCACACAACTCCTGTTCAGCAAGGGGGGGGAAGCCCCCCCTCCGGTTAGAAATGCCATTGTCCCGAAATTAATCAGCAAGAGACTTCTGCCAATTAAGGTGAGCATAAAACAACTCTAGAAAGGCAGTGCCGCATCGAGTTCTTCATTGGGAACGTCGAAAACATTTCCAGACTCAGGCAAAGCTTCCTCAGAGAAGAAAGCGGGGAGTCGGTCATCTTTTTCCGTGAAACCTGCCAATCGATTGAAGTTTTTCTCCAGAGAAAGGCACTGGACTCCTAAGCCCATCAGTTTTTCGATATCCCAATCGCCACCGTATTTAGCTCCTACCATCTCGGCAAGCAGTTGAATGTTTTCCGGGTTCTCAAAAGCGAAGCTGGCAAAGATACACATGCCCAAGGAATCCATCAATGCCATGGCAACTTGCGCATTCCGGGAAAGCTCGACCTTGCCTTCTTTGTCAGCGGGATCGCCAGGCATACCGATAACATTTCCGCATGTATGATCGCCTCCCATAGGCGAGGTGGCATAAGTCACGCCGGTACCCTTAAGACCCCGAGGATCATAGGCCGCAAGGGCCTGACCTTTAGCAGTGGGGATTCGCTTTACGCCAAAATGCTTGCCGGCAGTTTCAGTGCCATTACCAAGAATTCGGCCGCGTTCCGTACCATCAATCATTTCCTGAACGAGCTGAATGGCAGCCTCTCCGTCGCCCCAAGGAATTTCTCCGGCCTCCATGGCCACACCGATGGTACACCCTGCATCCATGGTATCAATTCCGAGGTCATCACACATCCGATCGATCCGTGCAATGGCGTCAATGTCTTTAATTTCGCAATTGGCCCCAACCAAACCTATGGTTTCGTATTCAAAGCCGGAAGTCAGATAGTTGCCGTCAGCATCGTTATAAATCTGTGAACACTTGATGATGCAACCAGGGTGACAGGCATGTACCATTACTCCATTACGATCTCCCTGCAATTCGGCAATGTGTTCACCACTGATGGCCTCGGCATGCTCAAAGGTACCCTTGCTGAAATTTTTGGTGGTAAGAATCCCCATGCCATTGGTTACATTGACCAAAACAGCCGTACCCAGCGCGCGCAAGCCGCCGACAACGTGATTGCCAAGAAGCGCCTTAGAATAAGTTTTATTTCTTACCGCAAAGGCTGTCTTATCAAGCATCTCACCCCGGTAATTCCCTTTTTCTTTAATGACAAAGGCCTTGATTTTTTTGGAGCCCATAACTGCACCAAGCCCTCCGCGTGCCGCTGCTCTGGCGGGTTTCCCATCGGGATCTGTAATTTGAACCGTCGAATTGCGGTAGCCACGCTCACCCGCGCAACCGATCGATGCGATACTTATTTTGGCGCCAAACTCCTGCTGAAGACAGGCAACCAGCTCGTAATTATTCATGCCAAGATACTTTTCAGCAGGCAGGAATTCGACAGAATCTTCTCCGAGCACGACAATGTGCCAATCGTCATCAGCAGGCTGGTCTTCGATGATGAAAGCCTTCAGGCCCAGGCTAAAAAGGTATTGGGCAAAAGTACCCCCGGCATTGGCCTCCTTGATGGTGCCGGTCAGGGGGCTTTTGCCACCAACGGAAAGTCGACCCGAGCAAGGCGCAGGCGTATCTGCCAGAAGGCCAACGCAAAATATAAGTTTGTTTTCCTTCCCCAAGGCATCACATTTGGGGTCAACCTCATCATTAAGAATTTTGGCGATGAGTGCTCGCCCACCAAACAGCTCCATCCCTTGGGGGGGGCGCTAAAAACGGCTGACTTGTCGGCCATGTTGATGCGCAGAAACTTCTTCATTTATCTACTCCTCTGAAACTCGGACAACGAGTCAAAGCATGATTGGTATGCTAGAAATTTTATTACTGCTTAATACGAATTCTTTTTGATCTAATTAAGCGGAGGCGGGCCCTTCACCATGCCTACCTCCGCAAATCATTTGCTTAATAGGCCTTTTCAAGGATTTGCAGTACATCCTCCTTGGTAACATCGCGAGGATTGAACATGGTCGAAATTTCTTTCAGCGCATCCTCGGCCAGCCGATCAAACAAGTCTTTGGGAACATCCAAATCATGTAATTTGGGAATTTCCAGTTTTTTGGACAGAGATTTAACGGCTTCAACAGCAACAGTTACAGCCTCTTCAGCCGACTTGTCGGCTACGTCAAGCCCCATAGCCAAGGCAATATCCTTGGTTTTTTCTGGAACGGCAACACCGTTGAATTCCATAACAAAAGGCAGACCAATAGCGTTTGCAACCCCATGAGGCAAGCCGCAATGAACGCTTAGGGGATGGGCGATACTGTGCACCAAGCCAAGTACAGCGCTGTTGAAGGCATAGCCGGCAAGCATAGAACCGAGCAACATATTTGTTCGGGCTTCCAGGTCCTGCCCGGTCTTGGTTGCTTTTTCCAAGTTTTTATAGATCAGTTCGATGGCCTTGAGGGCAAACAGGTCAGTGGGCACCATGGCCCCTTTGGAAACATAGGCTTCAATGGCATGAGTTAAGGCGTCCATACCCGTGGAAGCAGTAATAGCCGGCGGCATCCCCATGGTCATCTCGGGATCGGCCAGGGCCATGGTAGCACCGACAAATTGGCCACCGATAACCATCTTCTTCTTTTTGGTAGTATCAGTGACAATGGAAAAAGCCGTTACTTCACTGGCAGTCCCGGAGGTGGTGGGGATAGCGATAAGCGGCTTGGTCGGATTTTTCACCAGATTAAGGCCATCATATTGATTGATAGGAGACGGGTTAGTCTGCAGAATGTTGATGGCTTTAGCGCAATCGATGGAGGAACCACCGCCGAGTGCCACCATAACATCAGCTTGAAAAGCTTTTGCCTTTTGGGCAGCTTCTTCAACAATAGTGTCAGGAGGATTGGGCAACACCTCGTCATATTCCATAACCTCAAGACCCGCTTCCTTCAATGAACTGAGCACCACATCTGTCAAACCGGCGGCCTTGACACCTTTGTCATAGACAAAAAATACCTTTTTCGCTCCTAGCTGTTTTGCTACCTCACCGGTTTGTTTTGCAACGCCACAACCAAATTGAACAAAGCTAGGGATACCAAACATGAATTCCATTTCTTCTCTCCTAATCACTTGAGGTTAATTTGATGTTGCCATATGTCTTTTACTTTATTTGTTACCGATTTCTTTATGCCCTTCCTAAAAGCACCTCCTTTCTTAATCTCCACCTAAGGACCAGGGCACACACTCATGGTCATTGTGCAAGGGGAGCACCATGTTTTTTTGCCAAGGCGGAAATTCGCCATTTTTCCGTACAACATCGTTTCATTTCCGTTTCAACCATTCGTTTTAATAGCACTTTCTTGAGAACGAAATGGAAATCCCCTATAGGGAATTCTGGAAAAGGAGAAGACAAAAACCTCTTGTTGAGAGTGTTAAAATTTTTAACGGGACAAAAAAACGGTTTAAATATTTACGGCTCTAAAAGGAAAGAAAGGTCTTAAGGACTACAAATATTAAGCACAGACATTTAAAATTCGGCATTAAAGACAACCTCGGCAAGAAAATATCATCATAGAGGAGTTGCTAGGAATAGGCCTTGCAGCAGTTGTTCTGTTTAATTCCAAATCAATGATGGATTAACAGGAGACAAAGAATGAAAATGACAATTGGAAATTTTCTTTTTATGCGCCTCCAGCAGATTGGAGTAGGGCATATGTTTGGCGTTCCCGGTGACTACAATCTCCAGTTATTGGAGCAAATGAAAGAAGTGGATGGCATAGAATTTATCGGCACCTGTAATGAGTTGAACGCTGCCTATGCTGCGGATGGATACGCCCGCACAAACGGGGTTGGAGCGTTACTCACGACTTATGGCGTAGGAGATCTCAGCGCCGTCTGCGGGATTGCCGGCTCTTGTGCCGAACACGTTCCCGTCGTTTTCATCTCCGGTGTTCCCCCTCTCTACGCAATGAAGAATCGGTTGCGGGTCCATCACTCGCTAGCTGAAGGGGATTTCGATAATATTATGAATTGCCTCAAGGAATTCACGGTCGTGAACACAAGGCTGACTCCTGGCAATGCCGCGGAAGAAATAGACCGCGCTCTTATCCGCTGCTGGAGGGAAAAAATGCCTGTCTACCTCCAAGTTCCTTCAAACATCTCGTACCTGATGGTCGACGTTTCGGACTTTAAGCTGGAACTGAAACTTCCCGCAAGCGATCCCGAACGCTTGGAGAGTGCCGCCAGACACATTGCCAAACTGTTGAATGAAGCCAAAAAACCAGCCCTGCTTATCGATATGGATGCCGACCGCTCCATGCTCGTAGAAGGTCTCACCTCAGTTGTGAAGAAAAGACAGGTGCCTTATGCCGCATTCCGTACCGGAAAGGCGCTTCTGAGTGAAACTGATCCTCTCTTTCTGGGCGTCTACATCGGCGAGGCTTCAGAACTTTCAGTAAAAGAAGCGATTGGGACATCCGATTGCCTGATTGCAACAGCACCGTGCTTTGTCGAGAGCAGCCCGATGGTATCACCGAGCGGCATTCCCATCACAGCCCACGTATATATTCGGGGGGGAGACGTCACCGTCGAGGGCGAGGTCTACGAAGGGGTGACGGCGAGAGAGTTGGTTTTCCGACTGACAGAACTGGTTGAGAGCTGTCCAGAAAGATTTGAGCAACCTACATCCTTCACAAATGTTCCCACCCCTCAACCTGGGGCTTCGTTGACGCAGGCTCGCCTATGGCCGAGAATGAGAGGGTTCATTCGTCCGGGCGACGTTGTTGTCGCGGACAACGGCACCTCCAATATCTCCCTGACTGACGTGCGGTTGCCGGAAAATACCAAGTACATATCCCAACTCATCTGGGGTTCTATCGGTTATTCGCTACCAGCGCTGCTTGGTTCGATGATGGCCGCACGCGATCGACGACACGTCCTGTTCATCGGCGACGGGTCGTTTCAACTCACAGGACAAGAACTATCGACAATCCTAAAATCGGAACTGAAACCCATCATTTTTCTACTGAACAATCGCGGATACACAATAGAGCGCTATATACTGGGCATGCGCGAGGCCTATAACGACATCGCCAACTGGCGATACTCTGCGCTGCCTGCCGTCTTCGCGCCCGATATAGATACTTTTGTTGAAACTGTAGGAACTGAGGATAAGCTCGAAGAGGTCCTTCAAAAAGTCGAGGGATGCAACTGCGCCTGCTTCATTGAACTTCTTCTGGATCCTGAGGATGCACCTGCAGCCCTGAAAACTTTCGGTCCCCTGACTGCGAAATTGGATTACGGACCTAGAGGCCCTCAACGCACCTCATGAACCACCCTTCCGACACCAAAGCCTCTGATTTGGCGAGCATGCGCAATCCGTTTTTACTGGATAGGATTTCCGGTCCTGATTTGACAGTGGTTTCACTTCGCTCTTCCTGCCCCTGGTTTATTCGGGGCCATTTGGGCTTATTTGATGCCCAAAAGAAGACAAAATTCTTTCTGGAGAGGGAAATATTCCCTTGTGCCAAACATTATGCCGCCCAGATCAAGTTATGTATCCTGACCAAATCGTAGATCATTCATTTTCAAGGGTCACCATTTGTCGAAGGTTGGTGATATCGCGCATTGGAGGTGCACCGAATAGGCGACTGTACTCACGACTGAACTGGGTCGGACTCTCGTAGCCGACCTGAAAGGCGGCAGATGCGGCATCGATAGATTCGGACAGCATCAATCTCCGGGCTTCTTGCAGTCGCAGGTGCTTCTGGTACTGGAGTGGACTGAGCGCCGTCATGCTGCGAAAGTGGTGATGAAAGGTTGATGTGCCCATATTGGCCATTTCTGCAAGTTCGTCGACTCTTAACGGCTTTGAAAAGTTTGCTTTTAACCATGTTATGACTCGGGCAACTTGCTGGCTTTGGGTGCCCATCGCTGCGAGTTGCCGCAACCTCGCCCCCTGATCTCCCACCAGTAATCGATAATAAATCTCACGCTGGATTACCGGCGCAAGTATTGGAATGTCTTGCTCGTCATCAAGCAGGTCCACCAGCCTTTGAAAAGCGTTCACTAAGGTCACTGTCAATTCCCCGGTAGCCATTCCCCTGTCTGTTTTCTGGGTTCGTGGAGGAGGGAGCAGGCTATCCGCCATGAGCTGGGAAATGTCGCGATAATCAAACGTCAGCTTAAGGCCCAGATACGGCTTTTCATGGCTGGCCTCGATTACCTGGGCAACGACAGGTAAATGCAGGCCGGCGAAAAGATAGTGGCTCGCATCGTATATGTAAGTGTCATTACCTAACTGTACTCGTTTAGCGCCCTGAGCAATCAAGCAGACACTCGGTTCGTACATCCCGGTAATCGGCTCGGAAGGCTCGGTTCTGCGAAAGAGCGATAGTTCGGGAATGGCTGTTGGTCGCAACTCTCCTTTCTCAGCTAACCGTGCAATGCTTTCCACCAGACCACCCATGGCAGAATCAAGCATTAGCTTCTGCCTTTTCATTGGCAACCCCTTGTTTTAGGTATCTTCTGTTTTTGAGATAACGGTACTCGCCTAAGCATGAAATATCAATCATTTTGCTCCATCCAAGACGAATAGGCAATAATCAGACAGGATTGGCCTACCTCCTTGTGTGCGTATGGTGGGAATATTAGGGCAGGAAAAATACTGACCTTTATAAGGGGGTGCCAAATGAAAAAACGCAAACTGGGAAACAGCAATTTGGAAGTTTCATCGATTGGTTTTGGTTGCATGGGATTGAGTTATGGATATGGCCCGGCGACGGATAAGAAAGAAGGAATCGCTTTAATCCGAGCTGCCGTTGAGCGAGGGGTGACCTTTTTTGATACCGCTGAAGTCTATGGGCCGTTCACCAACGAGGAGTTGGTCGGCGAGGCCCTCGCCCCGGTTCGCGACCAGGTCATCATTGCCACTAAATTCGGTTTTACCTTTGGAGATGATGGCAAGCAGCAAATTTTGAACAGTAGACCTGAGCACATCAGGAAGGTCGCTGAAGAAAGCCTCAAGCGCTTGAAGACAGACATCATCGATCTGTATTACCAGCACCGTGTTGATCCCGAGGTGCCCATCGAAGATGTCGCCGGAACTGTTCGTGACCTGATCCAGGAAGGAAAGGTTAAGTACTTTGGGCTATCCGAAGCTGGAGTAGGCACAATCCGCCGTGCTCACCAGATTCAACCGGTTGCCGCTCTTCAGAGTGAGTATTCTCTCTGGTGGCGCGAGCCTGAGAAAGACATTTTGCCGGCTCTTGAAGAACTCGGGATTGGTTTTGTGCCCTTCAGCCCTCTTGGAAAGGGCTTTCTGACCGGTGCAATCAACGAGGACACAACATTTTCTGAAAATGATTTTCGTAACTGTGTGCCGCGCTTTTCGCCCGAGGCACGTAAGGCGAACCAGACTCTGGTCGATTTGCTTGGAGACATTGCAGCAAGCAAGCAGGCGTCACGCGCTCAGGTTGCTATTGCGTGGATTCTTGCCCAAAAGCCCTGGATTGTCCCAATTCCCGGCACCACGAAACTCCACCGTCTAGAAGAGAACATCGCCGGGGCTTCCGTCGAGCTGACAGCCGAGGATCTGCGCGAAATCGAGAGCGCGATGGCTAAAATCACTATTCAAGGGAATCGCTACCCTGAGGCCCTTCAGAAGCGGGTCGGTCGCTGAACGGCGGCTCGACCACAAGGAGAAGACATCGTGAACAACAACATCAAAGGAAAAGTCGTAGTCATTACTGGCGCAAGCAGCGGGCTGGGTGAGGCAACCGCCCGGCTCCTCTCGGCCCAGGGCGCAAGCGTCGTGCTGGGTGCGCGGCGTTTCGAGCGCCTCCAGACACTGGCAGAAGAGTTGAACCAGGGCGGTGGCAAGGTTTTGGCCATCCCTACGGACGTTACCGAACTCGACCAAGTGAAGCGACTGGTCGACACTACCGTACAGACCTACGGGCGTATCGATGTCATCATCAACAATGCCGGGCTGATGCCGCTCTCGCTGCTTGAACGCCTCAAGATCGACGACTGGAACCAAATGATTGACGTTAACATTAAGGGTGTGCTGAATGGCATCGCTGCGGCGCTCCCGTATATGCAGGAGCAGAAGAGCGGGCAGGTCATCAATGTTTCCTCGGTGGCCGGGCACAAGGTCCGCCCCGGAAACGTGGTCTATGCGGCGACCAAGCACGCGGTGCGGGTTCTGTCTGAGGGACTCCGCCAGGAGGTAAAACCTTACAACATCAGAACGACAATAATCTCGCCGGGGGCGGTGGCCACGGAGCTGCCGGACAGTGTCACCGAGTCGGATGTCGCCGACAATATTCGCAATTTCTATGAGGCATATGCGATCCCGGCTGATTCCTTTGCGCGAGCGGTCGCCTTTGCCATGAGCCAGCCTGATAATGTGGATATAAACGAAATCCTGTATCGGCCGACGGCTCAGGAATTGTGATGGCCTACTTGGATCAATTGAAGCCTCATGGGGATGCCGAGGCTCCACAGCCCCGTTTGTATGTACTCGCAGTCCTCAGCCTGTTGATGGGGTTTGCTTCCATTTCTACTGATCTTTATCTTCCCGCCATGCCCGCCATGGAGCGTTCCCTGCACGCAGATGCCGGCATGATCGAATGGACGATCTCAGGCTATCTGATCGGCTTCAGCTCAGGTCAGTTGTTATGGGGGCCGATCAGTGACCGTTACGGTCGTCGACTGGCAGTCGGCAGCGGGCTGATCCTGTTTGTGATCGGCTCGGCCGGTTGTGCACTGTCGAACAGTGCGCTGATGATGATCGGTTGGCGGATCGTTCAGGCTCTTGGCGCTTGCGCCAGCGTTGCTCTTTCGCGTGCCATGGTGCGTGACCTTTATGAAGGAACCAAGGCCGCCCAGATGCTGTCGACCCTGATCACGGTGATGGCCATTATGCCGCTGGTCGGGCCGCTGGTCGGTGGTCAGATTGTGGCCATGGCCAGTTGGCGGGCTATTTTCTGGGTTCTGGTCGCAGTTGGTGTGGTGACCATGAGCGCTCTTTACACCATCCCCGAAACCCTGCCTGCACATAACCGCAACCCGGAGCCACTTGGTCGGGCACTGTTACGCTATGTCGAGCTACTGAAGAATCGCCGGTTGCTGGGATATCTCGGTGCAGGCGGTTTTCTCTATGCTGGCATGTTTGCTTACGTTGCCGGAACCCCCTTCGTCTACATCAGTTATTACCATTTCCCGGCTCGCTTTTATGGCCTCCTGTTCGGGCTCGGCATCATCGGCATCATGCTGGCCAACATCCTGAACCGGTGGCTGGTGGGTCATTACACTTATGACCGGATTCTGTTGCTCGGGACGGTGACCGCCATGTGCTCCGGTCTTTGGTCAGGTTTCGCTGCCTATAGCGGCCTGGGAGGACTGTGGGGACTGGTTGTGCCGCTGTTTCTGTTTGCGTCAACTACCGGTCTCATTGTCGCCAACTCGATTACCGGTGCCCTGGTCGACTTTCCGCAACGGGCCGGTGCCGTCTCCGCCTTAACCGGTGCCGTTCAGTACGGCAGCGGAATCTTCGGTTCCGGGCTGGTGGGGCTGTGGGCTGATGGCACGCCTTGGCCGTTGGGATTGGTGATTGCCATGAGCGGACTCGGCTGTTTGCTGTCGATGTTGCTGTTGATTCCCGCCAGAGCTGGAAAATAAGGACTGTTTACGGTCCAAAGGAGAAGAATGATGGAAAAAGTTGTTTTGAATAACGGGGTCGAGATGCCGATTCTTGGTTACGGGGTGTATCAGATCCCCGATCAGGACGAATGTAAAGCCTGCGCTTTGGAGGCGCTGGAAATCGGCTATCGCCTGGTCGATACGGCAGCAGCGTACATGAACGAAGAGGCTGTCGGCAATGCGCTTAAAAAAAGTGGCATAGCGCGGGAAGAGCTTTTCGTCACCACCAAGCTGTGGATTCAGGACGCCGGTTAGGACAACACCAAAAGAGCTTTTGAAAAATCGCTGAACAAGTTGCAGCTCGACTACCTGGATCTCTACCTGATTCATCAGTCTTTCGGCGATGTCTACGGCTCCTGGCGGGCGATGGAAGACCTCTATCGAGCAGGGAAAATCAGAGCCATCGGGATCAGCAATTTCCAGCCCACCGGGTCATGGATCTCATCGTCCACAACGACGTCGTGCCTGCCGTCAACCAGATCGAACCCCATCCGTTCTGCCAGCAGGTTGAAGCCCGGAAATTTCTCCAGGAGAACCATGTTCAGATCGAATCCTGGGGGCCTTTTGCCGAGGGGAAGAACAATATCTTCTCCAATGAGTTATTGCAGTCAATTGGTGACAAATACGACAAAACCATCGCCCAGGTCGTGCTGCGCTGGTTGACCCAGCGAGGGGTTGTCGCCATCCCCAAATCGGTTCGCAGGGAGCGGATGGTGGAGAATTTCAACGTGCTTGGTTTTGAACTGAGTGCGGAAGATATGACGGCTATTGCCAGCCTGGACCGGAAGCAGGGCAACTTCTTCGACCATCGCGATTCGGCGATGGTCAAGTTGCTGGGCGAGAGAAAACTCGAACTCTAGATGCTCCGGGGCGGGCGGGCGTTTTATAACCAACATGACAAAGGAAAATAAGGAGAACACAATGTCCAGTTTGAAAATCGTAACCTTGCTATTGGCAGCAATTATCAGCATTTCAGCAGGAACCGCGATGGCTGCAGATTACAAACTCAATCCGTTTACCCTGACCTACGAAGGCGCGCTTACCGAGAATGTCAAAGGTGAAGTTAACATCCACCCGGTCACTTACAAACTGAATGGTCTCGATATTTCGGCCAACGTTTACACCCCGGCCAACTATGATCCCAGTCATAAATATCCGGCCGTGGTGGTGGCTCATCCCAATGGCGGTGTTAAAGAGCAGGTTGCCGGGCTGTATGCACAACGTCTGGCAGAGCAGGGATATATCACCATTACTGCGGACGCTGCATATCAGGGGGCCAGCGGTGGTCAGCCGCGCAATGTGGATAAACCGGCCAACCGGATTGAAGATATTCATGGCATGGCTGATTTCATCACGCAATATGCCGGGGTCGATGCCAACCGGCTGGCCCTCCTTGGTATCTGCGGCGGTGGCGGCTATTCTTTAAAAGCAGCACAAACCGACAAGCGTTTTAAGGCCATTGCCACCTTAAGCATGTTTAATTCCGGTCGGGTGAGACGCAACGGCTATATGGACTCGCAGATCGCCACCATCCAGAAACGTTTGCAGCAAGCCTCAGACGCCCGCGCACAAGAAGCGGCCGGAGGCGAAATACTCTATGCCGCCGATGCCAAGCTGACAGATGAACAAATCGCCAAGCTGCCGTTTGATCTCTATCGTGAAGGGTTCGGGTACTACGGCAAGACGCACGCACACCCGGATTCAACGTTTCGGTACACCATGAGCAGCCTGCTCGATCTGATGAGATTTGATGCCGCCAGCAATATGGACCTGATCAACCAGCCGTTACTTATGATGGCAGGGGCCAAGGCCGATTCCCTGTACATGACCCTGGATGCTTTCAAGGAAGCGCACAGTTCCAAAGATAAAGAGCTGTTTATGATCGCTGGTGCAACCCACATCGAAACCTATTGGAAGCGGCAATATGTGGACCAGGCCATGGGCAAATTGACCGAGTTCTTCGGCAGGATGCTAAAATAAGGAGCTGAACCATGAAGAAGAAAACCTTTCGTAGCTTAATCGTTGCGCTCACGCTGATATTGGTCAGCTTGAGCTTCTCCGCCGGTGCCGTCGCCCAGAGTAGTGGCAAACTTGAACCGCTGGTCATTCAGCAGCAAGGCAGTTTTGCCGTTGGTGGAACGGTCATCAGCACACCAGGCACCTTTAACCCGAACAAACCGTTTGAACCGGCCGGGCAGACCCTGCACGGCGACCATGCCTACGTATTTTACCAGAAGCCGGTGAACGCCCGCAAATATCCCCTCACCTTCCTGCACGGAGCCGGACAGTTTTCCAAAACCTGGGAGAGCACGCCCGACGGTCGTGAGGGATTTCAAAACATCTTCCTGCGGCGCAATTTCAGCGTTTACCTGCTCGACCAGCCCCGCCGCGGTGACGCCGGGCGCAGTACCGTGGCCATGAACCTTACCCCGAATACGGATGAGCAGATGTGGTTCCAGCAATTTCGCCTCGGCGTATGGCCCGATTTCTATCCGGGAGTGCAGTTTCCGAAGAACGAGGAATCCCTGAACCAATACTTCCGCCAGATGACGCCCAACACCGGCCCGTTCGACATGGATGTGATATCCGACGCCATCGCGGCGTTGTACGCCAGGACCGGACCGGGAATCCTGGTCACACACTCCCAAGGCGGCGGGCCGGGCTGGGCTTCCGTTATGAAAAGCCCGAACATCAAAGCCGTGGTGACCTATGAATCGGGCAGCGGCTTTCCCTTTCCTGATAACAAGGTTCCTACGCCCATTCCCAACAGGTTCAACAAAAAACTCGAAGCCTACGGCGTTCCGATGGAAGACTTCAAAAAGCTGACTCGGATTCCCATCGTCATCTACTACGGTGACAATATCCCCGACACCCGCCACGAAAATCCCGCCCTGGATTACTGGTACGCCGCTGTTCAAATGGCGGAAAAGTGGGCCGAGACGGTCAACAAACACGGCGGAGACGTGACAGTCGTGCACCTGCCCAAGGTTGGGATCAAGGGCAACACGCATTTTCCGTTCTCGGATCTGAACAATGTTGAGGTCGCGGATCATTTATCCGCCTGGCTGGCAAAGAAAGAGCTGGATTAAGGCTAGCAGCGTGGGGTTTAAGCCGAGCGAACAAGAACAACCTATGTCTTCCCAGCAAGAATATGGAGCAATGAGCAGATCGATATTCATCCTGATGCTATTTCTGACCTGTTTCACGGGTGGTGTCGCCATGGCGGAAGCAAAGACAGGCGCATCCTTGGGTACAAAAGGAAACGGGCAAGGACGTTATGCCCATCTTACGACCGCTGGTTCGGTTCGTGACATCGTGGAGCACCCGGCTTTTGAAAGCTTCAGTCAGCTCATCCTACCGACAGAGCAAGACACTCGTTACCTCGATACGCCGCTCAGCAATGTCCGCTCGCTCATGCCTTACCACGGCCACGTGCACCCCGACACCGTTGTCGGGGCGCTGAACCGTATGATTGATGATGTCAACGACGGCAAGGCTGTTTTCTACGACTTCTACGCCGAACAGCAAAAGCGGGACGACTTCGCAAAAGAGAACACCGGACTCTTCTTCTATCGGGGCGAAAAGGGGGCACCGTTTGCCATTGTCTGTCCTGGCGGAGGGTTTTCCTATATCGGCTCTCTGCATGAAGGATATCCGCTTGCTTTGGAAATCAGCAAAAAGAAGTACAACGCCTTTGTCATAAGATACCGCATCGGTAGCCAGCAAAAGGCGACGGAGGACCTGGCGGCGGCTATAACCTATATCTTCGAGAATGCGGAAGCACTCGGGGTCAGCACTGCCGGTTACTCACTATGGGGCGGCTCTGCCGGAGCCAGGATGGTTGGCAATATCGCCTTAAGCGGAGTCGCCGCGTATCAGGGCGACGATCTGCCGAAACCGTCAACCGCTGTTATCGCCTATACCGGCCAGTCCAGTTTCTCTGAAGATTTTCCGCCGACATTTATGACAACCAGCGCAAATGACGGTATTGCAAATGTCTTGTCTGTCGACAGACGCGTCAAGAATCTGTGTGAAGCCGGAGTTGAGGTCGAATATCGACGCTATAGAACGGCCGGTCACGGTTTCGGGCTAGGCACAGGCACAGACGCCGAAGGATGGCTGGATCTTGCGGTTCAATTCTGGGAAAAACACTTGAATGAAACGATCAGTCACTGAATGACGAGATAAAAACGGAGATTACATGATGAAAAACTTGACCATTATTATTGCGATACTACTTGTCGCAGTAGGTTGCACAACGAACATTCATGAAAAACGGGCTACGGGCGGGAACGGAATTGTACTGACAGAATACGGAGCCCTCCAAGGCGGCAAAAGTGGCGGGATTTATACCTATTTCGGAGTCCCTTATGCCGAAGCCAACGAACGTTTTGTCCCTGCAGAAAAAGCAAAGCCCTGGAGCGGTGTGCGTAATGCCGTCGAATACGGATCAATATCATTGCAGTCATCTGCATCAGGTTTTCCTGTCCCAGAGGGTACTCAGAACAATAACTGCCAGAACCTCAATATCTGGACTCCGGGTCTTGACGGTAAGAAACGGGCTGTCATGGTGTGGCTGCACGGCGGTGGCTTTTCATCTGGTTCAGCCCAGGAATCGCCTTCCTACAACGGAGAAAAGCTGAGCAGAAAAGGCGATGTGGTCGTCGTCTCGGTTAATCACCGTCTCAATATCATGGGGCATTTTGATCTTTCCGCCTATGAAGAGAAATACAGATACTCCGCAAATGTCGGCGTGCAGGACATCGTTGATTCCCTGCAATGGATACAGGAAAACATCGCGAGTTTCGGCGGTGATCCCAGCAACGTAACACTGTTCGGAGAGTCCGGCGGTGGTGCCAAAATACTGGCGCTGATGACAAGTCCTTATGCCAAGGGACTGTTTCATAAAGGTATTGTGCAAAGCGGGGCTACAGAATCAATGGGAGTGAATTTTACTATCCTTGAGGCCAGCCGCCGTCTTGGAGAATTGACGCTTGCAAATCTTGGCATCACACCGGAAAACATCGATGCGATCCAGACTGTCCCTTACGAAAAGCTGGTAGAAGCAACACAGAAGGCTATGGTTAAGACTGCCGGTGAGTTTGGGCTCTTGGGCGCCTTGAGCGGCCAGGTTTCCATGGATTGGGAACCGGTTGTGGATGGTGATTTTCTGCCGACGAATCCTGTGACAGCCGATTCATTTGCTGCTGCCGGAAAAGATATTTCCCTGCTCATTGGGACAAATCTCAATGAGTGGGCCTCGCTGAATCTTGTTATGGGCCCTGATAAAGGAAAAACCTTTACCGATGCGGAGATTGAAGCACGTCTGCAGGCTACTTATGGTGATAAAAAGGACCGGGTAGTTGAAGAGTTCCTTAAGGCTTATCCGTCAAAAACAAAACGCGACGCCCTGCATTTTGATACTTTTCTCCGCCTGCCAATTCTAAAGATCATGAGCCATAAGGCTGATCAGAACGGTGCTCCCGTATTCGGCTACGTCTTCACCTACGGATCTCCCCTTGCCGTTCATACGGCGGAAATACCGTATGTGTTCAATAACGTCAGAGAACCATCTCCTATTTCCGCAAACACTGAAAGAACCGAGGCGGAATGGGATGAGGCCGCACAGGTCGCTGATACCGTAAGCAATGCATGGATTTCTTTTGCCAAGACCGGAAAGCCTGCAGCGACAGCATTACCTACCTGGGAACCATATACTAGGGCTGCTGAAGCAACCATGATTTTGGACACAAAAAGCACTCTCGTACATGGGCATGACCGGAATCTGATTAAGATCCTTGCACCTGAGTATCAGTGGTAAATGTTCTCCGGTAAAAAGCAAATTTACTCATCTGTGTGAAACCGGCGTTGAGATCAAATGATTTCGCTATAGAACGGCCGGTTTCGGGCTAGGCACAGGCACAGACGCCGAAGGATGGCTGGATCTTGCGGTTCAGTTCTGGGAACAACATTTGAACACAGCAATCAGTCACTGACTGGCGAGATGAAAAGGAAAGAACATGAAAAAATACGCAAAAACTATCACGACATTGATGGTTGTACTGGTCTCTATTGTGAGCTTTTCTCAAGCACAGGCTGATGAAAACAAAACCTTGACCACCAAGGAGAAAGGAATCATTCCCATCGCCGCTTTCACGGCAACGGGAAATTTACCACAGCTGGAAACCGCCCTTGCTGAGGGGTTAAACGCCGGTCTGACAATTAATGAAATCAAGGAAATACTGGTGCACTCCTATGCCTATGCCGGTTTCCCCCGCGCCCTTAACGGCATTAATACCTTTATGGCGGTGCTGGATCAGCGCCGGGAGCAGGGAATAAGCGACACCCCAGGTAAAGAAGCAAGTCCCTTACCTGCCGATTTTGATCGAAATGCCTATGGCCATCAGGTTCGGAACGCCCTTGTCGGCAGGGATATCTCAAACCGTACCAGCGGGTATGCGGTATTTACGCCCGTTATCGATCAGTTTTTAGTGGAGCATCTGTTTGCCGAGATTTTTGTCAGAGATGTTCTCACTCATCAGGAACGTCAACTGGTGACTATCAGTATTCTGGCCGCGAAGACAGGGACAGAACCCCAGCTACGATCCCATTTCGGAGTTTCCATGAACGTAGGGTGGAGCAAATCCCAGCTCGCTGATTTTATCCAAGTGCTGGAACAAAAAGTCAATGTAGAGACAGCTCAAAGAGCCGCTGACACACTCAACGATTTCCTGGGTATCAACCTTCCTGAGAGCCGGAATCCATCCGTCAAGGTCATCAAAAATCAAGCACCGACAAAAGGCTCGGAGGATTATTTCACCGGCAATGTCACTGTCGAATCGAGGTTTTCTTCAGAAACACCTGACAGCTATCGCGGCGGAATCGTGAATTTCGAACCCAGGGCACGCACCGCATGGCATACCCATCCTTTCGGACAGACTTTGATCGTTATTTCCGGGCGGGGACTGGTGCAATCTGAAGGAGATGCCATACAGGAAATTCTGCCGGGAGACGTGGTCTGGATTCCAGCAAATGAGCGCCATTGGCACGGTGCTACGCCGGATAGCCCTATGTCGCATGTGGCAATTTCCGATCCCATGAATGGTTCTACCGTGGAGTGGATGGAACATGTCCGCGACGAGCAATACGCCAGCAGGTCATCCTTTAAAAACGAGGAAGAAAAACCATGAAAACAATCTTGTTTACAACTGTGATCCTCGCTGCGTTGGCGTGTAGCACCATCGGCTTCAGCAAAGAAGCAAAGGGAAACGAGACTGAAATGAAAAGCAATCCAGAAAGCCTCACAACTGTTTCTGGAAAGAAATCCTTGATTGTCTACTTCTCCATGCCGGAGACCACCGACCCCAACAAAATGACCACCGATGAGGACAACAGCGTCGTGGTCATCGACGGCAAGGTGTTGGGCAACACCCAGTACATGGCCTATGTAATTCAGAAGACCACTGGGGCGGACATCTTCCGCATCGAGCCGGTAACCCCCTATCCCACCAATCATGCGACACTGGTCGACCGGGCAGAGGACGAAAAGGATGCAAACGCCCGCCCAGCCACTGCGAAGCAGATTGAAAACTTCGCGCAGTACGACACGGTCTTCATCGGCTATCCCATCTGGTGGAGCGATATGCCCATGATTCTGTATACCTTCTTTGAGGGATACGACTTCGCTGGAAAAACCATTGTGCCCTTCAGCACCCTCGGCGGCAGCAGATTTGCCAGAACGCCCAAGACGATCCAGCAACTGGAGCCGGAGGCGAAGATTCTGGACGGTCTCACTATCTCTCGTGACCGCATTCAAAACGCAGAGCAGCGGATTGTAAACTGGGTGAACAGGCTTGACCTGTGATCCAAGAAAGGAAATTTTCCTATGAAAAAAAGCCAGCCCTAAAGTTCACGAGTTCTAAAACACACAAACCCTGTCCGGTTCGCCAGGCGGGGTTTTCTGTTATGTCAGGGATTGTTGGAAATGCCGGCCATACTCGTCTGATCCGCTCATAATGCCATCCGACATATCTTTTAGGACAGTCGTGGAACTTGACCAATGATTTTTAATGCACTACATTGACATCGTCTTATTTGGGTGGATTTGCAGGAGGGTGGACGTGGTTAGCAGAATCAAGGTCACCGCAAATTTAAAAAATCGAACTCCAGACCGCTAGATCGGCATTAGCCGACTGGCGGTTTTTTATTTTTTGAGCGAGGATTATCCCTGATCCACTGGGGCATGCTAATTCAATAAAGCAAGAATGTCCCCGTGAGCCATCCCCGTCTGTGAAAAATTGAAAAGCAAAATCTAAATTGCGGTGTGGCCGTAACTTTGCGTCGCCACCAGTTATTGCGAACCGTTATAGAGCGAGTGGGAAATGCAGAACGTTTGCGTCGCTTGGCGTGCAGTGGAGACTATGCTGCCAGCCGAGGGCGGGTGCTATCTTTGAACCGAAAACCGAGAGGTGGATTCTTTGGAACCTGTATACCTAGACCTTCATATACACACGTCTAAGGACCCCGATCAACTTAATGCTGAATACGACATTGCCACGCTGCAAAAAAAAGTTCAGGAATGCGCTATGGGATCGCCGTGTCTCATCTCGCTGACTGATCATAACACCATAAACAAGGTGGCCTACTTAAATGCTGCGTCCTTGTTTCCCCATATGTTGATTGGGGCAGAGTTGCACGTTCGCAACTACCGAGATGAGCCGCCATACCATTGCCACATCTTCTTTCGCAGTTCGGTCGACGCAGTCACCATCGACGCCTTGAATATGGTCCTTGACGCGCTGTATCCCAAGAAGACAGTGTGTGCCTCCGACCAGATTCCAAGTATCGAGGAGATTGCGAAGCACTTTGATGCCTACGAATTCGTCCTCCTCCCTCACGGCGGCCAATCGCATTCCACCTTCGATAAGTCGATTCCAAAGGGTGTGCAGTTTGACACCACAATTGAGCGGAGCATTTACTACAATCACTTCGACGGTTTTACAGCACGCAGCAATTCTGGTTTGGAGGATACACAGGACTACTTACGCCGGCTTGGCATCTCAGATTTCGTCAACCTCATCACCTCGACCGACAACTACAATCCGAAGAAGTATCCAGAGTCGAAGGCAACGCAGGCAGAGCCTTTTGTTACCACTTGGATGCTAGCGAGTCCGACTTTCAATGGACTGCGCTTATCGCTGTCGGAGTCGGATCGTCTTGTATACGGAACACGGCCAGACACTTGGGCTGAATTCATACGTCACGTATCGCTATCGAATGACTATCTGGATATTGATGCGGCTCTTACGCCGGGACTCAATGTGGTCATCGGAGGATCATCCAGCGGTAAGACACTGTTCGTCGACTCGGTGTACCGGAGGCTCCGGGGGGACTTCTCAGACAGCAACTATCTTGCATATGGCGTTGACCAAATATTAGTTGATAGCCCCACAGGTCAGGTGCCGCACTTCTTGGAGCAAAACTACATCGTCAAGGTGTGTGATCAGAAAGACCACGACAACACGATTGACAGCATCGCCCTGCTGCGGAGGCTCTTCCCTGGAGACAAGGATGAAAGGACCGCAATTGATACAGGGCTGACCCAACTGAGCGAGAGTCTCAGCCAGATGGTGGAAGCCGCGGAGAAGATAGAGGCTATTGAAGAAGAGTTGAAAACAATTCCAGTGCTGTCGCGACTTGTGGTGACCACACTTATCAAGCGGAACCCCCTGAAATATCTCAAGCCGACCGACTCAAACGTAGAAACCTTTGAGTATTCTGAGGCCACTTACTTGCAGCATAAGAAGTCGCTAGATGTCATCGAGAGTTTTCTCGAAACGAACCCGTTTGTCGACCACGACAAGGCCCTCGTAGAAGGACTGAAGGCAGAACTTGATGTGGCGCGTTCAACGGCACGCTTTGAATCGAACGTCCGTCAGGTGATCATCGAGCACGCTGACACTATACACCAGTTGCAGACTCGCGAAAACCGTGAGACGAAGACAAAGAGTTACCAGTTTGACACTCTACTAAGGGCGATTCGAAACTACCTGAGATACACCCGGGTGTTTTACGCATCTCGAGACCGAATCGCGAAATTCTCCATAACGTGCAGCACCAGAGTTGTCGAGTCCATGGGACACCGACTGTTCATCGAAAATGCCTTCGAACTCTCTCCCGCCAAGTTCGTTGAAATTCTGAACCAGACCCTCCTGTCTGGTCATCAAATTCGCAATTTCGAGGAAATTACTCCTGCGGCCCTTTCATCCGTTGGATTCCGGAAGAGAGCGCCTAAGGTTACCAACTACGCAGACCTACATCGTGAGGTTCTAAATCGATTTCAAGCGATGAACCGGAAGAAGTACCGCATCACCACCTGCGAAGGAAAGGATTTCGATCAGCTAAGCGCTGGATGGAAGACATCGGTGATACTCGACCTCGTATTGGGATGTGCAACCGACACGGCTCCACTGATCATTGATCAGCCAGAGGACAATCTCGCGACTACTTACATCAATACAGGACTTCTCAAGGCAATCAAGCAGTGCAAGGCAGCACGGCAGATCATCTTAGTCTCACACAACGCAACGATACCGATGTTGGGCGACGCTCAGAACGTGATTGTGTGTAGGACTGAGGACAAGTTCATGACGATTCGATCAAGCCCTCTTGAAGGTGAGATAGAAGACCTCGATGTTGTGGATGTGATAGCAGCCACTACCGACGGCGGAAAGTCATCAATCAAGAAGCGCGTAAAAAAATACAACCTCAAGCGGTTCAGGGGGGAAAATGAAACTCGTGTTTAGGAAAAACGACCAAGAGGAGATCACCGTCCTTCAGTCGGTCGATGGCAATGAGCGTACCTTCATCTATGCCGAAATGATCAAGGTGCTGCTTGAGGATGGCGAGCTTGAAGCGCCAGTTGTTGAAGGTGATTTCACAGAGGAAGAGAGCCGCAGTATCAAAAACATGGTCCATGAGATCAATAAGGTCACGGAAGAAACGTTGAAGGCAAGTGCTGGTTCGGATTGACCAAGCACTGCTCTATTTCCCTAACAAGGCAAATTAACTCGGGTGCAAACTCCACTGCGCTCCCTTTGCACCGGTTATTTTCAAGGTTAGCTCTAGGATGAGAATGAAATTCGTTGATACATTTGAAAAACACCAACGCGAGCCATACAAGTCGGCAGACGCGTACGCGAAGGAGAGGAGGCTTGAGTTGGGGGCTGGTCTCCTCCCTACGAAAAAAATCTACCTTGATACAAAATATTGGCTACTGTTGCGCGATGCAAAGCTTGGACGGGCGAGAGATGAAAAGCAAGTTCAGATGCTAGCCCTAGCAGAGCGAGTTTCATCGTCAGGACGGTACATCTTTCCGATATGTGAAGATATTTTTGTAGAGGTCTTAAAGCAGACAGATCCAGACACCTTAAGATCTACTGTGGTTTTGATCGACTCTTTTTCGAAAGGAGTATCTCTTCTCTCAGGAGAGGAAAGAATTCGCTTGGAGATGTTTCACTTTTTGGAGACATGCCTCGGCAGTTCTGTTTTCTGTCTGCAGGAGCTGGTTTGGACGAAGGTGGCGTACAATCTTGGGTACTCGTCTCCCTATCATGACAAATTTCCTAAACACACCAACACTCTGATTCAAAAGGCATTTTTTGATCAAATGTGGTCCGCGTCACTGATGGATATAGTTGAAACAATGTCCCGGAATGGTGCGCCTAATTTCCCGCCTATCCGAGGTTATTCGGAGCGACTGAATGCCGGGAAATTTGCGCATATGCACCAAAACAATACATTCAATGAAATGTTTCTATCTGAAATTGCAGGCATGGTTGACTCTTATAAGGCCGACTTTAAGGACCTATTCGCTTACAAATTTGAGAAACAATATGGTTGCCCACCAAATCCAGACGAACTTGAACAGAGTGAATCAGGCCAACTGTTCGCAAACATGATATACAATCTGTTCAAGCTCAACAAAGTCAAACAGGAGCTTCCATCATTCAGAATTCATGCGGGGCTTCATGCGGCTGTTAGATGGGATAAGAAACAAAAATATCAAGACAATGATATGCATGATTTCCGACATGCGACGGCTGCACTCGGGTATTGTGACTATTTCTTCACTGAAAAAAGGCTATGTCATCTTGTGACACAGGCCCTGCTTAAATACGACAAGTTATTCAACTGCAAGACCCTTTGGAGAGTTGATGATGCTGTCGAATGCCTCAGAACGATAGAGAGCTAACCCGCGGGGGCAGCGGTCTCAGGACCTTCCCCTGATAAAATAGACACCTCAACCTAACTTGTGGGTATCCCAAAAATTACGAATAGTGAACCAGTGACTGCTATATTTTCACCCTTCTGGACACAGCTTGAAGCTCTTGTTGCGGAGTTCGGCCTGCCCATTGATGCGCTGGTCATCCTCGGGAATCAGTCGATTCGCGAATACTGTTCACAGATTGGATTTCCAGAGCTTGAGACAAGCAACACTCGCGCCGCGAAGTGCATCAAGTCTGTCTCTGGCCCCATGTTTCTTCTGTGGGATCACACCGACCCGGTCGACGCGATGGTTCCAATTTGCGGACGAGGCTTCCCACGCGAAGACATAGAAAAGTTAGATGATCCGGCCGTTTTTGCAATGCACCTGCTGCTTCACGAAATTGCACACTACTTAAGGCTTGATTTGCACCAGGACTTGCCAACCGGAGAGATTGAGCGAGATTGCGATGCCTGGGCATTCGAACAGCTAAAGAGGTTTCGGTCGGCTTAAAATTTACTGCCCGTCAGACACCAATGTACGTCCGGACTGCCAGGCGGGCTTTTCTCTCAGACCAGGGGATCTGAGATCAGAGATGCCATCCCTCCGATTCCCTCTACTGCTAACCTAGGAAAAATTATCAGACGGTTGGAAAGATTGACCGAGGCTTCCTGCTAGGTTACATTGGGGTTACTTTATTTAGATGGATTTCCTGGAGGGTAAAATGAGCAATCCAGATAGATTCCGAATTAGGTGAGTAGACTGATGCCATCTAAAGTTGCTTTTCTGGACTATCAAGTTATAGACCACCTGCACCGCATGGCGAACGGGATTTACAAAGGGCAGCATGTTGACGCTCTACGGCTCTTTGAGTTTGAGGCTTTGATGGGGCACTACGAATTATGGATGGCCGAGATCACACAAGTCGAGATGATCATCGGTCGTGAAAATCCGCGTATCGACCCAGACCGGATTCCTGAATTTGCCCAGAGAGATCAAGCAAAACTCGCGATTGCGGAAAGACTAGGCGTTCGCTGGCTAGGCTATCCCTGTAGCAAAACAGACGACCAATACTCACGCCTTGATGTTTCTTTCCGTATTGCTGGACCTGACTGGGCAATTGCTGAAGCATTTGAACAGCGTATTGAACAAATGCCTGGCGTGTCTGTCGGCGATGCACGCCAAGTCGCTTCATTGATCTATGGATTTGATGATGCCGACGTCTCGTTCCGGCCAGAGATTCAATGGCTGGTCACCGAAGACGAGCCATTGCGCGCGGCGCTCCGTCGTGAAATCAATGCTGGACAGCTCACCGAGCTTTCACAAATCCAAGTAGTGTCAGTCGCGGAACTCGTAGCGGCCTCTTAAAAAGCGTTCCATCAACAACTTATCACTTTCCCGATAGCGACCACCGAAAAGACTTCGACCAATCACCGATTCACGGGGAAATGAGGCTCTGATGTCAGTGAATCAACCCACCACTCAGGCGCTACTTACGCTCGCTTGGCACATTTGGTCCGGTGACGGTTCCCCAGCCCAAGTTGATGATGCAGGCACCCGCGCAGAGCTCGAGCCCGCGGTTCGGGCCGGAATACTTTTAGAGGATGAGAAGAGGTACCGTTTTGCAAACGAATCACCTTACATCGAAGCGGTCGTTCAGTACATCTTTCAAGCCGAGGGGCCACTCCTGACCAGTGCGCCTAAAACCTGTTTTGAAGAACTAAATGAGATTTATAAGAAGGAAATCGGAAAGAAAGAGAGGGTATCTGGGCGTGTACTCGCCCGTTTACACAACTCTGAAAAAATCGACGCGTATGATTGGGGCAGACAGGCAATCATTGCAGGTGTCAGGGTATTCACTGTCCTTCACGTGATGGAAGGGGCCGTCAATAATTTCGATACTGCTCGACCAGAATCAATTCTTCAATTCTTCGCTGGCCACTACGACAATGTCAAAAATGATCTCGCTGGGGGCATGATTTTTTCAAATCTTAGGCCTTGGTTTGCTGAACATCCTGACATTGCGCGAAAGGTTATCCTGCGCCACGAGAGCAACCCTGATGAGAAATGCCATGGTCTATATGCTTGCTCCCTGCATGGTTTGAGTGCGACGGAGTTTTCGGGTGCCTTTGAACTATTGGAAAGTGCCAGTCATTCACCGAATATATGGATTTCAAGACCAGCCGTCCATGTAATGGGGTTGGTTGATTACACCGACCCATCTCGCAGCGCTGCGTTGAATAAAGCTGTTCAAATATGCAGTGAAATTATCCGAACAAATGACCATCAATTGCTCGGCACGGCTGTACGCACGCTATGTAATCTGGTCTTTCTGAGTGAAAACGATATTGTCAGCATGCTTGACGAGGTTGGAAAAAGAGCGGAGCCGGAGGCTCTTTTGGCTCTGTCGGATTTTCTTTTGAGAGAGGAAAAATCAGTCGAGACTAAAGAATGGTTTTGGCCTATGTTTCTTTATTTGGTTTCTGCCAAAGCTGAGCATAAGGGTATACTCGAAAACATCGACATGGTGCTAGACGGCTGGGTGGCGGTCTCCGAGAAAACCCCACGTGTTATTGAATTTTTAAACAGGTGGATTTCCAAACAACCCATGCATGTCTTCAAAGAAGATGGCTTGGAAGAATATTACTCAGCCACAATGCATGGATTGGCAAATAAACCAGATATTCTTACCCGAGTAATTACGGAATGGCTTCTGCACGACGATACCCGTTATCCACTGGTAGCACAAAAACTGCTTTCCCGCTTTCTTGCGGAAAGCCCCACCCTTGAACTCGACCACGCGATTATTGGCCAGCTAAGAGACGAGGATATTCAGTTCCTCCTGCGCCGCATTCTTGGGTATGTCATCGGTTATAAAGCGGAGATTCAACTTGTTTTCTCTCTGGTTCGTACTCGGGATGCGGAAATCAGAACTTTCGGGTATGTTGCATCGGTGCTACTGGACCAAGTCGGGTATAACTATCCTTCCCAAACAATAGAGTACCTTAAAGCTCAGCAGATCGATGAAAACGAATCCGACCAAATAAAGGCGCTTTGCGGCCAGGTAATTGCCGACTTGCAAGCCGGTTTGGATGCCCTCGATAACCTCCCCGATCTCAAAGAATTTCATCCGTCATCATTGAAAAGGCGCCATTTTGTGAAGGAACGGAGGCGTCAAATGGATGAAGCTATTGAGGAGGCGAGTAAAAACTCAATTTTCTACCGGCTTGCAACACGCATCCCTTTGAAGGCGGGGGTGCGGAGTTTTCAAACGATAGAAGGAAAGTATACCGACCCGATGGAGTTGAAGGGGATGTCGCATTCGATTCCCTTACCGCGAAGTGTAATCTCTGATCCGGCCGGAGCAGAGCGCGACAGGCTGCTTTTTCGGAGAGCCAAAAGGGATAAAAAATGAGGCTCGTTATCAGGGAATACCTCGGCATGCTGAAAGAATCAGGGGAGTTCGATGCTTTGCTCCCCGATCTTCTGCTGGCAATGAATCTTGTCCCAGTTAGCAAACCCCAAGTGGGCGTCAGGCAAGCCGGCGTAGACATAGCCGCTGTGGGAAATGATGACGCCGGTCAAAAGACACTATGGCTTTTTCTCCTCAAGCGAGGCGACCTCGGGCGACGTGACTGGGACACCGGGTCTCAGTCAGTCCGCCAGTCTTTAGATGAGGTTAAGGACGTTTATCTGCGCAATCATGTTGCCCCGGAGCATGCGGAACTGCCGGTTAAAATTGTCGTAGCTACCACCGGTGATTTTAAACAGGACTTTGAGCAAAATCGGGTTGGCTACACAGATGCGAATACCCAACCAGGAAGGGCATACGAGTTCTGGAATGGCGATCGAGTTGCGGCTTTACTTGAGAAGCATCTCTTCAACGAATACGCGCTTCCCCCTGAAGCTCGCTCTCACCTGCGCCGCGCACTCTCACTCATTGGCGAGCCCGATTACGACTTGGAGCATTATTTTGACCTTTTAAAAATTTTACTCAATTGGGGAGAGAGTAAGCCTGACAAGAAGGCAAAGAATAAACGCGAATGCCATCGCTCACTCGTCACGACCGGCCTTGCGCTGGGCGTTGTCTGTCGATGGGCTGACCAAGAAGGAAACTTGCGAAACGCTGTAATCGCTTGTGAAAGAACGCTTCTTTGGGCATGGAATGCTATTAGAGATGGAGATTTCGCGCGTGACAAAAAGATTCTTACGGGATACATGAGGCTTATCGACCTCTATTTTAGAACTACTGTGGAGTACTTCAATAAGGTTCAGGACCACCTCCACACGAGGGATTCATTGACCCGGTATTATTCGGAATCGGCACTCCTTACCGAGCGTGTCTTTGAGGAGATCGGTCGAATTTCATGCATCGGTCTCTCCCATTTTCTCTGGGGGGCTGAGACTAAGGATCAAAACCGCATTGAGGGTGCTCGAGCGGTAGCCGATACCCTCAATGCGTTTCTTCATTCGCATCGATGTTCCGGGTCGCCCTGCTACGATGGGCAAGTTGCAGACATCTCTCTAGGGCTGCTACTTCTAGTTCTCGCTGGCCGAAGGGAGGATGCAAAGGCTTGGTTGAGAGAATTGATCGGCCGGCTTAATTTTGGGTTTCGAGTCGGCCGATGGTTCCCTCTTTCTACCGATTCTTTCGACGATCTTGTTGCATTCGAAATCGACAGGCAGGATGTGGACATGGCCAAGCTGAAAGAAACCTCTTGGATGATACCGATCATTGCTCAATGGGCTGCAGTATTGGGTGAAGACCAAGCATATGTAAATTTGGTGGCGTTCCTAAAAGATGCGCTGAAAGGCACTTGCTTTCAGATTTGGTACCCAGACCAGAAAACCGATGACTTCATGTATCTGGGGCCGGCTCAGTGGGACAGTGGTATTTCAGAGGCGCCAGTGGATGTACCATCGGAGGCCGAGGAAATGCGAAAGAAAATCATAAGGACACGCGCTGAATCTCCCGTCAAGGAGCCATTCGAATCATCTGCCAGCAAAGCCGGTCTGGTATGGCTGGATCTCCTTGCGAGTCGACATTTTCGAACTCCCATAGATCCAGCATTTTGGCAATGCCTCGTGGACATTAAGCCTGATGAGGTTCTCCAAGAACCTGAGAAAACGAACGCTTCCGAAAAAGTCAAGGCTTTGATTTCTGCTCTTAAGGGTGAAATGAGTCGAAATGATGTTCAAGCTACCCTAGGTTTGGGAAATGGTAGGCACCTAAACTCTTATCTCCAACCTGCCCTGGATGCTGGATTGGTAGAAATGACCATACCGGGCAAACCTCGCAGCAGCAAGCAGCGCTATCGCCTGACCGACAAGGGGCGGAAACTGCTCGACGAGCACGAAAGGGCAAAGTGAGCAAGACGGCATTCCAACTAATCTGACACAGACAGCCAAAGAACTCCGCAGGAACTCAACAGACGCCGAACGGCTCCTGTGGCGACACTAGTAAGGAAAACGACAGGCTTTCAAGTTGTTAAGTTGAAGAAAATCTCATTCCCTATAATTCACGATTTAAATAACACCAAATAGCCCAATCTATTTCACTCAGGTTGGGCTGTCTTGTATTTTGTCTCAAATTGCTTCTCACTTTATCTAAGAGATGTTGGACCGGCTTCCGGCAATAATCGGAAGATTATTTTGGTCCCATCCTTCCCCTTTGGCTTTTTAAGCCTCCCCTCTTTTACTACGTTCCCGTGTTCCCGATCAAAACTGGAAAAGGTTAAAAATTGGTTTTTCTACCAACAAAAATAAGGATTTTGAAATGGAATTTTTACCGATTTTCCTCATCTTTTTTGGAGGCACTGCGGTCATATTGCTGATCAACGCGGGAATTCTGACGGCATCCAGAAAAAGGGCGAAGAACCAAGAGTGGGATTTTCTGAATGGTCGAAAGAACCAATCCCAGCAAACGCAAAGCGAGGAAAAGCAGGAAAAAGAAAACACCCAGGACAAACCTTTCCCGGGCTCGCTGCTGGATGTTGGTTTGGCGCGGGCCCATGGCGTCCGTAGTGGCCTTGGCACCATAGAAGTTGGCCTACCCGTGCTTATAGAGCAGGTTCGTCTGCTACGGGAAGAGGTAGTCTTGTTAAGGAAAGACTTGAGGAAACATGAAACCGACCCGGTAAAAAAAAAATGAACAAAAAATGAACAAGATCGCCAATGTGCCATCCGTATGAATCCAATTCCTTGAATCAATATTTATCCAACTCCTTCAATTTCTCCTCCAGCTTGGAAAAGGCTTCCATATCCAGATTGCTCAAATTAGGCTTCTTTTTTATTTGAGTCTGCTTCAGTGACTGAAGCGAATTATCACGAACCTGCCGCAGCGAAGATCCAGATTTTGCCGGGTCATAGGCTTCGGGGCGCAGCGAAAATCCAGGTTTTGCAGCATCGTAGGTCCCAGGCTGCAAAAATGAGCGGGATTTTTCTGGATCATAGGCTCCGGGACGCAATGAAGCTCCGGAATTTGCCGGATCATAGGCTTCAGGGCGCAGCGAAAATCCAGGTTTTGGCTTGTCCGGATTTGAGTTCGTCTCGGAACCCTTCGGATCAGTCAAGGATTCCAGCGCCTTCCGTCGAGCTTCCCTTTTCTTTGCCACGGAATCGGTGGGAGCATTAAGGTTCCCCGGTCGGGGATCGGCAAAGGAAATTTCCGCGACGGCCTCTCTGGCCCGCTCGGCAGCACCCTCTCCCAAGTCCCTTCTTTGTCCCAACTGCTGGCCCACCCGGTTGTGAATCGCGGCCTGGTCCCGCAGAACCCAGTTACCGTCTTTTTCCGTGTCGAGAAGCTTGTACCGCTCGGCCAGCCAGCCCTGAATATCCTTATTGAGCGCATTCTGTTCTTGGCCACTACCGCCCCTTGCTGCGGCCATGTCATCCAGTACCGCCATTATGGCTTGCTCGCTGACAATGCCATACTGGCTCTGCGCCCGGTCTATCGCATAGGCCGTCATCAGTTCCATGTTTTGATCGGCAGAGGTCGTGTCCCGGGTCGCAGCCTCGCGCAGATGGCTCCACCCCTCGGCGGCGTTGGCCTGGGCGGCCGTGGACGCGGCATAAGCGCGGCCAGCCGAGGTATTCATGGTTTTCACCAGAGCCTCCTTGCGGATGCTTGCTGCCGTATTTTCAAGAGCAGATATTTCCTCTTCGCTGGCCTTGAACGTGGCCGATTGCCCCTTGGAATTTCGCATCTGGTACTCTCCACTTACCCCGGCTTTAATCTCCAGCATGCCCAGGGTAAGGTTTTTCAAAAGGGCACCCGCGTTGAGTCCAATGCTTGCCCCCGCTTTAAAAAGGCGGTCCCTGGTCTGCTTTGACACCTGGTCGAAGGCCGAACCGTTTGCCACCCGTTGCGTGACGGAATCCTTGATGGAGTTGCTCAGTTCCTCCTGGTAGGAGCGGGCTTCCCCGCTGTTGGTTCTGCTTTCTTCCAGTGCCTGCCAGTGCTGATTCCAGTTTTTGCCGGCCGATAGCGTATGCGCCCCTTTCTCGATGGCCAGCTCCTGGTAAGCCTTTCCAAACCTGGCGCCCATGCCCGCAGCCTCGACACGCCAGCGCTCCTGGCCGCCCTGTTCGATCAGATGGTGTATCTTTCCAACCGCTTCACTGGAAAGACTCCGGTTTTCCGCCAGAACATTCCCCGAAGCATCCTTTTCAGCGTTCGCGTCCAGTTTCCAGCCGGCACCAAGGGTGGTCGCGGTAGTATGCCCGCCGCGCAGCGCGGATGTCACAAGCCCGCCTTCCGTGCCGCCAAAGCTCAACGTGCCTTGTTCGGTCTGGATGGCGCCTCCCATCTGCGAGCGCCGCATGTAATGACCCAGGCTGCTCATGTCGCTCATGCCCGTCGGCATCTGCCCAGCCTGTTGCAGGTTTCCGATGTTGCGGCGCACGGCGGCAGCGCCTTCGACCCCGCGAACCTGATTGACCATGCCTTCATCCATCATCGGGCCAAATCCGTAACGCGGATGGTTGGCAATGGTTTCCGTTGGCATGGACCAGGCGTTGGATTTGAGGGCGGAAGCCCGACCGGAAGGGTCCTCCGTCATATTGGCGGCCAGCTGCCCGGCTGTCTTGATCTGCCCGGTCAAATTTCCCGCCAGCGTCGCCAGGGCATGGCCTCCGAATTTGACCAGAATGCCTGTCATGACGGTGGCCAGCATCAGGCCCGACATTCTCACCGTGCCGAACATGCCCAGAACCTTGACCATCTCTCCCGGCACGAAATAAAAAGCGTCCATGCCCAAGCCGCTGCCCTTCGCCGGCAGGCCTTCAAGCACCTTGGTGCCATAGTCCATCAGAAACTGATGCAGCAAAGCGTCCGTAATCCCCCAGGATGCCAGCCAGATAAAGAACCCGAGCATGACACTCAATGCCTTCCCGAACAGGGGTGTCGGAATGAACAACGCCAGAAACGGGACCAGGCCGAGAGCAATCGCCGTCAGCACCCCTTTCATGACCGGCAGCCATTCGTTGGCCGCCTTCATGCTGCCGCTCGCCCCGGTCAGGAATTTGTAGTTGGCAACAGCGGCGGTATCGCCCGAACGGAACACATCGTGGAGTCGCTGCGAGAGATACGCCTGGCGCATGAAATCGTCCGTGGTCATGCCGCTGACTCCAAGATCCTGCAAGGTGGCCTGAAGATCCGATTTGCACTTTTGGTAGCTTGCGGTGTCGCCGGAGTCATAGCCAAGCTGGGAACAAATCCCCTTCAGGTTTTCCTCCAGGTGGGCCGGCGACGCGAGATAGGTGTTTATGTTGCCCCATGCCTCCTGGCAGGTCATGGTCTGGCCCTGCGGCATGGCCAGGTCGTAATACACCGTATAGATGGCGGGAGAATCGGCCTTTGCAAAAGAAGAGGAAAAATCCGTGGCAGTGCGGCGCAGTTCATCCACGGTCAGGGTGGCCCCCGGCCGGTTGATCTCAAACGCCACGCAGTCTTCCAGGTACTTGTTGATCGAGCTGTCGATCAGGGTGTCATCGGAAGTGAGAACCTTGGTGGTTGCCTGAAACAGTCCGAGAAAACCGCTGCCACCAGCCTGGTTGATGTAGCTTCGGGGATCGCCAGAGGTTGCGATGATCTCCGTCATGCCCCGCTCCACCAGGTTCAGTATGCCGGCTACGGCCACGATGCCATCCGGAATGCCCGCCACGGCCTGATAGCGGTTGGTGGTGGGGTCGTAGATATGAACGGTTCCCGTCGGGATGACCAGACTCAGGTAAAGGATCACCCCAACCATGATGGGCACCATCCAGGTAATGGGATTGGCCCGGGCTCCGGTGGCGGCCCGAACGGTTATGGCCAGTCCACCCAGAATCAGGGCCATTATGACAACCGAGAAAAACAGGCCCTTGTAACCACCATCGCTGAAAATCAGCGCCAGCCGCTGAAAACCGCTGACCACCGGATCGAAGCCGTTGTAGGTGTGGAATTCAGCGTCCAGGGAAAAACCCGGGGCGGGCACCGCCAGGATGGCGCACAAGGTGCCGAAAAGGGGTACAAGGGATTTAGGCATTGATGCAACTCCATTGGTCGGCATGGTGCGAATGTTTTGCTTCGCCTATGATCGCTGTTGTGGCGGCCTCTTTCCCCTCAGGCGGATCAATCGACATGTACCACACCCGCTTCGATTAGCTTGCGGTTGCGGCGGGTCGCCAGGAGCAGGGCAACGGTTGGGATGGCGATGAACACGGCGGTCACGCCCAAAACCAGCCAGGCCGAGGTCAGCAAGACCGGCTTGAAGCCATAGACCCAGTGATAAATGGCCAGAACCGCGGACTGGGGGACGTGGAGCCTGTACAGCGCCTTTGCCGCCCACTGCATATGTGCGTCCGACAGCACCGCGAAATAAAGGAAATGAAAGGCAATGAAGGCCAGAATCGCTTTCAGGATCGCGCCGGCCACCACACCGCCCAGCAGGTTGCGAATCATCGCCTTGGTGTAGTTGCCGATGAACTTGGTGGCGGCGTAGGCCAGAAAGATACCGAACCCGAGCGAATACCCCACAGCCAGCAGAAAGGCGAAAACCAGGTCAAAAGTGTCGGGATCGGTGGAGCCAAATACGGGGATGTAGCGTTCCACGACGCCGATTGCGACAGGGGTCAAAAGCGCCGCGATCAGACCCGAAAGAAAGGAACTGCGAAAGCCGACCTCGAAAAACTCGATACGCTGCTTCGTCGTCAGGAAGGTATCGCGGATAACCGCGCCTCCCAGTTCATTGGCGAAATTCTGCT
The DNA here is from genome assembly GCF_001888165.1 of Syntrophotalea acetylenica. Classification (NCBI taxonomy): domain Bacteria; kingdom Pseudomonadati; phylum Thermodesulfobacteriota; class Desulfuromonadia; order Desulfuromonadales; family Syntrophotaleaceae; genus Syntrophotalea; species Syntrophotalea acetylenica. The sequence goes on from NZ_CP015455.1 coordinate 2,389,386, forward strand.
CGATGAATGAAATCGCCTCCAAAAACCCTTTCGGATGGATCTCCTGGCCGGGCGGCATGGGCATGATGTCGGGGCTTGCACCTCTGCTCACAACAACCTCCTACCGGGCCAGAAGCCCGAAAAACCGGAACAATGCCGCGCCATAAGCAATGAATCCGGCGATAAGGAACGTCCAGAAGCCGACGATGAAATTGCGACGGCGAATGCCATACCAAAACGACAGAGCCAGAAAGGCAACGGCAAAGGCCCGGCTCCAGAAGCCGAGAAAGATGGTGGCGAAAAGCGTTTGCCAGAAGTTGGCGTACTCTGCGTTTTCCACATGGGTCAATGGATTGAACGTGTCGAGCCAGGACATGCGAACGCTCCTAGAAGATGGGCCTTGCCCAGGCCAGGAATTGATCTTTTGAAACCAGGCCAAAATAACGCGAGTCGAAGCTGTCCGGATTGTCGCCAATCAAAAAGGCGCTCCCCGCCGGAATCCGTCCGGAAATATCGGCCGGTGTCAATAGCTCGCCTGACAATGATTTCTCCTTGGCAATCCCCAGAAACTCCCGACCGCAGTAGAAAACCCTGCCCCGCCGACGCAGCACTTGCCCCTCATCGCAGCCGATCCGCTTGATGGCCCGTATGTCTTCTCCCTGTCGAACCGCTTCGGAGACCCGCACGCCTTTGGCCTTATCCCCTGGAAGCCGGAACAGCACATACCGTCCACGCTGAACCTGAGCCAGATCGTCCGACAGCCACCATATCCGGTATTTTACCGAGGGCGTCAGGGTGATACTGACACGCCGGAGAGCCAGGCCCGCCCCCGAAGCAAGCAGCAACGCCAGAAGAAAAGCCAGACGCTTTTTTGCCGGAAACCCGATCAAGGCTTGATCACCTCAACATGGCGAATCACTACGTCCCCCATGAGCACCGCATACCGGGAAGGGATGGTGTCCACGACTTTCTCCAGGCGATCCATGCGGCGCTCCAGTTCCCTCTCGTCGATGGCGCCGCGAAGGAACTCCTGCTTTTGGATATCGAGAAAGCCCTGGATGTCCACCGCAACGACCTTTTGGGCGAAGTAGCGGTCATAGGCCCAGACAGAGCCGATGGAGACAGAAAGAGAAACCAGAGCGATCAGAAAAAATAGCCGGACCGGTCCCCGACCTGCCCTCGGAGGGGGAGTGGCAGGCTTAGGTCCGGCCCGGGGGAGGAAGCGTTTCCGGGTGGCTGGCGGGGCGACTCGTTCACGAAGAACTCCTCTCCATTTTCCAGAGATAAGAACTACTCTTTATTATGTTCAGCGATTTCCAGATTCGAATTTTGCGATTTCCAGAGAAGAAGTGTTTTCCCCCTCTTTCTCCCTTGCTAATCGGGCCAGGGGGAAGACCGGCCCCTGAGCCTTTCCGCGACCCCGGCCAGTTTCTTGCCGGCCCCTTCCCGCGCGAACAACTCCAGGATGTACCCAAGGCTGGCATCGCCGTAAGCGATCATGGCTTCAGCCTCGTTGGTGGCGGGCGCGAACACCACGGCCGGAACCTGTGAAATGCCGAATTTCCGGAACAGCATCGGGTCGACGATGAACGAAAGATTCCGCAGGGAACAGCCACCCCTCGCCAAATCGCAAGCCGGTCGGGTCTTCAGGACCTCCCCGGCCAGTTTGGCCGTTGGCCCGATTCTCTTGGCCCCGCCGACAAACCCGCGCAGCACCATCACAACGGCCTGGTCGCCCAACCGCTCCATGTCGGCGGCATAGTTGCGTAGCGCATTCAAGGGCATGGAGGAGGAAACAAAGATGTAAATCCGCCCACCGGGGGGCAGAACGCCGCCTTGATCCGGTTTCGATTCTTTGTGAATATCCTCGGCTGTCTTCTGCCCGAAAAAGGTTTCTGCAAGCCTTTGGCGCTCTTTCTGAAGCTCTCTTTGGAACTCCGGGGACTGGTATTGCCGCATCAAATCCCTGGCGGCATCTTTTCCTTCCGGATCGAATTTCGGCATTCGCACTTCCATCTTTTTTGCCTGCTGCACCAGTTCCCCGGCGCGGGCCTCGATAGAACCCTCCCCTGCAACCGCAAGGGACAGCGGCAGCAGTGCCGCAAGGCTCGCAACAGCTATGCGTGAAAGCCACATGGCTTTGTCCCCTGTCATGGCGAATAACCCACGCAGCACTTGTTCTTCCGCGTCAGCACCCACAGGAAATTGCTTTCCGAATTCGCCCCCGCCCCACCCGGGGGATTCTTGCCAGAGCCCCACAGCAGGTCACTGCGTCCGATGGGCACACAGTCGCTGCCTCGCACCGGCCTGGCAATCTGCAGGCGGTAGTGGCTCTTGCGCCAGATGGGGGACATGACCGCCCCGCAGGCGTTGCTGCCGGTATCCCACAGCAGCATTTCCCGGCCCAGCTTGAACAGCATCCGCGCCGCCAGTCCCGCGTTGGCCGTGATCGGATTGCGGTCCGCGATCGTCCCGGTCAAAGGATAAGCGCTGCCCCAGCTCCCCATGCACCAGAACAGCGAATCAAGCGGATAGCCCAGCGCCGCCGCCGTGCTGTCCGGTATGCAGGAAAGCTGCGAGGCCGGATTGGCAAACAACAGGGCTTCGGGATTGATCAGGAACGCCAAGGAATCGTTACTCCACAGAGGATCGATTTCGGTCATGTAGGCCAGGTCGAACCCCTCCTGCTCCAGGCAGGGCAAATCAAAAAACAGATCCATCATGCTGAATACCGGCAGGATGTAGTAATGTGCCTGCTGAAACGTCTGGGTGCCGCCCGTCAAATCCATGCCATCGGTGGAACCGCTGAGCAGGCCCGGCTGCGGATTGCTGATCGATGCTCCCAGCGAGGGGAAACAGTAGGCATCGCTTACCGTCTCGATCATTCGGGCCGGCTCGTAAAAACTTACCGTCACCCCGATGGTCAGGCTTCCTCCGTTGAGACAGGCACAGACCGGCGGAGACATATCCTCCGGCGGTTCATCCCCCTGAAAATTCCCCATCGTCAGCCGACCGCCCATCTGGACCGGAAAAATGCACTGCCAGCAGATATCCGTAACCGGGTTGATTGGACGCCCTGTGCATTTCGCCACGCTTGTCCAGGGCAGGCCGAGACACGCCAGCAGCGCCAGCCCCTGAACCAGATATCTACTTGACCGGAATCTCAATTTCCCGCACCTCCATCATACGGCCCTGACGGCGAATCACGCACGGCACCGCTTTCAGTTGAAATCGTTCGACAAGCCCCCGGACCGCATAAAATACCGCCCGCCCCAATTTCTGACCGATCTCGGAGAACGCGCCACCACTCAAAAGAATCAACGTGTCCGGCTGGCCGACCCATGGGGAAGCCTTGAGCCAGTCCACCTGCTCCGGGTCCTCGCCGTCGATCACCACCAGTGTTTGATTGAACGGCACGTAATCCAGAGGGTTAAACCGGAACCCCCTTGGATAGAGGATGCCTCCTTGGCCGTCCGGAATGTTGAAGTCGAGGGTGTAGGTCATGTCCACCAGAAAGAATCGTTCCCGGGCGGCCCTGGGCAGAGGGACCAGATTCGGCGGCCTGAAATTCTCCGGACGTTGCTCGTTCAGAGCGGACTGCCAATCGACTTGTCCGGCCCGCTCCTCGATCTCCTCCAGCGCATCCCTTTCGGCAATCGGATAGACCTTGCCGACAACGCCGAGGGTTTTCGCGTGAACCGTCCCGGAGAAAAACAGGCAGAGAGCCAGAGCCGGCATGCATCGCAATATCGTCATCGCCATTATCTGACCTGCTCATAGTGTCGCTGGATGCCCTGTTGAATCCGATCCTGTGTGCCCTGGATCTTTTGCGACATATCCCTGGTGATGTCTCCAAAATATTCGGAGAGATCAATTTTTGCGAAGTCGAGCTGCTGGAATTCCTCGGGCGTAAACCCCCGGCAGTTGGGGTTCTTCTTGTCGCCCCACCCGCCATCGGGTCCGAAGGCCTTGAGTTGCGGGCGGCCCTGCTCATGGATAATCCGCGCCATTTTGCTGTTGAAGCAGCAGAACCTTCTGGATCTCTGGACGCAACCCACCATCGCCCATCTTTTTTCGCAGACCGACCCGAGGTAAACGCAGTAGTCCGAATCGTTGAGCAGAGCGGTTTCGACATCTCTCTGGTCGCAGCCACCGCCGAACAGCACCTTCATAGCCACCATCACCGCCACGGATACCGCGATGGTGCCCGGGTTGATCAGAGCGCCGGCATAACTTTGAAGCCCGGCGCTGACGGCGCCGCTGGCGGTGGCCCCTCCCGCGACCGCTCCTTCGGCGGCCACAACCCCCGCGCCAATGGCCGAGCCCGATCCGAAGGTGGCGACTGTTGCTCCTGTTGTGGTATTCACGATGGCAACGGCACCGCCCGCTCCCTGCACGGCCGTCATGGCTCCCGAGGCAATCTGGTAGGAGTAGTACGCTACCTTGGCGACCTCGTAGCTTCGCTTGGCGGCGTTCACCATGGTGGTGACACGGCTGCCGGTTGTCGGGTCGCTTAAGGCCTGGGCATCGTTGTCACAGCAATCGTTGAGATAGCCGACCGTTACCCCGGGCGGCCGGCAGCGGGTCGCCTTTCCGGAAAAAATATAAAGCTGCCCGAGGCAGTTGCCGTCCTCGTCGAGTTCGCCGTCGTTCTGATACATGGCGTCTTCCTCAGGCAACTCCATTATCTCGTTGCCGGGCTCGGACAAATCGATGCAGACATTGGGCGAGCATCGGGACGCTCCCGGCGCACCGACACAGGGGTACTGTGCCCCCAGAGGACAGGTCTCCTCCCCCAGGCACAGGTCGCCCTCCGGATCGTAGGTCGTTCCCTGCGGGCAGGAAAAATCTGCTGCGCACCTGTCCTCTAAAGGTTGATACGTGTAGCCGGCGGGACAGGAAGGGGTGGTGTCCGCCAGGCACACGTCAAGATCAGGGCTGAATGTGCCACCCGGAGGGCAAACCGGCGCGGATTGGGTGTGGCTGCAAGCAACCGCGCCTACCGGGCAGAACCAGCCGCCGCCCGTCCCGAGGCAAAGGGCGGTTTCCCCTTGTCCGTCGGCAAACCCGTCGCCGTCCAGATCCTGGCCGCAGGCATAATCGGCCAGGGCGTGGCCCGAACCTGTCAGCAGGTAAACGCCAAGGGTGAAAAGAGCGATGGCCTTGCTTCGCATTTCGCTTCTCATTACCGGGCTCCTACGGCGTCTTGGGAATCCCGTCCGAGCAGATCGTGTCCTGTCCGGCCAGTCTGAGCATCTGGATGATGGACGCCGCCTCGGCAAACTCGTTGAGGCATTGGCAGTCCTTCAGTATCTCCTCGCCGGGCTCCACCGGGCACCGGCCATCGACACAGGTGTGATAAACGATGTCATAGCTGGCCGTGTCGGTCTGGAACTGCTCGGAATGTCCCGCCAGAACCACCTGTGAGTCCAACCGGGGCTTTCGCGTCTTGCACGCCTTCTCGCATTCATCGTGGACAGGGAGGGACATTCGATCAAACGATTCCGAGGTCGATGCCCATCCACCGGGGACTTTCAGGGCATCCTGGTAGCAGGCTGAGGTTCCGTCCTCGTGCAGGCTGCCGACAACCTGGCCGAATCTGGTTTTGGCGTCGGAAAAGTCATAAGCGGGGGCGTCGCAAAGGTAGACGCGCTGTTTTCCCCACCAGTCCTGGAGGAGATCTTCGGAACAGTTGCCCTGATGGATGCTCCTCATGGAGGGTAGTGGCGCAAGGCTGGTCGGGTTGGCATTGCGGTAGGTATAAACACCGTCAACCTTCTCTTCCTGGAGGGTGCAATCGGAGCGGGAAGCGAGCGCGTCGCAGCCGTCCAGAATTGTTATCGATGAGACGCACAAGTTGTCCTTGAGCCGAACCCGGATGAACGCAAAGCCTTCCCCCTTGTCGGTAACGGAAACCCTTATTTTGGCTTGCACCTCGCCATGCTTCCGGAAATAGCCGGTCACATCCTTGTTGGGATTCCGGTTCCAGTTTGTATTCAATTCGCAGGCTCCCCCGGTTTCTGGCGGGAAGTTGTCGTTGGGGCCACTCCACGCTTTCTCGCCGCCGATCCAGACCTGCATGTAGTCATCCCATTTGGCCCGTATGATGGTTGCCGACTTGATCAGTTCCGGAAAATGGATGTAAAAACGAAAATCCCTTTCGAAAATGGTGCAGTTGCCTGACCAGTAGTTGTCCCCTATCCTTCCCAGAACCACGTCGATGCAGCCCGGGCCGCAGTACTGGACGGACCCTGTTCCGCCCAGTGGCGTGATAACGTCATGGATGGTTTTTTCCTCGATAACGACCTGCTTGTGGATTTCGCACTGATTCCGCTGCTGGCCCGTGCCCATCCCGCTGACCAGGCTGTAAAGGCTCTTCGCGTCCCCGCTCTGGGCGGCGACCGTGTTTTGGGCCGCATCCCGGATTTCCAGGGGAGCCGACAGGTAGGCCGCCTGCGCCGGCGGAACAGGCGACGCGGCGGAAGGGGTTCCGTCAGGGCCGGTGGTTCGGGTGGTGTCCTGTCCGTAATAGGCGATGGTCGTATCTTCAACGTTCACGTCGGAAACGGTAAAGCCAGAATTGGCCTGTTGCATCGCGCCGACAATCCCGCCGCCAAGATCCTGAAGCACGACCTTCGCATTGCTCCAGACCAGATTGCTGCCGCAATCGCTGTTGATGCAGTAACAGCCACCGGTTCGGTTATAAAAGTCCTCCTGCAGGCAGATTCGGCCCTCCGGGTCCGCCTGCCAGATGTATCGCCGGCAATCGCTCCAGGTTCCGGGTGTGCAGGATATGACGCCGTTTCCACACACGCCGGAGACGGGAAAGGGAACCTGGTAGGAATAATCGGTCGTCCCGTCGAAATCCAGATCCGCCCCGATAATCACCGTCGCCAGATCCCCGGTCGGACCCGGCTGCATGAAGGCTTCGAGGAACTTTTTCGAACTGGGAAACAGCATTTGCCCGGGAAAGGCCGTGTCATCGTCCAGGGTCCTCAGGGGGTTCCAGAAGAGGTTGCCGGATTCAGGATGTTCTGCCGCAGAAGGTCCTTGCTGCCGAACTTGCTTCGTATCATCTGCCCGGCGGCTTGGCCGCTGCCTCGTCCTTCCGCCATGGATTCCGCCTCATCCCCGCACGCCACGCCCGTTTGCAGCGCCAGGGCAAAACTAGCCGCGACGATACCTGTCCACCATCGCTTTGATCGCATCCGCATAGGACAGCCCTCCCTGCACCAGTTCCTCGATTTCGGCTATTTCGTCGCCGTCTGACGTAAAGGCGTAGTAGCTGAACGGATCGACCATCAGGCGCCCTACGCCGAAGCCGAACGGGGTATCCATGAAAATTTCCGAATAATGCGGCTTGCGGCTTTTGACGCTCTTGAGCATCCGCAACGCGAACTCGTCGTAGGTGATGATCTTTTCCGCCGCCGCCCTTTCGAAGTCGCCGGATTCCAGGAAGAACTTGAAGGCGCTGTTGCCCTGGATGACGTCCCCCACCGGGCCGAACTGCTTGATGTCCAGAGGCGACTGGGTGATGATGGAAAAACTTCCCTTGTACTTTCTGGCCCTCCGGTAGCCCTCCTCGATGACCTCGCGCAGATGTCCGGCCTTGCCGAGAAACTTCCAGGCTTCATCGAAAATGATGAACCGGGGCGTTTTACGGTTGGAAAGATACAGGTCCTTGGTGACGGCATTGATGATCTGCAGGGTTACCACCCGGAACAGTTCCTTCTTCGGCTCCAGGTGCTCCAGTTCCAGAACCACGAATTCATCGCTGGAGATGTCGAAGGTGGAAGGGCCGTTGAAGAAACGCCCAAAAGGCCCTCGGCGGGTGAAATCCTCGATGTTGAAGGCCAGCTTCCGTGCCGCCTCCAGAATCTCCCCGTCGTGCCCGTGGTTTCGGAATTCGGACAGATAGCGGTGAACGGTATCCACCTCCGCCTCCGTACCCTCTTGCGCCCACGCCCACCGCACCGCGTTTTTGAGCAGCGTCATCTCGATTTCCGTGGGCGCGGTCCCCGTCGAGGAGTAGGCCATCTGGCCGATGATGGGGGCAATGACCGGAATATCGTGCTCGGCATCGACGACCCGCGAGAACGGGTTGATGCAGATACTCGATGCGTCGGTGAAGTCCAGGTATCGGGCGCCGCACATCTTGGTCATCTTCTTGTAGCTGCCGCCGATGTCGATGATGCGGATCTTGGCCCCGGCGGCGAAATAGTTGGTGACCAGGTAATTGAGGAAAAAGGATTTGCCGGAACCGGAGGTGGCGGCAATGAACGCATTATGGTTGTTGGCGCCCCTGGCCATCAGGTCCAGGCCGGCAACCTGCCCTTTGCGCGAGACAAAGAGCAGTTGCGGGCTGCCAACGCCGTTGAAATCCCCCTGTACCGGCAGGATCGAGGAAAGGGTGTCGGCGGGAACGATATAGTCGCGGTCAAGCTGCTCGATATTTTTCCCGACATCGTACAGTCCGAAGGGCAACGACGAGATCAGCAGCACCGGCAGGATGCCACGGTCCTCCTGCATCAGATAACCCTGGCTCTCCCACAGCCTCCGGGCGCGATCCAGTGCCCGCCGGGACTTTTCCGCGGTGTCGTAGACCCACATCACCGGCAGGATTTTATAAAACCGCGAGCCTTTGTCGAGTTCCCCCGTCGCCCACAGGTATTCCTCTTTTTTCCGCGCCAGGCTCGGGGCGAAGGAACCGACGCCCTGCTGCATCAGAATCATGTTGCACTTGGCGTGGAGCCGGGTTTTCTGATCGTCCAGCAGAATGTTGAGACAATAGAGAAAGGGGCCGGGAATCTGGTCGGCGTCCGAGGTTCCCCCTTCGACCCCACCGAAAAGCTGGTTGGTCTGAAACAGGTTGACGGCGGGCGGATACCCCTTCGGCGTCAGGCAGCGCCACTCCTTTTGCCCGATCCGCACATGATCGAAGGCCTTGCGGGTGACCGTTTCCCCGAACAGAGCCTGCTTGCTGATCGGCACGGTTTCGTCATAGTGGCTCAGTTCGCCGGTTGGCTTATCGTTCAGGAGCCGGCGCAGCCATTCCAGCAGGCTGCCGGGCTTCACCAGGCGGGGATGCAGGGAGGCGCCGGCCAGGGATTCCTCCGCCATGCTGATGATGTCGGCCAGGTTGGCGCGTCTTTTCTGGGGCCATTTGACAGCCACGAAGGCCCGGAAGTTTCGCAGGACCGGACCAACGCTCCAATGGCCCGCCGCCCCAGCCTGGAAATGCTCGGACAAGGCGCCGGAAATCCTGTTGAACAATGCGTCATCCCGGACTTTGAGCGTCTGGTAGCAATCCAGGATCGGATCAATGTGCGAATCACCGTGCAGAATGAACTGTGCGATGGTGCCGGGCGGGAACCCGATCCTGAAAAAGCCGTTCAGCGCCATGATGGTCTTCTCGCCGGCAAAAACCAGCGCGGGGGAACATTCCCAGAGCACGCCAACCGTATCGTCGCTGTTGACATACACGCCCGTATCCGGGTCCCAGGCGACATACGGCAGATAATCCGACAGTTTGCTGCGGCGGGTATCGGCCTTGAGCTGCGCCTTGGCAAGGCCTCCGTCGTCACCGAAAAACAAGGAAAGCAGGCCCACGTCAAACCTCCTACCGTTGGCTTTTTTGGAGGGGATCGCTCAATACCCAGCGAGGCGGCTCGGTGAAGATATAGGCATAACGCAGCATGAACAGCTCATTTCCCTCCCCCTCGTAAGGGAGCATCAGCACCCGCATGACCTTCGGCGGCACCACCACGGGCGTTTCCGGCTCCCGCAGAAGGCCGGCGATTCTCCCCAAAAGGGCATCCTGGTACTCCGAGCTGTCCGCCCGGCGCTGTGGCCGGGCCGGATCGAGCCGGGACTCCATGGATTCCGTATAGGCGTCCTCCATGGACACGCATTTGCCGTTATCCGGATCGGGACAGGCAAACTTGCTCGCGTAGGGATTCATGCACCCGGCCATGGGCAGGGCCAGAAGCAGCAGAAGCATTGTCCGCAAGCGCATCAGTTGACCTCCTTGGTCGGGTCGCGCAATTCGAGAGTGACCCCTTCTTCTATAACCAGCGTTATGTCCTTGGTCGCTCCGACCTCGATGACCGGCAGGGCCTGCTTGGCCAGTTCCAGGTAGAATTTCTGGGTGTCCTTGAAGGCGGCGGCCAGGCCGCTGCCGACGCCGTACTGCACCGCGCTTCCGGGGTCGATGGTCTGGGTCGTCCCAAGGGGGCTGGAGCTGACGATGGTGTTCTGGGAGGCGACATACTCGCCCATGCCGCCGAAGAACCCGGCGATCATTGATCGGGCGATGGCGGCGCCCATGCGGCTGACCACCCTGCCCTTCAGGCCGATCTTGCCGTCCTGGTCCACCAGGAACCCCTTGACCTTGTGGTCGATTACCGCCTGTCCCTCCCGGGTCAGGCAGGACAGGGACACTGCCCGCATGTGGGCCCGTTCGTCAGCGAGGTTGCCAAGACCCTCCGCGATAACGAAGCAGCCTTTGAGGTCCGCCTTGACGCTGTTCGGCAATACTGCCAGATCCTTGATCCGCAACAGCGCCGGAACCGGATTGCCCCGCGCCGATTCCGCCGTCGGCGCGTCCAGGCCGGAAAGCAGGGTCGCCGCCATGAAGGAGGGAGGCAGGTAAATCGACTGTTTCCGTTCGGCTTTTTTTTTACTCTCGTCCGGGATGGCGCCTGCAGGTGCGGACACGGTGCTGATGCCGCCCACCACGACCATTTCCTCCGGAACCGCAGCCGGCACAGAAGCGGAGGAAGCTCCGGCGTGCGGGTTGACCGTGCCTGGCGGGGGCGGAGGCGGATAGGAGGGCAGCCCGGCAGGAGACCGGGACGCTTCGCTGGCGGGTTCGAGAGCCGGTTCAACCTGTTTTTGCCGATCCTGCAGAACCATTTCGTCAAGTTGCCGGCGCAATTCCTCCATCTGCCGGTCACGGCGCTCCATCTCCTGCCGGCTTTTCTGGTAAAGCGATTTTTCCAGAAGATGCGCATCGGAGGTCAGGGAGACCGGCTTTTCCGCCACGGGAGGTGGCGGCGCCGGCTTGGACCGTGCCATGTACGCAAGGGTCGCCAAAAGCAGCACCCCGGCAATGCCGAGGATCTGAACGGCTTTTTTCCGGGTCCCGGGTTCCAGATTTCGCCAAGCCACTTTCAGCCGTTTAAAATCCATGACCGCCCCCCTTTCCGACCCAGGCCGGAGCATGGTTCTCGTCGCGGCACTCCACAATGAATGCCCGGGTTATCCCTCCTGGTTCCAGCAGGGGCTCGTCCAGTGCCACGGCCAGCGGGCTGCGGGTCAGTTCCTTGCGCAGCAACGCCTGCTCGGAAAGCCGCAGCGCCTCGATGCCCGACTTCAGCGACACCAGAAATTCCCGGACGACCAGTCCTTCTCCTTCGACAATGATGTCCTGTCGGGCGGTCACCCAAAGATCCCGGAAGAGATCCATCTGTCTGCCAACCGGCCGAATCGTGTAGCTCTCCGGGATATCCCCCGCATAAGCCTGCTTTATCAGGGTCAGGATCTTCTTCTCCAAAGGCAGCCCCGCGAACAGGGACAGGTTTTTCTCAATACGCTTCTTCCGCCCGGACGACAGCCGGATGGTTTGGGTGGGCACCCTCTGGGGAAGTCCGACAAGCGTGTAAATTTCATCGCCGCAGACAACATGAAACTCGGAAGGAACCTCGGTGTAAAACAACTGGTCCCCGCGTTTCAAAGCCGTGAACTTGATAAAGGCGTCACGCCCGGAAATCTTGACTTCGATGCCCTTCTCCTTGCTGTACACCACGTCCTTGATGCTCTCCTCGCAGACCAGCCGGTTCACGTCCGTGTTCGACAGCCGGATTCTGGTGGCAACCTCTGGCGGCACCACGGAAGGCCAGAGCTCCGTACTTTCGGAGGAAGCCGCCAAACAGGGAGACGCGGCCAGCAAAGCCAGCGTCACAATGAGAAACCTGCGCACCTCAACCCTCCTTTTCCATAAAGCCAGTGATCCAGAAACGGCCATCCCGAATCTTGTAGGACAATCGGTAAGCCATTCGCTTGTCCTCGGTTTTCTGGTCCCTGACGTACAACTCCATCCGGCCGGGAATTTCCAGGCACTGCTGTTGCGGAAAGTGGATCATGTCCTCCAGGTGAAACACGCTGGTGGCTCCGGTCATTTCCACGGCATCCGCGATGCGATAAAGCTCTTTATTGAGGGACGGATATTCCTCGGGGGCCACCAGCGGCAGCAGTTCATCGAACTGCTTTCGGACGGTAGCGGGGGTGTAATTCAGACGCAGACCGGTGACATATCTGCCCATCAGCCGCAGGTAGTCTGGATCGGCGGTCGAACCCGCCACTTCGGCCTGGCCGGCAAGGGCCGGCGGAACCAGAATCGTACGCTGGCGGTCCATGGCAGCAAACAGCAGCAGGCAGTTCAGGGCGGTCAGTCCGCCAATCAGTATCACCATCAGCCGCAGCAACCTGCGCTCGGCAAACAGGTTGCTGGTTTTCGACAGGAAAAAATCGAGTCTCATTCGAAGAATTCCTCTTCGTAATAGCTGGGATAGCCTCGCAGGTCGGTCCAGCCGGCCACATAGAACATGTGGCGCAGAAAGCCTCTGGGATAGCGACGCTTGATCTTGCCGTAGGCAACCGGTGCGGCAATCATCACCACCCAGAAGATCCCGCCGAAAATCATGGCCAGCATGTAGCCGACAACCATGATGCCCAAATCGTCCGGCTCGAACCATAGAAGCTGATAGGGGGCGGTGAGGTATTGAGGCATCTTCTTGTCCATGGTCACTCCAGAAGAAAACGGTGGGAAACGGGAGGGGACGGGGGCCCCTCCTTGGGTCAGATCAACATTCCCAGGCTGGAGACGATGGAGTCAGCCTTGATGATTGCCCCACCGGCGACGATGCAGAAAACCGCCGGCAGCCAGGCGCCACGCGGCAGCATGCTGGCTCCCCAGATGATCAGGGCCAAGGCCCCGACAAAACCGAAGGCACCCTGGAGCATGTTGACAACGAAGATGTCATAAACGGTGTAGCCGAAACTGCCGGATGTCGGCGCGGTGATAGCGAAAGACGGGCCGGCCAACGCCATCAGCAGCAGGGCGGTCAACAACGACGTGCGTTTAATCATTGGTTGCTCTCCTTTTCTTGGCTTGAACCTTTGCGTTCGGGTTGTCCAGAATCGAGGCGATGGCCTCGATGTTCGCTCCTCCGATCCTTTTTCCGTTGACCCAGAGAGTAGGCGTCCCCCGCACGCCTACGGCACCGGCAAGTCTCAGGTGTTCATCGAGGAGGGTTGTTGAACAGTTCTTCAGAGAAGGCCGGGTTCCGTCCCACATTCCGGTGAAGACCTCGTGTTTTGCTGTTTCCCGGTCTGTACTGCACAGGATGTACAGGGCCTTGTCGCGGGCCTGAGGATGAGTTTCCAGTGGGCAAAAAAAGATGTGCCGGGTGATATCTTCCCGGGCGCTCAGGTAGTCGTCGAGCTTGCGACAGTAGGGGCAGTCCGGATCGGTGAACTCAATGACCTGATGAGGCCCGTTGCCGATCGTCACGGCTTTATCCAGGGGCAGCTCTTTTACCTTCCCGGCCAGGATTTGTTCCCGCCTTTGGGCGGTAATGCTTTGGCCGTCCTTGCTCCAGATTTCTCCCAGCACCAGATAGCCCTCGGGGCTGAAGTAGAAAATCTGGCCACCCGCAGTCACCTCGTAAAGGCCTGGAATGGGAGAAGGCAGAAAGCCGTCGATACCCGTCTGCGGGAACATCCGCTTCATTTGGGCAGCAGCCTCTGCCCCATTGCCGGATGCGGCAGACGTGGACGGTCCCGTCAGCAGCAAGGCCCCAAGAGCCGCACAGAGACAACTTCTCATTTGGCGCTCTCCTTTACCTGTTCAACGACCGCGCGGCGATTAAGGGACAGGTTGTCCGTGGAGATCGGACAGCATTCGCCTCGGCCGTTTTTGGACATCACGGTGACGCCGCGATCCTGAAGGTAGGCACTCACACTTTCTGCGCGGTACCGCGACAGATCCCGGTTATGTTGCTCGCTACCGAGCCGACACGCATACCCGGCAACTCGAACTTTGGCCGTGCAAGGAACTTCATCGAGGACGGCTTTGGACGATTCGCTCAGTTCCGCCCGGTCAAAATCGAACCAGACTGTCCAGGTCGACGAATCTCTCTTGGGATCGAGGTTCGATCTGTTGGAATTAGCCTCCGGTGGAAAAGAACCCGTTTCTATTGCACTGGCAGTTGCCGTCTGCTGTCCAACCCGCACGGAAAGGGATACGGACCGCTGAGCCGGAAGATTGGGTTCCTCGCAAACGTTGGTGATGACGAACGCTTTGGCGGAATAGCTGGTGGCGGCAGCGCCGAAGTCGGCATTGTGATACTGGCGGCAGATGGTATCTGCCCATGCCGGAACAGACAGGGATGCCAGAAGCAAAACAACATAAAACAGCCGCACAAGAACCTCCTTCCCGTTTCCTGACAAAGGGATATGGATCTCTTCCTCATATTCGGGCCGCAGGGAAGGAGTCTTGCCAAGGGGGACGCAGGAATCACGGAAACCAATACGATCTGAGGTGGGTGGGCTCAGTGGATCGGGACGTTGGATTATTAAAATTCTGGAACTTTTCCTCAAAAGGCATATAGTGTGAACCCAGCCTAAGAGATGTTGCATCGTTCCCGTGAAACTTTTTTCAGAGATCTGCAACGACATCAATTCTGAAGGCGGCCATGCCAAACCTGTCAGAAACGATGCCTTCTGTCTTTCTTTTGCCATCCATCAGCTGGAGGACGGCTGAACGATTCAAGCGATCCTTGAATCGCTGTCTAATAAAGCCAAATGAGGCTGATAAATGCTTGTGGTCTTAAAGAAAGAGACCAAGGATTGTGCAGTCCGTGTGCAGTCCGGATGATTTTATTTATTGGATATATACAGACTCAGTAGTGTCCCAACGTTTAGTTGAATAAAAACAACTGGTTATCGTTTTCCGTTGATGCGGCTGTGTAATCCGCGTCAACAAGTAGCTGATTTAACTGAATTCTCTCGAACGAGGTTACGCTTAATATCTGTAAAATTGTGTAGAGACTGGCCTCGATCTTGAGCCGTTTTTTCATAATGGCCACCAGCAGATAAACGGTTACTGCGATCCAGATCTGGGTTTTGACCGCATTTTCGCTGGTGCCGTAAAAACTCTTAATCCGCAGGTTCTGTTTGATCCAGCGGAAGAACTGCTCGATGTACCACCGGCGACGATAAAGCAAAGCAATCGATTCCGCCGGGAGCGTGAAGTTGTTGCTCAGAATGACGATGGTTTTGTCGGTCTCCAGGTCGCGCACTCTGACGCGACGTAGTTTCTCCGGATAATCGCGTGTCGCGTAATGCCCGGTGAACTTGACTGTTTGATCGCAAAGCAACCCGGTTTCTCGGTTTACGGGAGCGGAATAGAGTCGCCGGAAGGCCATGTTCTTCTTGGCCCGAATGACAAAGAAGGCATGGGCCTTGGTCATCCGATAAAGACGAAAATAGTCGAGGTAGCCACGATCCATCACATAGGTGGCTCCGGCTTCCAAAGGCAGATCGTCGAAAACTGCGACCTCGTGCTCTTTGCCGTCTGAGATGTAAATGAACGTAGGAATGCTGCCGCGCAGATCCAGAAGGGTGTGTAGCTTGATTGCGCTCTTGGTCTGCCGAAACTCGGCCCATGGAAACAGCGTCAGACACAAATCGATTGTCGTTGCGTCCAAGGCATAGGCGGCCTGGTCGAGTTCGATGCCAAAATCCTCGTCCAGGTAGAGGCTGCGCGCCACCGGAATGAGGCTGTGAGCCAAGTCGGCATAAATTCGCCAGTCGCGGACCTTGTTGGCGTTGGCCAGAGTGTTCCTCGATACCTGGCTGCGGATGCCCATGTGATAGAGCTTGTTGCTCTGTGCACGAAGACAGGCTTCGATATCGCGCAAGCTTTCGCGATACGTCAGTTGGGCGAAGGCCATACAGAGAAACTGGTCGAGACAGGTGAATGACTTGACCTTGCGGTTTCCCTGGTAGCGTTTCACGCATTGCCGAAACGTGTGCAAGGGAAGATGGTCGATGACTTGAGAGAAAACCAGCTTGCCGGTGGCCATAGCACAGCTCCTGTCGTGAGGTAATGCAACCACACGCAGGATGATGCTGAAGCAGATTTTGTTTCAAGTCGATAACAGCCATTTTTTCTCGATAGTTTATTTATATCAGTTAGTTATGAACAATTTTTGATTTAACGTTGGGACACCACTGATACAGACTGTATAAATCGGGAAAAAAAATGTCTAAAAAATATATAGAACGTTGAATTTTTAGGTTTTGTCGGCGTTTTGATTTATTCCTAAAATCTTGCTTATATAGACCAGAAGAGCTTTATTAGTTGTCTTATACAAACTGTATATTTCTAGTTGGCCTGCAAACAGAGGGAAGAGAAAGCTGATGGCAACGCGAGACGATTTTCTAAAGCCAGTGAGGGAACTGCTTGCGCGACGTGTCGGCTATCGATGCTCAAATCCCAATTGCCGAGTACTCACGGCTGGCCCAGGCGATGGTGACGACGGAACGGTTGACGTGGGTGTTGCGGCACATATCACTGCCGCGGCGAAGGGCGGAAAACGCTATGACCCGCATTTAACGAAGGAAGAGCGGCGTTCGGCAGAGAACGGTATCTGGCTTTGCCAAGTACACGCTAAGCTTGTCGACGATGCACCGGAACGTTTCACGGTCGAACTGCTTCGCGAATGGAAGCGACTGTCAGAGCAAGCTGCGCGGCTCGAGATTGAAGAGCTTGACAAAGGACTACCAGCCCGGCAGGCGGCTGATATTGAGGCACTCAAAATCTATGCGGGGGCCTTTGATCGGAGTGCATTCAAAGACCATTTCCACGTTGAGATGAGCATGTCGGCCTTTGATCGGGCGATCCAGGATTCAGTCGTGGCACTTTCAACCGGCACGCTTCGAGACCGTGATGGGAATGTGCTGGCGCAGACAATTGGGCGTTCAGCTTTGGAAAACCGGTCATGGCGCGAGAAGATCGGGGCCGTAATCGACTTGCTGAACACGATCGTGCGCCGTTTTGAGATCGCAGCAGCTTCAGGAGCAATCAAAATCCACGGTCGCGGCCGTGACCTGGAAACCTACTGCATTAATGATCACGAACTGGGGCACTGGATGGATGCGACTCGGGGTGAGGCCCTGAAGTTGTTTTCGGAGGTGCTGGCTGAGGCCGGACTCGACCCTTTGCCGTGGGCCCCATATCGACACTTCTCCCGTTGGTAACTGTACATAAAGAAAGGGCCAACAACGCCATGTACTCGGACGGGAATTCCGCTGCGCTTCATTCTCGCCGGTGATGGCCACGTTAGGCCCAAATTTGCGATTTATAACTCTTATCAAAGGAGGAAAAAATGTGAAGGGCCATAAATAAAGAAACGTAAAGGGTCGATTTTGTTTTCTTATTTTGCTGAATGGTAAGAGTTTTCTAAGGATTCGATTAAGGAGAAACCATGGGTTTTTTTAGCTCAGATAAATGCGATTGTTGCGGTGCAAAAGTAAATACGGGAATGAAATCAAAGCATTGTGGCCACTGGATATGCTCCAACTGCATTGTTCAACGTAGTACCCGTACTTCTCATATGTTTGGAAAGGATACTATGCTTTGTCCTGTTTGCGGAAAGGATACTGGCATTCACCATGATGCCATTGTGGCCAGAATGCAGGGAAGGGGCTAATTCTGCCTAACAGCATAACCAGCTGGGGAAAGCTGCTCCGCTTCGCTATGCAGTTTTCCCCAGCTGGTTATGCTGAGCGTTAGGTTGGAGAATGGAAATGATTACAGACATACCAGAAGAACTTGCACAAGACCCATGGTTCAAGATCGTTGATTTCTTACAGCAGAACTGGGCTGTTGTGCTCGAGCGAGAAGACGACGTTCTTGTCGTGTTCTACGACGACACATGCGGAGTGTTTGACAAAATGCCGTTCCCCACGTCTGATAAAGCTGAGCAAGCACTGCGGCGCAACGGTTTCTCAAAATTTCTTGAGGATAAGAGAGCGCAGGAGTTCATTGGTTTACCAAGAGGGGAGTTCGCTGAGCGATCTCATCCAAATGGAAAGATCTACTCTAGTGGACGATTCTGGCACTGAGAAAGCCTAACCCTTATCAGGACCCCGTTCGTCAAGAGCGCAATAGCCCCGCGAATAAAAAGATCAAATTTTTTTGCACATTGAATTTCAATCGACACATTTCGCGATCTTTTGCCAGTTTCGCACATCTTTTTCATCGAAAAATATCGTCCAGATTTGTTTTGGACGCCTTTGCTTCTTCACAATCTTCTGTGATTGCAGGTTCCAGCATCTCTGGTTTGAGTTCCACCTCCTGAGGATGAACGGTCCTTAGAAAAGCAGCCAGTTGTGCTTGGCCTTCCTCCGTCCGAAGATAGTGCCGCAACGCAGCGACAACAAACGCAGACTGTTTCCTTGCCCCCCGCAGAGCATCCAACGCCTTGAGAATATCGGGATCATGAACGGTGAGCCGTAAAAGACAGGTTGCCATGCGCCTCACCTCCTTAACCGTCCGCCAGGGCAAACCCTGAAGCATTGGCGAACTCGGGTTCAGCCAGGATCTTGATGGTCACCTTCGTCGATGAGATGGTGTCCCTGATCAAGGTCGCCCCTCCCCCGAAAATCAACACCGTTCCGAAATCGGCCTTAAGTCCCAGGTGGGCCTGAAGTTCCCCGTGGATATCCCGCAGAACGTCCTCGATGTACGTCTTGGCCGCTTTTTCGATGTCATGACGGATATCGTGGCGGTCGAAGCCGTACTGGATATAGCCCTGCTCGATCAGGTAGCTGACCTCGACCGGCGTAAAGGTGCGCGAGGGCGCGAAATCCCGGATGTTCGGCAGGAGCAGTTGGGTTGCCATCTGATGGACGCCACGCTTGTAGAAGGTGTCGCCGTAGATGATCTCCCGGTTGGCTCCGGAAAAGAGCGTAAAGATGACCGTGTTGAATCCGATATCCACTGCCAGGACATTTCCATTCTCATCGGGATGCTGGCTAAGAAAAAGCCGGATGCCACCAAGCCCTTGCGGAAGCACTCGAACATCAGTCCACCCGCTGCCGTTAAGCACTTTGGTCAACGTCCTTATCAAACCGGCCGGCCGCCCCTTGTCGGTAGTCCAGGCCCCGTAGGGAACGCCGACCACCAACGGAGAGTCTTGCGTAACATTTCCTGCCGAGGCAGCTGCTTCGACAAACACCGGATAGCAGTGAACCAGTTCTTCCACCGTTTTGATATAGCTGGACCCGGCGCTGAGAAGTGCCTCGTCACCCACGACCGTTTGGCCGTCCGAGCCGCGCCGGTAGGCGGAAAAGATTCTTCCTCTTTTTTCCCCATAGATCCATTTCAGCGAGGAAAATCCCAAATCGCATACAAAAAGCATCTTGATCCTCCCTTGTTTACAAAAATGTTGACGGCGCCGGTAGTGTGTCTACTTCAGTTGACCGTTTCGGCTACTAAGATGTGGAGATGTACGTGTTTTATGGCTTTTTGTCTCCTAAAAAATCAACTTAGCCGAAAATGTAAATATGCCCTCTGAATATGGATCGGGAAAAGGGGGAGGAATTTGCGGAAGAAAATTCAGAGAACCATGATGCTGCCAAGAGGACGTCAACGCTCTCGGCAATATTTTGCCTGTTTTAATGCAGCGCGGGGATGTGATAGGCTGCCTTGCAACATTGCATACAAAAGGCAAGAACCATGGCACGAATAGGAATTTGCAAAAAGTGTGGCATAAAGGCCGAGGTGTCCATCAAGGGATATTGCCGGAAGTGCTTCTCTCTTGGGGAAAACCGTTACCGATATGATAAACGCAAGAAACGCGTTTGCCGGATCTGCCACAAGCTGGAGGTTATTGCCGCCCATGGCGCATGTAATCGTTGCTACCAGCGTCTTTACCGTCGCCAATACCGTGCGAAGCAGCGCAGACCGTTAAAATAAATCATCATGAACAGGAAGAGCCGGTTTCCGGCCTCAACGAGACAGTCCCTGTCTATTCCTTTGCCTCTCGAAAATCCAGGCGCTTGCCACGGCGAATGTCGTAGGCTATCGTCCTTACCTTTTTAACCTGTTCTTCTGAAAGATTCGCGCCCAGATAGTGCCTGACCCTGCCAATAATGTCCCTGGTGTACACGCGGGTGCCTTTCTTCGCATTCAAATAACAGGAAAGCGCATATCTCTCGGCCCGGCTCAAATCGGGCTCCAGAAGCAGCTTCCGGCGATAATCCTTGCTAAGTGGCGCCAACATCCTTCGCGCGTACCAGGGCTTCCCCCAGACATGCCCGAGGAGCACAAGGCCGCGCAGGTCGTCGTCGGAAACAGGATCTGTGATTACGCCATCCCTGTGCAAGCGGGACAGGACCGCTTTCGGAAGCTCAACAAGCTGTGCGGCAAGTTTGATTGGCGTTCCCTGCATCGCGTCCTCCGTTTTTTGATTTGGGCTCCAGAAGGTCTACCAGATTCTTGATGATCTCCCCGGCACGTTGCGGGTCAACTTCATACAGCACGGCCTGCTCATAGGCCATGGCCAGCATTTTTCCAAACCGTGGGCCAAGCCCGGGAGGAGCCAGCTCGCGGGCAGCGCTGCCGATATGTTCAAGAAGGGGTCTTTTGTACCCCACTTTCAGCGCGGGCTTTTCGTTTTCTGAAATGCCCAGGAGCAGCCAGTCGGCATTTACCTGCTCGAGATGGCAAAGTTTGATCAGAAAATTTGAATTCGGCGGCCTCTCCCCTCTTTCGTAATTCAGCAGGGTGTTTGCGTGGACCCCAAGCTTCTCGGCGTATTCGGCGGCTTTTTTCGTGCCTCGCAGGTATCGGATTCTCTTGCCCAGGGTCGAAAATTTTTCAGGCAATTCGGTATTCATGGATTTTGTTGCCCCTCGACTTGCTTAAATGTTGATGTGTCGGTCGGGATAGCCCATCGATAACAGCCAGCCTGCGGGTCTCGATGTCTGCCTTTTGAATCGCCAATTGTCGATTGGCAACAAGGCGAGCCAGGCGGCGGTATACCCGATTCAGCGATTGCCTGACATTGGCTGGAGAGCATTCCAGATTTCGCGCGATTTCCCTGATAGCCTGCCGCCCGCCGTGGATACCGAGCGCCCTGGACAGAACCTTCTTTTCCGCCTCAGTCAGGTGATGTTGAATAAGCAGGTAGAGCCGGTCGATGTCGACCTGGGATCTGGATTTGTCCTGCCGGTCCACAAAATCCCAGGGGCGGTCGTCCTCTGAGTGGCAGATAGTTGCCGGAGGCGATTTGGACCCCCCGTGGTGTTTCGATTCCGGATGGGGAGTCACTTCCGTTATGCGGCGTCTGAAAATAATCCAGAAACAGGGCACGAAAGGTATGTGCCGATCTCTGGCGATTTGAACTGCCGCCAACGCCGCTGCATAGGCATCCTGAAGATAGTCCTCCTGGTCGTAGGGGCCAAAGGGAAGGTATTTCCGTATATGGCCAAGGATAGTCTTCGCGTTTTGATTTACCCACCGAACCGCCTCCTCGCTCGTGGGTTCCTTGTTTTTCATCATGTTGCCTCCCTGATTCCGCTCAATCTTCCAGTGGAACATCGGAAAATCTGGCTGCCGGTGACCCCTCTGGCCACCTGCGCGTTAAAGATTTTAAGGTTTAAAGTTAAACGCGCGCGCGTGTTACGGGTTTTGCAACTACCTGTCGTTTTTAAACTTTTTGCCTGTTTGTGCATCTAAAAGTACGTGTCGGGGCGCATGTGAAAGTACGTGCCTATCCACAGGTTCAGCGCACGTGAAAGTACGTGTCTATCCACAGATCGGGAGCCTTTGAAGCCATGGGTCATCGGCCCTGCCTCCGCCTGGGTTTGTCCAGCTTCGCAACCAGGTCGGCCATTTGCGCCTTGGCCCCCTTTGTTGCTCGGACGTAGAATGTCACCGCGTCGGCCTCGGGGTCGTAATCCACGCGGTAGTCGGGCAGTTCGTTGGTTCTGGTAAGTTTTTTGATATCGCCCCTGAAGTTTCGCAGTGGCGCGGTGCTGCCACTTTTCTCGTGCAATGCCTTGAGTTTTACCCGCCACTTGGGTTGTCCTCCGCAATGCTTGCGTGCCAGTTCATAAAGGCGCCGCTCGAGCGGCTTGCGCAGATGGAAATACTCCCGGCTCAGGGTCAGCACATGACGGGCTTTCACTGAGCGCCACAGCCATTCGGGAAGCGTTACTTCGACGGCCACCATACGGTTGTCTTCGTTGCGTTCGATGACGCGCCAGGATTCGACCAGCCCGAAACCGCGCCGCTCGCGGTAATCGTCCGTTTTGATGTTTGTCTCGATCCGCGTCCCGGCGAGGCGTCCTAGCGCTTCGGTCATGCGCTGATAGCCCACACCAGCGGTGGGGCGGTTCGTGGTTACCAGGAAATCGTAGGCCGTGAAACGCACGGTACGCCCCACATCCTCCCGGCCCCTGTTGATCGCCTCCATGAGATGGCTGATGCAGTAAATCCACAAATCCTTGTCGTGGATGGTTGCGCAGCCGCTATGCCCCGGTTTGATGGTCACGGAGAAACCGTTTCTTCCGTAGCTGCGGATTCGCTTGTCGCCTGATTTCAGGGCAAATAGCGGATGCTCCATGCTGGTCATGTCTGCTTTCGGTGAAGGATCGAGGATGTCCGCTACGAAGAAATCGCGCTGCGGGTGAGCCATGTCGGTAACCTTTTTGCTGTCACAAGCGCCCGCTGGTTAGATTGTTGCGGTTTTTTGTTGCCGCGATATCTGACTTCTCCACCATTTACCGATGCAACGCTTCGACGAAAATCCTCATAATCCGAATGTGTTTAGCCTTCACCAGGTCGGGGTCAACCTCGCGAAATTCAAATGTTGCTTTGGAAAAACAAGAATTTGTGTTAGCATGAGTCATTTTTAAACTTGGATAAATTGGGCCAGCTATATGAAAATAATTTTATCTATACAATTGTGTATAAAATAGCCATACGTGTATGTCAAGAAAATTTTATGTTTGGATTTAGACAAACGTATAAATATGGGGTCTGGTGATATGGCGCATATCGGGGATCGCATCAGAGAACTTCGGGGCAATATCCACCTGGACCAACTCGCCGAAAAATTGGGGGTTCACCCGAACACGATCAGGAATTACGAAAACGGCAAAAGGTCGCCTGACACCGAATTTCTTGCGAAATTGCTTGAGGAAATTCCCGGCACGAATCCCGGATGGCTGCTGACGGGAGAAGGAGCCAGACACAGAGGGGACCATCAGGCACAGGAGGGCTATGTCATGTTTCCGCGTTATGAAATTCAGGCAGGAGCTGGCCCGGGCCGGCTTGTGGAAAGCGAGCAGGTTGTCGATTTTGTGTCGTTCAAGGAGGACTGGGTGCGCAGCTACTTGCGCGTGCCCCGCCAGAAGCTGGCCCTGCTGAACGTAAAGGGCGACAGCATGTCTCCAACCATGAATGACGGTGATCTCATTCTGATCGATATGAGGTCAGACCGGATCGAGGACAGCGCCATTTACGTCATCGAGTTCGACGAGGCCCTTCTGGTCAAAAGGATTCAGAGGCGCTTCGATGGTTCGGTGGCCATCAAAAGCGACAATCCGTTTTACGAACCGGAGATCATCCCCAAGGAAAGAGCACAGTCGCTGCGGATTGTCGGGCGTGTCATCTGGACCGGCAAAAAGGTGTGAAAAGAGGCGGTCGCTTTTGCTTGTCCTGCTTGGACATGGAACACTACCTGTCTTTTCTGGACAGAGTACACACAAACGTGTAGAGAGCTTTTCATCTGTGTGAGAAAAATGGAAGTAGGGATCTGGATCAGAATGTCCACGAAGAACCAGGCGCGCGGGGGGAGTCCCCTAAGAACCACGAAGCCAGATCCCGGATGGATGCTGAAATCAAGCGCTGGAAGGTGGTGGAGTGCATGATCTGTCGGGCGTGTCGGGGAAGCAGGTTTCCGAGCACCCGGCGGCCCAGGCGATGTTTTCCGATGTGGCCCATGTCAGTGCCGGAAGACCATGATGGAATCCTCGTCCGACCTGATCCGGTGCCATGACGACAACGAAGGCACCAAGGCCAGAGAATATAGCCGCCCATGTTGAACGACCATAGCCTATTTGAAAAACAAACAAATGACTGTCGAACATGATCTGAAATCCAGGTTCGCGGCGTTGAAACGCAGCAGACGCTTCGTCCGCTGGGGTGAATCGGCGGTGCTGGCACGGGAGTTGCGCGAGCTCCTGCAGCAGATCGAGAATCAGGTGGAGGATGCCAAGTCCGGCTGCACGCTGGTGGCCGATTTCTACACTAGCGACCGCAGCATCTTCGACCGATGCGACGATTCCAGCGGTCATGTGGGGGATATCTACCGCTATGACGCCTGTGAGCTGTTCGTCAGCTACGCGAAGCGCTGCGCCGACAAGTCCTGGCTCGCCAAGCTGATCCTCAAGACCAGCCTGAAAGATGATTACGGCGTGCGCGATGTCCTGGTGAAAAGCGCCGTCGATTTCCTGCCGGAAGCGCAACTGCGTTGGCTGATCGATCAGTGCCAGCAGCTGGCGGAGGAGGAAAAAGAGGAATTTCAGCGCCGCCACTGGTTCTACCAGGTCGAATCCCTGGCCCGGCAGCTCAAGGATGCGCCGCTGTTCGAACAGACCCGCCACGCTGCATGGGGCGATGATCCCGGCATTGCCGCTTGTGTCGACATCGCTCGGGTCTACCTGGAATGTGGCGAGGAGCAGACCGCCCTCGACTGGCTGGAGCGGATTCCGGCCGGTGAAAGTTTTCACCAGCAGGAGCGGGATGAACTGCTGCTTGCCATCTACGGCCGCCAGGGAGACAAACAGCGGCAGGCCGAAGTCGCCCGGCGCAGCTTCCACCGGCAGCGCAGCCGGTCAGGTTTTGAACGCTGGATCTCGATCGTCGGCGACGATCAACGTACCGACCTGCTCAACCAGGAGGTGCGGATCATCCTTGACGCCCCTCGCCTCTCCCTGACCGATGCCGCCTTCCTGGCCGCCATGGAACAGTGGGACGCCGCCGAAAGCTATCTTCAGGCCCGCGCTGAACAACTGGATGGCGATCACTATCAGTTTCTTCTGCCGCTGGCGGAAACCTTCGAATCCCTGGCACGCCCGCTGACCGCCAGCCTGCTCTACCGTGCCCTGCTCGATTCAATCCTGCGCCGGGCCAGGACCACGACCTACGGCCACGGCGTGCGCTACCTGCATAAACTCGACCTGCTGGCCCAAACCGTCAACGACTGGCGCGACATTGAGCCGCACACGGTCTATGTTGAACAGCTGCGCCGGCAGCACGGCCGCAAAACCAGTTTCTGGAGCCGGTATGAACGCTGAAACAGACAGGGTGGGCCATGGACACCGATGATTTTTCCGACATTGCCTATGCCATCCTCCGACAGGCAGCGCAAGTCTCCGACACCCTGAAGGCGGAACTTGGTGCGATGAGCCGCGACCATCGCCACGAAGACGACTGGCTGTGCGGCGTGCAGAAACATCTGCGTGGCATCCAGGCCCATCCGCAGGACTAGGTGGATCTCTGGAGCCTCGATGAATTCGAAGGCGTCACCCCATCAAAGATTCGGGAACTGGCGACCCAACTGCTCAACCAGATTCCAGAGATCCTGGCAATGCCGCTTGAGCAGAGGGGGCATCGGGAGTGGTAACGGGTCAGGATCAATTCCCTGACCGGAACTATGACGAGCAGGCGGAGATACAGACAACTCAAACCATGAAGGAGTGCATTGCATGACACCCAAGGCCACCAAGGGAGCCTGCACCCTCTGCGGCAAAGAATATACCCGTTCGGGCATGGGCAAACACCTAGCCAGCTGCCTGACGAAACGACCCGAAGAATCAATTGTGGATGATGAGCGTTTCAGCCTGCACCTGCAGGTCATGACCCGTTATCCCTCGGGCTATTGGCTGCATCTGCACGTGGATGAGCGAGCTACCTTCAAGACGCTGGATACGTTTTTGCGCAAGCTCTGGCTGGAATGCTGTGGCCATATGAGCCAGTTTTTCGTCGGGCGGCAGACCATCGGTATGCAGGGACGGCTGACCACGTCGCTGAGACCGGGTGATGAAATTGATTATGACTACGACATGGGCGACACCACGGAGCTTCGGATCAAGGTTCTCGGTGCATATCAGGGCCTGGCGCCCAAAGGAAAGTCGATAACAATCCTGGCCCGCAATCATCCCCCGGAAATACCCTGCGATGACTGCGATCAGCGTCCCGCTGTGTGTATCTGCCCCGAATGCAATTGGGAGGGTGAAGGCTGGCTTTGCCGGAAGTGCGCAACCCAGCACAGTTGCGGCGATGAAGCCGATTATCTACCGATCCCCAACTCGCCACGCGCCGGAGTCTGTGGTTACACGGGTGAATGATCCGAGTCGTCCATCACAAACCCCAGCACCTTTGATATAAAATGCAATGAGACTGGGCACCATTATTTAGAAATTGCAAAAATGTAAAGTAATGCTTTACTTTTTTACGACAATCCAATATTGGTTGCTTGGGAAGCTATCTCTATTTTGAAAAGCGTAGACATGTCAAGTCAAGCTTTACATTCCAGTGAAATGTTAAAAAAAGCGCTATTTGGCTTGCCTCCGGGCCTGCCGGTGACGATGAGCCATTTAAAAGGGTTTGGGCTATCCCGTCAACTTGTCCACCACTATGTTCAGCACGGCTGGCTGACGCAACTGGGCTATGGTTATTATCTCCGCCCCGGCGACAAACTGACCAAAACAGGATCGGTTGCCTCTCTCCAAGCCAACGGTGTGGCCGTTCATATCGGCGGGAAAAGTGCCTTGTCCCTCAAAGGCTTTACTCATTATCTGAGCATGAGTGAGGCAACCCTGACTCTGTACGGACGCGGGGTGAGAAATCTGCCCAAATGGTTTCAGCAACAATTCAAAGTTGTCTTATCGAACAGTCTCCTGTTCAATGAGCCAGAAGAACCCGCCGAGCGGTATTGCGTATCACGTTTGAGCCAGACGGCAGATGCTCCATTCGTTTCCGAGCCGGAACGCGCTGTTCTGGAAATGCTGGATCTTGTTCCGAAGCAACAGACCCTTGAAGAAGCCAGGCAGATCATGGAAGGGCTTCAATCGCTACGCTCGAAGAAGATGCAGGAGTTGCTGACACACTGTAAAAAAATCAAGGCTAAAAGGCTTTTCTGGCAGGTTGCGGAAGAGCTGCGTCTACCGGTGCTGAAAAAGATAGACGCTACTAAAATCGATTTCGGCTCAAAGTCTGCGTACATCCTTCAGGGAGAAAAAACCCTGGTGCTGAGGAACCCGAATGGATAAACGTTACCGGGACACGGTGGCTCTCCTGCTGGATGCCATACCGCATGTGTTCACGCAGAAATGTTTTGCAATGAAGGGTGGCACGGCAATCAACCTGTTCTGCCGTGACATGCCGAGGTTGTCAGTTGACATTGACCTGGTGTTCGTTGATCCCACCTCGCCTGAAAGGGCTGAAGCTCTTGCCGCAATCCAGGAGAGTCTGCAACATGTTGCTGAACAACTGAAACATAAATTGCACGTGACAGTCCAGAGAACCACTTCAGGTTCTGATCAGGAAACGAAACTTTTTGTCAGTCGAGGTGACACACGGGTCAAGATAGAAGTAAACCATGTATTTCGTGGCTCGGTTTATCCAATCGTTGAAGGCAATTTGAGTGCGGCTGCCGAAGAACTGTTTGAGCGCGAACTGAATGTGCCGATGCTCGATATTGATGAGCTTTATGCCAGCAAGCTGGTCGCGGCGCTTGATCGTCAGCACCCACGGGATCTCTTTGATGTTTTGCTGCTGAATGAAAACGGCGGGATCACGCCACGAATGCGCCGGGCGTTTGTGATTTATCTGGCCGGGCATAATCGTCCCATGCATGAGTTGTTGCCACCGCAGACAAACAGCATGAATGACGCCTACGAAAAAGAATTTGTCGGCATGACGACCCGGGACGTGAGCCTTCAGGAACTTGAAAAGACGCGCGACCGGCTGTTTGAGGAGTTGCCGCTAGCTCTTGACCACACCGAGCGAGCATTTCTTGATTCGCTCCACAGGCTTGCTCCCGATTGGGACCTGTTGGGACTTCCAGACGTCGCCGACCTCCCCGCAATCAAGTGGAAACTCATGAACCTTGAGATCCTGAAGAAGCGGAACCCGGGCAAGTTCAATATAATGCTTGATGCATTAAGACAAAAACTGGGTTTTTAGGGGCTCGTCTTGTCCATCATGGGGTAGATTCCGGGGTCATATCATTTTTCCGATAATAAAAATTCATTTTATATCATAGCCTTATATCTCACATTCGATTCCGGCCTTCGGCACCAATAGAGAAAATGGCCCCTGATCCGTCAGGGGCTTTTTCTTTGTCCATTGTGATCTAAAAAAGTCGTCGGAAATCCATATAACGATTTATTTTCAAGCACTTAGAGAAATTCAAAAAATCGAACTTCTTTCTCATACTTCCGCCAAACCGTCTACTCTTACGCGCCTAGGCAGCTTTTCCCGGCAAAAAGAAACTGTTTCTTCAAGAAGGTCCCGGATCGCCAGGATTTTTCCGCAAGTCCAGCGGGCAGTTTCTTCCACGGCGGCAAGCATATAGAGAATCCAGGGCTCCCATATCTCTCGTTCCATCACTTCCCGCAGGAGCTGGCAATACTGCCTCTTGTTCTGGATGATTTTACCCCACAGAACTCAAATCCCTCATATCAAAACCTGCTTGCATTATCCCATTTTGGGTTATATAGTTCCCAATATGGGAAACATCAACAGCAAAACATTTAACATCAGCGATGCTCTGTTTACCAAAACACAGCAGCAGCTTCTGCGCCTTCTCTTTGGGCAACCGGATAAAAGCTTTTATTCGAAAGAGATTGTCGATCGGGCAGGAATAGGCACCGGGACTGTCCTGCGAGAACTGGAAAAGCTCTCAGCTTCTGGCCTTCTGACGGTCAAAAAGATCGGGAACCAGAAACATTACCAGGCAAACCCTTCATCGCCTATTTTCGAAGAGCTGAAAGGAATCGTCCGCAAAACCTTTGGTCTTTCCGGCCCGTTGCGTCTGGCCCTGGACCAATTCAAGGAGAAAATCAAAGTTGCCTTCATCTACGGTTCTGTAGCGAAAGGATCGGACACCGCTGGAAGCGACATCGATCTGATGTTGATTTCAGACCAGCTGACCTACCCGGACCTGCTTGTCAGCTTTTCTGAGCTGGAAACCCAGTTGGGAAGACAGATCAACCCGACGATTTATACTGACGAAGAGTTCCGAAGCAAAATTACGGCGGAAAGCAGCTTTGTTGTCAGGGTAATCGAGCAACCCATAGTTTTTCTGATTGGATCGCAAGATGACCTCCCAACAGTTTAAAAACCTGGTTGATATCGGACAGATAAAGCAAGAACCAGGTGATCAGAAAGAATTTGATGGGCTTCTCCACTCAGGGCGCACGCAGATCAAAGACTCCCGGATGGCTGCCTTATCGTTGGAGAGTCGCTTCGACCTGGCTTACAATGCTGCACATGCGTTATCGCTAGCCGCGCTTCGCTGGCATGGATATCGTTCGGAAAATTGCTACATCGTTTTTCAGTGTCTTCAGCACACGATAGGTGCAGGCCCTGAAGTCTGGCGTGTCTTGGCTCACTGCCACAACTTGCGCAACCGGGGGGAATACGAGGGCCTTCTCGAAGTCAGCGAGCGCCTTGTTCTTGATCTGATTCAGGCTGCCGAAGCAGTGCTTGATGAAGTCGAAAAACTCGGGGAAATCTCTTCGAAAAGAGACATCAGAAGGCAATAGTGTTGACAACCAACCCGGAGGAAGTAACATGTTGAGACAGTGCAAACGTTGCAAGACAGGTATGAATCCTTAACCGAAAGGCAAAGCCAATGGACATCCTCAAAGTCTATCAGTATGCCCTGCAGCGTGAACATGAGGGCAAGCGTTTTTTTGAGCAGAATGCAGACCGGCTGGGTCATGCTGCAGCCGTTGGTGCATTCAAAAATCTGGCGGCCGAGGAGCAGAAGCATATCGACTTTATAGAAAATCAGATCGAGGAGATTAAAAAAGGCGGCGCGCCAAGCCTTGAGATGGGCAAAGCACTTGAAAAGGAAGGATTTTTCTCAGAAAGGGCCGTTACCGAAATCCTTGATCAAACAGTTCTGGAGTCTATGGTTCCGGATTTGCCCGTATTGCGCATGGCTTACCTGATCGAGCGGGATTTTGCCGAGTTTTATGAACATGCTGCCTCCCAGGCCGAAGGCGATACCAAAAAGGCCTTGAGCATGCTGGCTGAATGGGAGCGGGGCCACGAAAGTCTTTTTAAGCGCTATCATGACAAGGCTTTTGAGGAATATGCCCAGATGCCTTGGGGCGGCTAAGGCCCGCCCATCACCAAAGGGAATAATTGACGGGGTCCGGCCTCTTGGCCGGACCCCGTTTTTTGTTTCGTCCCGGCATCTGCCGCAGCGCGGGGTCAGCCGATCTGATTGGCCAGGCGGATCTCCGGCGGTTCGGCACAAATTTCGTCAACCATGCCTAAAAGCGACTGCAGGTAAGGCATCTGCAGGTGCTGCTCCAGATCTTCCCTGCTTTTCCAGCTTTCGAGAAACACCAGAACCGCGGGATTGTCGACATCCTGATGCAGATCGTAAACGATGCAGCCATCTTCGGCACGAGTCGGTTCGATGCGTGCCAGCAGTTCTTTTTTCAGAATTTCTTCCTTACCAGGCTTGGCAACAAATTTTGCGATAACGGTTAATGCCATGATTCTCTCCTTGTCTATGTTGAGGGAACAGATGATTCCGGCTTTAAAGGCCAAGCCGGTGCGGCAACACGATAAGGACACGCCGGGGCATGATATTTCTTCCTTGCTGGTGTCCATCCGGAAACTCCGGAGAGAGACACTGTCTCCCCTGCTTATCGCCTTGATGTGAAGTTTTTTTGGAAAGCATATCACAAACATCGAAACCGACGAGATATTCCCTGTCCCGGCCGCCGGAATA
The DNA here is from genome assembly GCF_001888165.1 of Syntrophotalea acetylenica. Classification (NCBI taxonomy): domain Bacteria; kingdom Pseudomonadati; phylum Thermodesulfobacteriota; class Desulfuromonadia; order Desulfuromonadales; family Syntrophotaleaceae; genus Syntrophotalea; species Syntrophotalea acetylenica. Next base: position 2,420,483 of record NZ_CP015455.1, read on the forward strand.
TTTCGGCACGTCTTCCACGTCCTCCCACTTTTCACGCACATCAAAACCCACACAACATAAAAACAAACAAAGACAAACAAACCTCACCATTTCCTGACCATTCAGAGGACAATCGCAACCAATTGTTTTTCTTTTTATTTTAACTTATATTCGGGAAATCCACTCAGAACCTCAGAAAAACATCCCTTCCGAATGGGCATATTTTTTTCATTTTTGGCAAAAACTTTCACTTGACAACAAAAACAAACATATTTTATCGTAACGCCAGCTGCAACTCGAAAGAAAAATCTCAAACCTTGTTTTTCTGGATGTTGTTAAACATGTTAAGAAAGTAGCAAAATTTTCATATCATTATAGATTCGCAAGGCGCTGCCATCAGCACCCGAGATGCACCGAAATTGTTTTAAAATGTTCAACCCTGTTTGTTTTGTAAATCACAGCCCGACTAGAGCGCTGCTCCCGTTTCCGGATGAAAACCAGCAGGTGCCGCAAAAAACGTGGACAGCTTCAACACCCGGACCCCATAGCGGGGGAACATTCGATTTATTTTCTACTGGAGAAACATTATGGCCAATGGAGTCGCAGCACAAGTGGTTGGAGCGCCTTCCTCATCGAAGGTCCTCGCGAGAGATCTGAGCAACAAACGAAAGCTGAGCCACGCCAAGGCAGGTTTGCTCTGGGGAGCCTTCGGCGGAATGTCCTGGGGGTTTGCCGGTGTCGTCATGGGCATTGCCTTTGCGATGGCTCCCTTTACCGGTGGCGCCACGATCTTTACCGGGCCGCTGGTCGGCGCCGCCATGCACGACGGCTTTGCCGGAATCTTCCTGACCTTGTCCAATATTTTCACGGGACGTGGCAGTGAAATTTTTCGCACCCTGAAAACCTGGCCGGGAATACTGGTCTGTCTCGCCGCTATCTTTGGCGGCCCCATCGCCATGGGCGGATACCTGCTCGGCATCGAGTTCGCCGGCGCATCCTATGCGTTGTCGATTACCGCCATGTTCCCAGTGGTGGGAACCATCATGGCAGCGGTTTTCCTGAAGGAAAAAATCACCCCGCTGGTCTGGGCGGGCATTGCGCTTTCGGTTGTCGGCGCCCTTATCGTCGGCTGGACCCCTCCTGAAGGCGGCAGCATGCCCCACTTCTATCTCGGCATCGGCTGTGCGCTTCTGGCATGTTTCGGCTGGGGCATCGAGGGCGTGCTCTCCACCTTCGGCATGGATATGGTCGATCCGGACATCGCCATCAGCATCCGTGAATCGGTGTCCTGTATCGTATCGATCGTCGGCGTGCTGCCATTTGTCGCCGGATGGGCGCTGCTCGGCGAGTCCCTCGGCACGTTCAACAGCCTGTGGATTCTGGCCTGCGCCGGCGTCATCGGCGGCATTTCCTACCTGGCCTGGTACAAGAGCCTCAACATGACCGGCGTCGGCCGCGCCATGGCCCTCAATATCACCTATGTCATCTGGGGGATTGTCTTCGGCTATTTCATGACCGACCTGCAATTGACCACCAACCTCGTGGTTGGCGGCCTGATCATCACCATCGGTGGTGTGCTGGTTGTGGCCAACCCCAAAGAACTTCTCAATCTGCGCCAGGGAGCATAAATCATGGCTATCAAACTACCACTGCGGTTTCGCCTGCTGCATCTGATGTCCACCAGGAACCAGGCAAATGTGCACGATCTTATGAAGGAACTGAAGGCCGAGTACGGCAACGAAGGCCAGTTCAGCGTAAAAAGTTTCGAAAAACATCTGACCTCCATGCGTGCTTCCGGGCTCATCCAGGAAATCGACGTCGACATCGATGCCCAGGGCAAGCTGCTGGAGACCTTCACCATCACCGATTTTGGGCGGGGCAGACTGAAATATCTTCCGGCGTCCTGGAAATAACCATACACCCATGCAATGCGGCCTGGCAGTGATTCGCATGTCCTCCCCATGCAACCCACTTAAGCCTGAATCTTCCGAAGTCCTCTCCCGGAAGATCAGACGCAATGATGGAACCCCTCCCTGCCGGGCCGCAATTTTTCAGTATTAAGACAAACTTCAACGGGGCGACCCCTGCAGCAGGATCGCCCCGTTGGTTTATAAGAATCATGCCACGCCTGGGCGGCAGCCCCTTTTTAATCCTGCACTATCGATTTTTTCCCCAGCACGGCCTGGGCCGCCTCTTTCACGCTGCCCGTTTCCCCAATAAATACGGCAAAAACATGGCAATTCATGGCTCAATCGCACATCGCCCCGGCAAGATGATAATCTTCATCCGCCAGGCACACCTGGTTGCGACCACTGTTTTTAGCTGCATATAATGCCTCATCCGCCTGGCGGACCAGATCCTCCATGGTCTTTGACGAGCCTCCAGTCAGAGCCGCAATACCGACGCTGATGCTCAGGGCGATCTGCTCGCTACCAACCGGGATCCGGGCACATCTGATTTTTTCCATAAGCCGCAAGGCAACCTTTTCCGCGACGTTTCGATCACTATCGGGCAGCAGCACCGCAAACTCCTCACCTCCATATCTGCAGGCGGCATCCCCGGGCCGCACCGAATCCTGGAGAATGACCGCAACCAGTGCAAGAACCTTATCTCCGGCGACATGGCCGAAGCGGTCGTTGACCTCCTTGAAGTAATCAATGTCGATCAACATAAGGCTTAGCGGGGTTTGGGTCCTGACTGATTTTCCCAACTCGACCTGCAATACGGAAAAAAAGTGGCGCCGATTTGCCAGTCCGGTAAGCGGGTCCAAAAGGGACAGCTTTTCAGCTTTTTCACGCTGAAGGTCGACTTCACATAAAGCCTGATATAAACGATCAGATTGATCCTGTATGGTAATCTTTTGCAAAAATTCTTTTCTCTGAAAAAGTTCTATTGAATAACAGGCAAACATGGCGCCAATATTAAAAAAGAAAAAAATAAAAACATTATTTAGAAATATTGAACTTGGAGTTTCCGTAAAACACATTGCAACAATGCAATACGAAAAAAAGGTACCCCATGAAAGGACATTCGAAATAATCTGTCTTGGTTCAAAGACATAGAAAAACAAACAGCATAATAGGAGGCCACCATAATAAAGGTGACTTCCAGGAGGATTCGCTATTGAAATCATCACCAGAATTCCACCACTGGCAGCGAAACCATTAAAGACTTCAATAGAAGTTCTATATTTTTTATATAATGGCTTTCCCAACATAAAATAGGAAACCAAAAGCAAGGGGCATACAATCAAAAATCTTATAAAGGCACATATAAATATTACATTTTTCAGCAAAAACACATCGAGTACGAAAAATACTGCGTATAAAAAAGATCCGGACAAATAAATTAATCTTGGAACAAATAGATTATCCGTAATCTTTTGATTCTGGAACTGCTTCTCAAGATCCGGATCAGAAAACTTCAGTGTTGTTCCCATCGAACAATCTTCAGCGTACACTCCCCTCCTCCTCCAGGCGAATAAGCCGCGGCCCTATCCGCCCGCATTGCAGGCAGAGCCGATATTTCATCGCGCATGGCCTGCTGACACTGGGCAACAAAGAAACAACACAAAGACACCAACTGCCATTTTGGTCTGCCCCGATAAAAGAAAGAGGCCCCAACCGGCGGCCTCTTTCTGGTGACATCCCAATTTTTCCGGCTCGGCCCCTGCCTGTCGTGGTCAAACCCGACCGGCACTGCCAAGCACATTTCTGTTTTTATGAGTGATCAGATCGATCAGCTCCTGACGCCCGGCGCCAAGGTACTTGCGAGGATCGAATTCCCGGGGATTGTTCGCCAGGTATTCCCTTACCTTGGCCGTCATGGCAAGGCGGCCGTCGGAATCGATGTTGATTTTGCATACGGCGCTGGCCGCGGCCTTGCGCAGCTGTTCTTCTGAAACGCCGATGGCTCCTTCGAGGTTTCCGCCATATCGATTGATAAGTTCAATATAGGCGGGCACCACGCTCGATGCCCCGTGAAGCACGATGGGAAAACCCGGGATGCGCTTTTCAACCTCCGAAAGGATATCGAACCTCAGCGGTGGCGGCTGCTCACCGGGCCGAACCTTGAATTTGTAGGCTCCGTGACTGGTACCGATGGATATCGCAAGGGAGTCGACACCGGTTTTACCGACAAAATCCTCGACTTCCTCAGGCTTGGTGTAGGTCGAATGCTCGGCCGACACTTCGTCTTCGATACCCGCAAGCACCCCCAATTCCCCCTCCACCGTTACATCATGGGCATGCGCGTACTCAACGACCTTGCGTGTCAGAGCGATATTTTCATCGTAGGCAAGATGGGAGCCGTCGATCATTACCGAGGAGAAACCGGACTCGATGCAGGACTGGCACAACTCGAAGGAGTCGCCGTGGTCCAGATGCAGGCAGATGGGAATCTCGGAACCCATCTCGCGAGCCATGCGAACGGCACCCATGGCCATATAGCGCAGCATGGTCTCGTTGGCATAGTTTCGAGCGCCCTTACTGACCTGAACGATGACCGGCGAGCCGGTCTGGGCGCAGGCCTGGATAATCGCCTGCAGCTGCTCGAGGTTGTTGAAATTGTAGGCGGGGATGGCATATCCGCCGGCCATTGCCTTGCGGAACATATCGCGCGTATTGACCAGTCCCAGCTCCCGATAAAAGGTTTTGTCCACCATTCCCCGCACCTCCCCTTCGGTTCGCAAAAGACACCTGCCTGTTGGCCGGGCACGCATGTGTCCCTGCCCAGGAGCACGGCATCCAGATTGAGTAAAAAGTACCAGAAACTATCAACAATTGATTGAAAAGGCAAGACAGTTGGTTTAGAATAAAAAAGTTTAAAAAAGAATGAGAAACCACCCCGGACAGGGACTGTTTGCCCATAACGCCGATGCAATCTGGTGCATCGCCTCCCTGCCCCCGCCTGCCGGGCAACCCTAATGCATATTAATATCAGATACGGATGCGAAGTCCAGCCCAAAGTGCCCCGCGCGGCACAAAACCATTGAAATGCCTCTCCTGTTTTTATAGGATGATGGCCGTTTTTTCAACCGCAGGCCCGATATTCCCATCGGGCTCCAGAAGGGAGCGATGAGCATGCAAAAGCAGGAAAAGTACCTGAATGACTGGATCAGGCAAGATGAAGCCGCAGAGGCCATGCTTCCCCTGATCGGCCACCTCTACCGCGACCGTGGCGTCAACATCAACGTCTACGGTCAGTCGCTGGTCAACAAAACGGTCATCGATGTTTTGAACGCCCACGGTTTTGCCCAACAGGTACTCGGAAGCGAACTTTCGATCCTTGATACGTATCCCGTCCTGCAGGCCATGAGCAAGCTCGACCTGTCCCCGTCCCGCATCGACATCGGGAAACTGTCGGTTCAGTTCCGGGAGCAGAAGGATAAATTGTCCTTAGAGCAATTTGTTGCGGACAAACTCACGGCGGTCAACAATGGCAGAGGCTCCCTGCTGAACGAACCCCGCGACGTGGTGCTTTACGGCTTCGGTCGCATCGGCCGCCTGCTGGCCCGCGTGCTGGTGGAAAAAACCGGAGGAGGCGACAAGTTGCGGCTGCGCGCCATCGTGGTCCGCAAAGGCACCGACAACGACCTGATGAAACGTGCCAGTCTGCTGGAAAGAGATTCGGTGCACGGTCCCTTTCATGGCGTATTGAGCTTCGACGAAGAGGAAAACGCCATCATCGCCAACGGCAACATGATCCGTCTGATCTATGCCAATGCACCGGAAGACATCGATTACACCGCTTACGGCATCCGAGATGCCATCGTTATCGACAATACCGGCCTCTGGCGGGACCGGGAGGGACTCGGACGGCACCTCAAGGCCAAAGGCGTATCGAAGGTCATCCTGACCGCCCCCGGCAAAGGCGACATCCCCAACATCGTTTTCGGAATCAACAACGAACTGGCCACGCCCAACGAAAATATTTTTTCGGCTGCCAGTTGCACCACCAACGCCGTGGTGCCGGTGCTCAAGGCCGTCAACGACCGTTTCGGCATCGTCAACGGACATCTGGAAACCTGCCATTCCTACACCAACGACCAGAACCTTATCGACAACTACCACAAAAAGAGCCGCCGCGGCCGAGCCGCCGCCCTCAATATGGTCATTACCGAAACCGGAGCGGCCAAGGCATCCGCCAAGGCCCTGCCCGAACTCGCCGGAAAACTCACCGGCAACGCCATTCGCGTGCCGGTAGCCAACGTATCCCTGGCGGTTCTGAACCTGTCCCTTAGCAAGACAACCTCCGTCGAAGAATTGAACGACTATCTGCGCGACATCGCTCTGCACTCCGATTTGCAGAATCAGATCGCCTTCGTCAATTCACCGGAGCTGGTCTCCAGCGATTTCATCGGTTCCCGTCATGCCGGGGTGGTTGACTCCCTGGCCACCATTGTCAACGGAGACCGTTGCGTACTGTACGTGTGGTACGACAACGAATTCGGCTACACCTGTCAGGTCGTTCGCCTGCTGCAGAAAATCGCCGGAATCGAACTGCCGATCATGCCGAACTGATTTTCAGCAGTCTGCCTGACAAAAACGCCGGCACCTCCGCCATCAGGAGGGTCGGCTTTTTATCGCGCGGACCAGCAGGGAATACCTGCCAAAACCCGGCCGCCGTAAAAAACCACTGAATGCCGCGCACAACGCAAAAAGGGACGATTCATAAAGAATCGTCCCTTTTTGTATCATAACCCTATAGCTGCGAGGCATCAGGCTTTTTTCATCAGGCGCATTTTTTTGCGCAGACGCCGCTGTGCTTCTTTTTCCTTACGCTTGCGCTTGACGCTGGGTTTTTCGTAAAATTTGCGTTGCTTCATTTCACGAAACAAACCTTCCTGCTGCAACTTGCGCTTCAGCACACGGATAGCCTTTTCGACATTGTTGTCGACGACTTGAATTTCCACGTAACCTTCACCTCGCTTTCCTTCAATCAAGTTGTGCTGACCGGCACCGCCGGACGACACGAAGGGGGATTATAGTGTCTACGTTGTTTCAATGCAAGGAAAATATATGTACCAGACAGTGGATAAGCAACCTCTGTCGACAATGCGCCAACAGCCACGAGCCAGCAGATTCCTGAAAAAGAATCAGCTTGCGGAAGCGGCAGACGTGGATTTTCAGAACCCTGCTACGGATGAGCAACATGCAGACCGACCGCCATGCCGCCGTTATACAACACGGAGTGACACTGAAAATCAGGGCCAAGGGCGGCGCCAAGGGGACCGACAGGACAGACGACCGCAACCCGCCAACCCTTGCAGGATTCGCGACAGTATGCACCGAGTCGACGGTAGAGGCGGGCAAGGTCGACACCGCGGCCAAGCCGCTGGCCATAAGGGGGATTGCACACCATCAGCCCGGGCCGGTCCGGCACCATGCCCGTGCCGAGCTCGGCAACCTCGAAACGGCTGGCAGCCCCCGCCCCTGCGGCCTGCGCATTGGCGTTGGCCAGGTCGATGGCGGCGTTATCTTGGTCCCGACCGATCAGCGGCACATCTAGCGGACGTTCCAGGCTCAAAGCGCCGGTTCGAAGAACCTGCCACAAACCGGGACGATACCGGGGCCAATGCATGAAGGCAAATTCGCGTGAGATGCCAGGCGCCCGCCCCATGCCCAAAAGGGCCGCCTCGATGACAAAGGTGCCGGAGCCGCACATGGGGTCGACAAGCGGCTGGCCGGCAGTCCAGTCCAGCGACATCAGAATCCCGGCGGCCAGCGTTTCCCGGAGTGGCGCGGCGCCGGTCATGGTCCGATAGCCGCGGCGATGCAGCAGAGCCCCGCTGCTGTCAATGGAAATCTGGCACTGGTTGTCCTCGAAACGCACCAGAATTAGCTGTTGAGGCCGATCCGTGCAGAGAGGGACGCCTCCGAGGGCCCGGTCCACGGCCTGCCGCAGGGTTTCGGCGATACGGCCGGTATGCTGCAGTCGCGACCGGTGACTGGTCGCCCGGACCTGCAAAGGGGTCCCGGGCCGCACAAACCGGCCCCAGGGCAGCTGCAGGGTCTTTCGGTAGAAGGCGGGAAAATCCCTGCAGGCAAAACCCCCGAGCCTGACCACGACACGCGACGCGCTACGCAGCCACAGATTGGCGCGGTACAGCTCTTCAAGCCCGCCGCTGAAACAGACGCCGCCCTTTGCGATGCGGATTCCGGGCAAGGACAACGCCGACAATTCTCCGGCACAAACCGCCTCCAGCCCAAGGGCCGTTACGGCAAACAGCTCAAATACTCTTTTTTCCACGAACCTCTCCCGTAAAATGCAGTATTTTACACCCTCCCCGCAGCCATGACCAACACTGTCCCGCGTCTCGCATGATTTGTTGCCGATCCGTCAGCAAGGCCGGCCTTTGCATGGAGAACACCTGGAGAAAATTCTGTTATTATTCATTACGGGTCCATTTTTCACCGGTACGCAAGGAAAGAAGCGGCATGGAATTCAACCATATGGAAATCGATTGGGAATATCTCTTCGAAAGGCTGGAGCGTTTTCTTGATCTCGGCGAGGAGTACCTGACACGCAGTCTGGTCGAATACGCTCCCGCTCCCCAGATGTTCAATGAATACATTGCCTTTCGCTGGATAAAAAACCACCATACCGGCTATCTTGAGGAAATCGCCCGGCCTGGCCTGCAGAGCCATGCCGACCTGAAAGGATTGGACCCCATCCTCGAAAACCTGTGCCGGAACACAGCTCAGTTCGCTCATGGCCTGCCGTCCAACCATGTGCTTCTCCGGGGGGAACCCGGCACCGGCAAGCGTTCGGCCATCGTAGGGCTGCTGGAAAAATTCCAGGATCAGGGACTGCGCATGATCGAGATCCGCAGCGACGATTTGCAGCAGTTGCCCATCATGGTTTCCCGCCTGCGCAATCTCCCGTTCCGCTTTATCCTGTATTGTCGGGAGGTGTTTCCCTGCAAGGATCCCGCGTGTTTCCGGGAACTCAGAAACCTGCTGCAGGGCAATATCGAAACCTGTCCGGAAAACCTGCGGATCTACGCGACCATGGACACCTCGCTACAGCCTCTGCACAACACCGACAACGCTGCACCCGACACGCTTGCCGCCCCGGAAGGACCGCCGCAGACAGCACCCTTCGCAGCCTGCGCGGGGTTCGGCGTCGTTCTGGACCTGCCTCTGCCACAACGGGCCGCCTATCTCGACATCTGCCGGCACTTAGCAAAAAGGCACAATCTATCGGTGGACGATGAGGAACAAAAACGTGCCGCCCTGTTGTGGGCCGAACGGCGCGGGCGGTTTTCCGGACTGGTGGCCCGCCAGTTCATCGATGATCTGAGGGGCCGCCTGGCGCTTGACCGACACCCTGCGGACACGCCGTCCTGATACCCACGGCGGCAGTACCTGCCTGCACGCCATGCCGGTGGCGGTTCCGGCCAGCCGGCAGGATCCTCCAGCATGGCACAAAACCTGCTAATCTGAGGTTCCGACATCCTTTCTTATCGCGCCTTATAACCGGAATCCGCAACGGAAAACACGTGCCATGTACAATAAACACTTCAAGCCAGGACAAAAAGTTCTCATCCATTCTGCCAGCCCCGACCGAGGCGAGGACCGTATCGAAAACTTTTCCGCCTGCTGCCAGTCCGTGGAAAACGGCATCCTGACGCTGAGCCTGCCTTACCGGGCCGACACCTCCCTGTTTGCCGCCGGCAACCGGCTGTCCGTGGTTTCCGAGAGTCTGGGGCTGGGTCTGAAAGCCCAGGCCTTCTACCACAATCATATTGGCAGGGATGTAATTCAGCTGCGATTCGACGGGCATCTGCAGTTTTTTCAGATACGGCCAGCCGAGCGGATCAACCTGCCCATCGGCATTCGTTACACCCGCTCAACAGGAGACCTGCAGGAGGTGCGTCAACAGTGGCAACAGAATATCCACAGACTTGCCAACACCCCGCCCGGGTCCCTGCCCAAGCTGCCTTGCGGCATGGTCAACCTGAGTAGCGGCGGCATCCGCCTCGGTTTCAAGACCCCGATCGACAAGGCCCAGCTGTGCCTGCTGCTGATGCAGATCGAACCCGACGACGCCCCGATCTGCACTGTGGCGGAAGTAGTGTGGAGCCATGGACATGGAAGCGCCGATACCTGCATGGCAGGATTGCAATTCACGGCCATCATGGCCGAAGATCAAAAACGCCTCGAGAAATTCATCCGCACTGCCCGCATGAATCGGCAAAAAAAGCCGGCCCCGCCCCAGTGAAAAGGCTGGGTCTGTCCAGCCTTTTCACAGCGACCTCTTCCCGAAAAAATTTGGCTGTCAGGCAAACCACTGGAGAAAATCCAGGGACCGTTTAAAATTCGCGCAGTTGGCCCGGCGCAGACCGGCAGCGCCCCTGAAACCACCTTCATCACAACTTTTAATTTGCTATTTTCACAGATGTTTTTCAATCCATCCACAGATCCGTGGAAAACCCTGTGGGGAACGGGCATGCATCCCCCGCAGACCCTTGATACAAAGGGCACTTCTGGCTCTTTGCATATTTTTTAAGCAGACAGAAATAGCCAGAAACAGGGCGGGTTGCCCCCGGTAAAAACCCGAGGACAGGCCGCTGCATAACCGCCGGCCGAAGCATCAGGGTGCAGCGGCATGGCGCAGGGAACATGCCCGCATCAGACAGGGAAAATCCCCTTGGCCGGATGCGTGGAAGGCAATATGCCAGCGGCTTCCAGGCGTTGCAGAAACAGGTCGCGGGCAATTTCCCGGGCACCGAAGGACAACAGATGTGTGGATGTCTGCTGGCAGTCGATCAGCTGATATCCAAGCTCGGCGAGGCGGGTTACGAGGGTTGCGAAAGCAACCTTGGAGGCATTGTCGATGGAGTGAAACATCGACTCCCCGAAAAAACAGCGCCCCACCGCGATGCCGTACAGGCCTCCGACGAGCCGGTCTTCGAGCCAGGCTTCGACGGAATGGGCATAACCGAGACCGTGCAGCAGTTTGTACGCCTCCAGCATATCCCTCGTCAGCCAGGTACCGGGCCCTTCCCTGCGCGGGGTTTTGGCACAGGCCTCGATGACCCGGGAAAAAGCGCGGTCGTAGGTAATGTTAAAACGGGCGCGTCGCAGCTCCTTGGCCATGCTGCGATTCACGCGCAGCGCTCCGGGCTCAAGAATACAGCGGGGATCGGGAGACCACCAGAGAATCGGCTGGTCATCGCCGAACCAGGGGAAAATGCCCATGCTGTAGGCAAGCAACAGGCGCCGGGGGGAAAGATCCCCCCGATCGCAAGGATTCCGCCATCCTCGGCATGTTCCACAGGCGGAAAGATCATGTCATCGATCAGCTGATATATGGGCATGCTACCCTTTGGAAAAATGGTAGGTCAACTTGCCCGAGCGACAGCCGATCCGCACTTCCCCACCATCCTGCAGTTCCCCGAACAATATTTCCTGGGCAATGGTATCGCCGATTTCGGCCTGGATGAGCCGGGCAAGAGGACGTGCGCCGAAGCGGGGATCGTAACCGCGGCGGGCGAGATCGGAACGGGCGGCCGGAGACAGCGCCAGCTTGACCCGGCGCTCCGTCAGGCGACTGCGCAACTCTTCGATAAATTTGTCGACGATTTTGAGCATCGTGTCTTCGCCCAGACCATGGAAGGGGATAATCGCGTCGAGGCGGTTACGAAATTCCGGCGAGAAGGTCCTCTCCACCGCCTGCCGGGGGCTGCCCCCCTCCTCCTTGCCGAAACCGATGGGGTTGGCACTCATTTCCCGGGCGCCAGCGTTGCTGGTCATGATCAGCACAACATTGCGAAAATCGGCTTTCTTGCCGTTATTGTCCGTCAGGCTGCCATGATCCATGACCTGCAAAAGAATGCTGAACAGATCCGGATGGGCCTTTTCAATTTCATCGAGCAACAATACGGCGTAGGGCTGCTTGATCACGGCTTCGGTCAGAAGCCCGCCCTGATCAAAACCGACATAGCCGGGAGGCGCACCGATCAGCCGTGAAACGGAGTGCTTCTCCATATATTCGCTCATGTCGAAACGGATAAAGGCCACACCCAGCTGCGAAGCCAGTTGCCGGGCCGCTTCGGTCTTGCCGACACCCGTCGGGCCGGTAAACAGAAAAGATCCGGTCGGCTTTTCCGGATGCCCCAGCCCCGCGCGGGCCCGCAGCACGGCGCGGGAGAGGGTCTCGACCGCCTCATCCTGCCCGAACACCTTGCGGCTCAGATCCCGCGCCAGGGTTTTAAGCCGACGACGGTCGGACGTCGAGACGCTGCGTTCAGGGATGCGGGCGATGCCGGCCACCACCCGTTCGATATCGTCCAGATGCACCACCCGGCCCCCGGCCAGACGCATGGCCGCCCCCGCTTCATCGATAACGTCGATGGCCTTGTCCGGCAGGTGGCGGAAGTTGATATGGCGCGCGGACAGCTCGGCGGCGGCCTGGATGGCGTCTTCGGTGTAGGTTACGCCATGGTGCTCTTCATAACGATCCTTGAGTCCGTGAAGGATGCCAATGGTTTCCTCGACGCTCGGCTCGACAATATCGATTTTCTGAAAACGCCGGGACAGGGCACGATCCTTGTCGAACAGATTCTTGTATTCCTCGTAGGTCGTCGATCCGATACAGCGGAAATCGCCGCTGGCCAGCACCGGCTTGAGGATATTGGACGCATCGAGGGAACCGCCGCTGGTGGCGCCGGCACCGACCACGGTATGAATCTCGTCGATGAACAGGATGGCATCGGGGTGCTTTTCCAGCGCCTTGACAACCGCCTTGAGGCGCTCCTCGAAATCCCCCCGGAACTTGGTGCCTGCCAGCAAGGCCCCCATATCCAGAGCAAACACCGAGCACTGGCGAAGAATTTCCGGCACCGTTTGCTGGCTGATCATCAGTGCCAGGCCTTCGGCCATGGCGGTCTTGCCAACCCCCGCTTCACCAACGAACAGGGGGTTGTTCTTGCGGCGGCGGCACAGCACCTGTACGGTACGCTTCAGTTCGGCCTCACGGCCGATAAGCGGATCGATGCGCCCCTGACGCGCCCGCGCCACCAGATCGACGGTGAACAGGGCCAGAGGATCCTGTTTCGGCTTGTCTCGTGCTTCGTCGCTTTTTTCGCGGCTGCCGCTGTCCGAAGGGATTGGATCCCCGGCGGAGGGGGCATCGTGCCGTGGCGGGACCCTGGTCACGCCGTGGGAGATGTAATTGAGCACATCGAGCCGCGACACGCCTTGAGCTTCGAGAAAATGGACGGCATGGGTGTGCTTTTCGGCAAACATGGCCGCCAGCAAATCGCCGATGGTGATTTCTTTCTTGCCCGCGGAATGCAGATGCAGCACCGCCCGTTGCAGAACCCGCTGCAGCCCGACGGTCTGCTCCGGAACCGCATCGGCATCATCGACAAGGCTTTCAAGATGCTCGGCAAAATACCTTTCCAGCTGCACCTTGAGGGCTTCGGTGTCACCGCCGCAGGCCGCGATCAGATCCTTGCCGTGCTGTTCAAGCAGCATGGCATAGAGGACATGTTCGGTGGTCAGGTATTCGTGGCGTCGCCGTTGAGCTTCACGCACCGCCAGGGAAAAGGTTATCTGTACTTCCTGTGCGAACATAAGATCGCTCCCTTCAGGCTTCTTCCAGGCTGCAGCGCAGCGGGAAACCGGCCTGACGTGCCAGCCGATGAACCCGGGCAACCTTGGTTTCGGCGATTTCATGGGGGAAGGTTCCACATACGCCCGTCCCCTCATTGTGGATGTTCAGCATAATGTGATGTGCGTCCGTTGCCGATTTATGAAAGATCCCCTCGAGAACCTCCACAACAAACTCCATGGTGGTGTAGTCGTCGTTGTGCATCAATACCCTGTAGAGCGATGGCGGTGCCGTCCGGGCCGCGGTCTGGTCGTGAACATGAATATCCGCCGACGTTTTTTTCTGACTCACCTTCTCCCCCTTGCACGGTCGTTTTTCAAAAATCCTATCACACTTGCCGTCGAACTTCCAAGCCTGCCCGGCAACCCGGAATGCCCGGCGGCGGACAGCCGCTGTGATGGTTCAGCAGCTTTTCTGCCGGAGTTTATAAAATCTCTGTTATAATCCTGCCACGACCCGTTTGTTTCATGATGGACACTACCTGACGTTCATCCGCAAAACGCAAACGGACACAACACCGTTTGCGTCCGGGGAAAAGACCGTTCCCGGACGAAAACAAGGCTTCGAACCGGATTCAGACAGGAGGAACCATGCCCGCAAGGTTTTCCGGCGACAATCTGCAAAACCTGGCCAGAAACCTCAGATCGCACCCTTTGTCACCGCGGCTGCGGTTTGCTGCCGTGGCCGGACTGCTGCTGGTGATCGGCCTGTTCAGCAGCTTCTACAAGGTGGCTACGGAAGAAACCGGCGTGATTCTGCGCTTCGGCCGCTTCAGCGGTTTTGCCGAGCCGGGACTGCACCTGAAACTTCCCTTCGGTATCGATCGCATCCACAAAGTGCAGACCGGCCGGGTACTCAAGGAGGAGTTCGGTTTTCGCACCCTGCAGACCAAGGGACGCTCCCTCTATACCAAACAAGCACTTGAAGATGAATCCCTGACGCTGACCGGCGACCTCAACGTCAGCGATGTGGAGTGGATCGTCCAGTACCAGATCGCCGACCCCTACAAATACCTGTTCCGCATCAGTCAGCCGGAAGCGACCATCCGCGATCTGGCCGAAGCTGTGGTCCGCAAGGTGGTGGGGAATTCCAAAGTCACCGAGGTGCTTACCACGGAGCGCGCAATGCTGGCCGACGCGGCCCACAGGGAGCTGCAGGAAATCCTTAACAGCTACGATATTGGCATCCGTATCGTCACCGTCAAATTCCAGGACGTCAATCCGCCGGATCCGGTCAAAGCCGCTTTCAATGAAGTCAACGAAGCCGAGCAGCAGAAGGAAAGCCTGATCTTCCAGGCCAGGGAACAGTACAACCGCGAAGTGCCCAGAGCCCGCGGGGAGGCGCGTCGAACCATCCAGGAGGCGGAGGGCTACGCTGTGGAGCGGATCAACAAGGCTCGCGGCGAAACCCGCCGGTTTCTCGACCTGCTGACCGAATACCGCAAGGCGCCACAGGTAACCCGGCAGCGCCTCTACCTGGAGACGCTGGAGCAGATCCTGCCCAGGCTCGAGGAAATCTACATCATGGACCGCGCCGGCACCGGCACCTTGCCGCTGCTGCCCCTGCGCAGCGAGACCAAAGGAGGTCAGCCATGAAAAAGCCCCTGTTGCTGCTGGTACTTATGCTGCTGATCGCGGGCTTTGTGCAATCCCCCCTGGTCATCGTTGAAGAAGGCGAACAGGCCCTGGTGACCCAGTTCGGAAAACCGGTCGGCGGGGTCCTCGGCCCCGGGCTGCATCTGAAAATACCCTTTATCCAGAAAGTGCATCGCTTCGAAAACCGGATCCTCAAGTGGGACGGCGACCCTAACCAGATCCCGACCAAGGACAAGCGCTACATCTTCCTCGACACCACCGCACGCTGGCGCATTGCCGATCCGCTGCTGTTTTTCAAAACCGTCGCCACCGAGCGCGGCGCCCAAAGCCGCCTTGACGATATTCTGGACTCGGTGGTGCGCGATGCCGTTTCCGGGCATCTGCTGGTCGAACTGGTACGGGGCAAGGACTACCGCCCGCCCGGCAATGCGATGGAACAGATTGAGCTTGAAGGTGTTCCCGTAGCAAGCGAACATCTGGTCGGCCGCGAGGAAATTCTGGCCGATCTTTTGAAAAAAGCCCGCGCCAGCACGCCGGAATACGGCATCGAACTGATTGATGTACAGATCAAGCGCATCAACTATGTGGAGCAGGTGCGCAAGCGCGTTTATGAGCGCATGATCTCCGAACGCAAAAAAGTCGCCGCGGAATTCCGCAGCGAAGGCGAAGGGGAAAAAGCCGACATCCTCGGCCAGATGGGAAAGGAACTCAAAAGCATCACTTCCGACGCCTATCGCCAGGCCGAAGAGATACGAGGCCGGGCCGACGCCGAAGCGGCGGCCATCTACGCGGCCGCCTACGGTGGGGATCGTGACTTTTACGCATTTTTGCGCAGCCTCGAAGCTTACCGCAAATCGGTCGGCAAAAATGGCAGACTGGTGCTCAGTACGGACAGCGATTTTTACAGGTATCTGCAGAACAGCCGGTGAAAACCGGGCTGCGGCCTTCCGGGCCAGCAACCGACTGCATGGAAGCCGTGGTGCCGGGCAACGGAAATCTGTTTGCCGCGACAAGGCTGCCTCTCTGGCTGCACCTCGGGCTGGGAGGCCTGGGGGAACGGTGCACTGACGACCATGGAGCCATGTGCCCCCAAACGAACCAACCCGTAGACGAGCTACCTGCCGCGGGTTTCCAGATCGATCAGAAGCTGCCGCAACTTTTCCCGCTCGTTTTCCAGAGTCTTGACCTTGGCCTGAAGCGTGTTCTGCAACCGAACGCGGTTAGCCTGGTCGCGTCGCAGCTGGTCGATGGCCTTTTGCTGCGTCTGGATGGTTTTCACCAGCTCCGCGATTTCCAGGGATTTGCGGGTCCAGGGGCTCTCCGGCCAGTCCTGCTGCAAAGCAGCGAAGGCGGGTGACGGATGCCTGTGGGCCAACAGATCGTCCATCCCCTGGACAAACAATTGCTGATCGCGCGGAGTAAAAAGCCCGGGCATGGGTCGCGAGGCACACCCCCCGACCAGCAAGGCAAGGCACAGGCAGCACAGCAAACGCATCATTACCGTTTCTCCCGGCGGTCCAGCAGGTAATTGCTGCCAGGCAG
Organism: Syntrophotalea acetylenica; assembly: GCF_001888165.1. Taxonomy (NCBI): domain Bacteria; kingdom Pseudomonadati; phylum Thermodesulfobacteriota; class Desulfuromonadia; order Desulfuromonadales; family Syntrophotaleaceae; genus Syntrophotalea; species Syntrophotalea acetylenica. The sequence goes on from NZ_CP015455.1 coordinate 2,437,219, forward strand.
TTTTTTGAGATATTCCTTCATTTTGGCGCACTCGCGGCCAATGGCTTCGGCGGAGGGGTTGCGCAGATTGTCCGAGCAGACAATGGCGATGGACATGGACAACAGCGGAAATTGTCGCTCGACCCCATAACGATCCAGCCCTTTGAAGAAACCGGCGACGCGATCCTGTTCCGAGTAAAATCCGGGAACCATGGCGTCAAATTCCCGAATCAGGGCAGCCGATATGGCTTCGGCCCGGTCGGGGGTGCTCAACACCACGTAATCGTCACCTCCGATATGGCCGATGAGATCCTCCGCGTTGCCGAGACGCGCGGCAACATCCTTGATCATGGAGCCGACCCGGGCAATAATTTCGCTGCCGGACAGGTACCCGTAGCGATCATTGTAGGCCTTGAAATAGTCGAGGTCGATATAAATATGGGCAAAGGGCCGATCGGAGGCAATGCGGTTTTCCAGTTCCCGGTCGATGGCGAGGTTTCCCGGCAGACGGGTCAGCGGATTGGCGTCCAGATTGAGTCGCTGCAACTCGTTGAGCTTGTTCTCCATTTCAGAGAAGTCACGCGCCAGGCGTCCGAACTCGTCTTCCCCTTCGAGCCCGACGGCATGATTGAAGCGGCCGGATGCAATCACCCGGGTGGCCTCGGTAAGGCGGGCGAGGGCACGCTGCATCTTGAGAATGACGGCGGTAACCACCAGGGCGGCCAGCCCGATGCCGACAGCGGCCAGCAGCAATGTCAGACGGTAGGCGTTGCCGCTCCGATCGGAAAAGTCGTGCAGCATCTGATCCATAAGAGCTTCCTGACGCTGACGAAACGCTTCAAGGCTATCGACCGTCTCCTCGTGCAAAGGCGTGACCACCTCCGCGGAATGACGTTCGGCCCGTTGCCAAAGCCCCTCATCGAGCAGAGCGCGGGCCTCGCTTTGCGCCGCTTCGAGGCTGGCAAAGCGCTGCTCAACCGCATCAAGGCGCTGCCCGAGGGAGAGCGCCCGCAACCGCTCCATAAGGGTGTCAACAGACTGCTGCCGCGCGTCGATCAGGGGAATCATGGAGGCGTCCTTGAGAATCAGGACCTGCTTTTCCAGACGTTCCTGATCCCACAATGCCTGGGAGAGATCCCGCGCCAGCACCACAGCCCCGAATTCCCTGACCACCAGCTGTTCGGAACGGCGGGTCAGATCGCCGAGCACCGTCAGAGCATAAATGATGGCCGTTAGGCAGAAAACCACCACCAGCAGGTATCCCGCGGCAATTTTTTGTGAAACCGAAAGTCGTATCAACGGTCAGGTCGTCCTTGGATTTATATCGGACCATTCTTACACCAAACCGTTTTCTTTTCAAGGATCGGGCCAGGTCGCGCCATTTCCCGCAACGCCTGATACGTCGACGCCGCCACCGCGGATTTGAGTTCAACTTTCTGCAGGATTTTCTGGATCAGCACATCGGTAAACCAATCAGAACATGGCACTTTAAAAAGGCAGCCAAGCGCACCAACTCCAGGCAATCAGGCGCCCCAGCAAGGTGCCGAGCAGGCCACCGACCAACACATCGGTCGGATAATGAGCACCGAGGTAGACCCGCGACAGACCAATCAACACGGCCGAGGTCAGCAGCAGAGGCACCAATACCGGCAGCAGCCCCCCCAGGCTGCCATACATGGCAAATGCGGTAAGGGTATGACCTGAAGGGAAGGAAAAACGGTCCGGAGGCATCATCAGGCAGGAAAGATCCGACCAGCGCTCGAAGGGACGCGGCCTGCGAATCACCCGTTTCATGATACTGAACAGGGCAATCGCCAACACAGCGGCTACAGCTGCCGCCCCCACCGCCGCCCGTTCGCGCGTACCTCCGACCAGCAGCAGAGTGACGGCGACGGCTCCCCAAAGAACGCCGTCGCCAAGGCGGCTCACCAACTTGAACCCTGCTGTCAGCCAGGGATAATCGCGCAGCCAGCCAAGACGCCGCATCAAAGCAGCCTCGACAGGTGTTACATAATGTGTGTAACCGGCAACCCATCTTCTGTGCGCGTAAGAACCGGACATAACCACCCCCTCCTGGCAAAAGACAAAAGATGCCGCGACGCGGCCCGGGATTATGCGCCAAAGGATAGCGGCCCGTAATTTCGGGTTGATTAGAGGTTCGCTAAAGTTGTGTTTCGCCGCGTTCACGGGCTGTCGGAAGGGCCGCGCAGCAGCGCTTCATGCCCCACAACACCACCGGTCCTGATTTCGATGATCGGTTGGTACAAAGATGTCAGACGAATGTCAGACGACGGTTTTCAATAATGTCGTTCAGGATCTCGGCCAGCATATCCGGGGCGAGTTTCTCCATGTTGGACAAAGGACATGACAACACGGTACTGATCACGAATTTGCTCCAGGATTTGTTGCCAGCTCTGTGTTTTGGCAAACTTGCGCGCCGCCCGGCCCATATGGGCCCGCTGCCGCGCCATGCCCGCCAGCTGTCCCATGGCCAGCGCCAGCGCCGCCGCGTTACGTTCTTCCACAATGAGACCGGTCTGACCGTGACGAATAATATCCCGCGGGCCGGCAACGTCGAAGCCGATGACCGGCAGCCCCGACGCCATAGCCTCCAGCATGACGTTGCCGAAGGTATCGGTAAGCGACGGGAAAACAAAGAAATCACCGGCGGCGTAGCAGCGCGCCAGGTCCTCGCCCTGGCGATATCCGGCAAATATCACATCCGGTTGCGCCCGCCTTTCGAGAAGAGACCGCAAGGGTCCATCCCCGACCAGCAGCAGACGGTCCGGGCCCCCGGGTGAGCGCTGCCGCCAGGCTTCCATGAGCAGCTCAAGATTTTTTTCCGCCGCCAGCCGTCCAACATATACCGCCACCACCTCCCGGGCACCGATTCCCAGTTTGCGGCGCACCGCTTCCTCGCGACGGGAAACGTCGAACAGACGGGTATCCACCCCCCGGCCCCAGACCTTGACACGCTCGAAGCCGCGTGCCGCGAGCATATCGCGAATTGTCGGGGTCGGGCACAGGGTTGTTGATGTGGCGTTGTGGAACCAGCGCAGATAACGCCATGCCAGCGGTTCCAGCCGCCCCAATCGATAGGAAGCCAGATAGTTCGGAAAATTGGTGTGGTAAGAACTCACCACCGGCAGGCCGAGCTGCCGGCAGGCCTTCAACGCCGCCAGGCCCAGCGGCCCCTCCGTGGCCACATGCACCAGGTCCGGACCGAAACGGCGCAGCTGACGGCGCACCAGCGATGTCACCGCCAGGGGCAGACAGACTTCCCGGTAAAATGGCAGCCGCATACCGCGCCAGGCATGCCGCACCACGCCAGCGCTGTCCGCGACCCGGTCCCGATAGTGCGGCACCAGAAGCTGCAGTTGATCGCCGCATTGCAGGCAGTGCTCAACCAGCCGCTCAAGGGTACGGGACACGCCGTTGATCTGCGGCATGTAGGTTTCGGAAACCAGGGTTAGCTTCAGCGGCATGTGTCCATCGCTCCTCCAATGTCGAAAGAAAAATCATTGCCGGTGGCGCCGGCCGGCCCGTCACGTCTCGTCCGTGAAAAGCCGCTGCAACCGGCGGGCAGCTTTGCGGACAATCCGGTAGTAGGCATAGCCCAGACCGCAAAAACCAGCCAGCATCAGCAAGCCGAAAAGAAATGCCATGGCGTTTACCTCCGCATCTGTCGAATGCCAACCTGCGTCTTATTCTTCCCCGAACATGTAAGGTGTTTGTTAGAATCGCATATGGATTCAGTGACTGGCGGCCTGCATGCGCTTCTGCAAAAAGACACATTGCCTTTGCAGGGAGCGCAGCCGCCATCTCAGACGCAGCCGACGGACAGCGCTTCAAGCGCTGCCTGGCAAAACGCCTCGGGGGAAGATGTCTCCGGCAGAAGTTGATACAGCTTGCGGAACTGCCTGATGCCAAACAGATGTTCCAGGGGAGTTATCAGCAGGGATTGCGCCATGCGACTGCCACGCATCGGCCAGGGAATGTCAAAGGGATTGTTTTCGTAGTTATGCTGCATCGGCCTCGCCTCCTTGTATCAGCGGTTCGGACAGGAGGCTATCGTGACGCCATTAGAAACGGATTACGCCGGGGTTATGTTTTCATGCCCGGTTCGATAAAATTCGCTTTGGCGCGATAATACATGTTGCAAATTGGGCCCGCTTGCTTCATATACAGGCTTTCCATCCCCGTGGTCGGGCCGTGCCCTTTCACCGCAGAGGCTTCACCATGAAATCATCCGTAGGCTGGCGCGAATGGCTGGCCCTGCCCGAACTGGGCGTACCCGCCATCAAGGCCAAGATCGATACCGGCGCACGCACGTCGTCGCTGCATGCCTGGTTTATCGAACCCTTTCGCCGAAACGGCGCGGAGCATGTCCGTTTCGGCCTGCACCCCCTGCAGCGCCGCACCGATATCGCCATGAATTGTGAAGCGCCGGTCAAGGACCGCCGGATAATCACCGACAGCGGCGGCCACCGGGAAATGCGCTATATCATCCAGACCGCCGTACGTTTCGGCGAAATGCAGTGGCCCATCGAAATCGCCCTTACCGATCGTACAACCATGCGGTTTCGCATGTTGCTGGGCCGCTCGGCCATGGCCGGCCAGCTGCTGGTCGACCCGGCGGCCTCCTATCTGCGGGGACGTCAATTGAGCCAAGCCTACGATCCGGGACACCACCCATGAAAATCGGCATCCTGTCGCGCGACCCCGAACTTTATTCCACCCGCAGATTGTACGAGGCCGCCATTATCCGCGGTCACCAGGCCAGGATCATCGATCCGCTGCGCTGCTATATGACCATCGCCTCGGAACGCCCGACCATCCATTACAAGGGCGACGAACTGTGCGGATTCGACGCCATTATTCCGCGCATAGGAGCCTCCATCACCTTTTACGGCACGGCAGTGGTGCGACAGTTCGAGATGATGAACGTCTACAGCGTCAACGAGTCGGTGGCCATAAGCCGCTCCCGCGACAAATTGCGCAGTCTGCAGCTGCTGTCCCGCGAGGGCATCGGGTTGCCGGTAACCGGTTTTGCCCATTCGACCCAATATACGCAGGATCTCATCGCCAGGGTCGGCGGCGCGCCGCTGGTGGTCAAACTGCTGGAAGGCACCCAGGGCATCGGTGTGGTACTGACCGAAACCCGCAAAGCCGCCGAGAGCGTCATCGAAGCCTTCAAGGGCCTCAAAGCGCAGATTCTGGTGCAGGAATTCATTCAGGAAGCCCACGGTGCGGACATCCGCTGCCTGGTGGTCGGCGGCAAAGTGGTCGCCGCCATGAAACGCCAGGGAGCCGAAGGTGAATTCCGCTCCAACATCCATCGCGGTGGCAAAGCCTCGACCGTGCGGCTCACCCCGGCGGAGCGTGTCACGGCAGTGAAGGCGGCGCGCATCATGGGACTGAACGTCGCCGGAGTCGATATCCTGCAATCGGATCGCGGTCCGATTGTCATGGAGGTCAATTCCTCACCGGGGCTGGAGGGCATTGAAACGATCACCGGCAAGGATGTCGCCGACGCGATTATCCACTTCATCGAAAAGCATACCCGCCCCGGCAAAACAAAAACGCGAGGCCGGGGATAGCATCCGCCGGCAGCCGGCAACAAATGCCAACAGAGTGAAAAAACTTCAAATTTCCTCCGATTAATGATAGGTAGAGGTATCGATCGTTTTTTGCAAACATGAACGGAAAGGAGAAATCGCTACCATGAAAAGCACGCTTTTGTTTTCTCTGGCAATGGTGTTTCTGACCATTCTCACGATTCCCGCCTCCGCTGGGAGCATGCCGGACTATCATTGTGGGGAACAGGCTTCGCGCTGTGAAAAAGCCTGCGACGAAATGGCCGAGCAATCCAAAAATGCCAACGCTTACCAGCGCTGTCTCGACCGCTGCCAGGAACAAAGCCAGCAGTGCGAGGAACGCCAGGCCAAAACCACCGCCTGTGCCGAAGTGTTCATGGACTGCATCAAGCAGGCCGCCGGCGACGACCAGGCCCTGGAAGGCTGCCGCGAAGGCTACCGGCAGTGCAAGGACAAATAAGCTCCGCTCGCAATGTGACAAACGGCAGGCCCCGCGACGGGGCCTGCCGTTTTGATATGCAGCCAGTACAAAGGAACTCAACGATGAAACGGATACTTACACTGGCCGGCGGACTGGGTCTGCTGGCAGCGGCAGCCTGCGGCGGTCCCCCCGGCCAGATGCCGGCTGATCAAATCGGGAAAATGGTCGTTGCGCGCCCGTCACAAAGCCAGAACCGGACCATCAGCAAGGATGACTGGACTTACGCGGTCAAAATCCGCAACCCCGGCACCCGCAGTGAAGGCCTTGAGGGGCGGCTCTATTACAAAGGACAGGAGATCATGATGCCCAGGGATCCGGGGGATACTACGATACGCCCCTGGGCAGATTCTTCCACAGCGGCATCGAGCCCGGCTACGAACGCCTGCCCTGGGACAATACCGGCTGGATTTTGCAAACCGTTATCGCTCCGGGCAACGAAGGGTCGGTCCTGCCGTGGCCCGGGCAGGATCAGGAGTAATCTTGCCTCCGCATCGGCAAAACCGCGCTTCCGGTCCGGGCTCGGCGGTGCCAGCCCATTTTGCGGCGGTGTCCGGGCGGGTGTTACGGCGGCCGGGACAAGGGCAAAAAACCTGGCGGGCCTGTTCCCCCCGGCAATTAACGGCAGCGCCTTGAAAAAATTTACGGGTTGCATCATATTACCGTGGGCGTTCACCACCGCGCCATGGCTATCGGCGGCGCGGATTTTCATGCGATTCTTTCCCGGGGGAAATTATGCAGCTTTTGACATTCATCCTGCTTCTGGCAGGCTTCATTATTCTTATCGGCGGCGCCGAACTGCTGGTTCGCGGAGCGGCGCAGCTGGCCTCGGATATGGGCATCTCACCGCTGGTGGTCGGCCTCACCGTGGTTTCCTTCGGCACCAGCGCACCGGAACTGGCCGTCAGCGCGTTTTCGGCATGGAACGGTCAGGCCGGGCTGGCGCTCGGCAACGTGGTGGGCAGCAATATCTGCAATATCCTCCTGATCCTCGGTGTTTCGGCGTTGATCGCGCCCCTGGTGGTATCCCGTCAGGTGGTGCGGCTCGAAGTGCCTATCATGATCGGCGCGGCGCTGCTGTTTATGCTGCTGAGCCTCGATGGCAGCGTGAGCCGCGGGGAAGGGCTGCTGATGTTTGCCTGCGCCGCGGTTTATGTCACCTGGACGGTTCTGCGCAGCCGGCGCGAAAACAACGGCCAGGCGCCACAATGTGAACTGGACGGACGACCGCGGCCCAGACGTCTTCTGCAGATCGTTCAGATCGTCGCCGGCCTTGCGATGCTCGGGCTTGGATCCCGTTGGCTGGTCGGCGGCGCCGTCGATATAGCAACCTGGTTCGGCGTCAGCGATATGGTCATCGGTCTGACCGTGGTGGCGGTCGGGACCTCCCTTCCCGAGTTGGCCACCTCGGCCCTGGCCGCCCTGCGCGGTCAGCGGGATATTGCCGTGGGCAACGTGGTTGGCAGCAATATTTTCAATATTCTCGTGGTGCTGGGGCTGACCTCCGGGATTGCACCAGTGGCCATCGACATTCCCCGGCAGGCCATGATGGTCGACTTGCCGATCATGCTCGCGGCGAGCTTTGCCTGCCTGCCCATTTTCCTCACTGAACATCGCATCGCCCGCTGGGAAGGGGGGCTGTTCCTGGCCTATTTTATAGCCTATACCGCTTTCACCGTCCTCAACTCCATGCATCACCCCCGCATGGGGGCCTTCGTGCAGGCCATGGTTTTTTTCTTCATACCCCTTACCGCGATCACGCTTACACTGTCTCTCTGGCGCGGATTGCGCCATCACCGCAAAGCGCCCTGAGCTGACCATTCGTCGTTGATGCCTTATTTTCGCGGACGATTTCCCGATCCACGGGTTTTGCTTCCCGACATCGCATCCATCAAAGAAACTTCTGCGGTTTTTTTTGCAGTTTCGGGTTGACCTGTGATATCTAGAAGCTTTTTGTACTGGGAGTGAGCTTTATCCGGATTCGCATAATCCCGCCGTGCAGACAGGCGCCCCTGGCCGTGAGGCCCAATCGAAGACTGGATCGATCATGCGATAAAACCGTGATTCACCCCGATTCACCTTGCCCGGCGGAATACCACCCTCCGGAAAAGCCCATGGAGTAGCCCGATGAGCAAAATCAACCGGAATGCGCCCTGCCCCTGCGGCAGCGGCCTGAAATTCAAGAAATGCTGTCTCGTAAAAAACGACCTTGGCCAGGCGCGCCCACCGGTGGAACCGTTGCGCAAAGCCGAAGAAGAATTGTTCCACATCCTGTTCCAGCAGGCCCAAAACCAATTGGGCCCCGAAGGAATTACGGAGGCCTGGCGAGTTTTTTGCGGAAGCCGGGAAGACCTTCCCGATCCGCAGTCCCAGCCTGAGGCCAATACCTGTTTCCTGTCCTGGTTGCTGCTGCATTGGCAAACGGGAGCCGGCGAGCAGCCGCTTGAAAGCCTGGCCGGCCGCTATCGCCGTCGCATGGGCCATCGACTCCCCATCATGCAGCGTCGATTTCTGGATGAAGCCTGCCGTCAACCCTTCAGCTTTTTCGTCGTCTCCGACCTCAACCCCGGAATCTCCATAACCCTGCGCGACCTGTTCTGGCCGCGGGAACTGGAAGTGTTCGAGCAGAAAGCCTCCACATTGCTGTCCCGCGGCAATCTCCTGTACACCCAGGTACTGCCCATCGACAACGCGGCCATCCTGCTCGGCTGTGCGCCCTTTGCCATCCCCGACGCCTATCAGGTACGCCTTATCGAGGTACGCGACGCCATGCAAAAAAATCTCGGCGGTATCGATCGCAACACGCTCTTTGCCATGGCGGATCGGCTGAGGAGCTGCTATTTCGAAATCCGCAGCGAAATGCAAAAGCTGGACGAAGAGCAGGAAAATAGCGCCGGGGATACCGTGGCCACAGCACAGCAGGAAACGTCTCCCGTGACTTCCGGGAACGGGGCGCGCTTGGCGTACCGGCTGGATTGCACTGTCCGGGAGGCCTTCGAAGCGCTGCGCACCCTGAGCTGGAAGCTGGGTGACGATGAGTTACCCCCGGATACCGAGGTAAATGAACAGGGCCAGCCCCGTCGCATGGCTTTCCCCTGGCTGGAAAAAGGCAACCGCAAACCTTCCGCTGCCGACAACCCCGAACTGGGGCGCATTTTCATCGAAGGCGACCGCCTGACCATCCAAATCGCGGACTCGGAGCAAAAAGACAGCATGCTGCGTAAACTCAGCCGCCGATTGGGCAAGCAGGCCACCCTTCTGGAAACAGTCGGGTGACAGAGAACAGGTGCGACTGTCCCGCCGGGAAAGCCTGCAACTCGGGCCTTGCCGGCGGGACGCCATGCTGTATTCTGCTGGCGTAAAAAACCGTTGACACCTTCGGCGACCGGCGATATGTTGAGCGCGATAAAAATTCTCAGGGCGGGGTGAAAGTCCCCACCGGCGGTGATGTTGCCATGCGCAAACAAGCCCGCGAGCGCCTGTCCCCCAGGGAAGGCCAGCTGACCCGGTTGGAATCCGGGGCCGACGGTTACAGTCCGGACGGGAGAGAATGCATGCCTGCAGGCGCCTGCCGCCTCGACTCCCCGCGAACCACGCGCAACCCCATCACGCCTTGAGATGCAACCCTTCACCATTTCAAGGAGCGTCGTGATGTCCCTGTCTCTGCTCGACCGTTTCGGAACCCCAGTTGAACGCGTAAACAAAGCTGTAGAGCGCCTGCGCCAAGGTCGCGGCGTGCTGCTCGTGGACGATGAAAACCGCGAAAACGAAGGCGACCTGATCTTTCCCGCCGAAACCATCACGCCGATGCAAATGGCGATGCTGATCCGTGAGTGCAGCGGCATCGTCTGTTTGTGTCTGACCGATGAAAAACTCAAACAGCTTGAACTGCCGCAGATGGTTGGGAACAACACCAGCGCCAACCAGACCGCCTTCACCCTCTCCATCGAAGCGCGCCACGGCGTCACTACCGGAGTTTCGGCAGCCGACCGGGTCACCACCATCCGCACCGCCATCGCCGATGACTGCCGCCCCGACGATCTGGCTCGACCTGGCCATGTGTTCCCTCTGCGCGCCCGTCCCGGCGGCGTCCTGACCCGGCGCGGACATACCGAAGGAACCGTCGACCTGATGCGTCTGGCCGGCTACAAACCGGCGGGGGTGCTGTGTGAACTGACCAACGAAGATGGCAGCATGGCGCGCCTGTCCGAAATCATCACCTTTGCAGAACGTCACTACCTTAGCGTGGTCAGCATCGAGGATCTGGTGATGGCTATGGAACAAGGCATGGAAAAATCGGCCTGAAAAACCCCAAAGCGGAACCCGCCTGTTCAAAAGCACAGCTTTGCGGCGAGGGTTTGCCGCTGATTTTTTACGGCAATCCACGTGGCCCGACAACCGCGGGCGGGGTATGCTCAGTCCATCGACAGGCCGTCGATAAGAACGGTTGGCAAATCACAAACCAACACCTCCATTTTTGGCGCGTTGCCTCACCTCCTGAGCAACGCGTCTTTTTTATGCGCATCCCGGCCCCGGCCTTGTTACGCCGACGCCGCACGCTCTCCCCTGGCAAGGCCGGCTACTGCCAGGATTGTACCCAAAACGACCCCGAGCAGGGCCGCGAACAATACCCGATGCACTTCCGGAAGCAGGAAAGTAACGGTATGGGCCGGGATCCAGAACAGCGGCAGCGTCTTCCGGAACACAAAGCCGTACATGACCTGCCAGTCGATCTGCTGCAGCATACGACTGAAATCGATAGGACGGAAAAAACCCCTCAAGGAACCGCCGGTCTGCTGGATATGCATGTCGGTTATCCGGTGCAGCGTCATGAACATCGGCGCAAAAATCAGGTTCATGCTGACACTGATGGCGAAAGCCGCCAGCAGCTTGGCGCCGCTGACTCCCTGCTTTAAAACATCCGCCGGCAATGCCGTGAAGAATCTGCTCACCACCGCCGGTGCGCCGACGGCAAACATCACAAAAACCAACTGGATTGCAATACCCAGACACCCCCAGACGAACGCCTTCGGCAGCACGCCGAAGCCCTTCCGGTAATAGACGCCCCGTGAAATCCGCAGCCCGATAACCTCGCCCAAAGTGGCAAGAACGGCGAACTTGACGAAGCTCATCAACAAGGGCCGGGAGCCGACTGCCGCCAGATACAGATCCAGCAGCTGGCGCGACACAACGAACGGGCCGAAAAACAGTCCCAGGCACAGAATAAACAACCAATCGTTTTTTTTCACGACATTCCTCCCGATAAAAAAGAGCCCGATTCAGAATGGCGAACGGCCTCCGCCTGTCCGCCCCGCCGCATACTACCCCAAACCGGCGACAAAAAAAACTCCGAAGGCATAACGACAGACATCAACGCTGCAACTTGACAGTGACGATGGCGTCGCAACAAATGAAAACGATTGTCAATTTTAAACTTGACATCGCAGAAACGGTCGTCTATTTTCCTGAAAATTGTTTTCAATTTCACAACAGGCGTTGCACATTTGAACGGGTGTTCGCGTGCCGCGGCATGCCGCAACATGCATCAGGGAGAGACAGCCAATGTTCAGACTCAGCATGCGGGAAATGAAGGAAAACCAGAGCGGAGTTATCACCGAGGTGCGGGCAAAAGGAGAGCTGGGAAAAAGGATCCGGGACATGGGGCTGGTTCCCGGCGCCGAGGTCAAGATCCAGGGACGGGCGCCCCTGTACGATCCGGTGGCCATCCGGATCATGGGATTTACCCTCACCCTGCGCAACAGTGAAGCCGATTACATTGACGTGACCGTGGAGGACTGAAAAATGAGCACAGGTATCACCATAGCCCTGGCGGGGAACCCCAATTCCGGAAAAACCACGCTTTTCAACGCCCTTACCGGTGCGCGCCAGCACGTTGGCAACTATCCGGGGGTCACGGTGGAGAGAAAAGAGGGGGCTTACGTTCTCAACGGACAGCGGTTCAACCTTATCGACCTGCCAGGCATGTATTCCCTAACCGCCTACTCCATGGAAGAAATGGTCGCCAGGGATTTTCTGATCCAGGAAAAACCGGCGGCCATTGTCAATATCGTCGACGCCAGCAATCTGGAGCGGAATCTCTACCTTACCGTGCAGTTCAGGGAACTGGGCATACCTGTGTGCATAGCCCTGAACATGGTCGATGCGGCCCGGAAACGCGGCATCGAAATTCATGGCGAAAAGCTGTCCAGGCTGATGGACATCCCCGTGGTTCCTACCGTGGCGCGCAGCGGACAGGGCAAAACCGAACTCATGCGCGCCGCGGCACAACTGATAGAAAACGGCAGCAAAACCGAACCACTGGCGCTGTCCTATGGCAAGGACATCGACCTTGCCCTGCAAGAAATGCAGGGGATCATTTGCGCCGTGCTGCCGGACCTGAACTGCCCGCCGCGCTGGCTGGCACTGAAGTTTTTGGAAAACGACGAACAGATCCAAACCTTTTGCCAGAAACAAAGCATCGATCTGTTCATCGCCCTGGAAGCCGTCCGCAAGCAGGTCGTCAAGCACATTGACGACACGCTGGCCACCTGTCCCGAAGCAGTGATTGCCGATCACCGTTACGGCTATATCAAATCACTGATCAGGCAGGGCGTGGTCAGCCACAATCAGGACCGCAATCGCCTGTTTCTCTCCGATCGCATCGACCAGGTTCTCACCAACCGCATCGCCGGCCCCTTGATCATGCTTGCAGTTATTATGGGCCTCTACAAATTCACCTTCACCTACAGCGAATGGCCCGTCGCCTGGCTGGAAGGCCTCTTCGGATGGCTGGGCGGCATCGCCGAGTCCAACCTGGCCGACGGGCTTCTCAAATCACTGATTGTTTCGGGAATCATCGACGGCGTCGGCGGCGTGCTGGGGTTTGCCCCGATCATCATGTTCATGTTCTTCGGCATCGCGATTCTGGAAGATTCCGGCTATCTGGCGCGGGTCGCCTTCATGCTCGACCGGGTGTTTCGCAGCTTCGGCCTGCACGGTGCGTCGGTCATGCCTTTCATCGTCTCCGGCGGCATCGCCGGCGGCTGCGCGGTACCCGGCGTGCTGGCCACCCGCACCTTGAAATCGCCGCGAGAACGGCTGGCGACCCTGCTCACCGCTCCGTTCATGAACTGCGGCGCCAAACTGCCGGTCTTCGCTCTGCTGGTAGGGGCTTTTTTCGCCGAAAACGAAGCCAGGGTCATGCTTTTCATCACGATTACGGCCTGGATCGGTGCTCTGCTGGCCGCAAAGCTGCTGCGCTCCACCATCATCCGAGGCGAGTCGACCCCCTTCGTCATGGAATTGCCTCCCTACCGTCTGCCGACGTTTCGCGGGCTTCTGATCCACACCTGGGAACGCACCTGGCAATACATCAAAAAAGCCGGCACCGTGATTCTGGCCATCTCCATCCTGCTGTGGGCGCTTATGACCTTTCCCGGCCTGCCGGAGAACCGCGAGCAGAGCTTTGAAACGGAACGGGCCGCCGTCACCGCCCTCGCCCCGCGGGACATGGAAAAACAGCTGCAGGCCATCGACGCCCGCCAGGCCGAGGCCGCCCTGCGCCATTCCATCGCCGGTCGCATCGGCATCGCCATGGAAAACGTGACACGCCTGGCCGGATTCGACTGGCGAACCAACATCGCCCTGGTCGGCGGCTTTGCCGCCAAGGAAGTGGTGGTTTCCACTCTCGGCACCGCCTATTCCCTTGGAGCAGTCGACCCGGAAGAAACCGCCTCCCTGTCCCAGACCCTGGCAAGCTCGCCGGCCTGGAATCCGGCGGTCGCCCTGAGCCTGATCGTGTTTACCATCTTCTATGCCCCCTGCTTTGTCACGGTGGTGTGCATCGCCCGCGAAGCCGGCTCATGGAAATGGGGGGCCTTTTCCGTGATCTTCAACACCACCCTGGCCTTCATCCTGGCAACCCTGGTCTACCAGATCGGATCCTTAACCCTGTTTGGAGGATAACGGCCCATGGAAAAACTGCTGGTTGGCACGATTGTTCTGATAGCCGCTGTTTATGGCATCCGGCAACTGCTCCAAAAATTCAACACAGCCAACATGAATTGCTGCACAGGAAATTGCGGCACCTGCCATCAACCACTGACATCCGAAAAGGAGAAACACCGTGCATCGACAGAAGGCGAAACCCAACGCCATGATCGCTAAGGGCAAATCAGGTTCCATTTTTCTGATTCTGGGACTCGCATTAACTTTTCCGGCCTGGGTTCTGGCCGCCGAACCTGAAACCCGGAGTCTCGCCGACCGCGTCGCAACGCTGGAGGAATCGGCTGGCGGTCTGCACAGCTGGCTGGACCGCATCAGCATCGGCGGACTGATCGAAGTGGAAGCAGCCTATGTCAACGTCGATTCCGATGACCCCGACGCTGACGGCAACGAAAGCGACCTGACCCTGGCGACGGTGGAACTTGGCATCGATGTCGATTTCGTCAAACATGTCTCGGGCCACGTCCTGCTGTTGTGGGAAGAAGACGAAACCGAACCGTTGGACGTGGATGAAGCCTTCATCCGTCTCGACGGAGAAGACGTGGTGCCCATGTACCTGCAGGCCGGAAAAATGTATGTCCCCTTCGGCAACTTCGAAACCCACTTCATCAGCGACCCGCTTACGCTGGAGTTGGGTGAAACCCGCGAATCGGCGGTGGTCATCGGCTACGCCAGTGACTTGCTGGAGCTGTCCTTCGGCGTTTTTAACGGCGATGTCGACGAAACAGGCAAAGACAGCCATCTTGACAGCTTTGTCGCCAGCGCGGTCTACAACATGCCGCGTGAAGCCATTCCCGGACTGGCATTGAGTGCCGGGGTATCCTGGATTTCCAACCTGGCCGACAGCGATGTGCTGTCGGAGGAAATCGACCACAGCATCCGTCGAAAAATCAATGGCGTCGGAGCCTTTTTCAGCGCCACCTGGCAGGATCGCCTGACCCTGATCGCCGAATACGTCGGTGCATTGGAAAAATTCAGAGCCGGTGAACTGGCCTTCGACGACGGGCAGTCCCTGGAGCCCAAAACCTGGAACACCGAACTCGGCTACGCGGTCACCGACAAACTGACTGTCGCCGCCAGATACGAAGGCGGCGACGACCTCGGCGATCTGCTGCCGGACAACCAGTACGGAATCGCCGCCAGCTACGGGCTGTTCGAAAGCACCACCCTGTCCCTCGAATATCTGCACGGCGAATTTGAAAACCACGATAACCAGGACGTGCTTACCGCACAGCTCGCTTTCGAATTCTGACCCCTCCCCTGGGCTTTCGTCCCCGGGGCCGGCTACAGACCAGCTCCGGGGAACGAGGGCTGCATGATATTACATTCCAAACCGGCGCCATTTGGGCGTTACGGGGAACTTTTCCAACCAGAGCAACACCAGAGCTACAAGTCCGAAAATCCCGACCAGGGCATATTCCCACCAACGTAAAGAGACCCGCTTCCAGTAGCGGAGCACCATCAGCAGCAAAACACACAGCAGATTGCCGATTGCCCCGAGACCGGCAAATCGGGTCGGCTCCAGGCGCAAATGGGCAAAGGTACGGGTGATGTCCTGCTGAACCAGGCGCAACGGGAACAGCACGGCGGCAACCTGTTCCCGTCGGCGCATGGATAAAATGTCCGACGCTTCCCGGGGTTGGTAATATTCCCGCCGGATACTGAAATCGGGCGTCATGGCCTGCCCCAGGCTGCCCCCGCAGGGATCCGTTACGTCCCCGCTGACCACGCACTTGCCAAGCAGATCGGCCCACAGGCTGAAACGGGTCCGGTCGGCATCAAACCCGGAAATCGGGATAGCATGCAAAGACAGATCCTTTTGCATGACGCCAAAAACCTTGGCAGCGGTGATGATAAGACCAAGCAATTCGCTGCTACGGTGTTCCATCAGAATCATGCCCCGCACCACGCCTGTCGGCAGCACACCGCCCGCACGGCAGACCGGCGCCCCACGGGCCATTTTGAGCTGAAACAAACGGTTTTGCCCATCAAGCAGCAGATAACCTTCGTCGTAATCCTTGCGCGGGTCGGGATTGCCGGCCAAAGCCCGCACCGGGAAACTGAATCCTGCCCCGCGCAGGGCCGCCGTGAAGTGTGTGCTCTTGCCCCGATCGACACAACCGGTCCGGGGGTTGATAAACTCCAACGCGCTGCGGGCGGCGCTCAGGCGGAAGAAATCGCTCGGCAACTCCAGCCTGGCCCCCTCCGGTTCGCTTTCCAGCAGCAAGTGCAGCCTGGGTTCCGGCGCATTCCAGTCATGCGGATGAAGGGTCAGGTATCGCCAGCTGTTGCGGGCCTGTTCCGGAGTGAGGTGGATCCCCTGAATATTGTCGGGAAAAGCGTTCCATTTGAGCAGGCTGTCCGCATGCAGGATCGGCAGGGCATAAACCATCTGTCTACGGCTCAGCGGCGTGCCGTCCTCCAGCTCGATGCGGCTGTGCCCCGTGCCCGACGGACCGATCACCTTGTCGGGGAACTGTTTTACAACGACAAACTGTTCATGGACCGGACTGTAAAAAAGCTTGTGGCGCACCTGCCTGGGCGTGGCGAAACGCCAGTACAGATCGGGAAGCAGCGAACACAAAGACAGGATGATCAAGGTCAGACTGATGGCACGGGCAAGACGGTAGATTAATCTCTGGTCGGGGGCACTTGACAAGCGCAGACAGGCGAAAAAAGCCAGTGCGCTGAAAAACAGCAAAAAAACCGCATACAGGCCGGAAGCGTGCGCCTGCAGACCGTATCCCGCAAAAGGGGCCATCAACCCATGCATGGCGATACAGGCAAGCAAGACAAAACCGCGAAAAACCATGCTGTCGTTATAGAGAAGCGCCGCGCAACCCAGATAAACAATCAGGCTCAACAAACTCCACGGCAGCAAGGTCAGCAACACCGGCCCGATAATATCGGTCGGGATGTGAAAAAAGAACATGGTGCCGGCAAGCAGCATATGAGCAACCAGGTTGGCCGTCAGCATGATTATCATGCCACAAAGCAACGTCATGCCGACCAGTTTCTCCGGTGGCAAAGGCGTGTGAAAGAGCAGGCGCAACCGCTTGCCACGCACTTCCGGCCAGACCTGCATAAAGGCCAGCAGCACGCCGGCCACCAGCAGCACCCGGAAACTCCTGAAAAAAAGGGGTTCCCGGGTCAACAGTGTGAAAACCAGACCGAAGCTTCCGTGCGCGCGATGCACGGCCTTGAGAATCAGAAAACTGTCTACAGTTGCATAGAACAACAGCAGTGGCAAAAGCCAGACTATGTATCGCAATTTGATGCGTTCCTTCAACAGCAAGGAATGCAAAGGTGAACGCCTGAGCATTTTCAGTACTTTCCGGTCAAACCGATAAAGGCATCTTCAAAGTTCATTGGCAACCGCCGCAGCGTCTCATGCGAAACACCGTGCGCATCCAGATAGCCGGCCAACTCTGCGCCGGTAATAAAGCCATGCACGAGGGTCCGCCCACCCACATGCTCCACGCGCACCAACATTTCACCCTCCTCGAGCCGCTCCGCAGATGGCGAACGCTCGAAACTGAAGCACTGGAACTCCTCCATAAAGGCCTGCTTGCGGCCCGAAATGCAGACCCGGCCATGGTCGAGAATGATGAGATTATCAATGATCGGGTCCAGTTCCTGAACGATGTGGGAGGTGATTAAAATGGTGGTTCCATATTTTTGCACATACTCTCCCAGATACTCGACGAACAGCCGCCGATAACCGACATCAAGCCCCATGCTGTAATCATCGAGGATCATCAGATCGGGGCGCTGCGCCACGATGAGCCCCAAAACCACTTGAGATCGCTGTCCACAGGACAAGCGGCCAAGCGTACGCTCATAAGGCACCTGGAGACGGTTGACCAGATCGAAAAAAAGTTCGCGCTCCCAGCGGGGATAAAAACCGGCGTAATAACGTTCCAGTTCGGCAATGGACATGAAGTCATACTGAATGAAGCGCTCGTGGAGAAGGCCAATGCGACTGCGAGTCGGAGGCGACAAGGCGTGACCGGGCTCACCAAGAACCCGGCAAAATCCAGCGGTGGGACGCAGAAATCCCATGATGATATTGATAATGGTGGTTTTTCCGGCGCCGTTTTTACCCAGAAGCCCAAACACGCCGCCCTTTTGCACACTAAAGGATATGTTGTGCAAAACATCCATTTCACCGTAGGTGTGACACAGTTGCTCGCATTCGATGATCACTCTTATTTTCCTTTAGACATTTTTGCAGATGGGCCGGGAATCGGACCGCCGCCAAATTATCGTTTGTAAAAACGACACAAGAGCTTGATCCGGATTGCAGGCCGAAGCATACAGCCGGCAGGCACAGGCATGGTGTTGACACTCCCTGCCGCGCAATGCATTTTTAATCCGGAGCTTTCCCCAAACAGAACAGGCCGGGAAAATCCCGACCTGCCTTAATAAACTCCTATTGAATTATCCGCGGCCGGAGAGCACCGGTCTAATCAAATAAACCCACGCCGCCGATGGAATAGGCGCGCCGCCTGGGAGTCCCCTTGATTTCCGGGATATGCAGGCGGCTGCCCGCCTTGAGGGGATCGGAAAACAGCACCGTGGCTCCGGTTTTCTCATCATAGGGAACCCCCACCGGGCCCGCGAAAGCAAAACCGAGGATATCTCCGGCCTGCACGGCCATGGGCACATCAAGCTCGACCTGGGCCATGCCGGGCTTGGCGACTTCCTGCAATTCCGACACCTTCACCACCTCCCATACGTTCTGGGCTGGCCGCAGTACCAGCACCCGCAACCTGCAGGGCACGATAAAGTACCCCCGCACCGCCAGCAGGGTTCCGCTGCCAGGGATGCGATTGCCATGGTCGACCAGGGTGAGATTCTCTTCGCCGCTGTGCTGGCGATTCACCAGTTCGGCACCGATGTAGTCGAAAAAATCCTGCCTGATGGAGAATTCCCGCAGGGCATCCATCTGCGCCTGCACGAAACCGCGCATGGACTTGCGCAATTGCTCCGCCTCTTCGACCCTGGCGCGCTTTTCCCGCTGCAAGGTACCCGATACCCGCGTCAGATCGGCGACCTTTTCGTCCAGAGAAGCCTTCTCCCCGGTAAGGTCCGCGATGTTCTGCTGGGCAAGTACCAGCTGCTGCTGCAGGAGCCGATTCTCTTCCTGCAAACGTAGAAGAGCGTCTCCCGAGCCGGAGCACCCCGACAACAACGCCGCAAACAGCAGGCCCGCTGTCAGACTGGATAATTGGCGCATACATACCTCCATAACAAACGGCAACCAAATCACTGCATACTTTAACAGATTGGCCCGATGGACGAAACCGGGAAGTTGGAATTTTAATATTCCGGCATCCAGCGGACTTTTCGGTCTTTCAATAAAAAAGAGGCAATGCCGATATTTCCCGCATCACCTCTTTTCATTTCATGAATGGCAGCATTTATTCGCTGCTTTTCTCCATGGCCTCAAGCTGCTGTTTCAACACCGTCAACGACTGCTCAAGCGCATCGATCTGAGCCTTGAGCTGGTTGCTGTCCGGAGCCTGCGCGATTGGACCCGGTACAGGATAGGCAGCAGGAAAACCCCACCCGCCAAAACCGCGCCGCCAGGCCATGGCCCGGCCACCGCCGCGCCCCCGGCCCATGCCGAAACCTGCACCATAGGCAAAGCCAGGCATATCAAAACCGGCGCAATACCCCATCCGCCGACCGGTCAACGGCCCATATCCCATCGGTCCTGTTCCATCTCCACGTGGCATTTCGCCCTCCTTTCCGCCGCTTGCGCGGCCTCTGCGGGATCCTTTTCACTATTGCGATCCACGCAAATTGCTTGTAGATGTTCTTTACACTTAAAAGATAATACCCGTGTGCCGCCTTGTCAAGGGTGATTATTCCACCAGGGATTCTTCGACGGAATGGGTCGGTTCGCTCAGGACCGGCAGCTGTTTTTCGCGGAATCGGGCAATGACTTCGCTGACACTCTGGTCCTCGGCCACCTGGTAGATGTCGACCAGATTGTCCTTGAGCATATAGAAGGAAATTTCGCCAATACGGGGGGTAAACAGCAGGTCGATTTTTTGCGCCAGCATGGTCTTGATGACCTTCAGGCCGATGAATTTTTTCTGGTCGAGAAACTGGTTGGAATAAAAGTCCTCGATTTCCTCGCCCTGCGCATGCAAACGCAGCACCACGAAAAAGGGCGCACGCCCGAAATGACCGTGTACCCGGGATTCCAGTCCCTTGATATCCTTGACCGGAACGATAGCGGTCAATTCATGATCGGTGGCCGGCTCGACATGCACGAAAACCGATTCAATGTGTTCGCTCTGCTTGCGGATGGCCTGCTCGGCCAGATCCGCCAGATGGTGGGCGCGATACAAAGGCAGGGTGGGACTGGTATAGATGACGCAATCGACCATGCGAAACGGGCCGGCCTGACGAATACGCACCTCGCTGATGCCCTTGACACCGTAGATGCTGTTGACACACGCTTCGATGGCATGGGTCAACCGGGGATCGAGGTTGGCGTCCAGCAGCGCCAGAAAAGACTGCCGCACGCTGCTCCAGCCCAGTTTGATAATCAGAAAGGCGATCAGCAGAATGACAGCCCCCTCGATATAACGGATACCCAGATAGTCGAGCAGCAATCCCGCCAGCACCACGCTCGAGGTCGCGATATCAAGAAACGATTCGCCGGCATTGACCTGCAGCGACTGGGAATTGATGGCGCGGCCGACGTGTCTTTCCGCCAAAGCGATCGCCAGGGATACCACCATGGAAACGGCGCTGGCCAGCATCGGTACCAATGGCATGGTTCCCCTGCCCGCAGCATGCCCCAGTTTGTCCAGCCCTTCCGGAATCAATTCCAGTCCCGCCCAGCAGATCACCGCCCCGGCAAGCAGGGTGACAAAGGTTTCCGCCCGGTAAAGACCGTAGGGAAACCGCTCGGTCTTTTCCTTGGCGGCCAGCCAGAGGCCAAAGAAGCTGGCAAAAATCGCCAGCAGATCCGCACCGCTGTGAAAAGCGTCGGCGATCAGCACCGGAGAATTGTAATGCCAGCCCACCAGAGCCTTGCCGACGGCCAGACCAAAGGTGGCCGCCGTCGCCAGCAGGGCGATTCTCTGGCCGCGCTGAAGCCGGGCCGTCTGGGCTCGTTGAACACAGACCTCAGTCATGCCGCTACCTCTCTTCGGTAACGAGCTGCCGTGTCATGGGCGAGCCGCATTCAGGACAGATCCGCTTGAAACAGGGCACTCCGAGCTGGTGAGGAAGTTTAAGCCCGCATACCGGGCACACGCAATGGCTGGGCGGACCGCCGGGCCGTTTGCAGCCACTCCAGGGATTTCCACCTCGTCTGCCACCTCTGCCAAAACCAAAAGCCATATCATTTCCCTTGGTGTATCATGTTTTTTGTTAATAGATATTTTTTACATCTATTATGTTTTTTCTGCAACCAAAAGCATTCATTTTACAGATCCGCATGCCACGCCACCACCCGTCAATCTGCTAGAATAAGGAAAGAAATCCCATGCTCAAAGGAGGCTGTCGCATGCGGCACATGCATCTGCCCTTTGATATTTTACCGCAACCGGATGAAACAACCTGCGGCCCGACCTGCCTCCATGCGCTTTATTGCTATTTCAACCAGGAAATGCCCCTGCCGCAGGTGATCCGGGAGGTGCCGATGCTCGAAGGCGGCGGCACCCTGGCGGTATTGCTGGCCTGTCACGCTCTGGACAAGGGATTTCGCGCCACCATCTACAGCTACAAGATGCAGCTTTTCGACCCCACCTGGCTGATGCCGGGCGGGCCGGATATTCGGGACCGCCTGCAAAAACAGATGCTGTTCAAAAACGATCCGAAACTGCAGGCCGCCTCACGGGCTTACCTGCGTTTTCTTGATCTGGGAGGGCAGTTGCGCTTCGAGGATCTTACCCTCGATCTTATCCGACGTTACGTCAAGCGCGAACTGCCGATCATCACCGGGCTCAGCGCCACCTACCTGTACCGCACTCCCCGCGAGTATGGTCCACTCTGCGAATACGACGATATCCGCGGCGAACCTTCGGGACATTTCGTCGTTTTATGTGGCTACGACAAGGAACGGCGCACCATCGCCGTGGCCGACCCGCTGCTGCCCAATCCGGTGGCGGATCGGCAGATTTACAATGTTCCCATCGAACGGGTGCTGTGCGCCATACTGCTGGGTGTTTTGACCTATGACGCCAACCTGCTGATCATCCAACCCCGACAGGAGCGACAACGCCATGCCTCTCGACACCCTGATCGTGGTTGATGACCCGGCCGCCTGGCCTATCGATATCCCCGGCACGGAACTCGTTAAAGCACGCCACTACCTGACCGACCCTGGATATCAAAACCGGCGGCGTGTCAAGGTTTTCAACCTCTGTCGCTCCTACCGCTACCAGAGCCTGGGGTATTACGTCTCGTTGCTGGCCCAGGCCCGCGGTCACCGTCCGCTGCCGGATGTCTCGGCGATTCAGGATCTGAAATCGAACAGCATGATTCGTACCGTGTCGGACGAACTGGACGATACGATCCAGAAAAGCCTGCGTCCCCTGCGTTCCGGAGAATTCATCCTCAGCATCTACCTTGGACGTAATTTTGCCAAACGCTACGACCGACTGAGCCAGCAACTGTTCAGCCTGTTTCCGGCACCGTTTCTGAGGGCCTGCTTCGCCTACAACCCCAAACGGGAAAAGTGGCAGATGCAGAACATCATGCCGCTGGCCGCCAGCGAAATCCCCGAAGAACATCGAGCATTTGCCCTCGAGAAGGCCGTCGAATATTTTCAGCGTCCCCGACCGCGAACGCAGCGGCACGGCCGGGCGCGCTTCGACCTGGCTATCCTGACCAACCCCGATGAAGCCGAACCGCCATCCAACACCCGAGCCCTGCAGCGCTTTCTGCATGCCGCCAGGCAGGTCGGATTCTCAGCAGAGATCATCGGGCGCAATGATTTCGGCCGCCTGGCCGAGTTTGACGCGCTGTTTCTGCGAGAAACGACCAGCGTCAATCACCACACCTTCCGTTTCGCCCGCCGCGCTGTCGCTGAAGGCCTGGTCGTCATCGACAGTCCGGAGTCGATTCTGAAATGCACCAACAAGGTATTTCTGGCAGAACTGCTGCGCCGACATCACATCGCTGTGCCGGATACCCTGATCCTGCACCGCCCCGCCCCGGAACCGGTGATCGCCAGTTTGGGACTGCCCTGCATTCTGAAACAGCCGGATGGTTCCTTTTCCCGCGGCGTGCTCAAGGTCGATCGGGCAGAAGACCTGCGTCAGGAACTTATCCACCTGCTGGCCCATTCCGACCTGGTGATTGCCCAGCGCTACCTGCCAACAACTTTCGACTGGCGCATTGGCATCTTCGATCGTCAGCCATTGTATGCCTGTCGCTATTATATGGCGGCCCGGCACTGGCAGATCCTGCGCCACGATCTTGATGGCAGGCTGCTCGACGAAGGCCGCTGGGAAACGCTGCCAATCCAGGACGTCCCCGCCGGGGTCGTTTCCACGGCGCTCAAGGCCGCCAACCTCATCGGTGACAGTCTGTACGGGGTGGACCTCAAACAGGTGGGCCGACGGGTCTATGTCATCGAGGTCAATGACAATCCAAATATCGATGCAGGAGTGGAAGACGCCGTTCTCAAGGAGAACCTGTATCGCATCATCATGCAGGGATTGATGCGGCGGGTGGAGATGCGCAAGGGGATTCCGGGCAAATGACAACATCCAGAAGGCTGCATCTGTTCGAAGGCATTGGCGTGGAACTGGAGTACATGCTCGTCGACCGGCAATCCCTGGCGGTGGCACCCATGGCCGACCGGCTGCTGGCCGCCCAGGCCGGGCATCTTACGGACGAAGTGGAGGCCGGACCGCTGCGCTGGTCCAACGAGCTGGTCCTGCATGTGATCGAGCTGAAAACCAACGGCCCCGCCGCCGGCCTGACCGAGTTAGCGCCGATTTTTCAAGAAGGTGTTGCCGCGGTCAACCGGCGTCTGGAAACATTTAACGCACGGCTGATGCCCACCGCCATGCACCCCTGGATGGACCCCGCCAGGGACAGCCGTCTGTGGCCCCATGACAACAGCCTTATCTACCAGACCTACCATCGGATTTTCGACTGTCGCGGCCACGGATGGGCCAACCTGCAGAGTTGTCACCTCAACCTGCCGTTTTGCGGCGATGCGGAATTCGGCAGTCTGCACGCCGCCATTCGCCTGCTGCTGCCGATCCTGCCGGCACTGTCGGCCAGCTCGCCTTTTATGGACGGTCGCTTCAGCGGGTTGCTCGACACCCGCCTGCAGGTTTACCGCGACAATCAGAAACGTATCCCGATGATTACCGGCCGGGTAATCCCTGAAGCGGTGTTCAGCCGGCGGACCTACCGGGAGCAGATCCTGTGGCCACTCTACCGCGCCATCGCCACCGACGACCCGCAAGGCGTTCTGCAGGAAGAATGGCTCAATTCGCGGGGTGCCATCGCCCGGTTCGAGCGGGGCACCATCGAAATACGCACCCTGGATGTGCAGGAAACGCCGGTGGCCGACCTGGCGATTGCCGCTGCCGTGGTAGCCACGCTCAAAGCCTTGACCAAACAACGCTGGCAGTCGCCGGCAAAGATGCGGGACTGGCCGGTGGAACCACTGGCGGAAATACTTTCCGCCACCATCCGCGACGCCGAACAAGCTGTCATCGGCAACCGCGCCTATCTCTCTATGTTCGGTCTCGACCGCGACCGTGCCACGGCGAAAGAGTTGTGGCGGCACCTCGTAACCACTCTGGGGCGGGAGCAATGGGGGGAATTGAAATCGTTTCTGCCGGAGTTGACAACCATCCTGGATCGGGGGCCACTGGCGCGGCGCATCCTTGATGCCCTGGGCAAACATCCCGGTCTGGATAATATAGCCGCAATCTACCGAGCCCTGTGCGACTGCCTTGGCAAAGGCCGCATGTTTCTTGCCGAGTGAGCGGCAGAGCAGATAAACCCATGGCTCTTTGCACTCCTGACCCAACCGGATCAAAGGATCACCCCATGACTTGCACGCCCCGGATTTTTGTCAGTTGCGAACATGCCAGCAATCGGATTCCAGTGCGATACCGGCACCTTTTCGAAGATCGGCGGGCCGTACTCGAAACCCATCGTGGATACGATATCGGCATACTGCCTTTTGCCGAAAGTCTGGCGGCAGCCTTCCAGGCACCGTTGCTTGTCGCCAATGTCAGCCGCCTGCTCGTGGACCTCAACCGGTCTGCCGCCAACCGTACGCTGTTTTCCGAATTCAGCCGCCACCTGCCTTTCTCGGAGCAGCAACTGTTGCAACAACACTACCACCGGCCCTACTGGCGCACCGCCAAAGACATCGTCGCCGGCATCATCGCTCAAAACGATCGCGCGCTGCACCTTTCGGTGCACAGCTTCACGCCGATCCTCAACGGAAAGGTCCGCAATGCCGATATCGGCCTGCTGTACGACCCGTCGCGGAGCGCCGAAAAATTGTTTTGCCGCCAGTGGCAAAAAGCCCTCGCGGCAACACAACCGACACTGCGCATCCGTCGTAACTACCCCTATCGCGGCAACGCTGACGCCCTGGTTACCTCTCTTCGCCAAAATTTTGGGGAAAACAGCTATCTCGGCATCGAAATCGAAATCAACCAGGCCATCCCGCTCAGCGGCAAAAACACTTGGGCAAGGCTGCAACAGGCATTGATCGCAGCGCTGCGCAAAACCCTGCGAAATATCAACGCATGAAATTGATTTCGCAGAAGTTTCTGATAAATTCACAGGACGGTCAGGTAAATCGGTGCAAAGTTGACCGGCATCAATTTTTCTCTTGTCGATCCGGGTTAGGTTGCCATCAAAGACACCCTGAAACGCTTCTGAACAGATATCGCCCAGGCATATCCCACCAAGACGAGGAGGAAACATGTACTGTCACCAATGCGAACAGGCGGCAAAAGGCGTAGCATGCACGGTAACCGGCGTATGCGGCAAGCAACCGGAAACGGCGGCGCTGCAGGACAACCTGCTGCAGGGCCTGCGGGGTCTGGCCTACTACGCCAACGAGGCGCGCAAACAAGGCAAAAAAGATTTGCAGATCGACAAGTTCATGCTGGCCGGGCTGTTTGCCATCGTGACCAATGTCGACTTCGATCCCAAGCACCTTGAAGAACTCATCGCCCGTTGCTACAACATGGAAAAAAAAGCCATGGATCTGGCCGGAACCTCCTGCTGCGGCATCGGCAAGCTGGTGAGCGGCATCAAGGAAGCCTTCAAACCCGGGGTGCCGGCGGACGCCAAGGACTGGAAACCGACTTCCGATCTGATCAAACAGGGGGAAAGCTACAGCATCGAGCATCTGCACGCCGATCCGGACGTGCGTTCAGCCATTGAAATCCTGATCTACGGCCTCAAAGGCATGGCGGCCTATGCCCACCATGCAATGATCCTGGGTAAAACCGACGATGAAGTTTTCGCCTTTTTCCACCGGGCGCTGGCCGCCACCTGCGACCCCAACCTGGGACTGATGGATTTCGTCAACCTGGCCATGGAATGCGGCAAGGTCAACCTGACCGTCATGGGGATGCTCAACGAGGCCAATATCGGACATTACGGCAAACCCGAACCGACCATGGTCAACACCGGTACCCGCAAGGGCAAGGGAATCCTGGTTTCCGGACACGACCTGAAAATGCTGGAGGAAGTTCTCAAGCAAAGCGAGGGCAAGGGCATCAACGTCTACACCCACGGGGAAATGCTGCCGGCCCACGGCTATCCGGGTCTGAAAAAATACAAGCACCTGGCCGGCAACTTCGGCGGCGCCTGGCAGGACCAGGCCAAGGAATTCCCCGAATTTTCTGGCGCCATTATCTTCAATACCAACTGCATCCAGCGTCCGGCCGATTCCTATAAAGACCGCCTTTTCACCTGGGACTGCGTAGCCTGGCCCGGCGTCAGGCATCTGGAAGGATGGGACTTCTCCGAGGTTATCGACAAGGCCCTCGCCTGCCCCGACCTGCCCGAAGCACCGGGCAAGGAAATCATGGTCGGTTTCGGCCACGACGCGGTGCTGGGCGTAGCCGACAAGGTCATCGAAGCGGTGAAGGCCGGCGCGGTAAAACATTTCTTCCTCATCGGCGGTTGCGACGGCGCCAAACCGGGGCGCAACTACTACACCGAGTTCGCCGAAAAAGTCCCCAAGGACTGCGTGATCCTGACTCTGGCGTGCGGCAAGTACCGTTTCAACAAACTTGACTTCGGCGACATCGGCGGCATTCCACGCCTGCTCGACGTGGGACAGTGCAACGACGCCTACAGCGCCATCCAGATCGCCATCGCCCTGGCCGGCGCCTTCGAATGCGGCGTCAACGATCTGCCTCTGTCGCTGATTTTGTCCTGGTACGAGCAGAAGGCGGTGGTCATCCTGCTGACCCTGCTGCACCTTGGCATCAAGAATATCAAGCTTGGCCCCACCCTGCCGGCCTTTGTTTCGCCGAACGTATTGAATTACCTGGTGGAAAACTTCAACATCGCCCCCATCAGCACCCCGGATGCCGATCTCAAGGAAATCCTCGGCTGATTCGGAAATAACCCACGATCAAAAGGCGGCAGGAAATCCTGCCGCCTTTTTTCACAATGCACGGTTTGATGCCTGACAAACCGCCTGCAAAACTCAGAGCGGAAGCCCCGCCGAAAACTCTTCGTGCATGGCCTGCTGAAACACTACCACTCTGCTTCTGCCCTCCCGCTTGGCACGGTACATGGCGGCGTCAGCTTCGCGCAGCAACTGCTCAATATCGATATGGCCACCTCCAACAAAAACCACTCCGATGCTGGCGGCAAAACGCACCGGATGGCCGTTGTGAAAAGCCGGTTCCTGAAGGGATTCCAACAGCCGCGAGGCGAGATGGACGGCGTCCACCTTTCGTGCCACAGGATCAAGCAGTACGGCAAACTCGTCTCCCCCCATGCGCGCGAGGGTGTCGCTCTCCCGGAAACAGCGGCCGAGGCGCTCCGCGGCTACCGTCAGCAGTTCGTCGCCAGCGCCATGACCGAAGGTATCATTGATCCGCTTGAAGTGATCGATATCGATCAGCAAAACAGCCAGACCGGCAGACTGGTTTTCCCTTAACCTCTGCAAGGCCGAATGCGCACGCTGGAAAAACAGGGAACGATTGCCCAGCCCCGTCAAAGGGTCGTGCAGCGCCTCGTGGCGCAACGCCTGCTGGACCTTCTGCAACCTGTCCAGGGTCTCATTCATGCTGACGGCAATCATGCCCAGTTCGTCATTCCCTTCCACCGTCAGCCGCAAATCGGCTTCACCGGCATCGCGGATACGCGCCAGGCCCCGGTCCAGACGTTTCAGTCGCGCCAGAACCAGACGGTGCATGAGATGCATCAGAACTATCAGGAAGACCACCGCCGCCGCGGCCAGATTTGCCATCAGATAGTGTTGTCCGGCTTTCCCCTGCCGATAAATCCAGCGAGCATCCTGAACGCGCAGAACAGCCGCCGGGCGCTTCGCATCGTCGGCAATCAGAACATATCCGCTGATGGCATCCGCGCCTTCCGTGCGAACCGCCACAGGTGAGGCTGCTGAAACGGGCACATCGTTCGGCCGGGAAACAAGGGAAAGGTTCAACCCGGCAGGCCGCGCGGCCTGCTGCAAACGCCGGTCATCGAGAAAACGGCCTACCAGCAGGGTGCCGCGACCTGGCCCCATGGCGTTGCTGTTCAAAATCGGCGCGGCGGCAACCAGCAGGGGCCGACCTTCCACGCCTATCAAGCCGCTGGCGGGCGGATGCTTTGCCGAAAGACGCGAGAACCTTCCGCTTTCCTGAATTGCGGCGACCCAGGCGGCAGGTGGGGCCGTCACGACATTGCTGCCATTGTGCCAGAAGCCTTCAAACAAGGAGCCGTCAGGACCAAAATACAGAAACAGCTCGGCATCCAGCTGCAGAAAAGTGGCCACCGGCAGATTGGAACGCACGTATTGCCTGTTGCCATCCTGCATGAAAGCATAGGTATCATCCCAGTAAGCCCAGTCTCGGACATACAAGGACTGGGTTTCCAGCAGGCTGTTCACCACCCGCCTTGCCAGCTCTACCCGCTGCAACATGTATTTGTGTTCCAGCCGTTTGAAACTGCCGAGAAAAATGGTTGAGGATATCCCGTATAAAACGGCATAAAACCCCAGCAAGGTCACGGCAACCAGGCAAAAGGTTCGCAAACGTAAAGTCACAAGCAACCTCCGGGGTCCTGTCCGGAAACCGGACCGGCAAAAGCCATGCTACCGGCGGTGCAAACCTGGTCTGCGCATGCCGATTCCGAACCGCTGCAAAAAAAAGGATGACCCCCATTACCATTGGGCGTCAAACCAGCGGACCTGTTGCTTCATCGACCGACACGACCAAAAAGTTTAATCCAATGCGGGAAAGGGCGGAAGCAGGTCCGATGCGCAAAATTGATGAAATTTCCGGCAATTTTGCCTAATTTTTAGTCATACATGGTAAGGCCTACCTGTTTTTTATTCTGGACATGTCCCACACTTTTACACTAAAATGCGATCTGCTTAAATTTTGGCTTAAGACTGCCTATTTATTAGGCAAAAACACATACACATCTAACGCAACAGGAGGCACTATGACTGTAACACTGGATGAAAAAGTCTCCCCCATCTATCAGGAAGTACTGGCCCGCAATCCGGGGGA
Organism: Syntrophotalea acetylenica; assembly: GCF_001888165.1. NCBI lineage: Bacteria > Pseudomonadati > Thermodesulfobacteriota > Desulfuromonadia > Desulfuromonadales > Syntrophotaleaceae > Syntrophotalea > Syntrophotalea acetylenica. The sequence continues at coordinate 2,466,996 of NZ_CP015455.1, forward strand.
AGTGGAATACCACCAGGCGGTGCGCGAAGTTCTCGAATCCCTGGGACCCGTTCTGAGCAAATACCCGGAATTTCGCGAATACAAAATCATCGAAAGGATCTGCGAACCGGAGCGCCAGATCATCTTCCGGGTACCCTGGCAGGACGACCAGGGCCGCGTGCACATCAACCGCGGTTTCCGCGTCGAGTTCAACAGCGCCCTTGGTCCCTACAAAGGCGGCCTGCGGTTCCACCCCTCGGTTTACCTGGGAATCATCAAGTTCCTCGGGTTCGAGCAGATTTTCAAAAACTCCCTGACCGGCATGCCCATCGGCGGCGGCAAGGGTGGCTCGGACTTCGATCCCAAGGGCAAATCCGACAGCGAAATCATGCGCTTCTGCCAGAGCTTCATGATCGAACTGTATCGTCACATCGGTGAAAACACCGACGTTCCGGCAGGCGACATCGGTGTTGGCGGTCGCGAAATCGGCTATATGTTCGGCCAGTACAAGCGCATCACCAACAAGTACGAAGCCGGCGTTCTGACCGGCAAGGGGTTGACCTGGGGCGGGTCCCTGGTGCGCACCGAAGCTACCGGCTACGGCACGGTCTATTTCGTGGAAGAGATGCTCAAGGCCCGCGGCGATTCGCTGGAAGGCAAGGTATGCACCGTTTCCGGTTCCGGCAACGTGGCCATCTACGCCATCGAGAAACTGTTCCACCTTGGCGCCAAAGTAGTAGCCTGTTCCGACTCCAACGGCGTGCTGTTCCATGAAAAGGGCATCGACCTCGACCTGCTCAAACAACTCAAGGAAGTCGAACGCCGCCGCGTCCGCGACTACGCCAGCTACCACAGCGATGCCGTCTACACCGAAAACGGCAACATCTGGGACATCCCCTGCCAGGTTGCCCTGCCCTGCGCAACCCAGAACGAACTGACCGGCAAGGACGCCGAGGCTCTGGTCAAGAACGGCTGTATCGCGGTCGGTGAGGGCGCCAACATGCCGACGACTCCCGAAGGCGTCAGCGTCTTCCTCGACGCCAAAATCGCCTACGGCCCTGCCAAAGCCGCCAATGCGGGCGGGGTTGCGACCTCGGCGCTGGAAATGCAGCAGAACGCCAGCCGCGACTCGTGGTCCTTCGAGCACACCGAAAAACGTCTGCACGAGATCATGATCAACATCCACAAAAACGTCGCCGAAACCGCCATGGAATTCGGCACCCCCGGCAACCTCGTCAACGGCGCCAACATCGCCGGTTTCATCAAGGTCGCCAAGGCCATGCTGGCCATGGGCCTGGTCTGATCCATACAGCTCACGAAAAACAGAAAAGCCCGGCTTTTGCCGGGCTTTTCTGTTTTCAGCGACCGAAACAGATCACTTTTTGCGCCAGCACATCGGACATCAACTGCAGTTCGCCTTCGTCCAGAAACACGACCTTGACAATCTCTTCATACCTTCCGGCGGTCGGCTCCAGGCTCAGAAGGCGGTTCGGGTGCCGATCGAGCAGGCTGCGATTGAAAAAACAGTGCCCATCTTCGGGATACAACGCCAGATAGAAGATCTCGGTCTCCACCAGATCCTGGAAAAAATGCGATCCGAAAGACAGTTCCGGCATCAGGCCACCCGGCGGAAATGCCACTTCGACCAGCACGGAAACATTGTTGATTTCGGAAAATCTCACCGGGATGCCCAGCGAAGGGGTGCTGGTTCCCCATCGGCCAGGCCCCATCAGCAAGGTGGGCAGATCCTGTTTGTCACAGACCTTTTTATTGATCCTTCCCACCAGCCGGGCGATTTCATACTTGTCGGACAGCGGCAGAGGGCAATAGCCCTGCGGCTCGATCCAGATGATGCAGTGCACCGGCTGCACAACGTTGCCCCCCATGAAATGCCCTTCTGACTCAAAAAAAACCCGCTCTTGGGGCAAAGCCTCGGGGATATTGCCGCCCTTCTCCAGACCGCGGGTCTGCAGCGGACGGCACTGGACCAGGTTGATACGGGGCACATCGTCCCCGATGAAATTTACCGTAAATTCGATATCCACCGGGTAACAGTAGGTTTTCTCCAGGGTCTTGAGCATGCGTTGCATCAGCTTTGCGAAGCCGGTTTCGGACAACAGCCCTTCAAACGTCAGCAACCAGGCGGGCCGCGACTTGAGGCCGCGCTCTTCCAGTCGTTGCAGCGCCTCCCGGTCCGGCACCGCGTAACGCTCCAGCTCCATATTCAGCCGGTGTCCGGCAAGGGTCAGCAAGGATACCGTTTCCGGAGCGTTTTTATTTACATTCAGCACATCGACGTCCCGTTGGGAAAAGCGGCGGAGATCCGAGGCGTTTTTCTGGGGAATCTTGCCGGGCTGATCCAGGGCGACAATGCGCGGGTAATCGCTCTCCGCGCGGTCCACGGCACGGGTTCCCAAGCCGAGCACCAGGCGCAACATGCCGGCCCTGGGATCCATGTCCCGATCCCACACAAAGGTGTTGTAGGAGGCCCCCACCCCGGCCAGTTCCGGAAAATAAAAGTGTTCATGGTAGGCTCCGGACACACGCTGCACGAGCAGGGCCATCTGCTCCTGCCGCTTGTCGAGCCCCCTCTGCCGCCGATAGGTCAGGGCATCTTCGCTCATGGTGCTGGCGAAAACCTGGCGCACCGCATCTTCGAACTGTTCGTAGCGCTGTTCCGGCGCCCCCTGGTTGACGCGGAAGTAACTCTCGTATTTTCCGGCAAAGGCGTTGCCAAAACTGTCCTCGAGCAGGCTGCTGGAACGCACGATAATTGGATATTGCCCGAAATGTTCGAGCATTTCCCGAAATTTTTCCCGCACCTCCGGCGGGAACGAGCCATGGCGGAATTTTTCGGCAAGATCGGGGGCATGCCGGAAATAGCCGTCCGGAGTTTTCTGCTGCATCAGCAGTTTCCACCAGCCGTTATGGACAATATAGGAAAAATAGATATCCGAGGCGATGTAAAAGGAATCGTGCGGTTCCAGATAACGCTGCCAGTCAAAGGAAAAATCACGCAGCAGCATACCGCGGGCCAGCAGCATGCCAACGGCCTTGCCCCCGATATAACCGGTGCCGATAGTGCGCGATTTGATCTCGAGCAAATCCTCCAGGGAAAAATAGCTGCGCGCCAGGCTCAACATGCGGTCATCGTGCCCGATCATGATGCGGCATAGCTGATCGACCATTTCCTCCTGCTCACTACGGGAGGATGGCGTAGCGGCCAGCGCTTCGGCCCGCAGGAAAAGGCGATCCCAGTAATCCAGATGCCGGTGGGCGTTCTCGGAATTGCGCAGATAGATCCGGGTCAGGTTGGTGGCATCGTAACTGTTGGCGATCGGCACGAAGCATTCATCCTGCTTCACATGGGGCAGAAACATGGTCGGCGAGTGCCGCTGCCAGACTTTCGTGGGGTGCACATGCATGAGGCCGTTAAACCGGTAGAGATCGAGCAGCACCTGGGTCGTCTCGCGGATCTGGGCAATCGTTTTAAAGGAATGGCTGCTGCGGATCAGTCCGAAATAGGCCACCGTATCCAATTCATAAAGGTATGGGCATGTCACCTGAAAAAAATTGCCGATCATGGCGTCTGTCGCCCAGGCCAGCAGCAGGTCCGACAGGCAATCGAACACGTAATACACCCCGGGGCCTGTCTCGGTAAGGATATTATAGACTTTGGTGGCAAAGGGCTCGAACCCTTTATAGGCATCCAGTTTGTGGATGGTAACCCCCGGAGCCGGCTCAACCAGAGACGGGTGCTGGCCGAACCGCATATAGACGACCTGCCGGCCCTCGCCCAGCGCCTGCTGCACAAAGCGCTGCGCAAAATAATCGTAGTCGGCCACGCTGTCGACACGCCACACGACATTGTCGCCCACCCGCAAATGGTCGAGGATATCATCGAGACCAAAGAATCCCGTCGAGGCAATCGACTGCCTGTTCATAGGGCAACCTCCGGGTTGAAGGGCAGTTCATCATGGCGGCAGGGAACACTCGCCCCCCGCGGCAGGCGGGAAAATACCCGCCATGGTGTCTGGCGATATCAAGTTGCGCGAAACCTGATATCATTTGCACAAAAGCATAACAACAGGTGAAAGGACCCACAAGCTTGAAAACCACCCCATGCCGTGACACCGCGGGCCCGGACCTTGCGGCTTTTACCGAATTCTGCCGTCGGCAGGGCATCAAACCGACCCGGCAGCGCATCGAAATCTACCGGGAGCTGCGGGCGAGAGAGGATCATCCGAGCGCGGAAATCATCTATGGCCAGGTAAAAAAACGCCTTCCCGCAATTTCCCTGGACACGGTCTACCGCACCCTGCGCCTTTTTGAACAACAAGGCATCATCTCCCGCGTCAGTGCGCCCGGAGAAAGCATGCGCTTTGACGGCAATCTGCAGCACCACCACCATTTCATCTGCACTGAATGCGGCTCGGTACGGGATTTTTACAGCGACGCATTTGACAGCCTCACCGCTCCGGAACAAGTGGTCGAGTTCGGCGACATCCGCTCCGTCCACGTCGAGGTGCGGGGCGTCTGCCATGACTGTCGAAACAAAACCGGGGAAAAACCACCCCCATCACCTTGACTTTTGGTAGAAATGTTCAATAGTAATAATTACTATTCTACATCCGGGTTTCGGAAACAAGGGCAATTCCGCCAAATCCGCATTACGACCCTTGAAATGCATGTTGCATCATTTATTTTTTCAGTTAAGTGTAAGCGACATCGCGTTTTCCGACCATGCGTTTTTCACCTGTAACACGATAGAAAGGAACAGCTTATGACCCTTAAAGGCAGCAGAACCGAGAAGAACATCCTTACCGCCTTCGCCGGTGAATCCCAGGCCCGCAACCGCTACACCTACTTCGCCAGCCAGGCCAAAAAAGATGGTTTCGTGCAGATTGCCGACATTTTCGAAGAAACCGCCAATCAGGAAAAGGAACACGCCAAGCGGCTTTTCAAGTTGCTCGAGGGCGGCGAGGTGGAAATATGCGCGGCCTTTCCGGCCGGAGTGATTGGCGACACCGCCACCAACCTGGAGGAAGCCGCTGCAGGGGAAAACCACGAGCACGCCCAGATGTATCCCGGCTTCGCCAAAATCGCCCGGGAAGAGGGATTCGAAGCCATCGCGGATATTTTCATGGCGATTGCGGTCGCCGAAAAACAGCACGAAAAACGCTATCGTGCCTTGCTGGCCAACATTAAAAACGGCAAGGTCTTCAAAAAAGACAGTCCGGCGGTCTGGCGCTGCCGCAACTGCGGCTACCTGCATGAAGGAACGCAGGCGCCCGCCGAATGCCCGGCCTGCGCCCATCCCCAGGCCCACTTCGAACTGCTTGGAGAAAACTACTGAAAATTTAAGAAGATTCCCTTCGGGGAGAAAGGAGACCCCATGCCGTCCATCATGCAGACCATCGAGGCCAACAGCACCCTCAAAACGCTGGCCACCGCCCTAAAAACTGCCGGCATGACCGACTGGCTGAACAAGCCCGGCAGCTTCACCTTTTTCGCGCCCAACGATGATGCGTTCAAACGGCTGAACATCGAAGTGATCATGGAGGACAAGGACAAGCTCGCCACCATTCTGCAATACCACCTGGTGGCCGAAAAACACGCCGCAGCCGCGCTGGACGCCCAGAACATCTTTACCCTGGCCACTGAAATGGGCAAGAGCCTGTCGGTGTATCTCGATGAGAACGAAATCATGATCGACAACGCCCACATCATCGAACCGGACATCGAATGCGCCAACGGTGTCATCCACATCATCGACAATGTGTTTCTACCGCAGCATTCGGGTTGGTATGAAACCACGGCCTGAGATGGCTTTTTATAGCCGGGTTCGGGTCAAACCTTACGGAAAGAATGCGTCAGATACGCAAAAAGGAGTTTTCCATGGCAGAGGATAAATCCGACAAGTCGAAAAAACTCACCACCAACGCCGGCGCTCCCGTGGTGGACAACAACAACATCATGACCGCCGGTCCGCGCGGCCCGGTGCTGCTGCAGGACACCTGGTTTCTGGAAAAAATGGCCAATTTCGACCGCGAGGTGATCCCCGAACGCCGCATGCATGCCAAAGGGTCGGGGGCTTACGGCGTTTTTACCGTAACGCATGACATCACCAGCTACACCAAAGCGAAAATTTTCTCCGAGGTCGGCAAGAAAACCGAGATGTTCGTGCGTTTCTCCACCGTCGCAGGCGAGCGCGGTGCGGCCGACGCCGAGCGGGATATCCGTGGCTTTGCCATGAAGTACTACACTGAAGAAGGCAACTGGGACCTGGTCGGCAACAACACGCCGGTGTTTTTCCTCAAGGATCCGCTGAAATTCCCCGACCTCAACCATGTGGTCAAGCGCGATCCCCGCACCAACCTGCGCAGCGCCAAAAACAACTGGGATTTCTGGACCCTGCTTCCCGAAGCCTTGCACCAGGTGACCATCACCATGAGCGACCGCGGAATCCCCTGCTCCTACCGGCACATGAACGGCTACGGCAGCCATACCTACAGCCTTATAAACGCCAAGAACGAGCGTTTCTGGGTCAAGTTCCATTTCAAGACCCGGCAGGGCATCAAGTGCCTGACCGACTGCGAGGCCGAAGCAGTGATCGGCAAGGACCGGGAAAGCAATCAGCGCGATCTTTACGAAAGCATCGAGAAAGGCGATTTTCCGGGCTGGAAGATGCAGATCCAGATCATGACCGACGAGCAGGCGCGCACCTGTCCCTTCAACCCCTTCGACCTGACCAAGGTCTGGCCCCACGGCGACTACCCGGTAATGGATGTCGGTGAATTCGAACTCAACCGCAACCCGGACAACTACTTCGCCGAAGTCGAACAGGCGGCGTTCAACCCGGCCAACATCGTACCGGGCATCGGCTATTCGCCGGACAAGATGCTGCAAGGGCGACTGTTTTCCTATGGGGATGCACAACGCTACCGGCTCGGCGTCAACCACCACCTGATCCCGGTCAACCGCCCCCGCTGCCCGTTCCACAGCTACCATCGCGACGGTCAGATGCGCGTCGATGGCAACTACGGCAGTACGCTCGGTTATGAGCCCAACGGCTACGGCGAATGGCAGGAACAGCCCGAATACGCCGAACCGCCGCTGGAACTCTCGGGGGCGGCGGCGCACTGGAACCACCGGGAAGATAATGACGATTACTACAGCCAACCGGGCGACCTGTTCCGACTGATGAGCCCCGAACAGCAGCAGGCCCTGTTCGGCAACACCGCCCGCGCCATGGGGGACGCCCCGCGCGAAATCAAGATCCGCCACATCGGCAACTGCATGAAAGCCGATCCGGCCTATGGCCGGGGCGTCGCCGAAGCCATGGGCATTCCGCTGGAGGAGATCCCCGAATAAGCGTCATCGCACGGCAAGGGCACTCTCCAAAAAGATGGAAGACCTGTCGTTTATGGCCGGGGCCAGGTTGCCTGAGCGCACCGAAACCCCGGCCTTTTTATGGGGACCGCCTCTTGCGCGAGGGCCCCATCGAAATCCAACTTTCAGATCCGGGATGGTTCTTTATGAAATCGTTCAATTGGCAGGTGCTGCTCGGTGCCACGTTGCTGCTGTTGTCCATTCTCGTCTATATCCTGCATTACCTGATCTTCAAGGATCTTCACCATATTCTTATTTTCCTGGTGGAGGACATAGCGTTTGTATTTGTGGAAGTTTTGCTGGTTACCCTCATCATTCACCGCGTACTGCAGGAGCGGGAGAAAAAGAAGCGCCTTGAAAAACTGAACATGGTGATCGGGGCTTTTTTCAGCGAGGTGGGAATCGGCCTGTTACGCCTGATTTCAGGATGGGACGCTCAGTCCGAAAATATCGAAGCAGCCCTTGATACGCGGCAGGACACCGCCAGTGAAGGCTACAGAAAGTTGTGCGGATATCTCAGGAAGCACAGCTATCAGATTGATCAGAAAAAGGCTGAATTGACAAAACTGAAAGAATTCCTGGGGCCGAAGCGCGATTTTCTGCTGAGACTGCTGGAAAACCCGAATCTTCTGGAACATGGAGCCTTTACGGATGTTCTCTGGGCGGTGTTTCATCTGACCGAGGAGCTTGAAGCCCGGGAAACCTTCGATGGGTTGCCGGCTTCCGACAGCACCCACCTGTGTGGCGATGCAGGGCGCGTCTACGGGCAACTGAGCCGGCAGTGGCTCAACTATATGCAGCACCTTGAAGCGGCTTACCCCTACCTTTTTTCACTGTCCTTGCGAAAAAACCCTTTTGACCGCAATGCCTCGCCCATTGTGCAGGGCCCGCTTTAATCCAGAGTGGACAATGGCCGTCCCTGCCACAGGGACGGCCAACGGGTGGATCAACAAAGCGGCTGGCGTTTCAGCGTTGCTTGCGAAACATGCCCTTGGCGGATTTTTTGCCGCCCTGCTTGAATTCGTAGTACCGCACCGCCCATCGCCACCACGCGGGCAGCGGATGCCCGAGGCGCCTGCAGTATGTCTGGATAAAGAGTTCACGATCCGGCCAATCCAGCTTGTAACAGATCCGCATCAGATCCAGCACGCGATGCCTGTCGTTGACCTCCTTCAGCACCCGGGCGCGGCCGATGTCGATCAGGTAGGGTGTTATGCGGCCGTCGGCCTTCTGGGTAAGCATCAGGTTGCCGACGGAAAGATCCCGATGCAGGATGCCGGCCTGGTGCATTTGGAATATGAAGCCGCTCAGCATATCGAACCACTGCTGCTTATCGTAGCCACGGTAGCCGGACTCCCCCTGGCTGAAGGCCCGGCAAACGTGACGGGAGGAAAAAGCGTCGGGAATATACTCGCAGATATAATAACTGTCCCGGATGCCGCTGAAGCGATGACGCTCGTAAAAAGCGATGGGCGTCGGGGTACCGATGCCGTGCCTGAGCATGTGCGCTGCCGTATTCCAGTGCCGCACGCCCTTGCTGGGCTTGAAAAGATAGGCCAGTCGCTTGATGCCCCGGGGGCGGTTGAACTTCACGGTGAGCTGCTTTGCCGGATCCTGCGGATGTGCGATATTCCACAAGCGGTTGCGCCGGTCGCGCAGCACTTCGCGCTCGGGAAGGCAGGTCAGATTTTCCGGGGCCAGAAGATCCCCGAGATCTCCGGACGGGCAATGACGGCTGCGAATAAAAGCGCCGCGCCACGCCTGGTTTCGCCAGGGCATGCCCTGCAGGTCGGGAAGATGGGGATATATGATTTTCGAATCGCAAGTGTTCATGACAGACAGATGCTCCGGCAGAAGTTGCTCACGCAGCCCCGGAAAATCGATGAACAGGGGCCGCTCGTTGATAACCGTGGGAAAAGCGACGGGATTGCCGCGAAAATCCGAGAAAACGGCACCCTGCAGTTGATCCGCACCATAAAGATCCGACAGCCGCAACGCCTGGCCGTCGCGGCACCAGCCAACGTGAAAGAGCCGTCCGTCGGAACCGGTGAAGGCAAAAAGCCTCGCCCCCCGGCTGTGACCCGACACCAGGTCGCAACGGGCGCCGCGCAGCCGGCGCGCGACATGACCCAGCGCGTGAAACGCAGGCATAATGACCAATGCGTCGACCGCGCCGCGTACCGACCGGTAAAAGGTTGATTGGTCGACCTTGGGATAGCCGCAGGCCCGATCGTCGATCAGCCCGTCCCGGCCACAGATCATCGGCCCCCAGAAAACCCGGTCCAGAGCACCACTGCTGGCGGCCAGCAGCAGGTAGCGGATCAGATAGTCGACCTTCTTTTCCTGGGGAAACACGGACCAGCGCATCAGGCGCCTGGTGGACCAGAATTGACAGGTCGCAACGGTCTTCAGGCACCCGGCTCTTTTTCCCAGGCCTTGCAGCAGGCGGGCTTTTTTTACCAGATCGAACCCGAGCAGATCGGTCGCCCAACGCCCCAGCACACGATGATCGCGTGCTTCCGGTTCGATAACCCGCTCCACAAACAGGTTGTTGGTATGGATCCGCGGCACGTGGCCCATGCGCCGCATGGCGTTGAGAATGACGGCATTATAAAAAGGCTCGAAATCCTGCACATTGGGACCGGCCAGGGTCACAGCGCGGGGCGCGGCCTCTTCGCAGGCAATCTGCCAGGCCCGCAGGTAGCCGCTGGGCCTGAAGCCGGACCACCGACGGCGGTTGGGCGTGCTGCCGATCTCAAAATCCGCGACTTTTCCGGCATAGCGGCCAAAAACCCCGCGAACAAAATGCCGCCAGCGCTCCCGGCTCTGGTTATCGGTCAACATACGCGCGGCGTCCTCTCGTGGAGGAAGCAGCACCAGGCTGACCGTGAACTCGGCGGACAGAAGTCTGTCAAGCATCCTCTGCGCCGGGCCGTTCAAACTGCAATAGGAAAAAGCCAATCGGACATTGCGGATATCGAGCTCCCGCAAGCGGGCGATCACGTAATCATCGCAGCGTTCATCTTCGGAGGTCGCAATGTTGATGCCGAAAAAATCCTCGGGAATAGATAAAGCATCCCCCCGCCGCCGCGCCGATCGCCTCGAACCGGAAAGTGAACAAAACACGGCGGCCAGATCCCGGGCGGCCAAAAGCAGGCAAAAACGAAATTGATGGAGTGTATTCAAAACGTACCGGACCAGTTGAAAGAATCTTGAAGGAATGCCTGTCCAAGCAGAACGGCATTATGCCTTCGCGGCAATACGAATGTCCACTCCAAACCTGTTAAATTCCGTCAACCCCGTATTATCAGCGAATCACCCCCCTCTCACTCATGGCGCAGAGCGTCGATAGGATTGAGGGCCGCGGCGCGCCGGGCGGGAAAATAGCCGAAAATCACGCCGATGGCCGCAGAAAACACAAAAGCCAGCAGGTTGATGCCCGGATTGAAGAGATAGGGAATTCCCATCAGCCCGGCCAGAAGCATGGAGGCCACGGTGGCCAGCACGATCCCGACCAGACCGCCGAGGCTCGACAGCACCACCGCCTCGATCAGAAACTGCAGCAACACCTCTCTCTCCAGCGCGCCGATGGCAAGACGGATGCCAATCTCCCGGGTGCGCTCGGTCACCGACACCAGCATGATATTCATGATGCCGATGCCGCCAACCAGCAAACTTACCGCCGCCACAGCGCCCAGCAGCATGGTGAGTATTTTGGTGGTGCCGGTCAGGGTTTCCGCGATCTGCCGCGTGTCCATGACCCGGAAGTCGTCGTCTTCGGTTTCGGAAATATTGCGCCTCTCCCGCATCAGCAGGGCCAGCTGCTCCTTGACCTTGTCGATCGAGGCGCCATCGCGCACCGAAATCATCAGTCGATTGATGTCCTGGCTGCCGGCCAGCCGGCGCTGCACGGTACGCAGGGGCATCACCACGGTGTCGTCCTGATCCGATCCCATGGCCGATTGCCCCTTGGCCTTGAGCAAACCGACGATTTCGCAGGAAAATTGCTTGATGCGAATCTCGGCACCCAGCGGATTCTGTCGGCCGAACAGCTTTTCACGCACCGTTTCGCCAATGACGCACACCGCTTTGCCCGACCGCTGCTCGGCTTCGCTGAAAATCCTCCCGGATGCCAACTCCCAGCTGCCCGCGTCGAAATAATCATCGTTGCTGCCGGCAATGGAGGTCGACCAGTTTTGAGCCTGGTATACGGCGGTCGCCGATGCGTTGACCACTGGCGCCACCAGACTGGCACCACTGATCTGGTTGCGAATGGCTTCGACATCGGCACTCTTGAATTTGGGCGCATCCGCCGAACCGGGGCCGAAACGCTGGCCCGGCATCACCATCAGCAGGTTGCTCCCCATGCTGGAAATCTGATCGGCTACCGACTTGGTGGCACCATTGCCGAGGGTCACCATGGTAATGACGGCGGCCACACCAATGACGATGCCAAGGATGGTCAGAAAAGAGCGCATCAGGTTGCGCCGAATCGCCCGCAGAGCAAGCAGCAGCGTATTCCACAGCATCAGGCCACCTCCCCGCTGGAACGATCCGATTCTACCCGGCCATCGACAAAGCTGATGACCCGCCGCGCGTAAGCCGCCATGTCCGGTTCGTGGGTAACCATCAACACGGTGATGCCCTGTTCGCGATTGAAACGCCCTATCAGCTCCATGATTTCCCGGCTGGTGCAGGTGTCGAGGTTACCGGTGGGCTCGTCAGCCAGCAACACCCTGGGACGGGTAACCATGGCGCGGGCGATGGCGACGCGCTGCTGCTGGCCTCCGGACAGTTCGGCCGACGTGTGATGTTCCCATCCCTTGAGTCCCACCTGTTCCAGAGCAGCCCGCGCCGCGGCATGCCGCGCCGCGATCGGCTCGCCGCGATAGATGAGCGGCAATTCCACATTCTCGAGAGCGGTGGTGCGGGACAGCAGATTGAACCCCTGAAAAATGAAACCGAGAAAATGCCGCCGCAGCAAGGCACGCTGGTTGCGCGACAGGGCCTCGACAGCCACCCCCTGGAACTGGTAACTGCCGCCGCTGGGCGTATCGAGGCAACCGAGGATATTCATGGTGGTGGACTTGCCAGAGCCGCTGGGACCCATGACCGCCACGAACTCGCCGGCATTGATCCTCAGATCGATACCTTTAAGCGCCTGGAACGCTGCCTGGCCACTACCGTAAGTCTTGGTGATCCCGACAAGCCGGATCAGAGGTGACGATGCGTTCATGATTTTGAACTCAGCATTTCGGTAATCACTTCCACACCTTCTTGTAATTCATCGCCCAAAATCTCGGTGTAGCGGCCATTGGTGGCGCCAGCTTTCACCTGTACCGACACAGCCTGTCCGTCACGCAACACCCAGACACGCTGCAAGCCGTTTTGCGTGCCTGCCGACCCTTGGGATTTTTGTGTCGGACGGGGCGGACGCGGTATCAGTGACCCGACCAGCCCCCGGCCCGACGATTTGGCCGGCGCGGCTTCCGAGGGACTGAAGCGCAGCGCGGCATTCGGCACCAGCAGGGCATCCTTGCGCGTGACGGTAGTGATCACGGCTGTAGCGGTCATGCCCGGGCGCAGAATAAGATCATTATTGTCAACCTGCAGTACCGCGGGATAAGAAATAACCCCATCGTCGTCGGCCGCGTTGAACCCGACCCGGGTAATCGTCGCCTCAAAGGTTCTGCCCGGCCAGGCATCGACGGTGAAGCGGGCCTTGAGCCCCGCTTTCACCTGACCGACATCCGCTTCATCCACATCCACCTCCAGTTCCATCTGGGAAAGATCCTCGGCCAGGGTGAACAGCGTCACCGCCTGCAGTGAAGCCGCCACCGCCTGCCCCGGATCGACCGCCCGCTCCAGCACCACGCCGTCGATGGGCGAGCGGATATGCGCCTTATCGAGATTCGTTTCATCGCTGCGCAATGCGGCCTTGGCCTCGGCGATGCTCGCCCGGGCACTCGCCAGATTGGCCTGGGCGCGGGAATATTCGGCCTCGGCGGTTTCCATCTCGGTGCTGGACGGCACCTTGCCATTGGATAAATCCCTGACCTTCCGGTATCGCTGGAGTTTGAGGCGCGTTTCCTCGACCGTGGCGCCAGCCTGTTGCAGACTTGCTTCGGCGGCCTGCACCGTTGCTCTTGATTTGGCGACGGCATCCTCGAACTTCGAAAGATCGAGTACCGCCAACACCTGGCCTTTGCTGACCCGATCATCGTCATCGACGTACACTGCGTCGATAGTGCCGGACATTTCGCTGCCGACTTCCACCTTGTTGGTCGGCTCGAGATTTCCTGTAGCCGTTACCGTCACAATCAGGGTGTCGCGGGCCACCTTTTCAACCAGATAGCGCGGCTCTCCGCTGTCACCGCTGCCCCGCAGCAGAAAATAACCGGCTACCAGCAACAGAACCGGCAACATGACCAGGGCCCAGCGCCAGCGGCGCCTGCCGCCGCGCTTTTCAGCGGAAAGAAGCGTTTCGAATGCGATTTCGGACGTGTTGTCATTGGGGGGGAGATATCGTTCATGACGCGTTCCTGGTGTCTTCGGGTTGGGAGTTAGGCGACCAGCCACCGCCAAGAGCCTTGTAGAGCTGGATCTGGGCGCCGCTCAGCTGGCCGGAGCTGGAAGCAAGATCGTTTTCAAGATTGAGCAGGGTACGTCGGCTGTCAAGCACGGTGAGAAAATCCGTCAATCCACCGGCGTAACGCTGCTCGGCCAGTTGCAGGGTTTCACGCGCGGACTCCGCCGCCTGCTCCAGCCGCTGCCGCCGCTCGTCCGCATCCGCCAGCGCAGCCAGCGCGTTTTCCACATCTTCAAGGGCGGTCAACACCGCGGATTTGTACCCCAGAAGAGCCTGTTCGAGCAGAGCGTCCTGCGTCGCGATGTTGGCTTTAATGCGGCCCGAATCGAAAATCGGCGCGGTGATGGAAGCGAGCAGTGAATAGACAGACGCACCGCTGTTGCCAAGCGCTGACAGGGCAAAAGCCTCCAGCCCGATGGACCCGGAAAGATTAAAGCGTGGATAGCGTTCTGACTGGGCCTCGCCCAGCCTCGCGGTTTGTGCCGCCAGGCGGCGTTCAGCCGCCCGCACATCGGGGCGCCGACGCAGCATATCGGCCGGGATGCCAAGCGCCGCCGAGCGCTCCGCCAGGGGGATGACCCCGGTGGCTGCCAGGCGATTCATCAATGCGCCCGGAGCGCTCCCAAGCAATACCGCCAACCGGTTGCGGGCCTCTACCATGGCGGTACGCAGGGCGGGCAACCCGGCACCTGCGCTCTCGACCTCGGTGCGCGCCTGGGCAACATCCAACTGTGAGACCAGACCGGCCTGCAGGCGCCACTGGGCAAGCTGCCGAATCTCCTCCAGCGCCGCGATATTGGCCTCAGTGACCGCCAGGCGACGTTCCGCGGTGCGCAGATCCACGTAATTCAGCACCACCTCGGCCACCAGCGATACCTGCGTATCGCGCAGGCTCTCGACGCTGGCTTCGACATCCGCCTCGGCAGCCTCGACCCCGCGACGCAGACCGCCGAACACATCGGCCTCCCAGCCCGCATCGAAACCGGCGCTGTACAGTTCACGGCTATTGCCTCCGCCGGTTTCCTCGCTGGACTGGCTGCGGGAAGCCGAAGCGGACACATCCACCGACGGTCCGAGCTGCGCCCCGGCCAGAGCCCGCCGCGCCCGCGCCTCACGCAGCTGCGCCCGGGCCGTGGCCAAATCGAGGTTGGCCGCCAGCGCATCGGCCACCAATGCCTCAAGCACCGGATCGTTCAACTCGCGCCACCAGCGCGCCATATCCGTCGGGGCGGAGACAGTGCGCTCCGCGTTGGCGCCCGGGTCGGAGCGACTCCAGGCCGAAGGCACATCCACCGACGGCGTTTGATAATCGGGGCCGACCGCAACACATGCCGCAAGGCCCGAACCGGCAAATATCGCCAACATGCATGAACCCAGTTTTTTCTTCACCTTGCAGAACCTCATCTATTGCGACATCCTTCGAATCATCGATAAAAACCCGCCCCCTGCGAAACAGCGTGACGGTAATAACTGATAACAGAAGATATTGCAGGAAATATGGATAGAATGCACAAAAAATCCCCGGCAGGAAGAGCCCCCGAGAAGATCGCTCCGAAAGCTGCCTTGAAACAGGCGATGGGTCTGCCCGACACCGCCTTTTCAAGGGTCGCTCAAAAAAACCGTCCCCGGGCGACGTCAACAAAGGGGTGTCCATCCTGATACTCCGGATGGATACAGCGTGGTTTTCTTATGAAAAAGGGGCCATTTCCCGGATGACAAAAAAATTACCCTGCGGTTCCTTGAAACCATGGGCATCCGGCGGATCCGCTGCATTTGCCCCGTCAATTTTGATGATCGACGGATCTTCTGACATGATATCATGGGTCTGAATGACAGACCGAAATCACAGCTAGCGTGCCTCAAGCAACAGATCAACGGGACAGGTACCCATGGACAACAACACAGAAATGCAGCATTGGCATGTCCTCTCGGCGGCCGAAACCCTGTCCGCCCTTGGCGCCGATGCCGACAGCGGCCTGAGCGCGCAGGAGGCCGGCGAGCGGCTGGCCCGGTTTGGCGAAAATCGCTTGCGGGAGGAGACTCCACGCCCGCTCTGGTTGAAATTTCTCGACCAGTTCAAGAGCCTGATGGTCATCGTCCTGCTGGTTGCCGCCGTGCTGTCGCTGGGCATCGGGGCGGCCAAGGATGCCGTCGTGATCCTGGTCGTCGTGGTGCTCAACGCGCTGCTCGGCTTTTACCAGGAGCATCGGGCCGAACAGACCCTGGCGGCCCTGAAAGGCATGCTGGCCCTGCGTGCCCGGGTGCGGCGCGACGGCCGGATGCAGGAGGTGGAGGCGGCTGGCCTGGTCCCCGGCGATATCGTCCTGCTGGAAGCGGGCGAGCGGGTACCGGCTGACGGCCGCCTCCTCGAAGCACACAGCCTGGAAATTCAGGAATCGGCATTGACAGGGGAATCCCAGGCCGTTGGCAAATCGAGCGCGGCTTTGCGGCAACAGGATCTGCCCCTCGGTGACCGCAACAACATGTTATTCATGAACACCGTTGTGACGCGCGGCCGGGCAAAAATGCTGGTAACCGGCACGGGCATGCAGACCGCCATGGGCGGGCTGGCCGAAACCATTGCCCTGACCCCGGATTCCCCGACGCCGTTGCAGCGGCAGCTCGACGTTCTGGGTAAACGCCTGGCCGCCATCGCCGGCATCGTGGTGCCGGTGATTTTCACCCTCACCGTTCTACGCGGAGCCGGTTGGACCGATGCCGCCATGACCTCGGTAGCCCTTGCCGTTGCGGCCATACCCGAGGGGTTGCCCGCGGTGGTGACGGTCACCCTGGCGGTCGGCATGTGGCGCATGGGGCGCAAGCAGGCCATTCTGAAAAAACTGGCCGCCGTGGAAACCCTGGGTTCCACGACGGTGATCTGCACCGACAAAACCGGGACCCTTACCCTCAACCAGATGACGGCTCGCGCCGGCTGGTGCGCCGGGCATCACTTTACCGTAACCGGCCAGGGCTACGAACCGCAAGGCGACATATCGGGCTGTGACGAACGTCCCTTGACACCCCTGCTGCTGGCTGCCGCCCTGTGCAACGAATCGCGGGTAAACGATGGCCAGCTCATCGGCGACCCCACGGAGGGTGCGCTCTACGTGCTCGCCGAAAAAGGCGGCATCGATCCCCTGATCGAGCAGCAACGCCACCCCCGTATCGCCGAAATACCCTTTGATTCGGAGCACAAGTTCATGGCCACCTTCCACCATCGGGGCGACATCGTGGACATGTACATCAAGGGGGCGCCCGACGTGATTCTGGATCATGTTGATCACTGGTTGGGTGACCATGTTCCGATGCCGGTGGATGAAGCAACGCGCGCCGTGATCCGTGCCGAGAATGAAAACCTGGCCGGACAGGCGCTGCGTGTTATCGCCATGGCCCGGCGCGAAATCCCCGCAAACACCTTCGATCCCGCGGCTGACCTGTGGCAATGGGCCGGAGGCTGGACATTCCTGGGGTTGGTGGGGCTGATGGATCCGCCGCGCCCGGAGGCGGCACAAGCCATCGCCCGCTGCCGCGAAGCAGGCGTGCAGGTCAAGATGATCACCGGCGACCACAAGGCAACGGCAGCCGCCATCGCACTGGAGCTCGGCCTCGATGGCGAGGTGACCACCGGCGCCGAAGTGGAGCGCATGACCGAAGCGGAACTGTGCCGGGCCATACCCGGCATCACGGTTTTTGCGCGAGTCGCGCCGCAGCACAAGGTAAAAATCGTCAAAGCCCTGAAAGCCATCGGTCACGTAACCGCCATGACCGGCGACGGCGTCAACGACGCGCCGGCGCTCAAGACCGCCGACATCGGCATCGCCATGGGCATCACCGGCACGGCCGTGGCCAAGGAAGCGGCAACGCTGGTCCTTACGGACGACAATTTCGCTACTATTGTGCATGCCGTGGAAGAAGGCCGCCTGATTTACGACAATATTCTCAAATTCGTGCGTTTCCAGCTGTCCACCAACATTGCCGCAATTCTCACCGTCCTTGGCGCTACCCTGGCGGGTCTGCCGGTACCTTTTACCGCTATCCAGTTGCTCTGGATCAACATTATCATGGATGGGCCGCCCGCCATGACACTGGGTGTCGAACCCGCCAGGGCAGGATTGATGAAAGAAGCGCCTCGCACGCCGGGAACCCAGATCCTCCCGACAGAACGTCTGCTGCGCCTGGTTGTCTACGGCTGCATTATGATGGCCGGCACCCTTGCGATTTTCACCTACAGTCTGAAGCGGGGAGATACCGGCACCGCGTCGTTGACCATGGCTTTCACTACCTTTGTGCTGTTCCAGTTTTTCAACGTCTTCAACGCCCGTGCGGAACACGAAACCACCTTCAACGCCAACTTCCTGCATAACCGCAAGCTCTGGCTTGCCCTGAGCGGCGTGCTGCTGCTGCAGGTGGTGGTGGTCCACTGGCCATTGGCACAGGCGGTATTCGGCACGGCCTCCTTGAGCGCTGCCGACTGGCTGCTGAGCACAGCGGTAGCCTCCAGCGTATTGCTGACCGACGAAGCCAGAAAACTGCTGCTCCGACTCCTCAACAAAAGCCGGAAGCGAGCCAGAGCCTGAAGCGGGGACAGCACCACGTTGCCCTTTAAACAGAATCCCTGTCATCGAGGGAGAACACCTCCGGATCCGGGGAGCCCAAGAGTTCAAAACGGCAAAACCGTTGTCCTTGTAAACCGCAGCCCTTGTGAAAACGTCGGTTACCAAGGTATATGTAGCAAGAAAACCCTTCCCGGGATAAGAAAACGACAAGGAGACACCATGGAACAACTGCATGAAATTGCCAGCATCATCGCTCTGACCATGGGAGTAGCCTGGGCCAGCGGAATCAACCTGTACGCCACAATCCTGGTGCTTGGCCTGCTCGGCGCAACGGGCGGCATGGTTCTTCCGGAAAACCTCATGATTCTGACCGAGCCGATGGTCATCGGAGCGGCAGGCCTGATGTATGCCGTGGAGTTTTTCGCCGACAAGGTTCCGGGGGTGGATACCGGCTGGGACGGCCTGCACACCTTCATTCGCATACCTGCCGGCGCCCTGCTGGCTGCGGGCGCCGTTGGCGAGGTGCATCCGCCGCTTGCCCTGGCGGCGGCGATCGTCGGCGGCGGCCTCGCCGCCGCCACTCACGTGACCAAGGCCGGAACCAGGGTGTTGATCAACACCTCACCGGAACCGCTGAGCAACTGGGGCGCTTCTCTGAGCGAGGATCTTGTGGTCGTTGCCGGCCTCTGGGTCGCCCTGAATCACCCGTTGCTGTTCATCGGCCTGCTTATTCTGTTCATTTTACTCATGATCTGGCTGCTTCCGCGGATATGGACAATAATCAAAAAAATCTTCGGGTCCCTTGGACGGCTGTTCAGATCCGCAGAAAAGCCTGACCGCCCGAGCCCTGCCCCCACCCCGAAAGAGATTGACATCCCGCCCGATTTAGGCTAAATACATGGACCTCATAGAGTTTCGCCACCCTAGCTCAGCTGGTAGAGCAGGTGCATAGCTAAAAAATGACAAACGCTGCATCCCTTCGGGTTTGCAGCGTTTTTTTGTTTTTTTTGCTACAAATATAAATTTTGTTAATTTAAAAATTCGCGTAACTTGTTGTTATTATTGTTTTTTGACTTTGTAGACTTGGCGGGGTCCGGCGGGCTTTTGCCTCTCTGGCAGGTGGATTCTGGCGATATTGTCGCCGTTTTCGTTGCGGGGGAATCGATAAGTGATCAGGGCGTAGGTCGGGAAGATCCTGATCTGCGCAATGAGTGAGGCGATGACTTCGCGCTGTTCGGCCTGGTAAAGATGGTCGAAGGCCTGCCGGGTGATCTTGAGAGCGTCCCAGTCGGGGGCGATGGCTTGTGCGGAAAGGAGCCCGGCACGTTTTTGATTAAGGGTCCCGATGGTGTTGTCGATCTCATTTCTTTTTTGGCGGACGTCTGCGGGGCTGAGCAGGCCGTCGGCGACGGCTTCTACGAGGCGCTGTTTTTTGGTGTGACACTTTTCGATTTCGCGATCGATGTCGGCGAGTTTGCCGGGTGTGTCATCCGAATCTTGTCTGGCCTCCCATGCTCGCTGCAGTTCGGCGGCTTTTGACAGAAGGCCAAACAGGTTGGTCAATACTCTCTCCTCGAGGATGTGGGTCGGGATCATGCGGCTCTGGCATGCGTCGCTTTTGTCTTTGTGCCGGCAACCGTAGTAATCGAGGCGGGTTCCGTCGACGCGGGTGCGGCCGTTTTTCCATGCGCGGTAGGAGTGTCCGCAATATCCGCAGGTGAGGATATCGAGATTGCTGAGCATGGCGGCGTATTGTCTGCGCGGGGCTTTGCGGCGGCTGCCGCGGTTGCGGCGAATCCGCTCTGCTTGTAAGTGGTCGATAACGGCGGGCCATTGCCCGTCGATAGTGGCCCCGGAGTCGGGATCGCGGCGGGCGCCTTGATACATCAGGAGCCGATCGTCGCTGATCGCCCGGCGCACGGTAACGGATGGTATCCCTACCCTGTCGGCGACTTGGGATGCGGGGTAGAGTTCGGCCAGGCGCATCATCTTGCGAAAGGTCGGCATTTGATCGGGATCGACGATTAGCCCTCCGGCCCCGCGGTCGTATTTGTAGGGCATTGGTGGGTTTCCGGACAGCCATTTCCCGGCGCGGTAGGCTTCTGCCCTGCCCTCGGCCATCCTCGCCTGCAATACCTTCATTTCTACGCTGGAGAAACCGCCCTCCATGAGAAGTAGCATCCAGTCGCTATGTTGGGATGGGTCCAGCTGGCGTGATGGTGTGGCGAGTTTTACACCGTGTTGTGAGCACAGGTACAACCAGGAGACGTAATCTTGCAGACTATCATCGCGGCTCAGGCGCGATAGCTCGATGACCAGGATCAGGTTGATCTTTCCGGATCGCACGTCGCTCTCAAGGCGGGCGCGTTCGTGCAGTTCTTCGACCTTGCCGCGGGCCGCACTGGCGTGGCCGTCGTCGTAGATTTCAACCTGCCAGCCTTGGGCCAGGGCATATGCTGGCAACTGCTCGCGCTGGACGGTGAGCCGGTGGGAGGGTTTATTTTTATCTTCGCGGGATTTTCGGATATAGACTGCTGCGATCATGGGTTTTTGGTCTTACTCTTTGTCTTCACCTACATCAACAATCATGGCCTGAGTTACTTGTCCGTCAATTTCTTTCCCGTTTATTCTTAGAAAAATTGGCGATTTCCCCCACTCGGCATCTTTTAACTCTTTAAGGTGGGCGGCCTTGCGAAAAACCCATTTATCTTCGAGTGTGGCAGTAAAGATTCGCCCGTCTTTTTCCGACTTCACCCCGATGTAAAAGGCCTCAGGTTTGGAGGAATCGACCTTTTGAATACGATACATGCCGTTAAGTTGGGTCTTTATGCTGCGAGTTCGAGTCTGTCTCACAAGTTCTCGGACAACGTCTTGCGAAATACTGTGCCCGCCGATTTCCAGATGATCGGCCTCACTTGCTCCTTTTAACAGCTTATTAATTGTGTCTTCTGCTCGTTCATATGCTGGAACCAATACGGGATTTTTTTGCATAGCGTCAGCAAAGATTTGCATACGCTTTGTTTCTTGTTCGCTCAAAAGAGAGGTCATTTCGATTTGCTTTTTCTGGCGCACATGATCAAGGTAAGCTTTGGTTATGGTGACCCCACCCCAAATCAAGGCACCTCCTAGAACAACGGAGACAATCTCTGTGCCAGTCATTTTGGTAACCGCTCCATTGGCAAAAGTTTCAAGTGCAGATTGCAGGTCAACTTGAAAAAAGGATGAGCCTTTTTCAACTTTAACAACAATTTCCAGCTCATTGCGTTCGGCTTCGCTAAGTGCTCTAGCTGTTGATTTATTGTAACGCATTTGAGCATATGTTCGGTTAAGATTTTTTTGAAGATCGATAAAGCTCTCCATAACCTTAACGGTCAAGGATGAGTTAAATTTATCGCCCTGCAGCTTAAATTCCAAAACCGGCCAACCGTCAAATTCAATTTCAACCAGCCCTTTTGTCAAGCCATCAGTGACGGATTCTTTTAAAAATTCCCAAGCATCTTCTTCGTTTGAAATAGTGAGAGTTGTTGCCACTGGTTAATGCTCCTTTTAATAACATTCCACATTATCACTGTTCATTTTTCATTTGGTTAGGACAACAGTTTTTTCCCTAATCAGTTATCAACATAAATCCGTTCGACGGGGTATTTTGTAGAGGGAAACTCGACGGTCATGTGTACGGATTCGCCTTGTTTCATCCGGCCGCCGTCCACTTCGACGCAAACTTTTTTATTATTGCCCGTCACTCCGCAAACGGTTTGTAGCAGCGAGGATCGAGCGCCGGATCTGGCCAGGGTGATGGTGATGTTGGCGGAGCTGGCGCCGTAGCCGTTGCGGTACATCTGATTGACCTTGACGCGCCAGACGTCGTTGCGATGGGCTATGGCCGGGGTGGCTAACAGTATCAGGCTTGCGATAATGATCAGTTTTTTCATGGTCCTACCCTTCTTTCGCTAGAAATACTATTTGCATTCTGCCCCGCCGAGAACTTTCCAATTCTCTCCACGGACGACAGATCCGTAATCAATAATTTCAATGCGTATAGACTGACCGGACATTCCATGCTCTGCCAAAACAAGGCAAACATAATCTGCAAACCCGTCGCGCTGGGAGCCATTGTCAAAAACGCCAATTTTCAGGAGGAAATCGGTAGCCCACATGGCGTCTTTTACCTGCGGTTCCTGGCCGCTTTTTAAGTATCGAAGAACCTCTTGCCGCTGCTGTTTTTGATCAGCATGTACGGTAGATAATGACATGGCTATAAAGAGTGCCACGACGAAAAAAACCATGCGTTGCATGATGCCTGCCTTTCTCCAAGTGGATTTAACCTCTGCCCCTAAGCGCCTCCTGCGTCTCTCTTATCCTTTTAATCATCCTCAACGCCCTATCTCGTGCTGCAGACCGCAATATGCGAAGGCAAAAAATAACGTCAGCTTCCTCGTTTGTTACCTCTAGCTGCATGAATCCCTCCATGATGTTGACGCAATGCTAATTCAAAATCATGGGCGATTATTAAGGCAAAAGATAAAAAAATATAGACTTTTTAATCTGTTGGCGATCCGCTATTCTTGAGGGTTTTGCTTGCTCCGCTGCAGCAGCCACAGTTCGCGGAGGGTGTCCATGACATCGGCGCGATCCTGTGGATCGAGCTCGCGCATAAACTCCACCATCATGGCTTCCTGCTGGGTCAGTTTGAGAGGTTCGGTCGATGGATGCCCTGCCGACCACTCGATATCACAGGCCCGCACCAACTCGGACTCGTTGGTGTCGCTGGCGGCCCCCGATGGGCGCATTTCTCCGTCGCCGGTTTTTAACCAAGAGAAGCTTACACCTGTCAGCTCGGCTACCTTCGCAATGCTCCCATCTGGGATTTTTTTTCGCCTCTTCCACGCGCTCCCTGCGCTGTCTGAAAATCCCATAGATTCAAGCATTTGGGCCATATTCTTGGCCCCTGTCGCCTGAATCATTCGTTCAATTATCTGCAAAACACCGGACATATGTTCGCTTTTTTTGTTGACACCTGACAGATGTCAGGTTACTGTTCCAAGCACGAGGAGGAAACACCCAAAACCCTAAACACGGAGGCGGAGATGGCGACAGTCCAAAGCAGTGCATGGAGCAAGTT
The DNA here is from genome assembly GCF_001888165.1 of Syntrophotalea acetylenica. Taxonomy (NCBI): domain Bacteria; kingdom Pseudomonadati; phylum Thermodesulfobacteriota; class Desulfuromonadia; order Desulfuromonadales; family Syntrophotaleaceae; genus Syntrophotalea; species Syntrophotalea acetylenica. The sequence goes on from NZ_CP015455.1 coordinate 2,490,634, forward strand.
TTTTGGTGAATCTCTACGAACTCCCGGCGCCGCCTGTTTTTTACGCCGGTTTTTCTCCTATGCCGAAAAGCGATCCGGCGATGGTTGCGATGACTCCGGGCGGATCGTATCGGAACTCGGCCAGTAGTTTTTCAACCATGTCATCGGGGACCTGCTTGCTCATGCCGGTTTTTACTTTCGCCGACATGTTCTCTTTGGCCCATGCCAGCAGCTCAGCCTCTGGTTTGCCAAAAAATTCGGAGAACACTTTGGTGTACAGCTCAAGTCGGGTCATTTTTGGTCCTTTACAAAGGATGCCTAACAATTTTGCGACTGCTTAAGCGTATCAAAGCTCGTTTCGGTAACGAATTATATAGCGGTTTTGAATAGTTGGCGCTGCCATCAGGGAATCCGCAAAAAAACTAAGGGTAATGTTCTAGGAACATTAGCAATAATGAAGGATTTTGGCAAATGGAAAACAAGACGGTTTCTCACATTCCTGATTTTGACAAGCCGGCTACTGTGGCGAACATCCGCTCCTATTACGGGAGCGTGGCGGAGGCGTGTCGGCGTTTTGAAGTTGAGCGCCGGACGTTTGATGCGGCGCTCAACGGGGAGCGCGGCCGGCGCCGCGCGAACAGCATCGCGGCGCAGGTTATCCGACGCTTGGACGATCAGGGTCTGCTGGTAAAAAAACCAGCATAGCAGTTTTTTATGGGACAGTTTTAGGATGTTTTAAAGGGGGCTAATTATGGCGGGGATCGCACACAATCCACCGGAAGAGACGTTGCGGGAAATGCTGTATCGCTGGGCGAAGGCCCGGCCTCTGACGCTGAAACGGCAGGCGGAGCACCTGGGCCTGGCCGAGAGCACGCTGGGGAACAGCATCAATCCTCACATCGAGGCGATGGAATACAAGCTGGCCTGGCTGATCCCGCACATGCTCCTGAACGATAGCCTGGCGCCGTTGGATTATCTGGAGGCGTGTGTGGGCCGTGTGGCGTTCGATCTGCCCCAGGCGCCCGAGTGCGTGGCGAATCTGCAGGCGGAGCTGGCGCGCACGATTAAAGAGTTTGGAGATGTGATCGCGGCCTCGGGCACGGCTCTGGAGGACGGAAGAGTTCAGCGGAACGAAGTGAAGCGCATCGAGCAGGAAATTAACGAGATGGTCCGTCAGGCGTTTGCTTTTTTGCAAGCGGTGAAGGACCGCATGGAGCGTTACTGATGGCTGCGGACCGTCGTAAAAGATCGGAGCAGTTGCGCCGGGAATGGTTCAGTGCTGAGCAGTGGGCGCATGCGGAGGGGGTTGTTTTCCCGCTGCTGCGCGAAATGGCGCGGCGGGCCCATGAGCGCATGGGCCGTTCGGAGGCGCAATGATTGGGTTTTTGCGGATGATTATGGAGCGGCGGCATGTGAGTAAGCGCCTGTCCCGCATGAACCTGCGGCCATCCTTAGCTCACTCGCCAAAGCTGGTACCAACGAATTGCCCTGTCTGCGGCCGCCCGATTGCGGGACCGGTGTTCCGTAAGGTGCAAACGACGGCCGCGGGCGATCGTGACATTTTGGTTTGTACGGCCTGTCATGTGCTGGGCCCGATGGACAGCATCCTGACCGCGGCGGCGGAACGTGCGGCCGCTGATCACCCCGACCTGCCTGCTCCTGGCTAGATCCGCCCCGGGCCGTCCCTCCCGGGCCCCAAAAAAAGGGAAGTTGTCAAGGCGCTCGAGGTTTTTGACCCTCCGGCCTCGAGCGCCGGGTTTATCCCTCGGGAGGGCAGCTGGAGGCATCATGATTGTGGCCGATTTTAGTGGACAAGTTCTTGTTTTGGATTCGCTGCAGGACGCCGAAGCGCTGCTCGGGATCATTTCCCGGGGCAAGCCTGTCCGGTGGGATCACCGCCTGCCGAACGATGCGTGCTATGTCGAGGGGGCTACCCGGCGGTGTTTGGAGCTCACGGTGTCGCCCAGTCGGGTTGTGACCGAGGAAGAGGCAGGCAGGTTGTTGTCGGTCAAGGAGGCCGGCAAATGAGCCGGTTTGTTTGTTGCTGGTGCGGTGCGCTGTTTGGCGCGGCGCGGACTCCAGAGCCAAGCCATGGTACGTGTCCGCGCTGTGCGGCCCTGGGCTTTGCAGCGCTCGATGCTATGGCGGGGCCCTGTGTCAGCGTCCCCCTGTCCCCCGGGGTAAGGCGGTGGCTCATGGATGATCTGCTGGACCAATGGGTTGAGGCTCTGGCGATATTTGCCACCTGGATGGGTGTGTTGGTATTTGCCGGGCAAATCATCAGGGGGTTTTGTGGCGCGTAACGAGATGATTGCAGCGATGCACAAAGCAGAGGCCCGGATCAGGGCTTCGTTGTCGGGCCAGGTCAGAGTTTATACGCGGGAGGAGATCGATGTCATTGCAAAGACCCTCGAGCCGCCGCGGGTCGTCCGAAGCGACCCGTATTTTTACGGCGTCAGATATCGATGACTGGATGGCGGCGCACACGGTGAGATGTGAGCGGTTGGGATCGCGTATCGAGCCGGGCTTTTGCAAGAGCTACCGGCAGGACAGGATTGCTTGTCATGGTTGCCTGCAGGCCGCGGAGATGGATAGGCTGGCACAGGGTCATAAAGAGATTATCAAAGAGGAGGTGGATGTGGGTACAGGGGAAACAAAGGCATGTTTGGAGTGTAGAGCAACCGGCAAGAGGATCATCGGGCGAGGTCTTTGCGGGGCGTGTTACAGCCGCCTCCGCGCCTCCGGCGGTCTGGACGCAAAGTATCCCAAGGGCGGCAGGGCTACCGCCAGTAACCCTGAAACCGGTGTCACTCCCTCGCCCACGGTCGAGACTGACGAGGAGGTGGAACAGCCCACAGCGGGGCAGCCTGTGGCAACGATCGCCACGCGGTATGACGACTGTCCTGGAATTACCGCCGCCCGCGAGTGGGCCGAATCCCGGCTATGCCCTGAAGAAGGTGCTGATCCCTCACCTACAGTTGGTACTGAAGAGACCGTCGCTCCGCCCACAACGCCACGGCCGGTGAAGGTGGAGGGCCCATTATCTGACTCCCAGCAAGGGGTCAGTGCCTTTGACCAATTTGTCTCAAACGCGATAGCCAGCATACAGAATCGGTTAAGTGGGGTTACCCCGGAAGACGTACTGATCGATGGCCTTGATTTTGTCCACGTCCGTTTCCTGCCGGGTGACGCGGATCTGTTGGCGTTTCTGCAGGGCTGGGCACGCGAAGAGCGTCGCACCGTCGAGCAGCAGATACTCGCGATCCTCGACAACGCCAAGGCCGCGGCGGATAAGGAGACGATATGATCTACCGCGATTGTCTGACCTGTCGTCAGCAAGCCCTCTGCCCGGCCAAGCCCGAGCATTGCCGCGAGGCGTTGTTTGCCCATGGTCGCGGGGTTACCCCACCAGTCTGTCGGGACTACCAGCCTCGCTACTCTCGTGGTGTTGATGGTGTCCTCGATGTCGCTCCCTCCCCGCGCCCCTCCCATCCCCGTGGCGTCACCAGTATTAATCATGGAGGTTCGGCATGTTGAGCATCAAGCTCGAGGGTATAGAGCAGGCCATGCGGATGTTTGACCCCAAGGTCGTCAGCCCCGCCGCCAGCCAGGCAATCAACGATGCGGCCCGAGCGGGGCGGGCGGAAGCGGCACGTGCTCTGCTGGGCAAATGGAATCTGAAAGCGGGCAAGGTCAACGCCGAACTCAAGAATATCAAGTTTGCCAGGATCGGGGATCTGACCGCCACTATCCAGGCGAAGGGCCGCCCGATCAGCCTGCAGTATTTTGGCTTCAAGGAAGTGCGCCGCACGGTCAAAGGCAAGGGCGGGAAGTATCGGCAGGTCAAGGGTGTCACCGGCTCGGTGCTCAAGGCCGGTGGTGGCAAGTCCTACCCTGGCGCCTTCACGGCAACCATGCTCAGCGGACACAATGGCGTGTTCATGACTGAGAAGCGATTCTTTGGCCTCAGCGATTACGGGTACAACAAGCCGACCCGGGGCAGGTACGCCGGGCAGCGCGGCAGGACGCCTGTGGTCAGCATGTCGACCGTCACCATCGCCACCATGTTCAACCAGGTCCCCGTGCAGCAAGCCACGGTCAATGCTGTCGAGGCACGGTTCCAGTCACGGTTTGGGCACCACATTGACCGGCTCATGGACAAATGATCGCGGGTCCTCCCTGGCGATCCGGTGATTACGGGCGGCAAAGCCCCGGGCTTTGAGTCCATTTAAATTTTTTGTTGGTCGTGAAAAATTGAATGAGGGTTGCAAAAAATGGCGCAATTTCGGGAGGTTGCAAATAGCGAAGGGCTGCAGGGGCCTGTCAGTTGGTTGCCCGATGATGTGGTGGCTGAATTGTCGGCCCGGTTTTTTGACGCGGACACCTGCACGGACTGGTTCCTGGGCCGCTGTTATCCCGACGGGCCGGAGTGTCCTCGCTGCGGCGCGCCGATCACCGGCGAGCGGGCATTGGCGCGCTGGCGGGCGTTGCAGCGCCTGACCTGTCCGCATTGCGGCCGCAAAGTCAAGGCGACCACGGGGACCCTGCTCCAGGAAGCCCGCATCGATCCTCGCCAGCTATTTATCGCCCTGTCCATGCTCGGCCTCGGCGCCGATCCGGCGGCCATCGCCCGCATTGTTGGCGTCACCCCCGCGACGGTGTTGACCTGGCGTGACAAGGTCCGCGCCCTGGCGGAGGTCTGCCAGTGACCGACCCACAAAACAAAGTGGTCGATCTGGCCGCCCAGGTCGAAGAACGCCTCCGGCAGGAAGCCGCCGAACTCGCGGCGGCAGAGCCGAAAAAAGACGAGGCCCCGCCGGCAACTGGCGGACCCGACGACCCACGATTTATTATGCGGTGCCTGGCAAACAACGAGCGTGGCGACGGGATACTGTTCACCGCGCTGCAGCGGGACCAGTACGTCTACAACAAAACAAATGGCCTGTGGTACCAGTGGGAAGGTCACCACTGGAGCATCGATAAGCTCAACCGCGCCACAACAGCCGTCGAGAGCGTTGCGGTCAAATATCTCGACGAGGCGGCAAAACTCCGGGCGGAGGTCGACGCATTGTCTTCCGACATGGCCGCCGCGGAAGAAAAAGCCGAAAATTGTCGCACGGCCAAGGACGAATCCGGGGCCCGAAAGGCCACGGCACTAGCTGGCCAACTCGCCGTACAGATCGATCGCGTCAACTCCAAGCTCAAAAACCTCAAAAAGCGGGTTGAGCGCCTGCGCAGTGTGCGCGGCGCCGCCAACTGCCTCACCTGGGCCCACTGCGTCGAGCAACCACTCGCCATCGTCGGCGACGAAATTGACAAAAAACCGATGCTGCTGGCCTGCAAAAATGGCGTCATCGACCTTGAAACCGGCCGGCTATACCCAGGCAATCCCAGCGACTACCTGGTGCGCGCCATCCCCGTCGAGTATCACGGCATCGATTGCGTCAACCAGGACTGGGAAAAATTCCAGAGGGAGATCCACGGGGAGGAAAACACCCTGGTCGATTTCGTGCGGCGCTATTTTGGGTACAGCATCACCGGCCTGACCACGGAACAGTACCTGTCAACCTTCATCGGCGAGGGCGCTAACGGCAAGGGAACGATGTTCGAAACGCTCCACGAAGTTCTCGGGGAGCTCGCCTGGTCCATTGACCCCGAGATGATCCTCGAGCAAAAAAACGCTAAAAGCTCCGCCGGGCCCTCGCCAGATATCATATCGCTCTACGGGCGAAGGCTGGTCGTTGCCTCCGAGACAGAACAACATCGCCGCATCAGCGGAGCCAAAGTTAAACGCCTGACCGGCTCCGACACCCTCACCGGCCGGGCGCCCCACGACAAATACGAGGTCAACTTTACGCCGACGCACACCCTGGCCCTGGTGACCAACCACGCACCCAAAGGGCTGGCAGCCGACTTCGCGCTGTTTCGGCGGCTGCTCTACCTCGAATATCCGCTGCGCTACGTGGCCGATCCCGCGCTCGAAGCCCGCAGCGATCCCCAAAACGCGGCTATATATCGTCAGCGAGACCCCGATCTGCCGCGACGACTGCTCGCCAATCAACCCGGGATCCTCGCCTGGCTGGTGCGCGGCTGCCTCGAATGGCAGCGCGACGGTCTCAAGCCCCCCGACAAACTACGCGCCGCCGCCGAAGCGATCCGCCGCAACGAGGACCATCTCGCACGGTTCATCGAAGAATCCTGCCGCCGCATCGACAACGACAGTCGGCTACTGTTCAAGCTCTTTTACGGCAAATTTGAGGAGTGGTTCGCCGAAAATGTGGACGAGGAAAAACGCTACAAGCCAACCAAGAAATCCATCGCCGACCAGTTGCGCCGCAAGGGCTATCAAGTCGAAAACACCGGGGGGCAGACCTACGTCTACGGTCTCGACGTCGAAGGCCTGCTGGCATGATGACCATGAGGTTGCTGAAGGATACTGTCAAGGGGGAAAGGGGCATGATGATATGACAATTCAAAAAACCGCAAAAAATCATCATCATGGCCATAAACCACCAAAAACATTCACCATTTTAAGCAACCATGATGAAATGATGATTTTCCTAGAAACCCTCACGTGCGCGCACGCGCGCGCGTTAAGTAGAAGGGGATCGGCCAATAGCGGATAGGTTTTTATATATTACCGTTTTTAGGAAAATAATCATATCGTCATATTTGATAAAAAGACTCTGTAAAAACAATAACTTAAAACCAAGATGATGATTTTTGCAGTAAAAACAAGATCATCATCATCATGGCTGGATAAAAAATGACTGTCCTTGATCTCGCACAGAACCGCATCGCCGGGTTGAAAAAGAAAACCGCCAAAGAATGGGCCGGCCCCTGTCCTGCTTGTGGTGGCACTGACCGGTTTGTTGTTTGGACCGACCGCGACGCCTGGTATTGCCGCGGTTGCGCCAAGGGCGGCGACGCCATTGAATTTTTGCGTATGACCGAGGGCCTCTCCTGCCCCGACGCCCACGAGGCCCTCGGTCTGCCCTGTAGTGCCGCCTGCTGTCCGGCCCGCGAAAAATGCCGACTGGGCGATGGCAAGCCTGGGGCCGCGCCTCGCGACCCGATGTTGTCCACCCCGGCCATCAAACAACCACCCCGCCAGGACTGGCAGCCCTCCGCCGCTACGCAACCCGCCGATGCATGGGCTCAAAAAGCCGAAAAACTGACCGAATGGGCTCATCAGCAACTACTAGGCAACGAGATCCAGCTGGACTACCTGGCCGCCAGGGGCCTGCCGGCCGCTGCCGTCCGACGCTTCCGGCTGGGCTACGTGCCGGCCGATCTGTATCGCGAGCGGGCCGCATGGGGGCTGCCCGCCGAAACCAGCGACCGCACCGGCAAGCCTAAAAAACTCTGGATACCCCAGGGCCTCCTGATCCCGTTTATGGCCGACGGCATCATCCATCGCATCCGGATCCGGCGCCACAAGGCCGACGGCACCCAGCCGCGCTATTACTGGTTGCCGGGCAGCGGTAACGATGTTGTCATCATCAACCCCAGCGCCCGGGCATTTGTCGTGGTGGAATCCGACCTCGACGCGCTCGCGGTCGTCCATGCCACCGGCGACCTGATCGGCGGTGTCCCCCTGGGCACCTGCAGCGCCAGACCCAAAACCCACGCCGACGAGGTCCTCGGTCGTGCCCTGTGTATCCTGGTGGCCCTCGATGTCGACCAGGCCGGCACTAAAAACTGGCCATGGTGGCGCGACCATTACGCCCGCGCCGACCGCTGGCCCGTACCCGCCGGCAAGGATCCCGGCGACTACGTCAAAGACCACGGCGGCGATCTGCGCGCCTGGGTCGAGGCCGGCCTGCGCAAACTCTGCCCGGCCTTCGCCCTCCCGACACCGGGCCCCGCCTCAAATCACGTAGAAAAACCGGAACCGCCTGCCGAAAACTTCCCGCACCACCACAAAGGCATCAGCGCCGGCGGCTACCCATTCGTCATCGCCCACCACGCCGATCATGTCGACGCCCTGGTGCAGATGTACCCGGATATTCCGGTGTTTTCGCCCGCCGAGATCAAAGCTCTGGAAGGGATGACCAAACAAGAAGCCGAAAAAGTGCTGCGGGCCAAACAGATCTTCGGGCCGGGCACGCAAGTATTGGGGACCAAGCCGATCCCCAAAATCTAAACCAAACGGAGGAGAGGATGATTAACACATCAAAAGCCGACTGGCAGGGGCCCTTCATTCTGTCGCTGATCTGCGCGCTGGCCGACGGCCTGCAGCGCGCCGAACCGGTCAACCACAGCGCCCGGGCCAACCGGCTGGCGCGGATCGAAGAGGCCGCCTTTAAAACGATCCCGTTCTACCCGCCCACCGAGTTAACGCCGCAGGTACAGGATCTGGCCGGGGAGTTTTTCGGGAAAATCCAGGCGCTGTTCAACGACACCCTGTCGCCCGAGGCCGAAAAACACCGCCAAAAACAAATCATCAGCCTGGTCGGCACCAGCGTCGACGATTGCCGCGCCACCATCGCCCTGATGGACGATGCCGCGTTGATGCAGGCCACCCTGGACTATATGGATCAAAACGACATCGAGGGCAAAACCCGCCGTCAGGTGCTGCAGCGCCGCATCCGCGCCATCAAAAAAGAGGCCGCGAAATGTTGACCTGCGCAACCCCCGATCAGCAGCCAGGCCGCGCCAACTGCCCCAACTGCGGCGGCCACCTGGCCAACATCGGCAGCGGCCTGCGCGAATGCGAACAATGCGGCTTTCTGGCTAAAAATAACCCACAAGAGGACACACAAACCATGCAGATTGACACCCGTGAACCGTCACCGCAAAACCCCGCCGCCACGCCGCAACCGATGCCCACCGCCGGCCGCCGCGACGTGCTGCCCGAGGTCATCGCCGACCTGCAGTCCCGCGACGCACTCGGCCGCCAAAAATACGGCACCACCCTGCAGACCCATAACGGTCGCGATCCGCTGATGGACGCCTACCAGGAGCAGCTCGATCACTGTATGTACCTCAAGCAAGCGCTCATGGAGCGAGGCACTCCCGAGGTTGTCTACAACTGGCCCGCGGTCAAGTTTTCCCAGACCAACAGCCAGGCCGACCAGTTCGCGCACATCCTCAGCGAGATCGACGAAATCAACGAGATCGGCCCGTTTTTTGGCCCACTGCTGCATATGGAGCTCGCCGATCTGCACCACAGTATCGAGACCTACTGGCGCATCGCTGCCAAACGCTACGGCCAGGAGCACATCGACGCAATCTTTCAAGCCGTCGAGAACAAAAACCGCGCCCGCGGTTACTATGACATCGCCACAGAGGCCGCACCGTGCCCCGGCCTCGACGGTCCCTATGGGCACATGCCCTACGGAGGAGGTGCGGAATGATCCTGGTCACGCCATCGGTCGAGGTCCTACACATCACAGAACGTCCCCTGCACCTCATCGAGGCCGCCGGGCGCACCTGCTACAAAAGCCAAGCCCATCCGATCACCATCACCACCGCCGGCCAGTTCGCGCAGATGCTGGTCCGGCGTGGCCACGAGTCGGTCCTCGAACACGCCCACGCCACCCTGCGCATCGTCTGCGATCGCGGCGTGTCCCACGAGATCGTCCGCCACCGTCTGGCCAGCTACAGCCAGGAGAGCACCCGGTATTGCGATTACACCAGAGGTCACGTGACATTTATCATCCCGCCGTGGGTGGATGTTGATCCTGACGTTGTCGATATGACTGTTCCGGACGCCGATGCGGGGCTAGCCCTCTTGGCGCAGCAGCCGCAGGATTATGGCTGGCTGCTGGCGTGCTCTTATGCGGAGCAAACGTATCGATCCCTGCGCCAGGACGGATGGACGCCCGAGCAGGCCCGCACCGTGCTGCCCAACAGCCTCAAAACCGAGATTGTCATGACGGCCAACCTGCGCCAGTGGCGGCATTTTTTTACGTTGCGCACCGCCCCGGCGGCCCATCCCCAGATGCGCGAGTTGGCCGACTTGGCCCTGGCCGCCCTGCGCGAGCAAATCCCCGTAGTGTTTGACGACATCGAGGCCGGCCATGGCTCCCGATGAGCTGATCATCTACATCGTGCGGCATTTTGACAGCCGCTACCTGGTGCCGCTGTCGGAGCAATACGCCGCCGATGCCTGGAACGCAGCCATGCGCCGGGCCATCCAGCACCGCGCGACCGTGGCGACAGGTAACGAAACAAGGAGAAGCCATGCCCATCAGAACCTATGAAATCCGGCTAGAGATCTACGCCACGGTCCACCTGCCCCTACCCGATGACGGTGAGGACCGTAACTGCTGTGACATCGACGACGCCGTCACGGACCGCGACGCTATAGAGGCTGCTATATCAGGTGCTATTTCACAGCGCCGCGAGGTGTTTGTTTTCGGTGAGGATAAAGACCCGGCACAGGTGTTTATTGACCTGGATTTGACCAACGACATGCACATCGAGGGGTGCGAGGATGAATAAACATAACGACCCGACCATGGCCGCAAACATGCTCGAACGCGTCGAGGCCACCCAAACGGCGCTGCGGAAAATAATTGCCACCCTGGTCGATCTGATGGAGCGATCCGATATGGAAGAATTCGGCGAAGCGTGCCAGCCGGTCACGAATGGCGAATGGTTCGGCGCCATCGAGGAGGCAAAGGCCGTTATAGCCTCCGCACCAAAAACCAAAAAGATCGGGTTCAGATGCATATATTGCGGCCAGGAGTTTTCGACAGTGGAGGCGTGCAATGTCTGCGAAAAAAGCCACCTGTAAATCCGTTGGGGGAGACCCGTGGCCCTATGTTGGTCCCATCGCCCGCGCCGACGGCGAGGGGCCGTACAACATGTTTCTTTTGCCCCTGCCCGGTGATAGTTGGTGGGCCAATTACGAACTGGGCACCCGTATTGATCCCCGCTGGCATTTTGATGTCGTGGCGCTGGCCGACGGTCGGTTTTCCACGGTAGGCCAGGTGACGGCCATCGAGAGAGGGACGGACAGCCACGGCCGTCAGGTGGTATTCCCTGACCGGATTGCCGCGGTTCGTGCCGCCTGCGCCCGCATGATTCGGCAGGCCCGTGACTCCCGAGATTGGGGACCGATGAGCGGGAAGTTAGAAGGGGCCCTGCTGGCCATGGTCATCAACTGGGCCCGCGACGTCGTCGCACGGGAATCCGGTAGGCCGCGCCCGAGGTCGGCGAAGGTCGCCGAACCCGCACCAACGACGGCATAACGCTTGAACTCAGCGGGCGGGCCGATTGAATGATTGGTTATCTGTGGAGGTCAATATGAATTTAATCAAACAACCGAACCATTGGACCTGTGCCGCAGCTTGCGTATGCATGTTGACCGGCACCACGTTGGAAGAGTTCTACGTATACTGCGGGCACGATGGATCGGAAGACGTGCAACCGACGAAAAAGCGCCCGTTCGGCAAGAGATGCTTTTCATGCCGAGAATTGTATGGCTACCTGCTCAGCCATGACATGACTATCGGCTGGGGATGTGTGCCCGGGGAGGGTTTTGACCCCAGAACGCAGACTCTCAGCGTAGACCTGGAGCGTTTACCCGCATTGGTCGATGTCATGTCTGTTCGGCCCGATGTCGTTCATTGCGTGCTCTGGGATGGGAAAAGGATTATTGATCCACACTTCCCGGAAAACAAACTCATGCCGGACGATTACACCGTGATCGGATGGTGGCCCGTGACGAAGTTATGGCCGGACGATTTGATGCCTTTGCGGCAAAAGCCTTAGAACGTTGGAATTAAGCGGCGGACCCGGCGCGAAGAGTGATTTTTCAGCATAACAACTTGAACTCAGCGGGCGAGCCGATGCGGACGGCTCGAAGAACCCCGCTTATCCCCGTCCGCTGGAGTGATTGGTTATGCCATACAAACCATGCCGATTTGATCGAAAAGACTACCTGTCCGACGCCCAGTCATTCGAGGCCGGAAACATTGCCAATGCAGAGACGGAGTTGTGCGAGTTTAACGAGGACGCGGAAGACCTCGCGTTCGAATTGGCGTACACCAGGTACAGAGTTGCAATACTCGAACAATTCATCAAAAACGCGACCGAGCTTGGATATATAACCGTGCCGGATCAGCCAGATCCAGCCCGGCAAATGATATTCGAGATTTTAAAGGCATAACGAGTGAATTAAACGGCGCTCTTACTACGGAGAAACGATATGAAGAAACCGAATTGCATCATCGCTGGGGACACAAAGATCGAAGTCAACGAGGACGAATACGAGGATTTTCCTGACCTGCTGATTATCCAGTGCCACGACCGGGAGCAGATACGCCAGGCGATCAGGACGGGAAAAATTGAGTTCACCATTTTCGGTGGCGAACCGCAAAACCCCGTAATAGGAACTTTTCGGTAATACCGTAAAGTCCACAACTCGAAATTTAATGACCCCAACGAAACCAGCCATGCCAACAACGCAACTCGGATTATTTGAAACCACAACCGCGCCGCAGGACAAAGGGTCCGCCATCGCGCGGCACAAACACCTGTGGCGTGTCTGCTGGGGGTGGGATGGTCCAGCGGTCGGCGGATATTGCGAGGTCAACCAGCTCTGCGCCGATCTCGCCACACCTGCCGCCGGCGGGCCGTCCTGCATCTACGCCTACATGGAGCGCTGCAAAATATTGCAGCAACTGGACGATGATCACTGGCTCTGCGAAATCGCCATGGGTATCGTCCACGGCCAGCCGTGGGACAAAGACGGCACCCGCGTCATACTGGACACCCTGAACATCTGGCCGCCAACCAGGGACCTGCGCAGGAGATAGACATGTTCCAACGCGTACAACAACTGATCCAGGTCGCCGCCCAGCACGACAAAATCGAGCTGGGCACCCTGCACAACGCCGTCATCCAGTGCATGCAGGAGTATCGCGACGCCAGCACCGCCGCCAACAAACGCAACTGGGACGCCGCCAAATCCGGCCTGCAGGAGTGCCTCGACCGGCTCTGGCCGGTGTATTTCCCCTCCGAAGAGGCGTCAGTGGATCCCGAAAGGTTTGACCAGCAAAAGGCCGCCCGCGATTACCTGCTGAATAAAGGCTACAAAGTCAGTGCCGGCAAGTTTTCAACGGACTGGAACAACGGTAAGGTAAGGGTCCAACGCGATGGGAGTGTGCGGAGGGCCGATCTGCTCGAATATGCCACGACCCTTGACCTCGACCGGAAAAAGATCGCCAACATGGAGCATCTCGAGCGCCGCAAGGCCGAACTCGAAGTGCAAAAGCTCGAACAGCAGGTCAAAAAAAGCGATCTGGAAAATCGCAAAGAGGATGCCCGCTGGGTGCGTAAGGAAGACGCCGAAATTCAAACTGCCACGCTGGTCGGATTGCTGCAGGATTCCCTCAACCACCACCTGTCCCAACATCAGGCCCAACTACTGCATGCCTGTGGTGGCGATCACGGCCGCGTCGCTGAATTCGCCCAAGCGCTTGAGGACGTCGTGGCTGGCGCGTTTAACGAGCTGGCCAACGGCAGACAGTTCGATGTCGACATCGAGGAGGATGAGGAATGAGTCAAGGCCGGGACCTCAACACTCAAGGCGCCCTTCTGCCCGACAGAATTCTTAGCCGGTCGACCGTCGCTCGCTACCTGCGATCTGAGCTGATAGGCCGCATTCCCGATCGGATTCAACTGTGCATCACGGCTGCAGTGCGGCATCGCCTGCGGCGGCCCGAACGGATGCCGGTCAGCCAATGGTGCGAAGCCTACCGCATCATGCCGTCGGCCGATGCCATGCCAGGCAAGTGGCGGCGTGAGCTGGCACCGCACGCCGTGCGTGTCATGGATACCTGGGCCCTGCCCTGGGTGCGCGAAGTATGGTTTTGCGGCCCTGACCAGGCGAGTAAAACCAACGCCATGCTCGGCTGTATGGGCTACAGCATCGACCGGGCCCCGGGCAACATCTTTTACACTATGCCCAGCCAAGATGCAGCCAAAAGGATTTTGGGGCAAAAACTGATCCCCATGCTGCAGCTCACCCGTCCCCTGGCCAAGTTGATCAGTAAGCGCGCCGACGACACCTCACAAGGCATGATCCGCATGGCCAACGGCGTCGCCATCTATCCGGCCTGGGCCAACTCAGCCACGTCAACAGCAACGTTTTCGGCCAAATATACATTCAATGATGAGGTCGATAAGTGGGAGATGGTCGGTACTGAGACCGACCCCATCCGTCGCCTGCGCAAACGCGCCAAAAAATATCGTTTTCACAAGCACTTTTTCGGAAGCACCCCAGCCGGCAAATACATCTACTCTGGGGCCATGGCTTGTCAGCAGGTACAACAGTATGCTAACCGCTGCCCCCATTGCGGTGAACTGATCATTATGGATACCGATCATATCATCATCCCGAAAGGCGCAAGCGTCGATGATATCAAGCGAGATCCCGGCGCGATTGGCTATGCCTGCAATTCGTGCGGTTCCCTGTGGAATGAGGCCGACCGCTCGCGATCATTTGAACAGGGGGACTGGATCATCGTTAAGGGGCCCGACTGTCACAGACCTGTCGATGTCGGGTTTTTGCTCAGCGGTATCGCCACGCCCGACATGAAGCTGGCCGACATCGCCTGCACCATTGTCCAGGCTGAGGCCGGTGACCTTTCCGCCAAGCGCGACCTAGCCCACGGCATCCAGTGCATCGACTATGAACCCGAAACCACCGCTGCCCGTGAAGACGACCACCTGCTGCGCTATCGCTCCGGCCTGCCGCGCAACGCCGTGCCGCTCGGTACCGCCATGCTCGGACTGCTGGCGGATACCCAGCAGGATAGTTTTTACTATGAGTTGTGGGCCTACGGATACGCGCCGGAGATCGACATGCGTATGATTCGACACGGCATCCTGCCGAGCTTCGTCGACCTGGAATACCTGCTCCACCAGGAGGTGTTCGCCGATGCCGATGGTAAAGAGTTCCGCGTACAGATCGGCTTGATCGACTCCGGAGGCACGCGCAAGGGATGGCAAAAACACAGCCGCACCGTCGAGGTGTACGACTGGTGCAGCAAGCATCGCATCATGATCCCGATCAAGGGCATCTGGTCGCGCCGAGATGGAGATATGATCAGTTACAAAACCGTCGAGACCTTTCCAGGCACCAGTAAGCGCATCCCTGGCGGCCTAGTGCGCGCTAACCTCAAGGTCGACTACTTCAAAGACGAACTGGCCAGACGCCTGGCCATCGAGCCGGACGACCCCGGCGCGCCGCTGTACCACGACGATATCGACGAAGCCTTTGCCAAGCACTACACCGCCGAGGTCAAAGACGAAGAGAGCGGCGAGTGGAAACACGACAAAAAGAAAGGCCGGAACGACTTTTGGGATTGCAACGTGTACGCTATTGCCCTACGCGAGATACTCAAGACGCGGATCCCAAGGCGACCGGACGATCCTGCCAATGTCGCGCCGCAGCGGCGCATCTATTCCAAAGGAGCGCACCGTGACTGAGACGATCAGCCGTGCCGACATCGATCGCGTCAAGCGCGAGTTTATTCTGGACAACACCCTTCTCACGCCGGGCAAGGTTGCCGAGATTCTCAGCTATTCTGTGCGAAAGGTCTACTATCTGATCGACGCTGGCGAATTGACCGCGGCAAACGATACCCCGGCCCGTAAGGGGTTGAGAATCACCGCTCGTTCAGTAGAGCAATACAAGTGTCGCTGTGTGGAGCGAGCTTCGGCCCATGGGGTAACGTAATTTTTAAAAACCACAAGATATCGTGCAAATACCTGCAATAGATACTTTCCATTGTGTTTTGCCCTCCATTAAAATATCCGGGATTTTAGGGAAAAAATCTTTCCGCTAACTTTTCGGAGCTGCTCTTGGCTGGGATCACATCAGAACACGCCGAAGCTCAACTCGCCCTGTGGCTGGCCGCCGACGCGGCGGTCAGCTCCAATCAGTCCTACACCATTGACACAGGTGGCAGTAAGCGCACTGTCACCCGTGCAGACGCCCTTGAGATCCGCAACAACATCGACTACTGGGATAACTGGTGCCGACGCCTCGACAGCAGCAGGCTCGGCATACAGGCTATCGGGGTGATCACACGATGAGCCTGCCGAAAATCACGCCCACCTGGCTGGACAAGGCCATCGGCTTCATCTCTCCGGCCACCGGCGCACGGCGGCTGCAGGCGCGCATGGCCATGGCCATTTCCGGCGGTTACACCGGAGCCCGCACCGACCGACGCCAGACTTACAACTGGGGTCTGCGCGACAGCGACGCTGACAGCGCCATTCTTGGCGACCTGCCTACCCTGCGCGCACGTTCCCGCGACCTGGAGCGCAACGCGCCCCTGGCCTCCGGGGCCATCAATACCAAAGTCACCAGTATCGTCGGCAGCGGCCTCAAGCCGCGCGCCGCCATTGATCGCGACATCCTCACCGGACTCACCGAAGAGCAGGCCGACGCATGGGAGCGCGCCGCCGAGCGCGAGTTCAAGCTCGCCACCGGCACCGCCGACTTCGACATCGAGCGCAGCCACAGCTTTCTGGCCAGCCAGGCGCTGGTGCTGCGCGGGGTGCTCAGCGCCGGCGATATCTTTGTCAACCTGCCGCGCAAGTCCCGCCCTGGCAACCCCTACACCCTGCGGGTCAACTTCATCGAGGCCGACAGGGTCTGCAACCCCGACGGTAAGCCCGACACCGCCACCCTGGTGGCCGGCATCGGTAAGGACTCCGACGGTGCCCCGGTGCGCTGCCATGTGACCAAGCACCACCCCGGCAACCTGCGCGCCGCCAAAAAGCGCGAGTGGATCCCCCTCGAATACTACAGCAAAGACGGCCGGCGCCTGGTGCTGCACATCTATCGCAAGTTGCGCCCGGGACAGACCCGCGGCGTGCCCGACCTGGCTCCGGTCATCGAGCTGCTCAAGCAGTACAGCAAATACACCGATCACGAGATCCAGGCCGCGGTGGTCAGCTCGCTGCTCACCGTGTTTATCAAAAACACCACTGGCAACCCGCAGATCGCCATGCCCGCCGTAGGTGGCATCAGCCAGACACAGGACCAGATCGACACCGAAGGCATGGAGCTCGGATCCGGCGCCGTGCTCGGGCTGCTGCCCGGCGAAGACATCGAAGTTGTCGACCCCAAGCGACCCAACACCGCCGCTGAAGCCTTTTTGGGCGCCATGGCACAACAGATCGGCGTGGCCCTCGAGCTGCCGCGCGAGCTGCTGGTTAAAAACTTCACCGCGTCCTACAGCGCCAGCCGCGCTGCCCTGTTGGAAGCCTGGCGCTTTTTCATGACCTCGCGCACCTGGCTGGCCGAGCAATACTGCCAGCCCATCTGGGAGGCCGTCATCACCGAGGCCGTCGCCCGCGGGCGTCTGGCCGCACCGGGATTTTTCAGCGACCCGCTGGTCCGCATGGCGTACCTGGGCTGTGAGTGGACCGGCGACGCCATGGGCCAGCTCAACCCGGTTCAGGAAGTCACCGCCGCCCAGCTCAAGGTCGAGGCTGGGTTCAGTACCCGCAGCCGCGAGACCGCCGGCCTCAACGGCGGCGACTGGGAGCGCGACGAACGCCAGAGGGCCAAAGAGCAGAAAGCCGAGGCCAAGCGCTTGCCGGTTGAACCGACACCCGAAGGGAGCGCGCCATGAAAAAAGGAGCAGGGATATCAATGCTTACAGATAAGTTTTTGCTTCTTTCAAGCTCTTTCGCGACAACATACCTGTCGCATGTTGAGTCTTTCACCAGCCCGGCCAACGCCGGTCGTATCGACGACTTTTTAAAAGAACATTTCGAATCGAAAATAGCTGCCGCGAAAGACATCTATCAATTTGATGGTGTCAATGGCCATATCCGCATCAATGGCCCGATGTCCCCGGAAGGTCCGGACCTCTATGATCTTTTTTACGGTTTTGGCGGGGTGGCCTACGCGGATATTCTGGATAGTATAGCGCAAGCAAAACAGGACATCGACCCTCAGAATGGCCAGCTGTATCTGCACACCAACACCCCCGGTGGAACGGTCAGCATGGTCGACGATGTATACCAGGCACTGAAAAGTTGCACGTTCAAGACGGTGATGATCAACAAGGGGATGGTCGCCAGCGGTGGCATGTGGATCGGTGCGGCGTGCGACCGGATCGTAGCATCAACCCCGGTCGCCTTTACCGGATCGATCGGCGTCGTTATTTCCTGTTACGACGTCACCGGCATGCTGGAAAAGCTGGGCGTAAAAAGGGTGGTCATAACCAACCACGAAGCCAGTAACAAGGTTCCGGATATAAGCACAGACGAAGGGCAGAAAGTCATCCAGGAAGAGTTGAACGCCATCTACTCGGTTTTTAAGGACCGGGTCGTTAAGGGCCGCTCCGGGAAAATTTCGGCAGAGACCATTGACGGGCTCAAGGGCGGGGTCAGAGTCGCTGCCGACGCTTTGGCGGTCGGCCTTATCGACGCCATAACAGAAACCGTCGGCAAGATTGCAGCGCCGGCAAAATATCAAACCAAGGCCCCGGCCGGTGTCGCCCGGGTCGCAAACCAGAAAGGACAAAAGATCATGACTCTCGACCAACTGAGAGCAGAGCATCCCGACCTGGTCGCGGCAATCGCTGCCGAGGCCACCGAGGGGATGATCACCGCAACCGATCTGCAAACACAGCTCGCCACCGTCAAAGCCGAAGGGGCCGCCGCCGAGCGCGCCCGCATCCAGGCCGTCGAAGATCAGCTGATCCCCGGCCACGAAGTGCTGATCGCCGGGCTCAAGTTCGATGGTAAAACCTCCGGACCTGAAGCCGCTGCCCAGGTGCTGGCCGCCGAAAAAGGCGCCCGCGCCAAAGCCCTGGCCGACCTCAGTGGAGAAGGCAACCTCGTGGTGCCCGCCGCCGCCCTCGGCGACGGCGCACAGACCATGAAACGGTCCGAATTCAATGCTTTGGACCAACCGGGCCGCCGAACGGCCATAGCTGCCGGCGTCAAAATCGTTGACTAATCGCAATTAACGACAAATCTTATAGAGGAGCACAACCATGGCCAACACCCTCACTGGGCTCATCCAGTACATCTACGACACCGTAGATAACGTCAGCAACGAGCCGACCGGGCTGATCAACGCCGTGTCGGTCAGCGGCAAGGCCGAAGAGGCTGCGCTCAACCAGGACATCACCTATCCCATCACCGCCGTCGGCGCTGAGCGCAACATCACCCCCGCCGCCACGCCTCCTGTATTCGTCGATGAGACGGTTGCCACCGGCACCATGAAGCTGACCAAGGCCAAATCAGTGCCGTTTTACTGGACCGGCGACGACGAGGCCAAACTCGGCATGGAAGCCAAAAACGGCATTCAGGACAACAAGATCGCCCAAGCGATCCGCCGGCTGCGCAACCTGATTGAGATCGACCTGGCTGCTCTGCAACTTTACGCGTCCCGCGCCTACGCCGCCCACGCCACCACCCCGGCGGCACTCTTCGCCAGCAACCTCGGCGAGGTGGCCCAGGCCCGCAAAATCCTCGTCGATAACGGCGCGCCGGCCAACGACATCCAACTGGCCCTCGACACCGTGGCCGGCGCCTCCGTCCGGACCCTGGTCGGCCTCGGTTCTTTTCAGGGCGCCAGCATGCTCAACACAGGCGAGCTGATCGACATCTACGGCGTCAAGCTGCGCGAGTCGGCCGCTATCGTCACTACCACCGCCGTCGGCAACAACACCGGCCCCTACGTCGTCAACGGCGCCCACGCCGCTGGCGCCACCACCATCACCCTCAAGACCGGCACCGGCACCATCCTGACCGGGGACGTGGTCACCTTCGGCAGCAACACCAAGGACAAGTACGTCGTCCAAGTTGGCCTGGCTGCCGCCGGCGACATCACCATCAACGCCCCGGGCCTCAAAAACGCCCTCTCCGACGGTGACGCCATCGTGGTGGTCGGCACCTGCACCCGCAACATGATTTTCGCTCGCTCGGCCATCCACCTGCTGGCCCGTTTGCCCAAGCAGCCCACAGGTGGCGACGCAGCCACTGACGAACTCATCGTGCAGGACCCGGTAACCGGCCTGCCCTTTCGTTTTGCGCAGTACAAGGGATATCACGCCAACCAGTTCGAGGTCGGCATCGCCTGGGGCGTCAAAAACGCCGTCCCCGAGCATACCGCCCTGCTGCTTGGTAACTAGGGAGGCCGTTGATCGAGGGCCGATCCTATCGGCCCAACCCTGAACGCACTTTAAGGAGACCACATGCCACCCAAAAACAAAAAGATGGTCGTCGATATGTCCCCACCCCCACAGGTTGATGCGTTGATCCCCGTCACCAAGAACGGCCAGACGATCAGGGTCTGCCACGCACAACTCGAACAGCACCAGTTCCTCGGCTGGATCGTGCACGCCCACGCCACCGGCGACAACTAACCCCTGTCCCCAACGACAGCGCGGGGCCGCACTATCGGCGGTCCTCTTCTCCACGCCGGGCCCCGCGCATTTTTGAGAATCTATGCCGCCGGAACTGTTGCAAATAGCCGTCCTCGGGTTGCTTGGCCTACTGAGTATCGCCACCACGATCATCGGTTTTTTCGTGGCGCGCACCATGGCCAAAGTGGATGCCAATCAGACAATTTTGTTCGAGCGGCAAACGGCTCTGGAGAGACAGTTTTTTGAACTGCTGGGCGAACACAGGGCGAGGCATAAGGGAGAACGATGATCGCTAACCGCGAAACCCGATACGACGAACGCATCAAAACCGCCGTGCTGCGGCATTTCTCCGAGTTGCTGACCGACTTCGGCCCGTTCGGCTGGCTGTGGATCCGTGCCCAGATCTGGCAGGAGTCGCGGTTTGACCCCCGCGCCAAATCCCCGGCGGGGGCCATGGGCCTGATGCAGCTGATGCCGGACACCGCCGCCGAGTTGGACGTGACCGCGCCGTGGGACCCGGCACAAAACATCGATGCCGGGGTGCGCTACCTGGCGGATCAGTATCGCCACATGACCGAGATCCCGACGTTTGCCGAGCGCATACGCTTTGCCCTGGCCGCCTACAACGGCGGGCGCGGCTACGTCAATTTCGCCCTGGTGCTGGCTCGCGACGCCGAAGGATTGCCCGCCAGCTTTACCCGCTGGCGCAAGCTCGGCAGCCTGCCGGGGCAGTGGCAGACCTGGAAAAACAGCGCGCCGTATCTGGACGATCCGCGCTGCCGACCCGGCGGCCGCCGCGCCGACGCCCGGCAGATGTGGGGCTATGTTGCCAAAATCGAGGCACGCTATCAGCACTACCTGCGCACCGCGCTGTCTGGCCAGGGGCAGGTGCTGCATGCCGGCCACTGATCCGGCCAGATGGGGCCGCTGCGTCTACAGCGCCACCGGCCGCTGTCCGGCAGCCGGGCGAGGTGCGCTGATCTGCGCCGCGACCTCCTGCCCGGGACATAAGGAGACCGATGACTCAGACCGAACTGATCAAACGTGCCCAAAACGGTGATGTGCTGCTGGTCAAAAGCGACAGCGCCGTCGGCAAGGCGATCCGCTGCCTGACCGGCGAGAGCTACAGCCATGTGGCCGTGCTGGTGTGGGTGCCCGGTCTCTACGGATTTACGCTGCGGGTCTACGAGTTTGCCGAAGGCGTCGGCCACCAAACTCTGCCGCTCGATGACTGGCTGGCGCAGCGCGAATCCCAGGCCCTGTTTTACGGTGTCGCGCCCGAGCCCGTGCATGCCGCCCCGACCAGGGCCCGCACGGCCGCGGAATACTACACCACCGCCTCACGGCTGCAGCGCGGTTACGGCTATCTGAGCCTGGTCAAGGTGTGGCTCAGCCAGCTGATCCGCTGCCGCATCCCGGTACGGCAAAAGGTCTGCTCGACCTATGCGCAGGAGATCTGGCGCGCCGCCGGGTTTGATGCCATCGGCCGCACTGCCGACCCGGGAGACATCGCCGAACACTGTCAAACCCTCTACCCGCTATGGAGATAACATGCGTCCGCAAACCTTTGCCCTGATCGGATTGCTGCTGCTTGGCACCCTGACCCTGCTGGTGGTCGGCTGCTGCACGACGCCGTCGGCCAACGACCCCGTCGGCGCGGCCTTCGACCGCCACGAGCCCGCCCTGCGCCTAGCGGTCAACATCGCCGTCGGCCAATGGCTCACCGCGCATCCGGCATGGGCGGTGCCCGCCGCCCGCATCGCCGAAACCGTGGCCGCCGAACTGGAGACACAAGGTCTGACCAGCCTGGCATCCCTGCAACAGCAAGTGTCCGCCCATATCGATTGGGACGCGTTGCCCCCGGCCGAGCACAGCCTGATTGTCAGCGTCATCGATACCGCCGCGCAGGCCATCACCCAGAGGCTGGACGCCGCCGGCCTGACCGACCCCAACGAGCGCAAGATCCGCGCCGCCAAGGTCCTGCGCTGGATCGCCGAAACCGCCCGCGCCCGATCCGGCAGCGCCGCCGCCAAAAACGCCGCCCGCGGGCCACGCTACCAGGTGCTGGCATGATCGATGCCGGCGAGGTGTTTGACCTGGCCCTGGGCGACTGGGGCGAGACGGTCATGGTCGGCGGTCAGTCCATCACCGCCATTTTCGACGTGCCGTTCGCCGTCGCCTCGCCGCGCGACTACGGCGTCGAATCCTCTGGCCCACTGCTTGTTTGCAAAACCACGGATCTGCCTGCAGGCACCGATCACGGCACCGCCATTGCGGTGCGCGGCAAACCTTACACTGTCGCCGGTATGGAGGATAACGGCCTCGGCGACACTGTCCTGACATTGGTGGCCGTATGACGATCCGGCAGCAGATCATGTCCGCCGTCATCGCGCGGCTGCAGACCATCACGCCCGACAACGGCTACGGCTTTGACCTGTCGGCCAACGTCGAGGAATGGCCCGCCACCAACATCGGCCCCAACAAAGTGCCGGCCGCCATCGTCTCCGACCCCGGCGGCGGCATGCAGGATGCCGGGGTCTCCGGCCGCCTCGATCACCAGCTGGAGATCGAGATCGAATTGATCGTCAAGGGTACGGCCGCCATCGTCCGCGCCCTGGCCGGCGATGTACTCCAGGCCATCGGCACCGATCCGACCTGGTCCGGCCTGGCCGTCGATACCACGGCGACCGGCGTGCAGATTGCCGTCGAACAGCACCAACACCTGTTTTCCGGGGCGCAGATCGACCTGACCGTCATGTATCGCACCACCAAGTGGTCCCTGTAGATTTTTGCGGCCCGCATAAGGAGCTTTGACCATGTCCATTTTTCGCAAATCCAACACCACCGTCTACGCCAAGATGCAGGCCGCCAAAGATGCTGCGGCTGTGGTGGACGGCGCCAATGCCATTGACGTGCTGCAGGATTCCGCGTTCGTGCAGCCCAAGGGCAATCTCATCGACCGCGGGCTGATCCGCGGCGGCCGCTGGCCCAGCAAAAAGGTGGTCGGCGGTCGCTGGGGCGAAGGTCCCCTCAATCTGGAGATACGCGGCAGCGGCACCGCCGGCACCGCGCCGGAGTTCGGCCCACTGCTCCAGACCCTGCTCGGCACCGCGACCACCAACAGCGCCGGCACCGTGGCCGACGTGGCGGCCACCACCACCGAATTTGACAGTGCGCTGGATCTGACCGTTGGCCAGCTGGTGCGGGTCGAGATCGGCAGCGGCTACGAGGTGCGGCGCATCGCCACCAAGGACGGTGTTGGCCCCTTCACCTATACCGTGCATCGGGCCTTCTCCCAGTCACCAGCCGACGGCGCGGTGATCGCAGCCGGCGTGACCTACCATCATCTTGGCACCGAGACCGAGAGCTACATGACCCTGGAGCAGTATCTCGACGGACTCAAGTTGCTCTGCACCGATGCGGTATGCGAAAAGCTCGACGTCGCCACCACCGAAAAAGAGGTCATCAAAGGCACCTTTGCGATCCGCGCCATCGGCTGTGCCGAGAGCAACGACAGCGACAGTCTGACCCCGGCCTACGACGATACCGACCCGCTGATCGGCACCGATTGCAACCTGCTGCTCGACGGCACCGCTCTCAACATGAAGAGCATGGAGTTCAGTCTCGGCACCCGCCGCGAGCGTGGCGGCGTCAACTCCACAGGCATCAGCGAGCTGCCTTTTAGCAGCAAGTTCGAGGCAACCTGCAAGCTCACTCCCTGGGTCGAAGACAAGACTCCCTTTACCAATTTCTTTGCCGGGGCTCTGGCCGATGTCGAGATGACCAAGGGCGCCACTGCCGGCAACATCTTGCACATCCTCATCGAAGACGTGCAACGCGAAGGCCCCAGCATTGGCGACGACGACGGCGATTTTACCTGGGAGGATTCGTTGACCGTCACCGGCGGGATCTGCATCGGGTTTTTCTAAGGGCGATTATTTACCGCAAAGATCTCAGAGACCGCCGAGGTTAAAACCAAAAACAAGGGGGTTGCATCTCTCTGCGTGCTCTGCGGTAAAACGCGAGAGGTTTTGATCATGCGCAAACCTTTTAAATACATCGGCTACCTGCTGCGCTACCGGCGCGGCTTTATCCGGATCTGGCGTGGCAACCACCGCAAACTGAGGATGGCCAATGGCCAAGGATAAAAAAATATCGCTGATCATCAGCGCCAAAAATCAGGCCAAGGGAGCCTTTGCGTCGGTCAAGAAGGGTTTGTCTGACATTGGCGGCCTGGCCAAAAAGCTCTTCAGCCCCACCGGACTGATCCTGGGCGGTCTCGGCGCGCTGGGCCTGGGCAAACTGGCCTCATCGTTTATCGAGACGGCCAGCAGTTTCGAAGGGTTGGAAGCGTCGCTGACCACCACTCTGGGCAGTCTTGACCTGGCGCGGCAGGCCATCGCCTACGCCAACAAAGAGGCCGCCGCCAGTCCTTACACCGTTTTGGAGTATGGCGAAGCGATCAAGACCCTGTCGGCCTACGGTATCGACTACGCTGCCGTCATGCAAACCGTCGGCGATACCGCCGCCAGCATGGGCAAACCACTGCAACAGGCTGTCGAAGCCCTGGCCGACGCCCTGCAGGGCGAAGGGGAGCGTCTCAAGGAATTTGGCATCAAGCAAAAGATTGCCGGTGACCAGATCACCTATACCTGGGTCGACGCCATGGGCAAGGTGCGAAACACCGTCGCCCAAAACAGCCCGGAGATTATCCAGCAGACCCTGCTCGCCATCTGGAACGAAAAGTACCAGGGCGGCATGGAGAAATTCGGGACGACCTGGAAGGGCCTGACCAGCACCGCCAAGAGCCTGTGGGACGAATTCAAGCTGGCGATCGCCAACAGCGGCACCTTCGAATTGCTCAAAAACGGACTGCAGGTCGTCATCGGCAAAATCAACGAGGCCAAAAAAGCCGGCGATTTCCAGAAATGGGCCCAGCAGGCCGGCGAAGCCGTGTTTACCGTCGCCCGGGCGATTGTCGAGAGCATTCCGCGAGTGCTGATCATGACCTTGGAAGTGATCAGCAAAATCACCATGGGGTTCCGTGGCTGGCAAATGCTGATCGGTGAACTGAAGATCGCGTTTCTCGGCTTCGCCCGGATCGCGCAATCCGTTCTCGGCGGCATCGCCGAGGGCGCCGCCAAGGTCTGGTCCATCACCAATATCTTCGGGCAGTCAGATGACCTGATCAACGATTTGCGATCGTTCGCCGATAATCAAAAACTCGTCGCCCAACAGCTGCATGCCGACCGCGACGCGGAGATCCGCAAACAACAGCAAACCATTGCGGGATACACCAAAGAGCAGCAGGAGATCGAAGGCTACAAGCGCAAGGTCGCGGAAATGGAAGGGGCGTTTAAAAATTTCGTGGCCCAGGTCAACACCGCGGCCGCCGCCCAAAAGGAAACCGGGGAGGCGGCCAAAGAAGGCTCGGCCGTGGCGATCAACGCCATGCAGGATGAGGGGCGCGCCATTGAAGCGTTGATCGCAAAATACCGCCGTCTCAATGAGGCGGCGGGCCGCCGGGGCGGCAGTTTTTCGGTCGCCGGGCTCGACCAGGCGCTGGATGACGCGGAGCGCACCGAATGATCCCTGCCGATTTTTACGTCCACATCGAGGATGCCTCACTGGCGTGGATCGACGTGACCGAAAAGCTGCGCGGTCTGAACGATGGTACCAGCGGCGAGTCACAGATCATCCCGACCGTCCATTTGACCTTTGCCGCTGATGTCGACGCCGAGTTCACCGCACTGCTCAATCCGCAGATCAACCCGTCCCGCGCGCGGATCCGCATTACCGATGGCGCTCTGGCCACCTATTACCTGATGGAAAAACAATCCGGCACGGTCCAGAAGGGCCTGCGCTATCCGACCGTCACCGGCCGCGCCTGGGCCGGCGTGCTCGACAACTGGCGGCCGCTCTCCTACACCTGGCCGGAGGATATGCTGTGCAGCGCCATTGCCGCGCAGGTCGCCCACCGCGATGTGGCCAACCAGTCCGGCGAGGTGGTCGGCGTGGTCTGGCAGGCATCGCTCGATCCGACCATCCCTGGCGGCCGCTACAAGATCAGCAAAAAACGCCGCCGCGACATCATCACCGAATTGGCCGAGGCGTGTGCGGCCCGTGTGCGCGTCTCGGCCAATGGTCGGTATCTTGAGGTGTACGATCGGCCGTCGCGGGCACTCACGGCTGCGGCCGTGCGCAATTTTACCGAGGCGCTGGACCTGAGTTACGAGATGGCCCGCGTCGATGAACCGGCCAACGCCGTTCGCGTGCAGGGCGAAGTCCTCAATTACACCCGGCCGAGTCTGCCGGTGGTGCGTGTCACCCTGGTGCCGGGCGATATCGAGGCCGACGGCTCGGACCAGGCCTCGGCCGTGGCGCGTGTCTATGACAGCGGCGGCAATCCGGCGCAGCACAAAGCCATCGTCGATGAGGCGATCAGTGCTGGCAGCTATACGCAGATCCCTGTTTCCGGATGTTTTGCCGTGGACGGCGTGTGGCTCAACACCGGCACGCAGGACAGCCCCGTCAAAGGGGCCAAAGTTGCCCCGACCGGGTTTGACGCCTCCACCATCACCGTGCCGGATAATGGCACCCAGCTGTTTATCGTCAGTTACACGCAGGCCGAGTCGGTCAGTTGGTCGAGCGCTGATGTGCAGCGGCAGATCGATGGCGAGGCGCATGCCACCGCGGGGTTGTTGGCCGTCGCCACCAGCTACGCCATCGGCACGGTGCGCGGCGTCTACCGCGCCACCGATACGAATCGCAGCGGCACCAACTACTACACCGGCGGCAGCGCCACGGCGGGCGGCACCAGCATCACGCTGGGCATCTCGCCGGGCCCGGCCGGCACCGCCGTTATCGTCGATTACGATCAGTACGAGGCCACCCCGGCGGTCAACATCAGCCCGGCGACCAGCCTGTGCGACGCCGAAGGCAAGGCGCGCACCACGGTCGGCGCGGGCACCAGCGTCGGCACCATCGCCATTGTCGCCAGCGCCCTGGGCCAGAGCGGCAGCGCCAACCTCAGCCTGACCGGCGATGCCGTCGGGGCGCTGACGGTGACCGCCGATCCGCAGACCATCCGCGCCAAACAGAGCGCGACCGCCACCACGACATTCACCGGCGAGGCCTGCCAGACCGCCGCCGATGATGACGGGCATATCTATGTGGCGGTCGACAACCTGGTCACCTACTGCGGCAGCGTGCTGCTCAGCGGCTGGGGCAACGCGCCGGTGCTGAGCTGGACCAACAACGCCGCCTCCGGTGACTACCGCATCTATCTGGCCACCAGCGCGCCGGCCGGCGTCGCGGGCAGCGCCACCTACACCGGCCGCGAGATCATCGACGAGGCCGACCAGACCAGTGATATTATCGCCAGTGTGCTGACCCGCGCCGGCAGCCCGGTCAGCGACGGCACCGAGGTCAAGTTCGAGCTGCTGGGCGCTACCGGCGGCGCGACCCTGAGCGCCCAGCAGCAGACCACCAGCGGCGGCACCGCCAGCGTCACCCTGACCGCCGGCAGCGTCGCGCAGTTTGAGGTGCTGGTGACCGCCGGCCCCTACCGCGCCAGGGTGGCGATCACCGTCACCGACCAGCCGCTGGCCGCCGAGCAGACCGCCGGCACCAGCAGCGGCAGCGTGTCCAGCGGCAACAGCGACCCGGAGCAAACAGACGATAGCCAGGACCAAGAGCCAAAACTAAAACTCGACGAGGACGAATACGTCCGCAGCGATGGCCGCATCTGCCGGCTGGTGCTCAAGGACTGGGAGGACGCCGACGGCAACATTCGCGGGCGGAGACAAGCCGTCGACTGTGACGGCGAGCCGATCTGCGGGGAGGATGTCCTCGTTGATGGAGAGGATTCCGGCAGTACGGACGGTGAGGGGTATTTTCGATTTTCGGTGACCGAGTCTGGCTCGCATACGGTCAAAATCGACGGCATCGAGACGACATTCCATGTCGCCGCCGGTGGCGACATGCGATGGGTCCCCGGTAGCAGCGATCGCTGGTACGAGGTATGCCGCGATGGGTGAGATTGACCGCATCGCGTTTTGTGATCCGGCGCAGCAATCGCCGGAACCGGAGGAGGTCGTGTTTTGCGATCCGGCGCAACAATCGTCAGAGCCGGAGGAAATCGTGTTTTGCCAAAGGTGCGCAGGCCTGCCTCCGCTGAGGGTTGCCGGCCCGGATACTCCTGACCTCGGGGATAAATACGCAGCCACTGGCGGAAAAGCACCGTACGATTGGCACATCAGCGCCGGCGAGATCGACACAAAAACCGGCGTCGTCACGAATTTGTCTGGCGCCTGTGGTACCGGCTCGGTATCGGTCACCGACGCCTGCGGCAACACCGCCAGCATAGACGTGCGATTCCCCCTCGGGCAATGGGTGCAGGTGGACACCGAGCCGTTGGAGTATTACGACGATATCTACAGCTGTTGGTGTATCCAGACCGTCATTGTTGGCTGTAGGCGGTATCGAATAACCTGGGTTCCGGTCTGCAACGGGTACACATCGTATTACGCCAACCAATGCCTGGGATACGATAGCATCATTTATCCGGCGCCAGCCTACTATGTGGACGAAAACGGCGACCACCCACCATCCCATAACCTGCCCGGAACCATGAGTTGTGACCACTCATCCAGTTATACGGGCAACTGTTATGTGCTCTATAACCCCGCTGGGACAGCGATTGTCGGATGGAGAGGCTACGGTCGCAGCCACCAGAGGATTGACGAATGGCAATGTCCATGATTGTTGAGCGAATCTATCGAGGCGAAACCGCCGCGCAGATCGGTATTACGGCACAGCAGTACGACAGCCGCAAGGAGACACTGGATCGGTATCTGCGGCAAAGCAGCGGACGTTTCGAGCCGGGCGATTATCTGCGCTGGCTGGCCGCGGACGAGACCGGGGCCCGAGGAGACAGCGGGGGAGCCTGGCAGCACACCAGCCGCCCTGCGTCCGGGCGACATGCCCCCGTAAAATGCCGCGCTTGCGGAGGAGGGAAAATCCGATGACACGCATCGTCGCCATTTTCGGCGCCTACATCATCACCGCCGTGATCACCGGCAGCAGCCTGTTTGCCGCCACCCGGGCCTGGATCGTCCGGCGCACTCCGCGACTGCGGCCGGTGCCGGAGCATCCGCATTTTATCGAGTGCCGGCTGTGCCTCGGCTTTTGGGTCTCGCTGGGCATCACGCTGGTACTAAACCTGCCATGGACCGACCTGCTGCTGATCTACGGCGGCAGCTATTTTCTCGCCACCCAGGAGCGATAATATGGGCACCACCCTGGCCTTGCAAAGCGCCACCGTTGTCGGGTTTGCCAATCATCCGACCCTGCCGCGCATCATCGTGTTTAGCACCCAGGGGGTGGATGTCTACCGTGCCAGCGATATGCAGCGCGTCGCCTGGGCCGCCATCGGCAACGTCACCTGCGGCGCCGCCAACAACAACGGCATCTATGTCGGTACCTCGGATGCCGGTATCTACCGGCTGCCGCTGACTATCGCGGATGCAGCTAACGGTGATATGACCAACGTTTTTAGGAGCCTCATCGGCAACGACGACATTCGCGACATTGCCGGCCACGGGACGGCCTTGGCAGTCGCCCATGGCAGCGGAGTGACCTACCTGCCGTCCCCGTCCATCGGCCAGTCGCTGTCAATAGCGGGCGGCGCACGGTGTGTCGCTCTCGACGCGGCCCACATGGCCTGGTGTGATACAGCGGCCGTTTATATGCGGAGCATCCCCGCTGGTGGCGCCTTGACGGAGGTAGCGCCATGCCGATGGGGGGCTGCCAACCGTCTACGATTTTATGACGGCGACCTCTACATAGCATGTGCTGATGGGGTCACCGTCGCCGATGGTTCGACGGGCCAAGTCCACACCGATTTTGAGGAGTACGAGCCCGGCATCCCAGACAACTGGTCGGAGCATTGGAACACCACCGCCGGTTCGGTCACCATTGTCGACGATAACGGTGATAAAAAACTGCAACTCAACAAAACTGAAAATAATAGATGGTCGGTGGCGTTTGATGACTTTGGCGAGCCGTCTGACGCGCTGTTTTTCTACCGTATCACCATGGGTAGTAGTACTGGAGAGCGTGGGATATGCGCCAGGGGAGCAGGATCTGCTGGCGCGGAAACAGCGACCATCTTAACGTGGTACCCCTCCGGCAACCTGCTGAGAATCCGGCAATACAACGCCGGAGCGCTATATGGTGTAGCCGAGGTGACGATGACGTTTACTCCCGGAGCCGCCTATTGCATTGTCTTGGCGGTGACTGGGGATGCGGGAGCCGTGCAAGTCAAGGCCGCCATCTGGATCGACGGTGAGCCTCCGCCGATCGGTTGGACGATCGAGGGGACCAGCATTTACGGCATCGCGTCCGGATGGGCCGGGCTTACGGCATACTCCTCCAGCTCCAACGACGTCGTCGAGTCCGCTGCCGTGTGGCTATCCTCTCCAAGCGACGAGCCGGATTACGGGGCCACAGACCTTGGCGCGGTTGTAAATTGCATGGATTTATTGTTGATTGCCGGGTTGTTGGCATATGGCACCTCCGACGGGGAGGGCGGCGGCCGATTCGGGGTTCTGGATATTAGCGGTACACCGACAAACAAAACCACTGTCTCCGGCGACTGCAGCGCGGTTTGGGTTGACGACGCCCTGACCTCTGTGATCTACAACAACACCCACGAGCGCTACCGCATGGTGGCGCAGATCAGCCCCGGCGCCAATGCCATCGCGGTGCGACGCGATTGGACCTTCTACGCCGAAATCACCGACGCCCTGGGCGGCATCCAGGCCGGCACCGTCGCCCTCACGATCAACGGTCAGGCGGTCACCCCGACCACCAGCGCCATCACCAACGGCTACGCGGTCGCCTACACCCCCGGCAGCAGCAGCGGGTATGCGGAGCGCGTCGCCATCGAGCTGTCCGGCACGGACGCCGACGGCAACACCGTCAGCAGAATCTGGTCGTTCGTCGCCGCGACGGCCCCGGGCGCCACGGTCACCGACAGCACCCCGCCAAACGTCGTCTGCACCCGCGACATCGGTCTGTCAACCGCCGAAGCCGATGAGCAGGTCGGCGGGGTCAATGTGATCTGGCTGGAGGATATCGCCGGGCCGTTGGTTGTCACCGATGCACAAGCCGTGGCCGTCGGCACCCTCGCCATCGACGAAGTCACCTACCATCGCCACATCCGCACCATGACCGTCATGCCTGCCGACGCCAACGGCCTGCCGACCCGCGACCTGCGTACGGGCCAGGTGGTCACCATGACATGCCCCGCCATCGGTATGACCGCGCAAAAATGCGAAGTTCTCGCCATCCAGCGCAAAATCGATGATCAGGACGATATCACCTTCACGCTGCAAATCGCCTATTACGAGGCCGTCACATGAGTCTGAAAAAACTGCGCAAACGCCTGGCCATCGATCAACGCAATATCCTGATCGGCACCGTCCTCCGCGACGGCACCCACACCGTCCGGATCCGCACCAGCAAAGGCGAAATCCGCGACGCCCTCAAACCGGCCGCCACCACCTACAACACCGGCGCCCGCCTCGAATTGCGCACCGACGGACGAAGCCTGCAGGTCACCGGCGAAGCCCCCCTCGCCGACCTGGATGGTGAGGTGGTGTATCAGGTGTGACCATACGAGGCTTTGTGCTTGACACCAAAACGGTTATCGGGTACAAATCCCCGTACAAAATACAGAGGTTTTTGCCATGTTTTGGCCCGTTTTTGTAGACCAAAACAGAGAAAATCACTTGTAAAAACAAAATGTTAAATCAATTACTAATTGCCACCCTAGCTCAGCTGGTAGAGCAACTGATTCGTAATCAGTAGGTCGTCGGTTCAAATCCGATGGGTGGCTCCAATAAAAACAGGCACTTAGGATGAATTTCCAAGTGCCTGTTTTTTGTATTTCAAATTCGCTGACACTTTTTAGGGACTAAATTCTTTTTCAGATTTTTCCCAGGCATCCGCAAGAGCCTTATATGCGTCAGAGAACCCATCTTTCATGTGGTCCCAGGCATCGACTGAACTGGCCTTCATGCTCTCATACGATTCGGCAACTTGATTCCGTTGCTTGCGAAGGGCTTCCAAGTTGGCACGCGCTTTTTCACGAGCGGCCTCGTTCATTTGATTCCAGTTGCCGTCGATACGTTTTTCCAGTGCATCTATACGCTCATCCAGATTACTTAAAGCCGTTCTGGCCCTCTGAACCGCTTCGTCCCGCTGATCGGCGGTATAGGCCTCAAGTGTTTGAATCAAATCCTGCGTTTCCTGTTTCACCTCATTTATGGAAGTTTCGTCTTCAGGTATCGCCTTTTTTTCTTCAGATGTATCTGTGCAGCTTGTCAGTGTAATTAAGAGCAGAGCAACTAACATGAGTATAGAGTTGTTAGTTTTTATGTACTTCATTTGCTATCTCCTTGACATGTCTTGGGTAAATGACCTTTAGAATAAATGATTTCTACTTTAAATGTCCAAAATCTAAATAATTAATTACTTAAACCTGGAAACAGCCGACTTTAAAGCGTTGCCGAGCGAGTTGTAAGCACTATCGATACCTGATTTGAGATCATCCCATGCGTCATCACTGGCTTCCCTAAGTTTCGCAAGTCTTCTGTTGGCCGTCTCATGCATGGAGCGAAGATCTTCAATTTTTTTGTAGTACTCAATTTGTGCATCGGCCTCCACTTTATCAGCTTTCGCTTTGAGTTTGTCAATCTCTGCATTCCACTCGTCTAATTGAGCCTGAAGCTTCTTTTGGTATGCTTCTTTCATGCTCATGATTTTTCTCCTTTGTAAGTATCCCCGGACAAAATTGTGCGCTTTTTGGATGTATCATTCAAAATAGCGGGTCAACAGAAAAGGGCCACCCCCTGCCTGACCCTCCTTCACACCCAGGCGGCTCCACTACCTGTCGGTCAAGGAGTTCATTTACGCTGGATTTTCTTCGAGAAGGTTATCGCCCTCCTCAGGGACTCTGGAGTTGCGGCCCTGCTCACGAAGCTGCTTGTCTTCGCTGGCAAGATTCCCTTCAGCCTCAGTGGTGTCCGCTTCCGTACCGACGAACGGCGGGGTGGTCTTGGCAGGCGATTCCTCCGTTCGCCTGACAGGCAACGCCTCCGACATGCGGACCGATACCCCTTCGGGGAAAAGCACCTCTCTGGCCTCGTCGGGCATCGAAATCTCATGTTCCTGGAAGACCCGCTTGACCATTCGGATCAGCGAGGATTTGACCTTGGGTCCGTTGTAAGCCGAGCCGTCATACCAGAAGTAAATTTTGAGGTTCACAGTGGCTGAACCAAGCCGGTCGACCAGAACCAGGAACTCAGGGTCCCTGAGTACCGCAGGGTGCTCATTGAGAATATCCCTGACTAAATTCTGGGCAAGGGAAATGCTGTTCTCGAAGCCGATCCCCACCTCGAAGTTCTCCCGACGGTTGGGATTGGCGGTGTAGTTGTGGATAATGCTCTTATATACCGTCGCGTTGGGAATCTGTACGTGGTTGCCGTCCAAATCCATCAGCACCGTGCCGCGGGTCGTTACCCGTTGCACGAGGCCGGTATGCCCGACAATCTCCACCATGTCCCCGATCCGGAAAGGATTACGAAGGCTGATCAGGATGCTCGCGAGATAGTTTTCCAAAATATCGCGAAAGGCAATCCCCGCCACCAGACCGGCTACCCCCGTGCCGCCAAGGACCGTGGCGGCAAGACCTGAGAGACCGACGACTTGCAGGACCAGGTACAACCCGAGCAGAAAAACAAAAACCCCCAGCAACCGCGCCGCCACATCGCGCAAAAGAGGATTCAGCCTGTTCCCAAAAGTTTTCCTCACCCCGTGGGCCACCATCCAGGCGGTGACTCCGGCCATAAACAGAACCAGCAGGCCAAGCAGGAGCCGCGGCACTCTTTGCAGGGTCATCTCCCAGAGGGCCTGCAGCTCATTTACTGCGGGGGAATAATCCCAAGGAGAAATTTCAGCTATCTGAATACGGTTGACCACCGCTACCACGTCGCTGGTTTTTCTGGCCAAATCCCCGGCCCAGGTTCGGTAGTCCGCAGAACCGGTATGTCCGTCGAGAAAAACCACTCCCTCTTCGACCTGCACAGCAATGTCCGAAAACCATCCGGTCGCCTCCATGATTCTGGTCAGGCGTGTGTCGATCGCCTGATCGTTGGAGACCGGCTGAACCTCGATTCGTTCGGCAACCTGAGTGGTCTCCTCGGTGAAGAGCGACTCACTGGTTTCCAGGGAAGGTTTTCGTTGGGCAAAAGCGGAACAGATGATCACCCCGGAAAACAACACGCTGAGCAAAAGCCGCAGGTTAATACGATGGAGGCTGGCAACCTTTGGTCGCCAAGGGTTTCGCGGGAAGTTCATGGCGCCGACCTCTGTTCAGGCTCTGCTGCTCAAGCCAAAGCACTTTCCCATAGCTCCAAAAATGATCAGATGCTGGCAACGCTGGTTTTCACCGGCGACTCGCATCCTCTGCGCTTCCTGCCACGGATCGAAACAATCTTGATCGAGGATGCCCCGCGTACCGATAAAACAACAGATAACCAACCCTACAACTGAGTCTTCAACAAAGCTTATCCAATCGGCAGGAATACACAACTATTGGAGCTTCCCGGCCAAGGTGAAGATGACAATTAATGCCGAAGTTAAACTAATGGAATAAACTCAAAAAGTGGGCCACAAACAGTACCAGGATGCAAACCGCCCCCGACCCGGAATCGGTTCGGGGGATTTTATTGGGTACGACGCATTATGACAGAGGACAACTGCAAAACGGCAATACTGCTTTTCCTTGTGATAGTATTCTGACTATGGGGTAGCTTGTAACGAGTTCCCCGGACAGGCTATACCAGGCAGCCAGAAAAGCCCGAGCGACAGCTCCCAGAGAATTCGTCTGTACTTTTTACGATGGTTTTTTTGCAGAGGAGACGGTATGAATCGACGGCGTTTCTTGCAGGAAGCAGCCCTCTGGTCTCTCACCTTTTCCCTGGTATTGCAATGGCCCTTCACCTGCAATGGCAACAGGGCAAAAGCACAGGTCGCGCCGGCCCGGTTACCGCGAGCACGGGTCGGGATCGCCAGGGGCAAGAACTACGCGGATCTGGTGCGTCGGTCGGTGACCCTTATCGGAGGCATGCAGGCTTTTGTGCGGCCGGGCGCCAGGGTGGTGATCAAGCCTAACATTGGCTGGGACCGCAGTCCGGAACAGGGAGCCAACACTCATCCGCTGGTGGTGCGCACCCTGGCGGAAATGGCCCTTGAAGCCGGCGCCAGGCAAGTGCGCATCTTTGACCGGCCCTGCAACGAGGCGCGCCGCTGTTATACTCACAGCGGCATCCTGCCGGCCATCGAAGCCCTTAACAGCGGCAAGGTGCGCTGCGAGTACATCGACCGGCGCAAGTTCGTCGAGACACCCATCCCCCGGGGACGGGTGCTGAAAAGCTGGTCGATCTATCGCGATGCGCTGGAAGCTGACTGTTATATCAATGTACCGGTGGCCAAGCACCACGGTCTGGCCGGCCTGACCCTTGGTCTCAAAAACAGCATGGGGGTACTGGGAGGCAATCGGGGTCGGCTGCATCACAAGCTGGACCAGAATCTTGCCGATCTGGCCACGGTTATCCGTCCCTCTCTGACGGTTATCGACGCCACCCGTCTGTTGCTGCGCAACGGTCCGTCGGGCGGCGACCTGCGGGACGTGCGCATCGAGGATACGGTGCTCGCCTCCGCTGATCCAGTAGCGGCCGATGCCTGCGCCACCCTCTTGTTCGGACGTGATCCTGACGATCTTGGAAGCTCGGTCGCTGCAGCCAACATGGGACTTGGAACGCTGCGGTTGAGCCAGATTCAGCGGCTAGAGGGACCATGAAGAAGCCATACCTGCCAATCTTGTGGAGGCGCCTTAGCCAGCTTCTGTGTTTTGCCGCATTCCTGTTCCTGTTCGTGCGTACTGACTACCAGGGGCAGGACGAGTTGTCCGGCGCCGTCAACCTGATCTTTCGCATCGACCCGCTGATCGCGCTGGCGACTTCCCTGGCAAACCGCACCTTCATCACCCTGCTGCTGCCGGCGCTTTTCGTGCTGCTGGCCAGCCTGCTGCTGGGGCGCTGGTTCTGTGGCTGGGTCTGCCCCATGGGCACTCTTTTCGACTGGTCGCGCCCCCTGCTGGGGCGCCGCGACCGGTCCCTGCCCGCCGCCCTGCCGAAATTACGTTATGTCCTGCTGCTTTTAACCCTGGTCAGCGCCCTGTTCGGCCTGCCCCTGGTCGGCTTCCTGGATCCCTTTTCGATCCTCGTGCGCGGGCTGACCATGGCCATCTATCCGGCCTTCGGCCTGGCCATCGAAAAGTTGTTTACCATCACCTACCAACACGGGCCTGCCTGGCTCAACGCGGCCAGCGAACCCGTCTATCAGTTCCTTCGGGAAACAGTGCTGCCCTTTCAGCAGAAAGTATTCACCAACGTTTTGCCCGCTGCCGCCATGCTCCTGACGCTATTGGCCCTGGAATGGATGCAGCGCCGCTTTTTCTGCCGCAACCTCTGCCCTCTTGGAGCCCTGCTTGGACTGGCGGCACGTTTTGCTCCCTGGCGCATTGCCAACCGCCAGCCGACCTGCTCCGTCTGCAGTCAGTGCAGCACTCTTTGCCGAAGCGGCGCTATTAACCATCAAAGGCAGGTCAACCCCGAGCGCTGCATTCTCTGCCTCGACTGCCTCATCCATTGCCCACAGCAGAACTTCTCCTTCGGCCCCTCACGCAGGACTGCCTTTTCGCTGGCCGAAGGCCTCAGCCGGCGGGCCTTCCTCGGCACAGCCTTGACGGGGTTGGCGACGCCTTTTCTGTTCGCTGTGCGCCCCCTCAAAAGGCAGCCGCAACCGAATCTGATCCGGCCGCCGGGCGCCCTGGCGGAAGATGCGTTCCTGAACCGGTGCGTGCGCTGCGGCGAATGCATGCAGGTGTGCATCGGCAATGCTCTGCATCCGGCCTTGACCGAAGCCGGAGTCGAGGGGATGTTCACCCCGCGCCTGGTGCCCCGCATCGGTTATTGCGAGTATCAGTGCACCCTCTGCGGCCAGGTCTGCCCCACCGGCGCCATCAAGCATCTGTCGGTCAACGAAAAGCAGGCGGTCACCATCGGCCAGGCCTACATAGACCGCAACCGCTGCCTGCCCTTTGCCAGAGCCGTGCCCTGCATGGTCTGCGAAGAACACTGCCCAACCCCGCAAAAAGCCATCCGCTTTCGCCAGGCCACGGTCCTCAACGACCAGGGTCAGGCTGTCACCATCAGGCAGCCCTACGTGGTCGACGAACTGTGCATCGGCTGTGGCATCTGCGAAAACAAGTGCCCCCTTCCCGGCCGTAGCGCCATTCTCGTCACCTCGGCGGGTGAATCTCGCCGAAATGACGGTTTTACCGATACGCCAGGATACAGATAAACAAAAGATCAGGAGCATGAAACAGCGGGGATAGCAGGAGTTCGATTCTTCAATGACCAGGGCCCGCGCCAGTCACGGCACTATGCGCCAGGTCTGGAGCGAAAAAAAAAGAGCCCCGCGATTTCTCGCGGGGCTCCTTGATGATCCACTTTTATGGACTTGCTTAGATTCTGCGCACGTTGGCAGACTGGGGGCCTTTTTGACCCTGGGTGACATCGAAAGCCACGCGGTCACCTTCGGCAAGGGACTTGAATCCATCACCCTGAATCGCAGAAAAATGAACAAACACGTCAGGTCCGTTATCCTGCTCGATAAAACCAAAACCTTTTGCGTCGTTAAACCATTTCACAGTACCTTCAGCCATTTTTTCTCCATGCTCCCGATCGGGACTTTTTTGTTGTGTAAACACACTCACCCGGAAAATAAAAAAACACACAACCCAAGGGGTTTGTGTGCTTGATCCATGTTGACACCTTGTCAATCTGGCGAGCGTAATACTCTTACACAAACTTGCTTAAGTAAAAGCACCATAGCACGGTACGGTTTGAAAGAGCAAGGCATAAATACACATAAAAAAATAAAAATATCGGACAACCGTCAATAGAGCCTGCGAAAAGCCGAAGCCTTGATCACCGCAACAACTTCCCCGCCTTCCTCCAGACCCAAATCCCTGACGGCCTCACCGACTACCTGGGATATCAGATGCCCGTCGCCACAATCGAGTTCGATGCCGACCCGGTTTCCGGCCTCAAAGATCTTTTTGACGCGGCACCGCAGCATATTGCGCGCACTGGTTGCTTCAGGGTGCCGTTTGAACAAAGTTATCTCCCTGGAAGAAAGTTCAAACATACCCGAGGACTCCTGTTCATCGGCCGTCAAAACGAACTCCTGCGTGCCCCACCGGTAGATGCACAAACCGTTATGCGGACGGGGATCCTGCAGCTCCAGCAGGTTGACATAGCCCGTCGGTGCGCTTCCCATGCGACGCAGAGCCAGTTGATGCGGGGAGGTCCGGGAGCAGAGGCGACCATCGGCGAGTTCCAGCACCTGCTCGGTCATCAGCCGCATTTCGTTGAGAGAGTGGCTGATGAACATAAAGGGGATGCCGAACTCGGCAAATACCTTTTTCAGATAGGGGATAATCTGATACTTGAGCCCCTCGTCCAGACCGCTCAGGGGTTCGTCCATCAATATGAGCCGCGGGCACGACAGGATTGTGCGGCCGAGAGCCACGCGCTGACGCTCACCACCAGAAAGGGACTCGACACCGCGATCGAGCAATGGACCAAGGTTGAGTACTTCGATCAGGGATTGCGGCACGATCCTGCGCTGCCGGGCCGGCAGGCGCTTGTAACCGTACAGCAGGTTGCGTCGAACCCCCATGTGCGGAAACAGGTGAGCATGCTGAAAAACCACGCCGATGCGTCGTTTTTCCGAACAATGGTTGATCTTCGAACTGCCGTCAAAAAGCGTCTCGCCGTCGAGCCGGATAAAGCCACGATCCGGCCTGAGCAACCCGGCCAGCATGTGCATCAGGGTTGACTTGCCGCTGCCTGAAGGGCCGAACACCCCGACCCGCCGGCAGTTGAGGGAAAATTCTGAAG
Source organism: Syntrophotalea acetylenica (assembly GCF_001888165.1). Classification (NCBI taxonomy): domain Bacteria; kingdom Pseudomonadati; phylum Thermodesulfobacteriota; class Desulfuromonadia; order Desulfuromonadales; family Syntrophotaleaceae; genus Syntrophotalea; species Syntrophotalea acetylenica. Next base: position 2,530,067 of record NZ_CP015455.1, read on the forward strand.
CGAAGCAAAAAGCACCCAGTTGTTTTTCAAGCGCGACTTCGAGAGTCATGGCCGCATTCTCCGCCGAAAACGTTTGATCAAACCTTCATTGAACACCAGCACAGCCAGCGCCAGGGAGATGGATACCAGACACAGGCCCAGGGCCATGGGGTCACCGCCGGGACTGCTGGAATAATCGAAAATGGCCAACGGAATGGTCTGGGTCACGCCCGGAATGTTGCCCGCCAGGACAATGGTCGCACCAAATTCGCCGAGGCTGCGCGCAAACATCAGAGTCGCACCGGCCAGCATGGCCCGTCCCGACAGCGGCAGGATGACGGTGAACAACACATCGTACCATCGCGCGCCGAGCGTGCGGGCCGCCTGGATCAGGCGGCCGTCAATATCCTCCATGCCGATGCATATGGCACGCACCAGCAGGGGAAAACCGACCACCATCGAGGCAACCACTGCCGCTTTCCAGGTAAAAATGACACGCACGCCAAATCTGGCGAGTATTTCTCCAAACCAGCCGTGACTTCCGAGGGACAGGAGCAGAAGATAGCCGACCACCACCGGCGGCAGCACCAGGGGGAGATTGACCAGGCCAGCAATAAGGGGCTTGCCGGGGAACCGTGAAAAAACCAACAGATAGGCGACCGCGAAACCGAAGGGGATGGAAACCAGGGTGGCGGTAAACGCCACCCTGGCGGAAAGCACAATGGCCTGAATGTCCGTGGGAGAAAATTCGATCATGACTGGGCACCATCCGGACAATTATTCAACCTGTCAACGAACGACAAATCCGTGTTTTTTCAACAAACCGGCAGCCTCGCCGCTTTTCAGAAAATTGAAAAAGGCGATTGCCGAGGGGTTTTGGGCACCATCCGTCGTCAGGGCGATGGGATAGGTCACTTCATCGTAGAGACGTTGAGGAACTTCCAGCAAAATGGCCGCCCTTTTGGCCAACAAAGCGTCGGTTCGATAAACAAAGGCCCCGTCCACCTCACCCCGGTCGGCATACATGAGTGCCTGCCGCACATCCTTGGCAAGAATCAGTTTGGGCTGAATTTGTCCGAGCAGACCTGCCCTGCCAAGGGCCTGTTCTGCATACTGGCCGGCAGGCACGCTTTTGGGGCTGCCGATAGCGATGCGTTGCAGCGTGGCGATATCCTTGAGGGAGCTGACCGGCAGGTCCTGGGGCCCTACAAACACCAGCGTGTTGTAGGCAAGGGTGCCTACGCCTTTGCCCGGCACCCGATTATTCTCTACCAGGTAATTCATCCACTTGGGATTGGCTGAAATATAAATGTCCGCAGGCGCCCCCTGAACGATCTGTTTGGCGAGAGCCCCGGAAGACGCGAAGTTAGGCAGGACGGTGGCATCCTCCCCTTTCTTCGCATAGACAGTGACGATTTCCTTGATCGCATCGGTCATACTCGCCGCCACGGAAAGCCGGACTTCCGTAGCAAAAGCAGACGAGCAAAAGGCAAGGGACAAGAGCAGAACAACCAGGAGGGAGCGCATGGAGAGAATCCTTTCACACTGAAATGAAGAGCTTTTTCCCAGACTGCCGCAACCTGCAGAAGACCTGCCGATTGCACTGGCACCGTTATTCGGCGCATGGCGCCATGATAGTGGCACCGCGCTACAATAATGTCAATGGGAAATTCAGTGCAGGAAACGATGTTGACTACGGTTGCAACGTCTGGAAGGTGGAAAGGATTCTTCGGAAAACGCCGCCGAAGACTTCTGCATCGGCTTCCGGGGCGCTGTACACAAGGGCATAAAACCCCGATGATACCGGGACAACCACCACCTGTTCGAGAACCGTCACCGCACGGGCCATGCGTTCGCGGGATTCGTAAACCCTGGGATCCCTGGTGTCGGACGGTTCGCCGGATGGGCCAAGGATATTCACAAGGGGGACAAAACGGTATTGTTGCCGGGTGAAGCTCAGGGCTTTTTTGCCATCAACAAGCAGTTCGCGGGGCGCTTCGCTGCGAGCATTTTCCATGTTTCCCGGGAACGGGCGGGAATGTTCCCGGACAAACGCTTCCAGGGAATGGCCGCGAGGCCTTCCTTCAGCGTAATAATGCAGAGATATCGTCACCGGCACCTCCCCGGGCCAGGGGCTGTGGAGAATCACGCCATGCCCTTCGCCGACAGTCATGCCGGTTTCCGGTAAAGATTTCTCTTTGATCCACTGTACGGGAACTTCACAGGTGAAAAATTCATCGAGGGTCCACCGCTCAACGGCATCCTGCGGCCGGGCCATATCAACCGCCGACGCAACGTCCCTGACGCAGCCCGCCCCCAACGCTATCAGCAAAACAAAAAACCAGTACAGCTTACAGTCCCGGCCTTTTTTCATATCGCGCACCCCGATGCCCGGGCCTTGACAGCCCCCTGTCGTCCGGCCCTGTTCTCACCATTTTTGCCGCAGGATCTCGCGACGCTTGTGTGCATACTCGGCATCCGAGATAAGTCCGTCACGCTTGAGCACTTCAAGTTTGCGCAGACGCTGTTCGAAATCCAGCATATTGTCTTGATCCGGGCCGTCGCCCGAGGCCTCGATTTGCAGATCGAGCAAGGTGTCCGGTTGGGAGCGTCGGCTCGCCGCCAGCCATTTCGCATTAAACAGGATGATAGCCACGCAGGCCACCACCCATATCAGAAAGAAGGCGCCCGTCAGCAGCTTGAGGGCGACTTCGGAACGGGGCATGTCGTACCACACCACCCCGCCAAAAATCAGCCCGAAAAACAGAAACAGAACGGCAATTACTATCCCCGCCTTCGCCTGCACCTGGGTCAATCCGCCAGGAGCCACATGCACTTTGCGCGTCATGCAAAACCTCCAGAGCTAGGGACGAAGCCACTGGCCGGCGAAATTTTCGTTAACAACAATGGGATTACCCAGAGAAAAAGGCTGGTGCGCGGACAGTTCCAGCTCTTCGAGGGAAAAGCGGATGGGGATCTTCCGGGGCATGGCTTTGCAGTCATCCCGCCGCAGCCGGAAAAAGGTCAGGGTGGCATCCTTATATTCCGCGCGGAAGTCCTGCTTGACCGTGCAACCGCTGCTCGCCACTTCGATGACGATCTGTTGGTTCTCAAAATCAGTATTCAAACCAAGCAGAAGTTCCGGGTGATCCTGCCCGGCCACAGCCGGCGCAACCAGAAAACATGCCAACAAGGCGCTGCAAACAATCCGTCTCATTACCTGCCTCTCATTCCAGATTGAAAAAACCCCGCACCTTCAAGAAAAACGCCGGGTGATACCGATAATCTCAGAAAACCGTTGTCAAAGGCCACAAATTTATATGGCTTTCCACTATCGACTGCCTATATATTTTTCTTTGTTTACGGCACGGTCGGGGAGCCACCACGATGGGCGGTCCGACCATGCTGCCCTTTATCCTTTTTTCGGAGGTGAACACCATGAAAAAATGCATGACCGGCCTGCTGTTGCTGACTTTGCTGATAGCCCTATCGACCCAGGCGATTGCCGATTGTGGTTCCGACTGCGCCAGCAGTTGCTCTGCCGCCAGAGGCAAGGGTTATGAAGAGTGCATGCGCAGCTGCCTGTCCGGCTGCATCGACTACGACCCCCCTCAGGTGCCCGATGTTCCCGAACCGACACCCGTGGAAACCGACAACCAGTAACCCTTCGTAATTCAGCGGAGTCCGCCGCCAGCAACCTGGCCGGCAGTCCTCGGCCGGGCTGCCGGCCTCGGCCATGGTCTCGACGTTTTGGTCCTGCTGTTCTCCCCCTGCACCCTTATCGCCCCGCCGCCGGCTGTCCCGTGCGCGCCCGCAATCTGTATCCTTCCATTTCACGCTGGAAATCATCGACACTGGCCGCCACAACCCCGACCGCCAGCAGCAAAACCAGGGCTGCGGCCAGACGGCGCCAATTGCGACAGGCGTAAAGGGGGTAAACGGCAAACAGCGCCGCGACGCAGGCCGCCAGCAACTGTCCGGAGCAGGATCCGATGGCGCCCGCGACCAGAAGCATGAACCCCGCCGCCCAAAGCATGGTGTTGGATGAGGTTGCTGTCGTTTTCATAGGCAACAAAAAACCGCCTTTCCCATAACCGTGGTGAGGTACCGCTCAACCCATCGTAATGCAGCCACGCTGCATCGCGCACCTTGTAAACAAGAACCCCGGATCCCGAGGATGCGGAGGTTCTTGTCTGCACATTCGCTTTTTTCGTATTGCACATCCGGACGCAAAGCGTCTTATTCCTGCGCCTGGGGCGGTTTGACTTCCAGCAGTTCCACCTCGAACAGCAAGGTGGCATTGGGGCCGATGCGGGGGCCGGCGCCACGCTCGCCGTAGGCCAGCTCAGCGGGAAGCACCAGTTGCCATTTGGCGCCTTCCTTCATCAACTGCAAGGCCTCGGTCCAGCCGGGGATGACCCCGCCAACAGGAAATTCGGCCGGCTCATTGCGCTCGTAGGAACTGTCGAATTCCGTGCCGTCGATCAGCGTGCCGCGATAGTGAACCTTGACGATATTCTCGGCGGTCGGCTGTTTGCCGGTACCCTCCGTGATCACCTTGTACTGAAGACCGCTGGGCAGAGTGACCACTCCCTCTTTTTTGGCATTGGCTTCCAGGTATTTTTTGCCTTCTGCGGCGTTTTTAGTCGAGGCTTCTTCAAGGCGCGTCTTCTCACGCTCGATCATTTCCTGCTGAAAAGCTACCATGGTTTCCCGAATCTGCTCCTCGGTCAGCAGCGGTTCGGCATCGCCCAGGCCATCCTTTATCCCCCTCATGAGCAAATCGGGATTCAATTCCACCTGCTGGGCCTTGAAGTCTCGCCCGATGCGCAACCCGATACCATAGCTTACCTTGTCCTGCAGCGACTCCATCTTGACGGCTGCTTGCTCCTTGCCGGAACAACCGCTGCCCATAAGCAGCACCAGGGCCGCGATCGAAAAGATTCCCATTGTGCGTTTCATTGCCTTACCTCCAGGGGCAAAAAGGACTGTTTCTGAAAAAGACGCGTCAGACTACCTTGAGTCAGAGAAACTGTAAATACCTTTATGAATCGGGGCGCCAATTCTCCTTGTGCACCCTGCAAACGCCGTCGATGAAGAGGACCGCCCTGCATTGCCGACGATCATTCGGCGGCAACATCCCCGAGCGTTTCCATACTGATGCGGCCCAGTCGGCCAGCCTGCAATTCGTGCAGCAGAAGTTCAGAGGCCCGTTGCCGATCAACGACACCGCCGGCCGCCAGACAGCCACGCCGGCGGCCCACTTCAACAAGCAGCGCTTCGCCGTTTTCGGGAAGCTCCTTCAGCCGAAAGCGTTGCGAAACCTGCAGCGGATATCGCTCCAGAAGAAAATCGCCAACAAAAATTGCGATCCGCTCATGCTCCATGGCGTTGTCGCCGATGGCTCCGGTGGCGGCCAGACACAGAGCCCCGCGCTGGTCTTCCAGGTTGGGGGCCAGCACGCCGGGGGTGTCGAACAGGAAGATACCGTTACGCAGATCGACCTGCTGCGAAGTGCGGGTGATGGCCGGCCGGTCCCCGACCCTGGCAATCCTGCGGCCGCAAAGGGTATTGATCAGCGTCGATTTGCCGACGTTGGGGATGCCGACAATCATGATGCGCAGCGGTTTGCCGGGGCCACCGCGATGCGGCACCAGGCCGCGGCTCAGGCGAATCAGCCGGGATGCCTCGTTTTTCTGGGTAGCGTCGATAGCCAGGGCCTTGACCCCCTTGGCGTGTTGTTCAAAATAACGCACCCAGGCTTTGGTGATTTCGGGGTCGGCCAGGTCGCTCTTGTTCAAAACCTTGATGCAGGGTTTGGCGCCGCGCAATTCCTCCAGAAGCGGATTGCTGCTGGCGACCGGCAAGCGTGCATCGAGCACCTCGACCACCAGATCGATTTTCGGCATGTCCCCGGCTATCTGCTTCCGGGCACTGTGCATATGTCCTGGGAACCAATTAATCATTCAGCTTTTCACCGTATGTCCCGGACCCTCCGGGGACCGGTCCTTTCAAGTTGACGTTTCGGACAAGCAGCAAGCATCATGCCGCCATGCTTCTCTTCACGGGGGCGAAATCCCTAGCGGGTGTTCTGCAAAGCCTCCAGAACCCTTGCGGCCACCCTGTTGGCCCTCGCAACACAATCATTGAGGCCGACACCGAAGAAGGCATTTCCCGCAAGAAACAGGCCGGGATAACGACCGGCCGCGGCCTCCAGAGCCCGCAGGCGCGCGCCGTGGCCGGCTACATACTGGGGAATTGCCGCCTCGTGACGGATGATTCTAACAAAATCCGGTGCTTTTGTGATCCCCAGGGTTCGTGCCAGATCCTCCCTGACGCAGCGTTGCACATCCTCGGCACTAATCTGCGCGGCATCCGGGCGGGTGGCGCCGCCGAACATGGTCCGCAGCAACACGTGTCCGTCGGGGGCTCGCTGCGGAAAAATGCTGGAAGACCACAACGTCCCGAGACTGTTCAGCCCCGAACGGCGCGCAGCCAGATATCCGAAGCCGTCAAGCTCCCGGGGAACGGCATTTTTGCGGTACCCGAAGCAGGCCACCTGTAGCGGTGCGTAAGGAATCTGTTGCAGCAACGCGGTCATGGCCGGAACGGATTTTTCAAGCTGCAAAGCCAGGTCCATGGCCGGCAGCGCCGCTACGACGATCCGCGTCCTGCACACCTGGCCGTCGCGGCACTGCAAGACAAACCCCTGTTTTTCGGGAATAATAGCCTCGACATCGATACCCAGCCGCAGGCAGCCTTCCAGGTGCCGGGAAAGGCCATCGGTCAACTGTTGTATGCCGCCGGCAAAAGAGGTGAGAATGCCGCCCGGCCCGGCCGCCCCGGACACCACTTTGCCGGCCCGGATCTCGGCGCGCTTGCGCCGCGCCAGGCGCAGCATCGCCCGGATCAGGCCGCCATACTGCTGTTCCAGCTCGTAAATGCGGGGGAAACAGCTGCGTAGACTCATGCTCTCAGGGTCGCCGGCGAAGATGCCGGAGGCCATGGGTCCGACCAGTTGATCAAGGGCTTCCCGCCCCAGACGCCGCCGCACGAACTCCGCCAGGGTTTCATCCGCACCGTCGGCACGGCGCGGCACCAGAAGTTCCGCGACGAGACGGCATTTACCCGGCCAGGAAACCAGTTGTGATCGGAAAAACCCCCCGGCCGAATCCGGTACCCGCTGCAAGCGGCCATCGGAGAAAATGAAACGCCTGCGGGCGGCGTCGCTGGAAGGCAACAAGTCTCCGCCAAGACCTGCGTCCCGGCACAAGTCAAGGGTCGCCGGCTTGCTGTCGAGAAAACCGTTCGGTCCCCATTCGCACAGATAACCGCCGATCTTCTCAGAGCGGATCTTGCCGCCGGCACGGCGCTGCTTTTCCAGAATCGTGAGATTGATTTCCAGACCAAGACGACGGGCACCCTGCTGAATGGCAAAAGCCGTGGCCAGCCCGGAAAGACCGCCGCCGATGATGGTTACATTCATTGTCTTTTTCCCTTGCCTGTCGACGTCCACCGCTGCAAGTGTACAAATCAGCCATTACAGGAGCCTTGACGCACGGGTTTGCGCTACTTATATTAGCCAGTGACATCGCCTTTTATTCAGGAGAAACCATGGCCAAGGACTATTATGCCATTCTGGGCGTCGCCAAGGACGCCGATACCGACACCATCAAAAAAGCCTACCGCAAGCAGGCCCTCAAATACCACCCGGACAAAAACCCCGGGGACAAGCAGGCCGAAGAGCGGTTCAAGGAAATCACCGAAGCCTATGCTGTGCTCTCGGATGCCGACAAACGCCGGCAGTACGACCAATTCGGCGAAGCGGGCTTCCACCAGCGCTTCAGCCAGGAAGACATTTACCGCAATTTCGACGTCGGCGATATGTTCCGTGAGTTCGGCTTCGACACCAACGACATCTTCGGGCGGCTGTTCGGCGGCGGCGGCCGGGGCGCATCCTTTTTCCAGGGCGGCCGCGCCCGCGCGGTCAAGGGGCAGGATTACGTCATGCACCTTAACCTGCCGTTTCGCCAGGCCGTACTGGGCGGGCAGCGACGGGTAGATTTCCGCGGCGAAAACGGGATCGAACATCTGCAGGTCAACATCCCCCCGGGGGTTGAATCGGGACAGCGACTGCGCGTGGCCGGCAAAGGGGGCGCCAGTCCGACAGGTGGACCACACGGCGACCTGTTTCTGGAGATCAAGGTCGATCCCGACAGCCGTTTCACACGCCAGGATCGCGATCTTTATGTCTCGGTGCGTATTCCGTTCAGCGGCGCCTGCCTCGGCACCACCGTGGAAGTGCCAACCCTGGAAGGGGAAAAACGGGTAAAGGTGCCGGCCGGCATGGCCAGTGGCGGCAAAATCCGCCTGAAAGGCTACGGCGTGCCGACCCACGGCCGCAAAAAGGCCGGTGACCTGTTCGCCGTCATAGAAATCGCCATACCCCGCAAACCGACGGCGGAGCAGCGGCAACTCCTGCAAAAACTGGCCGAAGCCGGCCTGTGATCCACGAACGCGCCTGGCGGATCAAGGCGCATTCCGGCAGGGAGCTCCGATGGCCGTCGGCCGCTTGTGCCAGGAAGCGGGTACGCTGGATGCCACCAGCGCCGCCATGGCGCGCATAAAGCCGGCATCATCATTGAACGCAGCAATGCGTTCAAACCGCTCCAGGCCCTTTCCCAGGGCATACTTCTTGTAGCCATGGTCAATTTCATACAGGGTTTCGACGTGGTCGGACACGAAGGAAATCGGCACGATCAGCACCTGCCGGCACCCTTCGACCGCCAGGGCATCGAGGGTTTCGGCAACGCTCGGCCCGATCCATCGCACCGGTCCGCTACGGCTCTGGAAAGCCAGCCTGGAGGAACACTCCGGCAGCCGCTCCAGAACCCCCCGCATGGTGGCCCGCACCTGGTTCAGATAAGGATCGCCCCGCAGAATCAGGCTTTCCGGAACCGAATGGGCGCTGAACACCAGCACCACCTGGCGGCGCCGGTCGGCCTCAAATCGGCGTAATCCTTCCCGTACGGCATCGGCAAGGGCATCGAGATACGGCGGCCAATCGAACCATTCGGGAATCAGGCGATAATCAAGATCGGGGCAGAAACGCACGGCGTTGCGGCAGAAATCGTTAATGCTGCTGCCGCTTGTGGCCGTGGTGAAGTGAGGGTAAAGAGGCACAACCGCGGCACGCCGCACCCCCTCTTGCCGTAGCCGGTTGAGAACCTGCGGCGCGCGCGGCCCCCAGTAGCGCATGATGACCTCCGGCTGCCAGCCTTCGCCGAGCAGCCCGGCGATACCACGGGCCTGGTATTCCGTCCAGTGCCGCAAAGGTGAAGCCCCGCCGATCGCCTGATAGGCGCGCCGCGCCCGGGGCGCGCGCAGTCTCGCCAAAAGCCGGGCAAAGGGACCCTGCAGCAGAGCCCCGCCAGGCAGTCGGATCAGTTCCCGGTCGGAGAAAAGATTCCGCAGAAACGGCTCCACGGCCAGAAGGGAATCCGGCCCTCCCATATTGAGCAGCACCAGGGCGGTCTTTTCGGCCATCCCGGCCTCGGTCCGCCATAGGGGGCGATTCATGCCAACCTCCCTCAACGCTGACTGAGGCGATGGACGCAATCGACAAGAAATGCAGCGTTTGCGGGCGGCACTTCGGGCACAATCCCATGGCCGAGATTGAAAACATGCCCGGGCCGGCCGCCATTTTCATCCAGAATGCGCCGTACTTCAGACTCGATGACGGCTTGCGTCCCCAGCAATACCGCGGGATCGAGATTTCCCTGCACCGCCACACCGTCACCGAGAATTTCCCGGGCCTGTCCCAGACCGATTCCCCAGTCAAGACCGACGACATGTCCACCGGCCGAGGCGACAAGATCGAGCATGGTGCCGGCGCCTTTGACAAAATGGATCAGAGGCACTTCCAGATCCTCGAGCGCGGACAGAAGCCGACGGCTGTAAGGCAGAACGTAACGTCGGTAATCGGTCGGAGCCAGAATCCCCCCCCAACTATCGAAAATCTGCAGGGCCTGGGCACCGGCGCTGACCTGGGCCCGCAGATAAACGATGCTGGCATCGGTTATTTTATCCATCAACCGCGCATAGATTTCGGGCATCCGGAACATGAGGCTTTTCAGAGCCAGAAAATGGCGGCTGCCGCAGCCTTCAACCATGTAGCAGGCCAGGGTAAAAGGAGCGCCGCCAAATCCGATCAGAGGCACGCGTCCCTCCAGTTCCCGTCGCAGCAAGCGGATGGTCTCCAGTACAAATGGCACATCTTGCTCCGGTTGCAGCAGGCGCAGGGATTCCACATCGGACGCCGTGCGCACCGGCGGATTCAACACGGGAGCCGGCTGGTAATGCAGATGCTGCCCCATGGCTTCCACCGGAATCAGAATATCGGAAAACAGGATGGCGGCATCGACACCCAGGGCGTCGACGGGTTGCAGCGTGACCTCGGCGGCCAGTTCCGGGGTCTTGCACAGGTCGAGAAACGCAACCCGCTCCCGGATCGTTCGATACTGGGGAAGATAACGCCCGGCCTGCCGCATCAGCCACACGGGAGTGCGGCTTACCGGTTTGCCGTAGCAGGCCCGTATGAAATCATGATTTTCTGCCATCGACCTGATCCTTCGGAATATTGCGCGCGCCCGGCTGATAACTGCAGAAGGGCTCCTCCGCAAGGTAATCGCCATAGACGGCATCGGCCCGTGCGCGGCAACCGCCGCAGACCCTCAAGTATTCGCAATTGCCGCATTTGCCGCGGTAAAGGCTGAAATCCCGCAACTGCCGCAGGATCGGCGCATCGAACCACAACCGGCGGAAAGGTGTATTTTTGATGTTGCCCGCCGAACGTGGAAAATAGGAGCAGGGTTTAACCTCGCCGAAGGCATCGATGAAGCAGATGCTCTGTCCGGCCAGACATCCCTTCCCGCCGCCGGTGGAAAACGACAGGCTGCGCCGCTCCAGAGAGCGCCCCTCGGCCTGCGCCAGTTGCGGTGCGATGCGGTAATAGTGGGGCGCGCAGGTCGGACGCATCAGAATATCCTTTTCGTCCCGTTCCTGGCGGTAGTGCCAGGCCAGTATCTCTTCGTAGTCTGGCCCGCTGATCAGTTCCTCCATGATGGACTCTCCCCGTCCGGTCGGAACGATCATGAACAGATACCAGGCCTGCGCCCCGAGCTTTTTGGCCAACTGGAAAGTGGCGGCGATATCGCTTTGGTTGCGCTTCGTAAAAGAGGAGTTTACCAGAAACGGTATGCCATTGCGGCGCAAAATGCCGGCGGCTTGCACCACCGCATCGAAAGCCCCGGGACAGCGCCGGAAATCGTCATGCACGGCGGCACTGGAACCGTCAAGAGACAAAGAAACCATGCGAATCCCCGTGGCCAGCATGTCCCTGCAGACACTGTCGGTTATCAGGGTGCCGTTGGTCGCCATGCACATGCGCAGGCCCTGGGCGGTTCCGTAGTCGGCAATCTCGAAAATATCCTTGCGCAACAGCGGTTCGCCACCGGACAAAACCATCACCGGGCGCGACACGGTGCAGATGTCATCGATCAGTGCAAACGCCTCCCGGGTCGAAAAATTGCCCTCGGAAGCGTGCGAATCGGAGGAGCAACGGCAGTGAATGCATTGCAGATTGCAACGCCGGGTTGTTTCCCAGGCAATCCACTTGGGCAGAAATTCTGTTACGAGATCACTCACTGGCATCCTCACCGGAAAAAAGGGGCCTGATCGCGCAATAGTACATCACAACCGGGGGGCGCGACAAGCGCTGCCGCCAGACTGGCACAAGGACCTATAAAAAAACGGGGTCCGCCATGGCTCGCCCCGTCGTTTTCGATTTGTATTTTCCGGCAATCAGGCATTGACCGCCAGGCTCTGTTTTTGCTGATGAGACAGCATAAACAGTTCGTCGAAAATGGCCTGCACCGTGGTAATGCGGTCGGCCTTCCAGGCGTTGGTTCCGCAAAACACCAGACCGGTGTCGACATCGCCGCGCTGAGCCCTGTCGAGAGCGCCGATAATACAGAAGCGTTCCCCGGTTTCCTTGAAAGTGCATTTTTTCAAACAGGCACAAGCACAATCGCAGCCGGCGTCGAGATCCCGCTGGCGGATGCGGTCGATATTGCCGACCAGCGCCCGCCCCGGCAGGCCGGCAGGACTCATGATCAGACCGATGTTCTCGGGGCGGCAGTCAAGATAGGCCTGTTTGAAAGCCGGATCGGCATCGCACTCTTCGGTGCACACAAAGCGGCTGGCCATCTGTACCGCATCGGCCCCCTGCGCGAGAGCCTGCAGTATATCCTGCCGGTCCCAGATGCCTCCGGCGGCGATAACGGGCACATGACGCTGATGTACCTGCTGAAAGTAGGCCTTGACCTGGCGGACCGTTTCATACTGATCATAGCAACCGGTGCCGATATTTTCCGGCTTTTCCCCCAGATGTCCTCCGGCCGTATCGGGATCTTCGACCACAACCGCATCGGGAAGGCGATGGTGATTCTGCAGCCACTTGCGTGTGATAAGCTGAGCGGCACGCACCGAAGAGACAATCGGAATCAGCGCCACATCGGGATAATCAGCGGTCAAGGCCGGCAGGCTCATGGGCAGTCCGGCACCGCTGACAATATATTTGGCGCCGGCTTCGCAGGCGGCCCGAACCATAGCATCATAATTGGTCACGGCTACCATGCAGTTGACGCCAATGACGCCGTCAGGGGCAATCGCGTAGGCCTTGCGGATCTCATCCTTGAAGGCCTGTATATCGGCAGCGAAAAAATTGCGGCCGGTGTAGTAGGGACTGTTGACGCCGATTCCGGCGGCCGCAATCGTGCCGAAACCACCGCAGCGGGCGACGTGTCCGGCCAACCGCCCACCGGATATCCTCACCCCCATGCCGCCTAGAATCAGGGGAAACGGGGTGGAATATCGGCCGATGACCAGTTTTTTTACGGCGGTGTCTTTCATGATCGCATCTCCGGGTAAAAATCTCTCATATACTGTAACGTCCGTCATGGTACCAGAAAGTCGCGCCGCCAAATGTAATAGTTGTGTAAAACCCCGCACCGGCACAGGTGTTTCCACCCGCCTTTTCTCTTGTCCGGGACGGCCTGCGATGGTAAACAGGATGCCATGAAAACTTGGCGACGCATTTTCAATCCCCTCATGGCGCTGATCGGCATCCAGCTGGCCTGGGTGCTGGTGGTTGTTTCGTGGGTGACCTGGTTTTTGCAGAACCATCGCAAATTGCGCTCCCTGGCGGAAAAATACCACCCGGAGCTGCTGCTGGGTCGCTACGACTGGCTGCTGCTTGTCGAAGGGCTCGTGCTGCTGGTGGCGATTCTGGCCGGGGTCTATGTCATCTTTATCTACTGGCGCCGGCAGGTCTCGCTCTATCGTGCGCAAAAACAGTTCATATCCCAGGTCAGTCATGAACTGAAATCACCGCTGGCATCGCTGCAGCTGCACCTGGAAACCATCCGCATGCGGCAACCGGATCCGGACCGCCTGCAGGCGTTTCTCGACACCATGCTGGAGGATACGGTACGGCTCAACAATATGGTGGACAACATGCTGACCGCCAACCGCCTGGAACAACGCTGGCCGCGCCTCGACCTGCGTCTCGGCAACCTGTCTGCAGCCATCGAACAGTATCTTGAAGGGCAGTCGGCCACCCTGCCCGCCGACTGCCTGCTGGAAACAGCCATTGAACCGGAGCTGTTCTGCTATTTTGAACCTCTGGCAATTGAAACCATCCTGCGCAACCTGCTGGAAAACGCCATCCTCTACGCCAATGGCAAACCCCGCATCCGTGTCGAGCTGCACAAAACCGGGAACCGCTGCCACCTGACCGTAGCGGACCATGGGCGCGGCATCGACCCCAAGGAGCAGAAAAAGGTATTTCGGATGTTTTATCGAGGTTGGCACGATGGCGAAACCATTCGCGGTTCGGGGCTCGGCCTGTTCATCGTGCGCACCCTGGTATGGCGGCACCGGGGCAAGGTCTGGCTGGAAAGCAAGGGCAGGGACCAGGGCACCACCGTGCATATCCTGCTGCCCCGCAGCCTCCCCCCGGCGGGGGCGGGCACGCTATGAAAGAACCGTATATTCTGCTCGTGGAGGATGAACTCCACATCGCACGCGGACTTGTTTTCAATCTGGAACAGGAAGGCTACCGGGTTATACACGTCACCTCCGGGGAACAGGCCCTGGAACAGGCCCCGTGGCACCGCTGTCTGATGGTCATACTTGATTTGATGCTGCCGGGAATCGGCGGACTGGACGTCTGCCGCCGGATTCGCGACCTGGACCCCCGGCTGCCGGTTTTGATTCTGACCGCCATGGGCAAGGAGCAGAACCGCATCGCCGGTCTTGAAGCCGGGGCGGACGATTATCTGACCAAACCTTTCAGCCTGACCGAGTTTCTGCTGCGGGTGCGCGGTATGGTCAACCGCTCGAGGTGGTATCGCGACATCTCCGGGGACGCTCAGGGTTTCCGCTTCGGCGACAATTGTGTCTACCTGCACCAGCGGCGCGCCACCACCGCGCAGGGCAATCTGGATCTCACCGATCTGGAAGTGCGCATGCTGCGGATCTTTTTAGAAAATGAAGGTAAAATACTGTCACGCGAAGAGCTGCTGGCGTCGGTCTGGGGTCTGTCTCCGGACACCGAGACCCGCACCCTGGACAATTTCATTGTGCGGCTGCGCAAATACTTCGAAGCCACGCCCGGCCATCCGCGGCATTTTCTCACGATACGCGGCCGGGGCTATAAATTCTGCCGCAACGGCACCGCTGTATCCGGCGACGCATAAAAAAACGGGAGAGCTTTAAACTCTCCCGCGATCGATCCCGTCAACGCACGGCTGCATTATTCGCCAAGAACTTCCTTCCGGAACGCATCCAGCCCCATTTCCTGCACGAACTTGCCGATACGGCCCTTGCGGTTCTGGGACTTGAACCAGGCAACGACCTTGCCGACAATTTCGATAACCTCCTCGTCGGTAGGCACATGTTCCACGAGTTTCTGGGACAGCCGCGGCAAACCGCCGCCATTTCCGCCGACCATTACATTCCAGCCCTTGGGTGTGCCAATAAGCCCGACATCTTTGATGCAGGCTTCGCCGCAATCGTTGGCGCAACCGGAAACACCGATTTTGAATTTCCAGGGCAACTCCATGCCATGGTAGGCATTGTCCAGTTCCAGGCCGACACCGACCGAGTCCTGCTGACCACGCTTGCAGAAGGTGGTGCCCGGACAGATTTTCACGGAACGCACACACATGCCGATGGCCGCGCCCGGTTTTTCGCCAACAGCTTCCCAAACCGCGTCAAGCTGGTCTTCGGCAAGACCGACGATGGCAATGCGCTGGGCGCTGGTCAGTTTCAGGGCCTTGGCGTTGAACTGCTCGGCCACATCCGCGATTTTGCGCAGCGTGGCGGGCGAAGTGATGCCCCCGGGGATATGCGGAGCAACGGCGAAGGTTTCCTGGTCGCGCTGGACAATGGCGCCCTTTTCCAGCAGATCTTTTTTCATGATGGAATCTCCTCTTCATATAATGTGCATTGTGGAAACGGCAAAAAACCTGATCTTCTTCAGACGATAAGCCGATCAACCTGAGCCTGGAGTTCATCGAGATGAAACGGCTTGGACAAAAACCCCGCCACCTGCATTTCCTCCGCCCTGCTGCGTTCGGCTTTCTGGTCCTTGGCCGTCAGCACCAGGACCGGACATTTTTTCAAAAGGACATCGGCCCGCAGGCTGCGAATCGTTTCAAAACCGTCCATGCCCCCTGGCATCATGATATCCATGATAACGAGATCGGGCGATGTGCGTCGGGCTATCTCCAAGGCATGCTCACCGCTCTCGGCAAGCAACACCTCCCGGTCCGCGGTTTCCAGCGTGATCCTGAGCAATTGCCGGATGGTCGGCTGATCATCGACTACCAGAATTTTTTTCACGTCGCCACCCGTTGCATCGCTCCGATTGACTTGCCGTCGCCGCCTTGTCGCCCGGGCCATAATAAAGCAACTGCAATCGTGGGGCAAGACTCTCTTAACCTGAAACACCTAACCTTCCCCCTGCCCTTGTGTCCCTGAAGGGGTACCAGGCATGCCTTGCGCCAGAGACATGGGCCCGGATGTCACTGGTTTTTGCGATGCTCAGAGCATATCCAGCGGATCGACATCGACGGTCAGGATCACCGCGCGCGGCAGAATGCGCCGCAGCCTGGCCAAATGCGCCAGAAGGTGCCGCAGAGGCGGGCGCAGAGGCGCCTTGAGCAGTATCTGATACCGGTTTTTACCGCGCAACCGCGCCAGCGGACAAGGAGCAGGACCGAGAATTTCAACCCCCAGGCCAATGGCCGCGTCCGCAAGCCCCTCTGCCAGACTTTCCGCCATCGACTCGACCTGCTGACGATCCGTGCCGGAAAAGACACAATGGGCAAGAAAACCGAAGGGCGGATACCCCAACTCCTGCCGCAGGCGCAGTTCCTCCCGGGCAAAGGCCAGATAATCGTGCCGAGCACAACAGGCCAGGGAAAAATGCTCCGGGGCATAGGTCTGCACATAGACGCGCCCGGGACGTTCGCCCCGGCCCGCCCGGCCCGCCACCTGGGTCAACAGCGTGAAGGTGCGTTCCGCGGCGCGAAAATCCGGCAGATTGAGAAGGTTATCGGTCTGCGCCACCCCCACCAGGGTTACGCCAGGGAAATCAAGCCCCTTGGCCACCATCTGGGTGCCGACCAGAACATCGATGGAGCGGTTTTCCATGGCTGTCACCAGGGACTGATGCGCCCCCTTGCGCCCGGTCGTGTCCCGATCCATGCGGGCAATCCGCGCCGTCGGCAGCAAATCGCGCAGCTCCTGCTCGAGACGTTCGGTGCCGGCCCCCTCCGGCAGCAAAGCCGCCCCATGGCAGGTGGGACACTGTTCCGGCGGCGGCTGGCGATAATCGCAGTAGTTGCATCGCAGCACTTTCTGGGACAGGTAAAATGTCAGGGTAATGTCGCAATGGGGACAGCGCAAGGCATTGCCGCAATCGGCGCACAGAAGATACGGCGCAAAACCGCGCCGGTTCAAAAGCAGCAGAGACTGCTCACCGCGCTCCAGGTTGGCCAGCAGCGCCTGTTTGAGTGGTTGCGCAAGAATCCCCTCGGGGCGTTCCCGGCCCAGGTCGATCAATTCCACATCCGGGAGCGGCCGGTCAAGAACACGCTCCGGAAGCGACAGGTAGGCAAGCTTGCCCTGGCGGGCACGGTAAAAGGTGGTCAGTGCCGGCGTCGCGCTGCCCAGCAGCACCAACGCCCCCTCCATCTGCCCTCGCATCAAGGCCAGATCCCGGGCATGATACCGAAAACCGTCTCCCTGTTTGTAGCTCGATTCGTGCTCTTCATCGACTACGATCATTCCCAGTCGCCCGAGAGGCGCAAACACCGCCGAACGGGCGCCGATGACGATATCGACGTCACCGCGGGCCACGCTGCGCCAGGCATCGAATCGCTCCCCGGCGGAAAGTCCGGAGTGCAGCACCGCCAGGCAGACACGATCGCCGGCGAACCGGGATCGAAACCGGCTGACCAACTGCGGCGTAAGGGCAATTTCGGGTACCAGCACCAGAGCCTGGCGTCCTGCCTGCAGGACCTTTTCAATGGACCGCAGATAAATCTCGGTCTTGCCGCTGCCCGTCACCCCGTGCAGCAACATCGGCGCGAATCCCCCGGCATGCATCGCCTGTTCAACCTCCGCGAATACCTGCTTCTGGGCTTCGGTCATCGCCAGGCGGACATCGGCAACCGGCGGCAGGTCCGCAAAAGGGTCGCGCAAACGCTCCCGCTGCTCTTCCAGCACAAACCCTTGCCCGACGAGAGCCTTGAGGCTGGCGTGGCAGCCGGGGAACAACGCCAGCAGATCCGTGCGGGAGGCACAGGATACGCGGCGCAGATGCGCGAGCAAAGTACGCTGGCGGGGCCCGCGCGGTTCACCATCTTTTGGAGCAGGCTGATAATGGCTTTCCATCAGCACGCTGGCCTCGTTCCCCGTGGAGAGGCCGACAGGCAAGGCGGTGCGGATCACTTCTCCCAGAGGATACTGGTAATAATCCGCCGCCCGGCGAAGCAGCTCGACCATACCCGACGGAAACAAAGGTTCCTCACCAAGCACCTCAAGCAGCGGCTTCAGGCGATCCGTCTCACCCGACCTTATGGCAATGACATAGCCGATGGCGGTGCGCCGCCCCAGGGGAACTTTCACCCGCATGCCGATGCGCAACGAATCGGCCAGGGCCTTCTCGACCAGATAGGAAAGGGGTTTGTCCAAGGGGGCCGCTACCGCCACCTCTGCAACCAGTCCGCGCATCGGTTACTGCTCCTGATTCTTGTGTGACACCCCCTGTCGGAAACTTGGTCAGCAGGGGATTGGGGAGGGTTGGTCAGGTTCCGCGATCATGCTATAGTAGAGCGTCGATTTCACAGGTAACGGCAGAGCTGCCGTCAGGAGTAAAAACAACCATGCCTCGCACCCGGCTTTCCATAAAACCCCTGTCCCGGAGGCGCTTTTTGATCAGCGGGGCGACCTTGCTCGGCGGCCTGCTGGCGGCGGACGTCACCTTGCGCCAGCCACAGGCCCTGCGCGTGGAACGATACGCCTTCCACACCGCAAAGATGCCTGCGAACAAGGAATTGCGCATTGTGCAGCTGTCCGATCTGCACCTGCACAAGCCGGAAAAGTATCACGAACGCATCGCCGCGACGGTCGCGTCTCTACGCCCCGACATCATCCTGCTGACCGGAGATTTTTTTGAACAGAGCCGCAACCTGGAAGGGGTGCTCACATTTTTGAGAACCCTGAGGGCACCCTCCGGAATTTTTGCGGTACAGGGCAACTGGGAGTACTGGGCCCGCCTCGAAGGGGAAAACCTGAGACGGCAATTCACCAGAGCGAACGTCACCCTGCTGATCAACCGGCGCCGGGACATTCAGATACGCGGAGTGGCTTTGTCCATCCTGGGCCTTGACTATCCTTCCTCCGCGGATCAGGTTTCCGGCCTGGTCCATGCCAGCAGCCCCGACCGCTTCAACATCATGCTGTCCCACGTCCCGGCCTTCGACCATCAGCGGCTCGACGGGCGCATCGACCTGATTCTGGCCGGACACACCCATGGTGGGCAAATTCGGCTGCCCTGGTTGCCACCGCTGTATCTGCCACGGTTTTCCGGCGCCTTCGTCGCCGGTTTCTACAAAGTGGGCCGGAATGGCACCCCCCTGTACGTCAATCGCGGTCTGGGCACCAGTGCCTTGCCGGTTCGCTGCCTGTGCCCTCCGGAGATCACCCTGTTCAGGCTGATGGCCCCGCTACCGACGAAGCCATCCCCGCCAGGCATTCCTGCAAAAACCTCAGCTCATGCATCAACCGGCAAAACCCCTCGCCTGTAAGGCTTTGCGCACCATCGCACAAAGCCTTTTCGGGAGCAGGATGGACTTCGACCATAAGGCCATTCGCACCAGCCACCAGCGCGGCCCGTGCCATGACCGGTACCAGAAAACGACGTCCGGTAGCGTGACTGGGATCGACAATGATCGGCAGGTGGCTCAGGGACTGCACCAGCGGGATCACCGACAGATCGAGGGTGTTGCGGGTGGCGGTTTCAAATGTGCGGATCCCGCGCTCGCACAAAACAACCTGGTCGTTGCCCTCGGCCACAATGTACTCGGCCGCCGACAGAAACTCCTCTACGGTTGCGCTCAGCCCGCGCTTGAGCAGCACCGGAAATCGCAATCTTCCGATTTCCTTGAGCAAATCGAAATTCTGCATGTTGCGGGCACCGATCTGGAGCATATCGACATGACGGCAGGCCATCTCAAGCTGCTCGATACGCATCACCTCGGTCACCGCCGGCAACCCCACCTCCCGCGCCGCGACATGCAAAAACTCCAGCCCTTGCGCGCCCAGCCCCTGAAAGGTGTGAGGCCCGGTACGCGGCTTGAAGGCTCCTCCCCGCAGGATATGCGCTCCGGCCTCCTTGACCTGCCGGGCGGCTTCCAAAATCTGTTCCTGGCTCTCAATCGAGCAGGGCCCCGCCATCACCACCGGCGGGAAACCGTCACCAAGGTTTACCGAACCAACCCTGACTACCGTCGGCGCGGGATGAAAATCCCTGGATACCAGTTTGTAGGGCTTGCTGACATGGATAATCTCCATCACGCCGGGCAAATCACGGATTGTGGCATCATCCACATAACCCCGGTTGCCAAGCACACCAATGGCGATACGCTGGCCACCGGGAATCGGCTGGGCCGTCAATCCGAGAGCGGCCACAGCCTGCGCTACGCAACGAACCTGCTCTTCGGTCGCGCTGTGATGCATGACGATAAGCATAAAAAAACCTCCACGCCGGGAACGTAACATAAACAGGATGCCGCCGGACCCGAGCCGCGCAACCTTTTCCGGAAGGGCACAAGGCCCGTCCATGCTCCGAGGCTCCAGCCGCACACAAGACTGGCATAGATCCGAGCTCCGGATGGATACAGCGCAGCTTTCATATGGGAAACGAGCCATTTATTTCTTGTGGCAAGGGAATCAGGGGATTGCGCGGAACCGCACAAGCAAACCTGCGGATTGACGCCGC
The DNA here is from genome assembly GCF_001888165.1 of Syntrophotalea acetylenica. Classification (NCBI taxonomy): domain Bacteria; kingdom Pseudomonadati; phylum Thermodesulfobacteriota; class Desulfuromonadia; order Desulfuromonadales; family Syntrophotaleaceae; genus Syntrophotalea; species Syntrophotalea acetylenica. The sequence continues at coordinate 2,550,678 of NZ_CP015455.1, forward strand.
CACGGCGGGAAAGGGCCGTTCCCGGATGAAAACAAGACTAGCTCCGAAAGCAGTGAAACACAACTTTTTTCAGCCACGCGGACGAAGGGCCGCCTGGCTGTGGGTTGCAAAAACTTCTTGCCTTGAATAAAGTCTGCTTATATTCTACGGGCTTTTCCAAACGATCAGGATTAAACATGACACAGCGCATGATCGAAATCACATCGCCCTGGTTTCTCGCGGAGGAGACACTCGCCATCCCGACCGATTTCAGTGCGGTGTTCGGCAACAAGAATCCCCTGGCCCTCGAAATCGGCTGCGGAATCGGGGATTTCATCACGCAACTGGCAACCCGGCAGCCACAGCGAAACTTTATTGCCATCGACATCTACAACAAGGGCTGTCTAAAAACCTGCAACCGGCTCCAACAGAACGGCCTGAGCAATGTCCGCGTCATCCGCACGGAAGCACGCTATCTGCTGGCACAATTTCTGACGCCTGAAAGCCTGGCGGCGGTCTACATCAACTGTCCGGACCCCTGGCCCAAAAAGCGCCACCGCAAAAGACGCCTGGTCAATGGCGAATTCCTGCTGGCCCTGCTGCGCGCGATGCGCCCCGGCGCCGATTTGTTTTTCAGCAGCGACGTCGCCGATTATGCTCTGGACGTGGCTGACCAGCTACAGAACCTGCCCGGGTTTGAAAACCGAATGTCAGCCCCCGTTGCATTTGAACTGGCTGACTACCCCTTATCAAAATACATGCGCCGGTTTCTGGCCCAGGGTCAGCCGATCCATTTCATCCACCATCGGCGGCGGGTCGGCGACACCGGCCACGCCATGCCCCCGCAGCCGGTGAGCAGGGGATTTCGCAGTGCCTGGAGCGAACACCATGCCTAGATATCTGACGGCGAACTTTCCCGGCATCGGGGGAACCATTAAAACATCTCCCGAAGACTTTCTGGTGGAGGAACTGCCACTCTACCCTGCCTGCGGCGAGGGGGATCACCTTTATCTCGAGGTGGAAAAACGCGGCCTGACGACCTTTGAATTGCTCAAACGCCTCGCACGCGCGCTCCAGGTCAATGAAAGGGACATGGGCTACGCCGGGCTCAAGGATGCCCAGGCCACGACGCGGCAGTTCATCTCGGTGCCGGGATGCCCTGAAGAGCGCGCCCTGGCCCTCGATCTTGATGACATACGCATTCTTTCGGCCCGCCGGCACCGCAACAAGCTGCGCCTGGGGCATCTGGCCGGCAACCGCTTCACAATCACCGTGCGGCAGGTTGACCACCAGGCCCGGGAAAAGGCCCTCGACATACTGCATGTGCTGCAAATGGCGGGTGTACCCAACTTTTTTGGAGAACAGCGCTACGGCGTGCTGGGTAATTCGCACAGGATCGGCCAGGCCATCGTGCGCCAAAATTATGCAGAAGCCATCGCCCAGATCATCGGCGATCCGGAAAAAATCACCAACCCGGACTGGCAGCATGCCGCCCGACTGTTTTGCGCCGGCCGCCTGAGCGAAGCTGTGGCCGCCCTGCCCCGGCGGATGCGCCACGAGCGCGACCTCATAACATGCCTGCAACAGGGCGCCTGCGCTGAAAAAGCGCTTCGCCGCCTGCCCGCAAAGCTGTTGCGGCTGTATCTGTCCGCCTATCAGTCACACCTCTTTGACCGCCTGGTAACCATGCGGTTGGACAGCCTCGACACGCTCTGGCCCGGGGATCTTGCCTACAAGCACGACAACGGCGCCTGCTTTCTGGTAACAGACCCGGCCGCGGAACAACCCCGCGCCGACCGCCTGGAAATCAGCCCGTCTGCCCCCTGTTCGGCTACAAGGTCAAATTGGCAGAGAGCCAGGCCGGCATTCTCGAGCAAGCACTTCTGAGCAAAGAAGCGATCGACCTGAAAGACTTTCGCATCGGCACCGGGCTGTCCATGCCCGGCGAACGCAGACCTTTGAGAATCCCCGTTGCCGAAATCGACGCGCGTCAGGAAAGCGACCAACTGATCTTGTCCTTCGTTCTGCCAAAAGGCTGTTTCGCCACCACCGTGCTACGGGAAATCATGAAAACGGAACAGCAGCATCAAGCCCCCTGAAACTGGCACGCCACTTGCTCACCCATCTTGGTTCCGCCTGCAAATCAAAAGAGGTTCCGCAAATAAACGGTTAAAGCGCACCACAGAAAAAAGGTCGGGGAAATACCCATGGTTATTGTTGACATTTGTAAAACATGATTTTATATTCAAAAAAATATTCATTCGAGTATTCTTGCGAAAAGGCGGGGAAGATTTTAGAACAACCGGCTTCCCCCTCCCAGACAACACGCACCCCTAACATTACATTTATCCGGCATTGGCCGGCAATCTGCACCCAAGAGGGATCCGAAACATGGCAAAAAAAGAAAAATCCGAGTATATGATTCAAGCGGTATCGCATGCCCTCGACCTGCTTGAACAATTTCACGGCGACGATGTGGACGAATTGGGCGTTACGGAACTCAGCAAGCGCCTAAGATTACATAAAAACAATGTTTTTCGGCTTTTGGCGACGCTTGAATCCCGTGGATACATCGAGCAGAACAAGGTTACGGAGAACTATCGCCTGGGGCTTAAATCTCTTGAACTCGGCCAGACTTTCATCAAAAAGATGGGCCTGCTGCACCAGGCCAAGCCGGTACTCGACAGTATCGTGGAGGCGTGCAACGAAACCGCCTATCTGGCAATTTTCAAGGAAGGCCACATCGTCTACCTTGACGTGGTCGAAACACACCTTACGGTGCGCGTCGTCTCCCGCGTAGGCTCCCGCCTGCCGGCATATGCCACCGCCGCCGGCAAAGTGCACATGGCCTACATGTCGGAAGAAGAACTGGACAACCTGCTGCCCACGGAAGAACTAAAGGCCTATACCGAATACACCATCACCGACCGCGGCAAGCTCAAGGAAAACCTCAAGGAGGTCACGGAAAAAGGCTATGCTCTCGACAACGAGGAACTCGACCTCGGAGTCCGCTGCGTAGCCGCGCCTATTCGTGACTACACCCGCAGGATCATCGGTTCATTGAGCATTTCCGGACCGTCCATCCGGTTTACCGACGAACGTATCCAGGAAGAACTCATGCCTCTGGTGGTCAAGGCTGCTGACGAACTCTCCACCCGCCTGGGTTTTCATAAAAGCTGAAAACTACCGCCAACCGTACCACCGGAACATATGCCAGCAGCCCGAAAATGTTCCGGGCTGCACCATATAGAGCCGTTTTTCACGTTGCGTAATGTAACAGGGGAAACGGCTCATCGCTTTTTGCGGAGCAAGCATGACACGCGGGAAAAAAAATGCACCGGGTTGCCCCCAGCCCATCGCAGAAAACCAGGCATTTCAGCTGCGCCCGGCACAATCAGGCAAACCGGGCGTGCTGCTGATACACGGTTTTACCGCCTCCCCCTGGGAAATGCGCCCCCTGGCAGAGCATCTGTGCGGGTCCGGGTACCATGTCGCTGCCGTCCGCCTGCCGGGACATGGCACCAGCCCCGAAGACCTCTGCCGGCGCCGCTGTGAGGAATGGATCGCGGCAGCCCGCGAAACTCTCGACATCCTGGGCAGAGAAGTTGGTCAGGTCCACGCTATGGGTTTGAGCACCGGAGCCCTGGTTTGCCTGGCGCTGGCCGCCGAGAGGGAGCTATGCAGCATGGTCCTGCTGTCGCCTTTTCTGGCCATGCAGCACCGGCTTGCGCCTCTAACCGGCCTGCTGCGATATTTCCGCTCTTACCAGCACCGCGAGCTGCCCGATCATCTCTCTCCATATTATTACGACCGCCGCCCCCTGAACGGCATCTATCAGATCTGCCGACTGATCGGCAAAATCAAACCGCTCCTGCCCCGCATAACCACGCCGACCCTGGCGATCAACGCCCTTGGCGACCGCACGGTCCGCGCTGAAAGTGGCTACGCCCTGTTTCAGCGACTGTCCAGCCCTTGCCGGGAATACCACATGTTCGGCCCCGGGACCGGGCATGGCCTGGCCGCCCCCGACCAGCCATCCTGGCAAGCCATGCTGGACCTCATTCTGCGTTTTCTGGCCGCACTGGACCCTCCCCGGCCATTGAAACCAGGCGCGCCATAAGTAGCACCACCTGGCGACGGGTTTGTGCCAGGGTGCCGTTGTTATCGATGACATAGTCAGCACGGCGAATCTTTTCCGGCAGGGGCATCTGGGAGGCGATGCGCGCGCGCGCGGCGGCTTCGTCCAGATGATCGCGGGCCATCAGGCGCTGCAACTGAATATCTTCCCTGACTGCGACGACCGCCACGGCGTCGACCTGTTTGTCGGCGCCAGCTTCAAACAACAACGGCGCATCATAGATGACAATCCGAGCGCCGTGTTCCGCCAGTTCGGCAAACCGCTGACGGGCCAGTTCGGCGATGGCGGGATGGGTTATGCGATCAAGGTCACGGCGCGCCCGGGAATCGGAAAAAATCGTTTGCGCCAGCCAGGACCGATTCAAGGATCCGTCCGCGCAAAGCACCGCGTCGCCGAAACGCTCAACAAGACAAACCAGAACAGGCGCACCGGGTGTGACAATCTCCCGAGCCAGGCCATCGGCACCGACCACGTCAGCCCCCAACTCCCGAAACATCTTTGCCACAACACTCTTGCCACTGCCAATGCCGCCAGTCAAACCCAGAATCATCATGGCAACTCCTTTCAGACCGCCTCTTGCCTACCGCCCGCCGATGGCCTATTTTGCCCGACACAAAAGCTATTTACAACCACCGCACGAAACGCTAAGGTAAAGATTCAATTAAAAAACACAAGTTTTTCTGGAAACGGCCCCGTGACCACAGAAAGCCCCCCCAACAATCTCTGGACCTGGCGCTGGCAGCCCTGACCCGCTTGATCAAATTGATCAAGGCGGTACGTTTCTACCCACCCGAGCACCCGACCCTCAAACTGGTTGGAGACGAAACACTGGAAGCATTTCGGCCCTTGCTGCAAAACGGCAACCTTGCGGTAACGGTGCGAAAGGACGGGATTCTGCACCAGGGCGAAACAATCGGGCGCTCCCACGGGGGAATCCGCAGCCTGGCGCACTTTCTGTTTGCCAGGCGCATCCAACAACTGCTATTCCTGCCCGAACTGACGGTCAGGGACCTGATGGTGTTTTCCCGGAATGTGGTTCGCAAAACCTCTGACATTCAGCAGCAGGGCGGCCTGCAGGAAGCGCTGCTGGCGGAACAGGCCACAGGCATATGGATCAACGAGATCGACCTGTCCGTCATACGCGACGTCAAACAGCGGCTGCAACAGCGGGAAGAGGCCCTTTCGGCCGGCAGCGAAGAAACTTCCGAATCGGAGAACAAAAGCGACAACCCGATGCTGCATCAGGAAGGTATAGCAACTGAAGCATGCCAGGAAACTGCCTTCGACAAACACCTGCTCGACCAGTTATCTCTGGAACAGGTCCTCGTCCAGCTTCCCCGGGAAGCCTCGGAAAACCGTTTCCGGCAACTGCTCGGCGTGCTTCCGGACCTGGTGCGCCGGCAGCTTGTCAATAAGGATCTGACTCTGGTTCTGCAGACCTATCGAACACTTGCCGGACTACACGGCAACCGGCGAATCAACCAGTCCCGGCGAAGTGAAATCATCAAGTGTCTGGACCTGCTGACCCGACCCGACATCATCGCCTTTTTGATCGAAGCCCTGTGCAACCGTACCTCGGCAAAGAATCTGCGGTTGCAAACCATGCAAACGCTCATATTCTTGCGCTACAGAACCATCCTGCCACTGATCGAGCGACTGACAGAAGAAAATGATCCGCTGGCACGCAAATTCCTGTCGACAGCATTGGTGGAGATCGGCACTCCCGCCGTACCCGACCTGCTCAGGATCATGACGGACGAGCGCTGGTATGTGATCCGCAATATCGTCGCCATTCTGGGGCAGATCGGAAGTCAGCACGCCGTGCCCTATTTAAAGCCCCTGCTGTGGCACAAGGATCTGCGCATTGCTCGGGAATCGGTCCGGGCTCTTGCGCGAATCGGAGGCGCGCAGGCGCTCGAAGCCCTGCTGCAACTGATTGACAGCGGGCAGCAAGACCTTTATCCTCAAGCCATCATTGCCCTGGGCATCATGCGCGATCCGATGGCCGTATCAAAGCTGGTCGGGATCATGACATGCCGCGATCCATTTCGGAAAAAAACCGAAATGAAAATTGCAGCCATAAAAGCGCTGGGCCGCATCGGTTGCATCGATGCGGCCCCCGACCTGGAACGCATGGCGAAGCGCCGGTTTTTCTGGAGCGACAGACGGCGCGCCGCGCTGCGTATTCAGGCCATCGCTGCACTCGGCCAGATCCGCGCTCCTGCTTCACGTCCGGTATTGGAAACCATCAGCCAGGAGCGCGATCAGCGTATCGCCCAATGCGCGGCAAGAACACTGAAACTGTGGCCGGACCGATAACATGCATCTTGATCCCCTGAAACAACTCGCCAACAATCTGTCCGGCGCACTCAAAGGGCTGCGCCTTTACCCTGTCGAACATCCGATCATCCAGAAACAGCTGCGCGAAACAGCGCGCGCAGCGGGCACCCTTTTACAGGAACATGAACATCTGCGCATCGGCGTTCTGCAGGACACCCTGTTTATCAACGACCACCTGTTTGCCGATCCGCATCCTGCCGCGGAGAGCTTGTGCCGCCTGTTTCAGGAAAAGCAGCTTGCCGGGCTGGAGTTTCTGAAGGGCATTCCAGAACTTGAGTTCCGGCATTTTCTGCAGTTCATGAACAGCCCGGCTCTGGGCCAGGAAGATTTTCAGGCACTGTTCGACAAACACCAGGTGCGCCATATCCGGTTTCTCCCGGATGAAGCCGAGGAGGACGATGACCGCCAATCCGCGCGCAAAATCTTCGGCCGGGCGCTGAAGGTGGTCAACACTATTTTCAAGGATGTGCGCATGGGCCGCATTCCGTCCTCGGCTGAAGCTCACAAAGTCGTCAAAGACATGGCCCGCATGACCCTGGCCGACCCCCATGCACTGCTGGCTTTGAGTCTTCTGAAAAATTACGATAATTATACCTTCACCCACTCTGTGAACGTGTCCGTCCTTGCTCTGGCCATCGGCAGGGCAGCCGGTTTACAGGAAGAACAACTGCGCATTCTTGGCATCGGCAGCCTGCTGCACGATATCGGCAAACTTAAAATCGATATATCGATCATCAATAAACCGGGCAGGCTTTCTGAAAGCGAATTTGCCGAAATCCGCAAACATCCACGCATCGGAGCCGATATAATTCAGCAAATGGGGGATGTGATCGAAGCGGCAATCGCCATTGTCCTTGGGCACCACCTGCACTTCGACCGCAAAGGCTATCCCGGCGATGTCACAATCAGCGGATCCTACGACCTGATCGACATGACCACCATCGCCGACAGCTATGACGCCATCACCACCCTGCGCCCCTATCAGCGTCCCACCACCCCGCGCGAAGCCATCAGGCATCTGATGAAAGAATCCGGAACCATGCTGCATCCGGACTATCTGAAAAAGTTCGTCGCCTCCCTCGGCACGTACCCGGTCGGAACCCTGGTGCGCCTCGACAGCAACGAAATCGGAGTCGTTGGCCGCGTCGGCACCGACAACCCCGATTGCGTCCAGGTGAAAATTCTGTTCGACGGCGCAGGTGCGCAGCTGAATCAACCGAGGTTGATCAACCTTGCCGCGGACGAAAAAAAACGGATCGTTTCCGAAGTCGATCCGTTCCTCAAGGGCGTCGATGTCGTCGACTACCTGTAGTGCGCAATGGCCAGATTCAAGGTCAAGGCTCAACCTTCAGCCGTAACCGGCGCCGCCCCCCCCCAAACAGCCCAGAACCTTCATGGCAGTACATCTTACCCGGGTTCTGCTGTCGTCCGCCAGGCGCAGCACGGCGCCTTCGGCTTCGGCAAAACCGATTCGTGCCAGCGACTCCAGCGCCGCAACAACCAGCTCCTCGTCTTCATCCGCGAGCGCGGTCGACAGACAGGGCACAAGGCGGCGATCACAGAAATTTCCCAGAGCGGTTGCGGCATGCACCCTCACCGCCGGGTGTGGATCCTTGAGATGACGCACAAGAAATTCCAGCACCTTGATATGCCTTTTTTCACCAAGCACCTGAATAGCTGCGCAGCGCAGGTCGGCATCGGCGACCCTGAGCGCCGCCAGCAAAGGCGGAAAAACCTTCGGACTGTGGATTTTTTCAAGCGCGAAAATAGCCCGCACCTGCTGGCCACGATTCCCGGCCCTGAGAACCTGAAGGATATCATCCAGGCTCTGCACCGCTTCCAGGCGCTCCAATGCCTCGGCCGCCGCCACCCGGACCTCCTCATCCTTGTCGCGCAACGCTTCCTGCAAAACCTGTCGCCGGCGTTCCAGCATCACCATTCACCTTTTCTGGTTATCACGGCATGGTGCGAAACCGATCGGCCCCCTCCACCTGACGGCAGATAATCACGCATGCCCGAAATAGAGTCAGCATAAAACAATTCCGAAAAACGTAGCAGAAAAGCTCCCGGCAAACAACGCCCCAGAATAAAAACATCGTTTTATCTCTTCGGGAAGTCTGCCATAATGGCCGAAAAGCCAGGCCGCAGCACGGAAAAACCGCACACGAAAGAGAACCTTTCCTATTTCAGGGCGCACACCGTATACAATAAATTGTCCGCAACGCAACGTATTGGTTGAATTGCCCCTGCCAAACTGCTATGATCCGCACGTTTACTTTTCCGCTTGACTGCCTGTTTTTTGGGCTAAAACCCGCAAATCTGACAAATTTTGATTATTTTTTAAACTTGAGTGCGGAAGTTTTAGCCGACCCTTCTCAACCTGCTGGAGAGAACATGTTCGAAGTTCTGCAAAACGACATATTGGCGCCCAACGTGCACCGCATGGTCATTCGCGCCCCGCGCATCGCCAAAGCCCGGCAACCGGGCCAGTTTGTCATTGTCCACCCTGAAGCGGGTGGTGAGCGCATCCCCCTGACCATTGGCGATGCCGATCCGCAGGCTGGCACCATCACCCTGTTTATTCAGGCGGTCGGAGCTTCGACCCTGAAGATCGTCAACACCCCCGTTGGGAGCTCCCTGCGCGACATCGCGGGCCCCTTGGGCAAAGCGACCGAAATAGAACAATGGGGACGGGTTGTCTGTGTCGGCGGTGGCCTTGGCACCGCGGTTCTGTATCCTCTGGCCAAAGCCCTTGCGGAAGCCGGCAACGAAGTTACCACCATTATCGGGGGGCGCTCCAAGCCATTCATCATTCTGGCCGATGAACTCGGTGCGTTTTCCAATGAAGTGCTCGTCGCTACCGAAGACGGCAGTCTCGGCCGGCAGGGCTTTGTCACTCACGTCCTGCAGGAACTGATCGATGCCCCGGACAGGCGTCCGGCCGCGGTGTTCGCCATCGGCCCGGTGCCGATGATGCGCGCCGTCGCCGAACTCACCCGCCCGTATGGCATCAAAACCATCGTCAGCCTCAACCCCATCATGATCGATGGCACCGGCATGTGCGGCGGATGCCGGGTAAAGGTCGGTGACGAAACCAAATTCGCCTGCGTCGACGGCCCGGAATTCGACGGCCATCTGGTCGACTTCGGACTGCTGATGGACCGACTGTCCATGTATCGGGACACCGAAGCCAAGATTCTGGCGGAACTGCCCGAGGAACTGCGTGAAAAAATCATCAAGGTGAAACGATAATCCATCATGACAAATGAGTTGAAACCCAAAGAACGCATGGCCATTGATCGGGTAAAAATGCCCGAACAATCCCCCCGGCGCCGCATCGGTAATTTTGAGGAAGTCAACCAGGGTCTCACCGAAGAGCAGGCCATTCAGGAAGCGAAACGCTGCCTGCTGTGTAAGTCCCGCCCTTGTGTGGCCGGCTGCCCGGTGCGCGTGCGCATCCCTGATTTCATTGCCGCCCTGGCCGAGGGCGACCTGCCCGAAGCGGCGCGCATCCTGTTGGCGGACAACACCCTGCCGGCCGTCTGCGGACGGGTCTGTCCACAGGAAACCCAGTGCGAACAGGTCTGCGTACGCGGAGCCAAGGGGGCGCCGGTGGCCATCGGCTACCTGGAAAGGTTTGTTGCCGATTGGGCGCTTGCCCATCCTGACAAGCTGCACAAGGAAATCCTGCCGGCACCCACGGGCAAAAAAGTCGCCATCGTCGGTTCTGGACCGGCCGGGCTCACCATGGCCGGCGAACTGGCGCGCAAAGGGCACGCCGTGACCTTGTTCGAGGCGCTGCACGATACCGGCGGAGTGCTGCGTTACGGCATTCCCGAGTTCCGCCTGCCCAAGCGCATCGTCGATATCGAGGTGAAACGCCTTCAAGACATTGGTGTGCAGATCGAGTGCAATGTAGTGGTCGGTAAAACCGTCACCCTCGATGAACTGCGTCAGGAATTCGATGCCGTGTTCATCGGCAACGGCGCCGGCCTGCCGGTAATGCTCAACATTGACGGCGAAAACCTCAAAGGGGTCTACTCCGCCAACGAATACCTGACTCGGGTAAACCTGATGGCGGCCTGGCGCGACGACGTCCCCACCCCGATCATTCGTGGCAAGCGGGTGGCGGTCATCGGCGGAGGCAATACCGCCATGGATGCGGTGCGCACATCCCGGCGCCTCGGCGCGGAGCGCTCGATCATCGTCTACCGGCGCACCGAGGTCGAAATGCCGGCCCGCGTCGAGGAAATCCACCATGCCAAGGAAGAAGGCATCGAATTCCTTCTGCTGGCGGCACCGCTTGAAATTCTCGGCGATGAAAAAGGCTGGGTCAAGGGACTGCTTTGCCAGCGCATGCAGCTGGGCGAACCCGACGCTTCCGGCCGGCGCCGCCCGGTGCCCATTGAAGGCGACACCTTCGTTCTGGATGTCGACGTGGTGGTCAACGCCGTCGGCACCCGTGCCAACCCACTGCTGACAGCGACGGCACCCGATCTCAAACTGAACAAGTGGGGCAATATCGAAACCGACGAGCGGGGCGCCACCAGCCTGCCCGGCGTGTTTGCCGGCGGCGACATCGTGCGAGGCGGCGCCACCGTCATTCTGGCCATGGGCGACGGCAAAATGGCAGCCCAGGCCATCGACGAGTATCTGAAACAACAGAATTGATGCCACCCCAACAACCCGTATCGAAGCCCGTACCGTAAAGGTACGGGCTTTTTGCTATCCGGGATGCCCCACACTGGATCTTCACCGAAAAATTGGCTATGCTGGGCGTATGAGTGAACATACCTGCGATTTACAAGAGCACCTGTCCACAATTCTTGACAGCGTTGCCGACGGCGTTTTTACCGTCGATAGCGAAATGCGCATAACCTGGTTCAACCACGCTGCGGAACGCATTACCGGATTCAGCCGCGAAGAAGCCCTGGGGCAGCGCTGCTGTGAAATTTTCCGCAGCTCCATCTGTTTTTCCGAATGTCCTGTGCGCAAGGCCATGGCCACGGGCTCCAACGTGGAAAACCGGGAAATCGACATCCTCGATCGACACAATCGTGAAATCCCCATCTCCGTGTCGGCCTCGGTGCTGCGCAATACCCGGGGAGAGCCGGTTGGCGGCGTTGAAACCTTTCGCGACCTGAGCCGCATCCATGCTCTGCAGAAAGAGGTTTCGGAAAAGCATCGTTTCCAGGACATGGTCAGCCGCAACCCCGTCATGCGCAAGCTGTTCGATGTTCTGCCCGACATTGCGGCCAGCCAGGCCACTGTTTTGCTTCAGGGAGACAGCGGCACCGGCAAGGAACTGTTTGCCCGGGCTCTCCACAACCTCAGTCCCCGCCGTCACCACCCCTTGGTGATTCTCAACTGTGGCGCCCTGCCGGAGCAATTGCTCGAGGCTGAAATCTTCGGAGTCCGCAAGGGAGCCTACACCGGCGCCACCGAAGACAGGCCCGGGCGTCTGCAGCAAGCCGAAGGGGGCACCCTGTTTCTTGATGAGATCGGCGACCTGCCCCTGCCCCTGCAGGTAAAATTGTTACGCGTTCTTGAAAATCGGGAGTATCAGCCACTGGGCGCACGGCGCCCGCGCAAAGCCAATGTGCGGTTTCTGGCCGCCACGCACCAGGACCTGGAATCCATGGTGAGGCAGAAACTTTTCCGGCAGGATCTATACTTCCGCCTCAATGTGGTCCCGCTACGCATCCCTGCCCTGCGGGAGCGCAGCGAGGACATCCCGCTGCTCCTCGACATGGCCCTGGACCGGTTCAATGCCCTTTACGACAAAAAACTGCGCGGATTTAGCCCGGAAGCCCTGTCTGTGCTGATGGACCACGACTACCCCGGCAACATAAGGGAACTTCTCAACATCGTCGAACGTGCAGCCATACTGTGCCGTGGAGAATGGATCGAGCCTGAGCACCTGCCCACAGGGCTGCGCACCCCGCCTTTGACCCGCAAAAACGACGAGAACAGATCACCCGCAACCCCCTCCCGCTCCCAACTGCACGCATTGCTGGCGCAATGCAACGGCAATCGCGCCGCCGCCGCTCAAAAACTTGGAGTTAACCGCACCACGCTATGGCGCTGGCTCAAACGACTGGAAACAGGCGATTGACCGTTGCAAATATACGCAACAAGTGCAACACCCAATGCAACGCTAAACCTATTGTTTTTAAACAACAAAGTCCTAAATGTTGCAGTGTTGCAACGAACAGCACCGATGCATAATTCCGAAAGAATCCCTACCAACCATCCCAACATGCCGTTTTTACTCGTATTTTAAAATTTTCCACTTTGATAAAACTTGGCATGATCATTGTTATACAAGCAGGTCATGGACATGCACTCCCCACAAACATCAACGTGCCGCATCGCCTTGCCCTGTTATGAAAACAGGGTCATGCCCCGTTTCGGCATGGCTCGAACCTTCATCTTTGCGGATATCAATCGCAGCAAAAAACAGATCACGGCCATTACCGAGAAGAACTGGGAGTCAAGCCAACCGATGGACCTGCCGGCATGGCTGCAACAGCAGCGCGTCGAAGGGGTATTGTGCGGCGGCATTCACCCCCGTTATCAAATCGCTCTCGAAGCCAAAGGCATGTGGGTGGCGTGGGGATTCCGCGGAGAAATAGAAGCGGTCCTGAACCAGTGGCTCGATGCCGAAAAGCACCCTGATAAGCTGGCCGATGGCTTTGGTTTCGTGAGTTGTTGCCGGATACAGCATGCAGCGGCATCAAACAAAATATCAAACACCCCCTGCCCAAGGAGAAAAAAACCATGAAGATTGCCATCACCGCCCAAGGCCAAACTCCCCAAAGCACCGTGGATCCGCGCTTCGGTCGCGCCGCCTGGTTGTTGATCCACGATGATTGCGACAACAGCTGGGAAAGCATCGACAATATCGCCGGGCGTGACACCGCCCATGGAGCCGGCATTCAAGCCGCGCAAAAGGTTGCGGACCATGGCGTGGAAGCGCTGATTACAGGAGCCATCGGACCCAAGGCCTTTACCTCCCTGACGGCCGGCCGCATACGTATCTATCATGGTGCGACCGGCACCGCGCAAGAGGCCCTTGCCGCCTTCAAGGCCGGCAAACTCAAAGAGGCCTCTGAACAGGATGCAACGGGCGGGGTTTGAGCGCACCCCCATCAAGCAGAGCGCCCGGGCACTGCAAGCTCACTTGCCGCGACCTGCGGACAGTCGCCCGCGCCCCTCGAACCATGGATTCGCCATGCCAATAAAAATCGCGATCGCCAGCGGCAAGGGCGGTACCGGCAAAACCACTGTCGCCACCAACCTGGTGCGGATGGCGGCCCAAAGGGGCTACCAGGCAGCCTATATTGACTGCGACGTCGAAGCTCCCAACGGCCACCTGTTTTTGCGTCCTGAAATAACCCAGCGGGAAGTAGTGCGTGTGCCGGTTCCGGCCGTGGATGAGAAACGTTGCGACCACTGCGGCGAATGCGCGCGCTTCTGCCAGTACCACGCGCTCCTGTGCCTGCCCGAGCAGACCCTGCTGTTTCCTGAACTCTGCCACGGTTGCGGGGGCTGCCGGCTGCTCTGTCCGAAAGACGCTATCCAGGAGACAACCAGGGACATCGGCTATTGCCAGTCAGGCCGTGCGGATCAGGCTGATTTTATATCCGGGTGTCTGAACATTGGAGAGGCAAAAAGCCCACCGTTGATTCGCGCCGTCAAAAGCCGGATGCCGACCACGGGCATGGCCTTCATCGACTCGCCTCCCGGCACATCCTGTCCGGTGGTAGAGAGCCTTCGCGACTGCAATTTCGTGGTTCTGGTGACCGAACCGACGCCCTTCGGCCTGCACGACCTCGGCCTGGCGTTCGACATGGTACGACTACTGGATATCCCCTGCGGGGTGGTGATCAACCGTGCCTCCGACAACGACCGGGAAACCCTGGCCTGGTGTGAAACGCGGCAGTTGCCGATACTGGCCAGCCTGCCCGACGACCGCAAAGCGGCCGAGGCCTACTCGCGCGGCAAACTTATCGCCGATGCCGTGTCCGGCTTTGCACAACCGTTTGCCGAACTGCTGGATACCCTGCTGTCATTACCGCAGGTTGCCTGCCACACCGTAAGCGGAGAGCGACCATGAAACAGCTGACGGTTATCAGCGGCAAAGGCGGTACTGGCAAAACATCGGTGACAGCCTCCCTGGCGGTGCTGACGGAGAAGGTGGTAATGGCCGATTGTGATGTGGACGCTGCCGACCTGCACCTGGTCCTGGCTCCGCGGATTTTGTCCCGGCAGCCCTTCAGCGGCGGCAAACAGGCCTGGATTGACGCATCCATCTGCGCAATGTGCCAGCACTGCGTGGAACTCTGCCGATTCGAAGCAGTGCATTGTTCAGGGGAGACCTGCAGCATCGACGGCACAGCCTGCGAGGGCTGTGGCGTTTGTGCCCGATTCTGTCCAACCGGAGCAATCCGTTTCGAGGATGCCCAAAACGGTGAGTGGTACCTTTCGGAAACGCGGGTCGGTCCCATGGTTCATGCACGGCTGGGAATTGCCGAGGAAAATTCCGGAAAACTGGTTTCGCTGGTAAGAGACGAAGCCCGCAAAATTGCCAACCGGCAACAACGCAATACCATTATTATCGACGGCTCGCCGGGCACCGGGTGTCCGGTTATCGCCTCCATCACCGGCACGGATCTCGCCTTGCTGGTAACGGAACCGACCCTGAGTGGTCTGCATGACATGGAACGTGTCGCCGATCTGACCGAGCACTTTCGGATTCCGACGATGATTGCCATCAACAAATGGGACATTAATCCGGAACTGACCTCGCGCATCGAGGCAACCGCTGCCCACCGCCATCTCATGGTGGGTGGAAGGATTCGATATGACCGATGCGTCACTGAAGCACAAATCCGGGGCCGGGCCGTGGTCGAGCTGGCCGAAGCACCAGCCGCAGCCGACCTCGAAAATCTGTGGCACTCGGTACAAAAAGTTTTGCACCCTGGAACGTAAAAATCCCGTACTGCGAACACCATGTTCCGCAACAACAAAGGAGAACCTATTATGAAAATCGCCATCCCCCTGGTCGGAGGAAAACTCAGTCAACATTTCGGTCACTGTGAGGAATTCGTCCTGCTCGAAATCTGCGCCGATGCCAAAACGATTACCGGAAAAAGCCTGCACCAACCGCCACCCCATGAACCGGGCATGCTGCCCCGCTGGCTCAATCAACTCGGCGCCGAGGTAATCATTGCTGGTGGCATGGGCCGGCGCGCCCAGGAACTTTTCACGGAAAACGGCATCAAGGTGGTCGTTGGCGCAGCAGCGGACGCCCCTGAAAAGCTTGTTAACGCCTATCTGCAGAACACTCTGGAAGTCGGAGAAAACTGCTGCGATCACTGACAGAAACCGGCCGCCAGATGGGCGGAACATTGTTGTCGCCGCCACGAAAATGCAACTTATTTCCCAATGGCGGTTCTGAGAAGAAGGAGAAAAGGATTATGGATTCATGCACCTCATCCGACCAATGCGCCTCCGGGCAACCATCCGCATGCGAACTGCAAGCCAAAATGAAGCAACGCCTTGGACGCATTAACCGCAAGATTCTTGTCATGTCAGGCAAAGGTGGCGTCGGCAAAAGTTCCACGGCCGTGAACCTCGCTCTGGCGCTGGCCCAGGAGGGTTATGCGGTGGGACTGCTTGATATCGACCTGCACGGCCCCAGTGTTCCAAAAATGCTCGGTTTGGAGGGGAAGCAGCTGAGAAACGGACCCGACGGACTTCTGCCCATCGAATATCTGCAAAACCTGAAAGTTATTTCGGTAGGATTTCTGCTCAGCAGCGACGATGAAGCCCTGGTTTGGAGAGGCCCGGCAAAAACAGGGCTCATCCAGCAGTTTCTGCGTGACGTGCAGTGGGGTGACCTGGATTTTCTAATTGTGGACTGTCCGCCCGGCACCGGCGACGAACCCTTGACCGCCGTCCAGACGCTGCTGGGAAATGATCAGAACAGCGGCGCGGTTATCGTCACCACGCCCCAGGAAGTCGCCCTGCTTGACGTGAGAAAATCAATCACCTTCTGCCGACGTCTGGAGATGCCGGTCCTCGGCGTCATCGAAAACATGAGCGGTTTTGTTTGCCCCAAATGCGGCGAAGTCATTGATATTTTCAAATCGGGCGGTGGCCTCCAGGTTGCGGAGAGCATGAAGGCTCCGTTTTTGGGCAAGATTCCCATGGACCCGGCCATGGTACAGGCCGGCGACAATGGCAAACCCTATCTTGCCCTGCGAGGGGAAACGGAAACCAGCAAAACCTATCGCCAGATTGCCGCCTCCCTTATGCAAAGTCCCGCCAATTAGTCTTCAGCCAGAAACGGCTCTTTTCCGCCGTGCGGCGCCAATCCGGAGTTTGCGGATGGCACCATTCAGCCGCAGCAGGCCCAGCCCCGGGCGAGCCAGCCCGGGGCGGGCTAGCCCGACCTGCCCATTCGCTCCTTATTTTGGAGGCTTCTGCACGGGCACCCTACTCTTTCTTCCATATACGCCGCCGGCAAAAGGTACGATGAGTCCAAAAAAAAGGACCTGCCGGTTGGCAGGTCCTTTGAATGTTTTGGTAGCGGGGGCAGGATTTGAACCTGCGACCTTCGGGTTATGAGCCCGACGAGCTACCGAACTGCTCCACCCCGCGTCAAGAAGATGAACTATACGCTTTTAGCTGGCACATGTCAACCCCTTGAGGATACTACTTTGTATCTAGCGTTTTTTCACCAGGGGGGCATTTGCCAGACGCGCCGCTTTCAAAGTGGAAGCAGCTCCGTCGGCAGCTGACCGAGAGGCAAATGGTCCAACATACACACGATACCAGATCCCCTTGGCTCCAAGATCGGTTTTTTCCACGTAGGCGGCGTAACCGCTTTTCGTTAAACGAGAACTGAGATCCTGGGCACTGGCCTGCTTCTGTACCGAAGCGACCTGAATGATGAACCCACCACCGGATGATGTCACCGGAGCGCTGGCCGTGACGGGCCTGGGTGACGGAGCCGTAACCGGCTCTACCTTGGGTGCGGAAACCTTGGGTCGGGCTTCCGCTACGACCGGCTTAGCCACTGCGGACGGCGGCTGGAGCGCGGAATCTCGCGACTTATCTACGCGAGCAGGAGTCACCTCGGCAGGCTGGGGCGGAAGGTTGATGCCACTGCCCATGGGAGGCTGCGTTCCTTCGGGAAGTGTTTCGTAGAAGGTCAACGCCGGATTCGCCGCTGGTTCTTCGGCAGGGGCTGTGGCCGCCCCGGTTTCGGTTCCGGCCTCCGGCACGGCTATGGCGATACGCCCGGAAGTCGTCAGATCCTCCTTCACGATGACATTATCCTCTCCGCTGCGACCAACCATCACGCCCAGCCCGTAGCTGACCAGGGAGATGATCAGTCCCAGAACGATCAGGACCATCGTCTGTTTTTTTTCAAGGCGCCTCTGTGAGCGGGATACGACCTGACGATTCATGACTTTTCCTCCTGTCTACATCCGCTCGGGAGCGGAAACTCCGAGCAAGAGCAACGCGTTACGCAGAACAATCCGCACACAATTGACCAGATAGAGCCGGGCACGGCTAACTTCGGGATCCTCGACCAGCACCCGGCCCTTATTGTAATAACTGTGAAAGCGCGCAGCCAGTTCCTGGAGATAGAAAACCACCCTGTGGGGTTCGAATTGTGCAGCGGCCCCATCGACGACTTCGGGGTAGCGAGACAGAAGCCTGGCCAGCGCCAGCTCATCCTCGAGAGCAAGAACCTCGAAATCAACCTTGCCCATCTCCGGAACAGCCAGACCCTGCTCCACGGCATTGCGGTTGATGCTGCAGACCCTGGCATGGGCGTACTGAACATAAAATACCGGATTTTCGTTGCTCTGTTTTTTTGCCAGTTCAAGATCGAAATCGAGCTGACTATCGGAACGGCGCATCAGAAAAAAGAACCGGCAGGCATCTCGGCCAACCTCGTCGATAACCTCGCGCAGCGTTACAAATTCACCGGAGCGGGTACTCATCGCGACCTGCTGGCCATCCCGCAACAGATTGACCAATTGTACCAGAATAATCTGCAGATCCTCCGGATTGCGTCCGAGGCCGGCAAGCACAGCCTTCATGCGGGGAACATAACCGTGGTGGTCAGCCCCCCAGACGTCGATAACCATATCAAAGCCGCGCTCGAATTTTTCCTTATGATAAGCCACATCCGAGGCGAAGTAGGTCATGACACCATTGGAACGCACCAGCACGCGGTCCTTGTCATCTCCGAAATCCGTGGTGCGAAACCAGATTGCCCCTTCCTTTTCGTAGGTCAGGCCACGCTCCCTGAGAAGGGCGATGCCTCGATCCACTGACTGCCGATCGTAGAGGCTCTGTTCACTGTACCAGTTGTCAAAGCGCACTCCGAAGGCCGCCAGGTCTTCCTCAATGCCTTCACGAATCTTTCCGCCGCCCTGTTCCGCGAAAAAACGCAGGGCTTCTTCCTCGGGCAAATGCTGTAGACGATCCCCTTCACGCTCCAGAATTTCCCGTGCAAGATCGATAACATAAACACCCTGGTAACAATCCGTCGGAAAATCGACCGTCTCACCGAGCAACTCCAGATATCGCAACATGAGGGATCGCCCCAACGTCAGCATCTGATTACCGGCATCGTTGATATAGTATTCGCGCTGCACCTCATAACCGGCGGCGGAGAGCACTGCGGCCACCGCATCGCCAGTAGCCGCACCCCGCCCGTGTCCGATATGCAGAGGCCCGGTTGGATTGGCACTGACGAATTCAACCTGAACCTTGCGCCCGGCGCCGGAATGAGTTCGGCCGTACTGCTCACCCTGGCGCACCACTTCGTCGAGGACCCCGAACCAGCATCGTGGCGAGAGATAAAAGTTGATGAATCCCGGGCCAGCGATGTCGACCCTGTTCCACATTCCAGCACCTTCTCCGAGTGCCGCCACGATGGCCTCGGCGACTTTGCGCGGAGCTTTTTTTTCTGCTTTTGCAAGGATCATGGCAACGTTGGTGGAAAAGTCGCCGTGCTCGGCATGGGCCGGCACTTCCAATCCGATCTCGGGGATCTGCCCGGAATGCAGCTGTTGCTGATCGAAGCAGGTTTGCAAGGCCTGACCAATGTACTGACGCAACCGTTCTTTCATGAAAGCTACTTTCTGTATGGGAATATTTACAGGCCGCGGAGATGCTGCCCCATTGTCCTCTCCGGCATGGGTAGAAACCCGCGGGAAAAGTCCTTGCGGCGCCCGCCGGGCCGCATTTTCAAACGTCGTATGTTAGCCTTGCGGCTACGCTCCTGTCAAGCCGGTGCTATGCCCATAAAAAAACCCGGCCGAGGCCGGGTGAAGCTTTTTCCTTTTCGCAGCAAGCCCATCTCAGGGTAAAGTTCCAGAGTTGCCTGCCGTACCGGAAGACGGGGGGGCCTCACCGGGAAACTGGTAAACGATCTCCCCGTCACCGACCATGCCCAACTCCTTGCGGGCCAGAGTTTCAATATATATGCGGTCTGTCTTGAGTTTGCTGATTTCGGTCTTCAGGTCGCTGATTGTCTTCTGTTTTTCGGCAACCTGCTGCTCCAGGTCGACTTTCTGTCGACGCGACTGCAACATGCGCAGAACACCCTTTTCGCCAAACAGCGCAGCCGCCAGAATAAAGAGAATGATGGACACAGGCAGCCATGGGATCCGACGGCCCGAACCACTTTCGCTGGATGTATTTTTAGTGGCTGCCATGCGCGTGCTCCTGCCAAGGCTCGCACCAGAGTTTACCAGATAAAAGCCGGATCGGCATCCATGGATGCCGGCATTTGGAAAACAATCAGTTCAGGGAAATCCGCCCGCGAATCTTTTCAAGGGTCTGTTTTCCGACGCCTTTGACTTTAAGCAGATCTTCCACCCTGGTGAAAGGGCCGTGCGCCTGACGGTAATCCACAATACGCTGAGCCGTCACCGCGCCAATACCGGGCAGGGCCCGCAGTTGCTTAACGCCGGCATTGTTGACGGCGACCATGGATACAGCCGCCGACGGCGCTTTCTCGGATGCGGCCGGAGCTGAAAAAGCGGCCCCGGGTGCAACAATGAGAAAACATACCACCACCAACAGCCAGTTTACCAGTACTTTCATCGTGCCTCCTTACGGTTGATAGATGCCGACAGCCCGCATGCCCGTCAGAAATATAAACGGGCACATTGTTGTTAACATCTTTTCATATTATCCGTCAATGAAATTTTACACATCTTCTGCAAGGAGAAGGCACGCTACAGGCACCGATTACAAGGTTTCATCCAGCCGGCTGCCTGGATGCGAAGTCTTGCCGATGCCGGTCAGAGCAAAGCTGAATGATATTTCCTGCTCATCGCGGCGGTCCCGCCAGGATAGAAACAGACTCCAGCATTGGGCACGGTATTCCAGATTGAGAACATTTTCCAGGGTTACGCTCGAGTCGAGCGAATAACGTTGTTCGTAGTTGATATAAACAGGTTTAAGCCAGGCCAAATCCAGGTTGGCGCTCAGATACTCCTGCTCGTCACGCCAGTATCGATACCGCAGCGCCAGGCCATTGCCCCGGCCGTCCTCCAGTCCACCCTCGGCATGAAAGGTTGCCAGACCGCCGCCGCTGGTGGCAAGACGCGAATCGATATCCAGGTAACTGTGCCGCGTCGGGCGGACGACAAGTTCGGTACGCAGAGCACTCCAGCGCTCGGCTTCATCCCGCTGCGGCGCCAGCAGATCGCTGTGATCGGATCGGGAAATATCGTACTCCTGGGCCAGGCGCAGATAGAGGTATTCATGATAGTCAACCTGGCCCTGTTCCGATTCCTGTCGTGCGATAAGGCGGTTAACCAGGCCGTAACTGACAGTATTGCGCCGGCCGATGAAATCCTCAAACTCAAGTCGAGGCAGATCCTCCTGATCGACGCCGGGCACATATTCGTAGATAATTTCGGGTTGCAGCACGTGCTGAAGCTTACGGACGACTTCACCATCGACAGCATAAACCCGGCTCAGGCGGGTTCCGAGGCGCAGGCTCGCATCCGGCACACCTTTGTGTTCCTGCTCGCCATCCCAGGCATAAACTCTCTCGAGATAGCCCATGGAGGCCCCGATTTCCAGCCAGCCGCCCGGATTGAATTGCGCGGATATTTCCGGGCGCAAGCCGATGCGACCGACCTTCTCTCCCTGTTTTTTCCAAAGATACGCAGCTGAAGAATCGAGTCGAAAATAAAACGGTGTGTAGCCAAACCGGCGGCGCAAGATATCGAAGCGCACCTCTGGCAGGCGCTGTAAAGTCAGATCGTCATCAACCGGCAGTTCCTCGTCGTCCTCATTCAACTGACGCAGGTAGCGGAACTGGCCGGCAAGATTGGCATTGCCCCAATGCCGGCTGGCGGCGATCACCGATTCGGCACGAGCGCGATTATATTCACCGGCCACCTCACCGAAATCGGAAAAATAGCGGCGGCTGCTGACATACTGGGCATCCGCGGTCAGCCATATCTGCCCCGGCAAGGTCCCCATATGCTGCCAGGCAAGAGCAACCTGATCGCTGTTCCCGTCCAGACCGGACACATGGTACAACTTGGCCTGGCCATCGTTGTCGTGTCCCAGGAAATATCGGTACTCTACCCCTTTACCCACACCGAGCCGCGAATAATAATCGAGAAAAAAGGTCGCATCCATGTGGCGGTCGAGGACCTGATAATAGACCAGGGAAAGCTCCGTGCCACGTTTGTCCGACAGGCCGAAGCGCGGAGTCAGAAAGCCGGATTCCCGCTCGACCTTGACCGGGTAGCCCATGACCGGAAGATATAATACGGGCACATCGTAAATATGGAAAAATACGTGCCTGGCCCAGGCATAACCACCGACAGTCACATCCAGCTGCCGGGCACTGAATTTCCAGGAAGGACGTTCGCCATCGCAGGTGGTAAAAGTGCCATCGGCGATGCGGTACTGATATTTTCCGAGCTTTTCGATCTCGCTGCCCGCCACGTGAAAATTCGGTTTCGGCAGGAAAATACGCCCATTGCGAACCGAACCGACATCGCTGTCAATATTGAGGGTCAGAGCCTCGCCGCTAACCACGGCTTCCGGATCCAGCAACCGCACATTGCCAAAGGCCTGGGCATCGCCGGTTTCTTCATTGAATTGCATGCGGTCCGCGGCAAGGGTTGCTTCCCCCCGGCGCAGATGAACATCCCCCTGGGCCTGATAAACCCCTTCCTTCTGATCGAAAACCAGTTCATCGGCTTCAAGCGCAATAGGCAGGGGAGCTTGTTTTTCCTCGACGGCACAGGCAGGGCCACTGCCGCACAGGATACTTGCCAGTAGCAGCACCGCCACTTTCATAACAGGGAAAAAGTCTTTCACCGGGTCCTCTCCATATTCATCAAAAAATCCCGCACTTCGCCAACCAGAAACAGGGAGCCCGCCACCAGCACAACTTCCCCCTTTTCACAATCGGCCAGAGCCGCTGCCACAGCCTCGGCAGAAGATTCATGGACAGCGGCAGGAACCCCTGCGCGACGCGCTATTTGAACCAGTTTATCGGGTTCGACCGAGGGGGCAACCGGAGGCACGGTCGCATACAAGCGAAGCGTATGGGGAAGCAACGGGGCAAGAAGCTCATCGGGGTTTCTCGGCGCTTTGATCCCCGCCACCCAACGCACTTTGCCAAGGCCCAGATCCTCAAGATAACGCGCCAGAGCCAGGGCCCCGCCCTGGTTGTGCGCACCGTCGAGCAACACATCCGTATCTCCACGCCACCATTCGAGCCGGCCCGGCCAACGCACGTTTTCCACCCCGTCGCGCAAAGCCTTTACCGGCAAGGGCAGGCCGTGATCGCGCAACACTGTGGCGACAGCCAGCGCGACCGCAAGATTCTGGCGCTGATGGCCCCCTTCAAGACCGGGACGCAGATTCTCGACAACCAGGTCGGCATGATGAAAATCGAAGCACGGCGGATGCTCGACAATCCGATAATCACGATTCCAAAGACAGACCGGAGCATTGCTTTGCTCGGCCCGTGCCAACAGGACACGTTTGGCTTCAGGTTGCTGAGGGCCTATGACCACCGGCACCTGCGGCTTGATGATGCCGGCTTTCTCCCCGGCGACAGCGGCCAGGTCCGGGCCAAGATGTTCAGCGTGATCCATACACACGGGAGTTATGACGCTGACTTCGGGCATTACAGCATTGGTGGCGTCGAGGCGTCCCCCCATGCCGACTTCCAGCACCGCAAAGTCGACCCTTTCACGGTGAAAATGCAGCAGCGCCATGGCAGTTGTAAATTCAAAAAAGGTAACCGGCAGGGTACCAACCACGGCGCGCACCAGATCGACAAGCGCCACCATATCGGGTTCGGGGATCGCCCGACCGTCGATCCGTATGCGTTCGGTAAAGGAATGCAGATGGGGGGAGGTATACAATCCGGTGCGCAACCCGGCCGACTGCAGCATCAAGGCCGTGGCCACCGATACGGAACCCTTGCCATTGGTGCCGGCCACATGGACGATGCGCATCGTCCGCTCCGGGTGCCCCAGGCGGGTCAGCAGGGTCTGGATATTGCTCAGTCCCAGCTTGATGCCGAAGCGTTGCAGACCATACAGGTAATCCAGACTCTGTTGATAATCCATAGGTTATTGCTTCATGAAAATATGCAGTATCTGCGACAGGCGCGCCTTCATTTCGGGACGGCGCACGATCATATCCACCATGCCGTGCTCCAGCAGGTATTCGGATCGCTGAAAACCTTCGGGCAGTTTCTGCCGGATGGTCTGCTCGATAACACGCGGGCCGGCAAACCCGATCAGGGCGCGGGGTTCGGCCATGTTGATATCGCCGAGCATGGCGAAACTCGCCGTGACGCCGCCGGTGGTCGGGTCGGTCAAAACCGAAACGAAAGGCAGGCCGGCTTCCTTGAGCCGGGCCAGAGCCGCACTGGTCTTGGCCATCTGCATAAGCGACATGATGCTTTCCTGCATGCGCGCGCCACCGGAAGATGAAAAAACCAGGCAGGGACAACGGTTTTCAAGGGCTTTCTCCGCCGCCCGTGTGACTTTTTCACCGACCACGGATCCCATGCTGCCACCCATGAAGGAAAAGTCGAATACGGCGATCACCACCGGCAGGGAGTCGATCGTTCCCTCGCCCCAGATCACGGCGTCATTCAGGCCGCTGTTGTTAATGGCCGAACCGATGCGATCCCGATAACGCTTGCCATCCTTGAAGTCGAGAAAATCGACGGAACGCATGGCGGCATCGCGTTCGGCAAAGGAACCATCGTCCAATACCAGGGCAATACGCTCACGCGCCGAAATCCGAAAATGGTAATCGCATTTGGGACAGACGTTCTGATTGCGTTCGATCTCCTTGGCATAAATAATTTCATTGCAATGGGGACATTTTCGCCAGACCCCCTCAGGCATTTTAACCTTTTTGCTTTCGACAGGCACAATTGGCGCCTTTGATTTTTTAAACCAGGCCATCTCTCACCTCGTTGTCGTCTCTATCCAGGTGTCCGGATGCGAAACGATGAGTTTCGGAATCGGCAGACAGCGCCCCGGATCCCGCATCGGGCCACCGGGGGAGCCCTCCGGTCGAATGGCAACTCCCGCACTGATCAGTCAAAAAACGTAACTTTATGAAAGACTCAAAGCGATTTCAACCGTTTTCTGCCAGAATACGTACCTGCCGAAGCAAATCCATGAACATCTTTGCATTGATCCGCCCCGTATTCACATTGTAGCGGCTGGTATGGTAGCAGGCGACGACCCAAAGCCCGGTCGGCAACTGGTAGCATGCTGCATGCGCAAAGGGATAATCGGCAGCTCGCTCAACAATTCCGGACTCCTGGCACAGACGCAGGTAACTGTCAAAAGCCCCACGGCCCAGAGCCATTACCACCTTCAGATTCTTCAGGCGCTTCTGTTCCGCGGCCAGAAAGGGCCGGCATTGTCTGAATTCGATATGCTGCGGTTTGTTTTGTGGCGGCACACATTTAACCGCATTGCTGATATAAAGATCCTGCAGCGTCAGTCCGTCTCCGGGGTGTTCGGCTTGCGGCTGGCTGGCAAAACCTGCGGCATGCAACAACGGATACATGAAATCTCCCGCGCCATCCCCGGTAAACGGCCGGCCGGTACGGTTGGCGCCATGCGCACCCGGCGCCAGGCCCAGCAGGAAAACCCGCGCGGCGGGATCACCGAACCCGGGCACTGGCCGATTCCAGTATTCCACGCGCTGCCGCCCCTTCGCCGGCTCAAGTTCGCTCATATAACCAGCCAGTCTGGGACAACGGCTACAATCCGAAAGTTTTTCCAGATCGTAACCGCTCACGGCTTGTCTTTTTCCGAAGCCTGCGATGAGGTCTTCCTGGTTCGCCCTGACGGGCGCCGCCGCCGTGGCCTGTCCTTGCCGGCGCCTGCGGCAGGGGCCCCTCCGCGGGGCCGGACGGGCTTTTTGGCCGCAGGTGTGTAGGATTTGAAATCATGGCAGAAATCGCTGTCTTCGGGGAACACGGAGGGAACCCGATGGCCAATATAGTCTTCGATGTCGGCCAGGTAAAAAACGGTATCCTCATCGGCAAAACTGATGGCCTTGCCGGCAGCACCCGCGCGCGCCGTGCGCCCGACGCGATGCACGTAGTCTTCACGGTCCTGGGGCAGATCGTAATTGATGACATGGGTAACGCCGTCGACATGGATCCCCCGGGACGCCACATCGGTGCCGACGAGGAAATGAATGCGGCCTTCCTTGAAATCGTCCAGGATGCGCATCCGCTTTTTCTGGGGGATGTCACCGGAGATGAGGGCAGCCTTGAAGCCGTTGGCCCGCAAACGACCGGACAGACGTTCGGCTTCCCGTTTTGTATTGACAAACAGCATCACGCAGGTTGCCGGTTCCTTTTTCAGCAGCCCCATCAACAGGGCAAACTTTTCACGGCGCGCAACATGGTAGAGCACCTCTTCAATCTGTTCGGCCGTAACCATTTCCGGCGCCACTTTGACTTTTTCGGCAAGGTTCATGAACTCATAGGCAAGTTCCATCACCCGCTGGGACAAAGTGGCTGAAAAAAGCATGGTCTGTCGACGTTCGAAGGGCGGCAATTTACGCAAAATATACCTTAGATCCCGAATAAATCCCATATCGAACATGCGATCCGCTTCGTCTATGACGAGAGTCTGAATACTGCCCAGAGAAACGGCGCCTTGCTTGACATAATCGATAAGACGGCCAGGCGTTGCGATGATGATATCCACGCCGCCGTGCAGGGCCTGTCGCTGCTTTTCATAATCGACACCGCCGAAAATCGGTTGAATGGTAAAATTACTGAAGCGCCCAAGTCCGGTGGCATCTTCGGCAATCTGCACAACCAATTCCCGGGTAGGAGCAAGAATCAGCGCTCGCGGCGCCGTTGGTTTCGGACAGGGCTCGGCAATCAACCGGGCAAACAGGGAAATCAGAAATGCGGCGGTTTTGCCGGTGCCGGTCTGCGCCTGCGCGGCCACATCCTTGCCATCGAGCGCCAGAGGGATGGATTGTTCCTGCACTGGAGTCAGGACGGTAAAACCCATGGCATCGATGCCCTGTTGCACCTGCTGGGGAAGATCGAGTTCGGTAAACTGCATAAAATTTTCCTATGGCTGGCCTCCGCCCGAAATGGACGGAAAAGCTTCCTGTGTTTGAGATATGAAGGATTAGAAAAGAGAACCCATTGGACAGCCGATCATCGCCCCGGGTGGAAAAATTATTCGGCGGGAAGTGATCGCAGCCCGATTTCCGGTGGGTACAGACCGGGCGTTCACCCTATGCTGATGCGCCGCAATTGCGAACGCTTTTAACTTTATGAATGAAGGCCGCCACTTTGTGCGGATCCTTGATGCCGGGTGCCTGCTCCACCCCGCTGGAGACATCAACGCCATACGGCCGTACCCTGGCTACCGCTTCGGCCACGCAATCTGAATCGAGGCCACCAGCCAGGATAACGGGATACTCCCGAGCGACCCGTGCCGCAAGCTGCCAATCGCAGCGATGCCCGGTACCGCCGAACTGGTCCGGAACGTATGCATCGAGAAGAATCGCCCTCGCGGGATAGCTGTCCAGCCGGTCCAGGATTTTTTCATCGCGCAAGCGCAACGCCTTGATTACCCGATAGGGAGCCAGCTGACGACAGATGGCAGGGGACTCGTCACCGTGCAACTGAATGACATCCAGCCCGCAGAAATCGGCAATTTGCCGCACCTGCCCGACCTCCCGATTCACGAAAAGCCCGACAGTTGTCACGAAAGGCGGCAGTGCTTCGACAATTTCCCGCACCCGCGCCGGTTCAACATGGCGTGGGCTGCGTTCATAAAACACGAATCCGAGCGCATCGGCACCACAACGCGCGGCATGTATTGCGTCATCGATGCGGGTTATGCCGCATATTTTAATCCTGGTCGGATTCACGTTTTTTCACCTTCAGAGGCCCGAAGCGACAGGCGGTGTCGATCGCGACGCCCGAACCGGCCTCCCTTACAAATCTGTGCCGGGCAGTCCTCAAGCGAGAGAATCGCCCAGCAACATAGCCAGCTTGCCTTCAATATCCTGTTCGCGCACCAGACTTTCGCCGATCAAAAATGCATCGGCACCAGCACGTTGCAAACGACAGATGTCTTCACGACAATGTATACCGCTCTCGGAGACCACCAGCCGGTCGGCCGGGACGCTCGGCAAAAGTCGCTCCGTCACCGCCAGGTCGGTATGAAAGGTTTTCAGATTCCGGTTGTTGATGCCGAGCATCGGCGTCGGCACCCGCAACGCACGCTCCAGCTCCGCCTGGTCATGCACCTCCAGCAGCACGTCCATTTTCAGCTCCGCGGCCAGACCGGCCAGATCGGCCAGGGCCCCATCGTCCAGCGCGGCGGCGATCAGCAAAATGGCATCGGCACCACATATCCGAGCCTCATAAACCTGGTAAGGATCGATGATAAAGTCCTTGCGCAGCAAGGGCAGTCGGACCGCATGCCGGATAGCGGCCAGATAATCGATCCTCCCGAAAAAAAACCTCGCATCGGTGAGCACGGACAGGCAGGCAGCCCCCGCGCGCTGATAACGGCATGCGATATCCACGGGGTCGAAATCAGCGCGGATCACGCCCTTGGAAGGTGACCCTTTTTTAACCTCGGCAATTACCGCCGTGCCATTCTGAGCCCGCCTTCGCAAAGCTTCTGAAAAAGGTCGAATCGCGTCGCATTCCTGCAGCCGGGCCTGCAAATCCGCCAGCGGCAGCACCTGCCGGGCCGCCTGAACCTCCCCGGCCTTATGCGTCAGTATCTTGTCGAGTATCACGTCTGCGTCATCCTGATCAATGCGTTGAGTTTTTCCATTGCCCGGCCCTCGTCGATGGCGGCGGCGGCCATACACAGGCCTTTCCCGATGGAATCGGCCATGCCGGCGGCAACCAGCGCAAAAGCACCGTTCAACAGGACAATGTCGCGCCGGGGACCTTTGTCGCCACGCAGTATCGCACGCACGAGCTCGGCGTTGCACCGGGCATCGCCTCCGGTCAGATCTTCAAGGCGGCAGCGCTTCAGGCCAAAGTCTTCAGGGGTGATCGTTTTCAGCTGAAAAACGCCATCGTCAATATCGGCAACACGCGTCCCAGCGGTGAGGGTCACCTCATCCATGCCATCCAGCCCGTGGACGACAAATCCCCGTCGGCAGCCCAGCCGACACAACACCTCCGCAAGCGTGGGCACCAGGTCGTCCTTGTAAACTCCAAGCACCTGGCGGTCGGCACCAGCCGGATTGGTCAGAGGGCCGAGAATATTGAAAATCGTACGGATGCCGATTTCCCGCCGCGGGCCTATGGCGTAACGCATGGCCCCGTGCAAAGCCGGCGCGAATAGAAAACCGATGCCGGTCTCGGCGATACAATGTTCCACCGTTTGCGCACTGACATCCAGGTTGACGCCAAGGGCCTCCAGCACATCGGCGCTGCCACACAGCGAAGAAACGCTGCGGTTGCCATGTTTGGCGACTTTCACGCCGCAGGCGGCCACGACAAACGCAACCGTCGTTGAAATATTGAAGGATTTCGTGCCACTGCCGCCGGTACCGCAGGTATCGAGAACAGCTGACATGGTCTCCTGATCAAGATTGATCTCTTCGCGGTCGATGTCCAGTACCTTGCCGACCCTTACCGGCGTCGCATGGTCACGCATGACCCGGGCCGCACCGGTAATCTCATCGACCGTCTCCCCCTTCATGCGCAGTGCCACGATAAAAGCCCCGATTTGGGCGGAGGTCGCCTCCCCCCCCATGATCAGGTTCATGACTTCAATCATGTCCGCTTCGCTGAGATTCTCCCCTTCAACGACACGGGCGATAGCCTGTTTGATCATAGCAGCGAGCCTCGGAATACAGCATCATCCAAGATGCAGAAAGTTTTGCAGCAGATCCTTTCCCGCCACGGTAAGGATGGACTCGGGGTGGAACTGAACGCCCCACAGGGGCAACTGGCGATGGCGCAACCCCATGATTTCTCCGTCCTCGGTCCATGCCGTGATCTCAAGACAATCGGGGAAGGTGGCACGCTCGATGACCAGGGAATGGTAGCGGGTCGCGTCAAACGGATTAGGCAAACCGGCAAACAGTTCCCGACCATCGTGATGGATGGGGCTGGTCTTGCCGTGCATGAGGCATCCGGCCCGAATGATGTTTCCACCGAAGGCATAGCCGATGGACTGGTGACCGAGACAAACTCCCAGAATCGGTAGTTTGCCGGCAAGTTGCTGGATAACTTCAACCGAAATGCCGGCTTCCCTGGGAGAACATGGCCCCGGAGAAACCACCAACCGGTCGGGCCGCCGCCGAATAATCCCTGCAATATCAATCTGATCGTTGCGGTACACCTCAACCTCCTCGCCAAGTTCAGCGAAGTACTGCACGAGATTGTAGGTGAAGGAATCGTAGTTATCGATCATCAACAACATGTCAATCGAGCCCCCTGCAAGCCATTTCAACAGCCTTCATGGCACCTCGTGCCTTGTTCAGCGTTTCCAGATATTCGGACTCGGGATCGGAATCGGCTACAATACCGGCGCCGGCCTGCAGATGAATTTTTCCATCATGAACCACCAGCGTACGGATGGCGATGGCCATGTCCATATTGCCGGAAAAGGAAAAATACCCTACCGCACCACCGTATATCTCGCGACGGCAAGGCTCGAGTTCCTCAATGATCTCCATGGCACGAATTTTGGGCGCGCCACTCAAAGTTCCAGCGGGAAAAGTCGCCGACAACACATCAAAGGCGTTCAGACCCTGGGCAAGCCTGCCACGGACATTGGATACAATATGCATGACATGGGAGTAGCGCTCAATGACTTTCAATTCGCTGACCTCCACCGACCCGGGGCAACAGACACGACCGAGATCATTACGACCCAGATCAACCAGCATAATATGTTCGGCCAGTTCTTTCGGATCCTCGAGCAGTTCCTGTTCCAGCGACAGATCTTCTGCCGGGGTGCGCCCGCGCGGGCGGGTCCCGGCAATGGGCCGAACTTCGGCCATGTCTCCTTCCTTGCGGACAAGCACTTCGGGAGAGGCACCAATCACCAGGGTTTCCCCAAAGCGCAGAAAAAACATGTAGGGAGAGGGATTCAGCGTGCGCAAGGCCCTGTATATATCCAAAGGCTCGCAGTCACCTATTTTTCCGGAAAACCGCTGGGACAGGACCACCTGAATGATATCGCCGGCCCGGACATACTCTTTGCATCGTTCCACAGCCTGGACGAATTGCTTGCGGGTAAAGTTGGATGTAAACTCGACAGGTTGCATGCTGCCACCCGGGACAGTGGCAGGCAAGGTCCGGCGCAATTTTCCCACAAGTTCATCGATGGCGGCAATACCGTGCGCGTAGGCGTCCTCGACACTACCTCCATCCTCAACGTGTACATTGCAGACAACCTTGATGACCTGGCGCAGGGTATCAAATATAAGCAGTTTTTCTGTAAGAATAAAGCAGGCATCGTCGGTGCCGATGGTTCGACAACCAACCTCGGGCAGGTCTTCAAAGTAACGAACCGTATCGTAACCGCAATATCCTACCAGTCCGCCAAAAAAACGAGGCAAACCCTGAACCGGCACCAGGCGGAACTGCTGCAGCAATCCTTGCAGGATTTCCAGTGGTTTGTCGCTTTCCCCTGCATCGATGAGGCTATCGCCATTGTGGAGTTCCCAGTACCGTCCGCGGCACCGGAAAATCTTACATGGACCACTACCAAGGAAAGAATACCTCGCCCATTTTTCGCCTCCGGCGATACTTTCCAGCAAAAAGCCGGTCTTTTGATCATCGATTTTGCGAAACGCCGACACCGGTGTCTCCATGTCGGCAAGTATTTCCCGATAAACAGGAATAAGATTGCCCTGACGGGCATATTGGCGGAATTCATCTAGACCTGGATAATACATGCCCCCTCCGAAAGTCGAATGGCACAGGTTAGCATGTAGCAATCGAATGGGTCAAGCCGACTCAGCCTTTAACGAAAAAAGGCAAGGAGCTCACTCCTTGCCTTTTTTCGTTTCAATTAGCGGCAACCCTGCCGAATCCTGCTTATTCTGCGGTCTCTTCATCGGACGAAGCATCGGCCGCTTCGGTAACCGCAGCTGCCACCACCTCGGCAGCAGGCTGGGAAGTCTTTCGCACCTTGGCGGAAAACTCTTCCTCGACCAGTTCGATGATAACCTGCGAAGCGTTGTCGCCAAGGCGGTTAGCCAACTTGATGATGCGCGTATAACCGCCGGGGCGGTCCTTGAAGCGGGGGCCGATAACTTCGAACAGCTTCCCTACAACCTTGCGCTCCCGAATCACCTGGCTGGCCTGTCGCCGGGCATGAAGATCCCCGCGTTTACCAAGGGTGATCATTCGGTCAACCACCTTGCGCAATTCCTTGGCACGCGCATCGGTCGTGGTGATCTTTTCATGCTCGAGCAACGAAGTGACCATGTTGCGCATCATGGCAGCACGGTGACTGGAATTGCGCCCGAGCCGTTTACCGGATTTATTGTGACGCATGGTTCAACGGTCCTTTCTTTATCAATGCGTAATCTGGGCCGTCATAGATCTTCTTTCCCTTCCTGAATCATTTTAAGATATTCAGGATCGGGAAAATTCTCGAGAGCCATACCGAGTGAAAGCCCCATATCGGCCAGTATATCCTTAATTTCGTTCAAAGATTTTCGCCCGAAGTTCTGGGTTTTGAGCATCTCAGCTTCGGACCGCTGCACCAAGTCGCCGATAAGGTGAATATTGGCATTCTTCAGGCAGTTGGCACTTCTCACGGAAAGTTCCAGTTCCTCAACGGAGCGATACAGATTTTCGTTGATCTTGCGGTTCTCTTCACTCTCCTCTTCGACAACCGTTTCCGTATCTTCATCGAAGTTGATGAAAATCTGCAACTGTTCCTTGAGAATTTTAGCAGCGAAAGCCACCGCGTCATCAGGACGCACGCTTCCGTCCGTGGAGATTTCGAGGTTAAGCTTGTCGTAGTCGGTGATTTGTCCGACACGGGCGTTGGTAACCGTGAAATTGACCTTTTTAATCGGCGAAAAAAGCGCATCGATGGGGATCGTTCCCACCGGAGCCTTCTCATCCCGGTTCCGTTCAGCCGGCACGTAGCCCTTGCCCATGGCGACGACCATATCCATTTCAAGATCGGCATCCTTGCCGCAAGTCAGTATATGATGGTCGGGATTGAGTACATCCACATGGGAATCCGTGATAATGTCACCTGCCGTGATGACGCCAGCGCCCTTTTTGACAATCCGGATGTTGCGACTGTCCGTACCGTGCAGCTTGAGCAGCACCCCTTTAAGATTCAGGATGATATCTGTGACATCTTCGGTAACACCCGGGATGCTGGAAAATTCATGCAGTACCCCTTTTATCCTGACCGAGGTGATAGCCGCACCCTGCAGAGACGAGAGCAGCACCCGCCGCAGGGAATTACCCAAGGTGGTGCCGAATCCCCGCTCGAAAGGCTCAGCCGTGAACTTGCCATAGGTATCCGACAAGGAGTCCACATCAACCTGGAGGCGCTTAGGCTTGATCAGATCTCTCCAGTTTTTGTACATTCACATCCTCCGTATGAGGTGGCAGCAACTACAATTGGCCATTACTTGGAGTAAAGCTCGACGATCAGCTGCTCCTGGAAGGCCGGCGTAGTCATTTCCTCGCGCACCGGCAGGGTCTTGAGGCTACCCTTGAAGGCATCCCGGTCAAGTTCAACCCAGGAAGGCAGACCGCGCCGCATGACACCGTCAAGAGCCTCGTTGATACGGGCAACCTTGCGAGACTTCTCGCGCAGCTCAACGACATCATTGACCCTCAGGATGTAGGAAGGCACATTAACCTTCCGACCGTTCACCAAGAAGTGACCCTGCCGCACAAGGGCGCGAGCCTCGGCACGCGAACTGGTAAATCCAAGCCGGTAGACGACGCTGTCAAGCCGACGTTCAAGCAGGACCAGCAGGTTCTCGCCGGTCACCCCTTTCATGCGATCCGCCTTGTCAAAATAGGCCCGGAACTGCTTCTCAAGCAAGCCGTAGGTGCGTTTCATGCGCTGTTTTTCACGCAGCTGGGTGCCGTAGTCGGAAGCTTTGCCACGACCCTGACCATGCTGGCCAGGCGCGTAGTTGCGTCTTTCAAGAGCACATTTATCTGTATAACACCTGTCCCCCTTAAGGAACAGCTTCGTGGTTTCTCTTCTGCACAGCCGGCAGACAGGCCCAGTATATCTAGCCAACGTTCATCCTCCTTGGTTGTTTAAACTCTTCTGCGCTTGGGCGGACGACAACCATTGTGGGGAATAGGTGTAACGTCCTTGATCACGCTGATATTCAGACCTGCCGAAGAAAGAGCGCGCAATGCCGATTCCCGACCGGAACCGGGCCCTTTGACGCGAACCTCAACGGACCGCAATCCGTGCTCCATGGCCTTCTTGGCCGCGTCTTCCGCAGCGATCTGAGCCGCAAACGGGGTGCTTTTACGGGACCCCTTAAAGCTCATCGTCCCGCAGGTGGACCAGGAGATCACGTTGCCTGCAACGTCCGTAATAGTGACAATGGTGTTGTTGAAAGTCGCCTGAATATGGGCGATACCATTGGCTATATTCTTTTTCTCGACTTTTTTCCGTACAACTCGCTTACCCTTAGCCATGGTTCCTCCCTTTACTTACGCTTGCCGGCGACGGTTTTCCGCGGCCCCTTGCGCGTACGCGCATTGGTTTTGGTTTTCTGACCACGGACAGGAAGCCCGCGCCGATGACGCAAGCCACGGTAGCAACCAAGATCCATCAACCGCTTGATGTTTCCGGTCACCACGCGACGCAAATCACCCTCGACCTGATAATGGCCGTCGATGACATCGCGAATGAGACCGGCTTCCGCTTCCGTCAGATCATCCGTACGGGTGTTGGGATCCACCCCGGCTTTCTGCAAAATATTTTGGGACGAGGAGCGGCCAATGCCGTAAATATAAGTAAGCGCAACCTCGATCCGCTTGTTTCTCGGTAAATCGATACCAGCGATTCGTGCCAATGTCGTATCCTCCTGATCCCTTTATCCCTGTTTTTGCTTATGCTTGGGGTTCTCGCAGATGATCCTGACAATTCCCTTGCGTCTAACTACTTTACATTTGGAACAAATCGGCTTGACCGAAGCTCGAACTTTCATTGATCATCCCTTTTTAATACGATGCCTGTTAATCCGAAAAGGCCGCATTCAGCTATGACGCACAGACCTTTTCACATTACGTTGAATTCCTAAACGGCGGTCAATATTTGCGGGCCTTCGTCGGTAATCGCCACGGTATGCTCGAAATGCGCAGACGGCTTGCCATCAGACGTAACCGCTGTCCACCCATCCTCAAGAACCTTGACTCCACACTTACCTGCATTGATCATCGGCTCAATAGCCAATACCATGCCACAGCGCAACAAGGGACCCTGCCCTGGCGGACCGAAGTTGGGAACTTGCGGATCTTCATGCAATCCGCGCCCAATACCGTGCCCGACAAACTCCTTTACCACACTGAATCCCTGAGCCTCGACATAACTCTGAATGGCATGCGAAATATCAAACAAACGGTTGCCAGGAATGGCTTGCGCAATCCCCAGCGCCAGAGATTGTCCGGTAACATCAAGCAACCGTTGTTTCGCTGCGTCTATTTTTCCGACGGGCAGCGTCATAGCCGAATCGCCGTAAAACCCCTTCCAGACAACCCCGAAGTCGATACTGAGAATTTCCCCCTCGAGCAAAGGACGGCGATCCGGAAAGCCATGCACAACCCGATCTTCAGGAGACGCGCAAATACTGAACGGGAACCCGCCATAACCCTTAAAGGCCGGCTTGGCCCCCCGTTTTTTACATTCTCGCTCCGCCAGGCGATCCAACTCCAGCGTCGTGATACCTGGAACAACCTTTTCGGCCAACAGCGCAAGAATCTCCGCGACCATACGCCCCGACTCACGCATGCGGAGCAGATCGTCGCTGGATTTAATCGGTATCACTGCCCGCAGTCCAAAGCACCAAGAATCTGCTGTTGCACAGCAGCTATATCCTGCATGCCATCAACCTCGCGCAACAACCCTTCAGCGCGATAATATTCGATCAATGGTGCGGTTTGCTCAGCGTAAACTTCCAGGCGCCGACGAATCGTTGCTTCCTGGTCATCATCACGCTGCAACAGCGGGCCGCCACACTTATCACATTTGTCCGCGTCCTTTGGAGCATCAAATACGACATGATACATCTTACTGCAGTCGCGACAGGTACGTCGTCCGCCAATTCGCGCAACAACCGCCTCATTGTCAACGTTCAGCGATATAACCGCATCAAGATCCTTGCCCAAATCCGCAAGCGTTGCCTTTAACGCATCGGCCTGAGCCAAGGTACGCGGGAAACCATCCAGTATGAAACCGTTGACACAATCGGACTTGGAAAGGCGCTCCTTGACTATCCCGACAACAACCTCATCGGGAACCAGAGCCCCGGATTCCATCTTCTGCTTCGCCTTGACACCCATGGGAGTGCCTTCTTTGACTGCAGCCCTGAGCATATCACCGGTCGAAATCTGCGGCACGCCCAACACATCACAGAGCATTTTCGCCTGGGTTCCCTTCCCGGAGCCGGGAGGACCCAACAAAACCATCTTCATCTTTACCTCACACTTCCTAGCCATGGCGTCCACGCAGGGTAACCCCCTTCATGAACCCCTCATATGATCGCGAAATCAGATGGGCCTCCACCTGCGAAGCGGTATCAAGCCCCACACCAACCACGATCAACAGAGACGTTCCCCCAAAGAAGAAAGGAACATTCAACCCGGTTATCAGAAGGGTCGGCAACACACATACAACGGATACATATGCGGCACCCGCAAATGTCAACCGCCCAAGAACCGAGTCAATATAGTCCGAGGTGGCCTTGCCAGGACGTATGCCGGGAATGTAGCCACCTTGCTTTTTGACATTGTCGGCTACATCGACCGGGTTGAAGGTAACAGCCGTGTAGAAGTAGCAGAAGAAGATGATAAATGCAACATAAAAGAAATAATAAATCGCATGCCCGGGTGTCATCCAGCTGGCCGCTTTCTGCACCCAGGCGATATTGATCAGGTTGGCGACCGTCGCAGGAAACATAATGATGGAGCTCGCGAAGATCGGCGGAATCACTCCACTCATGTTGATCTTCAAGGGCAAGTGACTCTTCTGTCCCCCGTAGTTCCGCATTCCGACAACGCGTTTTGCATAGTGAATCGGCAGTCGGCGCTGTGCCAGTTCCATGAACACGATCGCCCAGATCGTCGCGACAACAACAGCCAGCAGAAGCAGAATGCTCGCCGGGCCGAGCGCACCCGTATTAGCCAGTCGCACGGTATTGAATATGGCGGCAGGCATATCGGCAATGATTCCGGCAAAGATAATCAGCGAGATGCCGTTACCGATGCCGCGCTCGGTGATCTGCTCACCAACCCACATGATAAAGGCGGTTCCCGCCGTCAGGGTTATCACGGTAAGCAGAATGAATCCGAAACCGGGATGAGAAACAACCGCTGCGCCATCGACAACCATCGACTGAAGTCCGACCGCTATGCCGGCGCCCTGAACAATGGACAACACGATGGTCCCGTAACGGGTCCACTTGGTGATGGTTTTACGCCCCTGTTCCCCTTCCTTGGCAAGTCGCTCTACTGGCTCAAAAACAACCCCGAGCAACTGCAGGATAATTGAAGCACTGATATAGGGCATAATGCCAAGCGCAAAAACGGTCATGCGCGCCAGCGCACCCCCCGTAAAAGCACTTACCATCCCGAGCAGTCCGCTCTGGGATTTCTGGAAAAAGTCTGCAAGCACATCGCCATTGATCCCGGGAATCGGTACATGACAACCGACACGATAGACCGCGAGCATCCCCAGGGTAAAAAGAATGCGACGACGCAATTCCGGGATACTGAAGATATTCTGGATGCGCTTGAACAATTTAAATTACCTCGGCTTTCCCGCCAGCGGCTTCTATCTTGGCAACGGCGCCCTGGCTGAATTTATGAGCTTTGACAGTCAGAGCCTTGTCAAGGTCACCATCACCAAGCACTTTGATACCGTCGCAAATCTTTTTAACAAGACCGCTCTGGCCAAAAGCCTCAACATCGACCACGCTCCCGGCCTCGAACATTTCCTGCAGGTCGCGCAGGTTGACCAGAGCATAGACCTTTTTATTGAGCGATTTAAAGCCACGCTTGGGCAGACGGCGCTGCAACGGCATCTGGCCGCCCTCGAAACCGGGCTTGACG
This sequence comes from Syntrophotalea acetylenica, assembly GCF_001888165.1. Classification (NCBI taxonomy): domain Bacteria; kingdom Pseudomonadati; phylum Thermodesulfobacteriota; class Desulfuromonadia; order Desulfuromonadales; family Syntrophotaleaceae; genus Syntrophotalea; species Syntrophotalea acetylenica. The sequence continues at coordinate 2,588,990 of NZ_CP015455.1, forward strand.
CTGCCGCCACTGCGGGCTTTTTGCCCCTTGTGTCCCTTGCCGGCGGTCTTACCGTTACCGGAACCTGGTCCACGCCCGATGCGCTTCCGAGTCTTGGTAGAGCCGATAGCCGGCCGCAGATTACTCAAATCCATATTCAAATCCCTCGCGCTCTCAGTCCTCAACCACAACCATGTGGGACACCTTGTTGATCATACCCCTGATTTCGGGCGTGTCGGGCAACACCACTGTTTTGTTCAGTCTGGTCAGGCCGAGGCCTTTTAGAACCTTTGTGAAATATTCCTTGCGACCGATGCCGCTCTTCTTCAGGGTCACCTTGATTTGTCCGGCCATGAAACCCTCCTAGTCGGCTCCTGTTATTCTTCGGTATCGGCACCGCGCAGAGCACGCAACTCTTCGGCGCTTTTGAGTTGCGACAACGCGTTGATGGTCGCGCGAACAACGTTGTGCGGATTATTGGAACCAAGGCATTTCGACAGAATGTCGCCAACCCCGGAGACCTCCAGCACAGCGCGAACGGCACCACCGGCAATGACGCCAGTACCGGCCGAAGCAGGCTTGAGCAATACCCGACCGGCGCCAAACTTGCCGATCACATCAAAAGGGATACTGCGATCCTTCAGGGGCACGCGAATCAGGTTCTTTTTGGCCTGCTCCACCCCTTTGCGAATCGCTTCGGGCACTTCCTTGGCTTTACCATGTCCGTAGCCGACAATTCCCTGACCATCACCAACAACGACAAGCGCGGAAAAACTGAAACGCCGTCCACCTTTGACAACCTTGGCACACCGGTTGATGTGTACAACCCGGTCCGTCAGTTCCAACTCATTGGGATCGATGCGAAGCAAAGATATCCTCCTTAACTAAAAAGACAGACCGGCTTCCCGGGCGGCCTCTGCCAGGGTCTTGACGCGCCCGTGGTAGAGAAATCCGTTCCGGTCGAAGACCACGTTTTTGATATTCATAGCCAGCGCTTTCTGGGCGATAGCCTTGCCGACAGCCTTGGCTGCGTCGACATTCCCTGTATACTTCAGGCCTTCGGCGACATCTGCGTTGACCGTCGAAGCCGAGACCAGAGTTTTTCCGGTCGTATCTTCGACAATCTGCGCATAAACATGCTTGGCGCTTCGGAACACGCAGAGTCTGGGCATATCCGACGTGCCACGCACCTTTCGGCGCACACGTACCTGTCTTTTCAATCGCGCCTGGCGTCTCTTCAATGCGGCGTTCACTCTCTATCTCCTTGCCCTGTATTGCGTTATTTTTTCCCGGCCTTACCGGCTTTCCGCAGAATCCGTTCTTCAGCGTATTTTACACCCTTGCCTTTATAGGGCTCAGGCTTTCTGAAAGAGCGGATCTTGGCGGCAGTGGCGCCAACCAACTCTTTGTCAATACCGCGAACAACGATTTTGGTCTGCTTTTCAACCTCGGCAGAGATCCCTTTGGGCAGTGCATATTCGATCGGGTGCGAATACCCGAGAGACAGGTTGAGCGCACTCCCCTTTACTTCGGCGCGGTAACCCACGCCATTAATTTCCAGAACACGTTCGAAACCGTTGGTCACACCTTCAACCATGTTGGCGACAAGGGCCCGCACAAGACCCCTGTAGGCGCCCTCCTGCTTACCCTCTGCAGCGCACTGCACCAGTATCTGGTCGCCAGCGGTTTCCAACTGTATCCCGGCAACAATGTTTTTGACCAGCTCTCCCTTGGGCCCTTTGACCGTGACCGTGTCTCCGGCTTGAGACACCGTAACGCCCTTGGGAAGGTTGATAGGCTTTTTCCCAATTCTAGACATTTTCTGGCTCCTTAGCCGAGTTCTTTCTACCAGATGGAGCACAAAACTTCGCCACCCAATTGTGCTTCACGAGCGGCGACATCGTGCATAACCCCTTTCGAAGTCGAAAGGATGGCATTGCCAAGACCATTTTTCACTACCGGGATCTCGTCTTTGCCGACATAAACCCTGCGCCCCGGCGTTGAGACGCGGTCGATGGCATTAATAATGTGTTTGCTATCGTTATCGAATTTCAGATAGATACGCAGCACACCCTGTTTTTCGTCGGTTATCTGCTTGAAATTCTTGATATAGCCGAGTTCCTTGAGCACGGTGACGATGGCCAGCTTGACATTGGATGCCGGCACGTCGCACTTCGCATGCCGGGCCAGTCCCGCATTACGGATGCGGGTAAGCATATCGGCTATAGGATCTGTCATTGCCATGGATGCAACTCCTTACTGATTTACCAGCTTGATTTAATCACGCCGGGGAGCTTGCCTTCCAGCGCAAGTTTCCGCAAGCAAATCCGGCACATATCGAACTTACGGTAATAAGCCCGAGGCCGCCCGCACAAGGGACAGCGGTTATATTTCCGCACCTTGAACTTGTTCGACCGGGCGGCTTTGATCATCATAGATTTCTTTGCCACGTCGTCCTCCCCTAGTCTTGGGCTTTTTTGGGAAAGGGCATACCGATGGCTTCCATCAGGGCATATCCTTCCTCATCGTTCTTGGCCGTGGTAACAATGGTAATGTTCAAGCCCTTCACCTTATCGATCTTCTCCAGGTCGATTTCGGGGAAAATGAGCTGTTCGCGGATACCAAGGGTATAGTTCCCGCGACCGTCAAAGCCCTTCTTGGAAACGCCCTTGAAGTCGCGCACCCGGGGAAGAGCGACGTTGACCAACCGGTCAAGGAACTCATAAGCCTTGTCGCGACGCAACGTTACCATGCAACCGATCGGCATCCCTTCGCGCAACTTGAATTGAGCGATGGATTTCTTCGCCTTGGTGACGACGGGTTTCTGGCCGCTGATGCGCGTAAGCTCCTCCACAGCGGACTCCAGAACCTTGATATTCTGTATGGCCTCCCCCAGTCCCATATTGAGGACCACCTTCTCCACCCTGGGGACTTCCATTACATTTTTCAACTGCAACCGCTCAGCCAACGCGGGAGCAATTTCCTTCGTGTATACTTCCTTCAATCTCGCACCCATGGAAATCCTCCGTTACTTGTCCAAGGTCTCGTTGCACTTTTTACAGAACCGAGTCTTGGACCCATCTTCGAGAATCCTCACACCGGTCCGCGTGGGCTTGTTGCAGGCGCTGCAGACGAGTGCAACATTGGAGGCATCCAGCGGGGCTTCCTTCTCGACAATTCCCCCTTGGGTATTGACGCGGTTGGGCCTTGTGTGCCGCTTGACAACATTAAGGCTTTCGACAACAACACGCCCTTTGCCCGGCAATACACGCAACACCTTGCCGGTCTTGCCTTTCTCCTTGCCCGCTATAACCATAACCATGTCATCTTTTTTGACATGCATTTTTTTCGCTGCCATTTCTCTTACTCCCAGTTCCGAATTAAAGTACCTCGGGGGCCAGCGATACGATCTTCATGTACCGCTGTGCGCGCAACTCCCGAGCAACTGGACCGAAGATACGGGTTCCGATAGGTTCCCCGGCCTGGTTCACAACCACTGCGGAATTTTTATCGAAACGAATCGCCGATCCGTCAGGGCGAGGTACTTCCTTAGCGGTTCGAACGATGACAGCTCTAACCACATCCCCTTTTTTTACGCGGGAATTGGGCAGGGCCTCCTTTACGGAGCAGATGATGATATCTCCAAGCCCGGCATATTTTCGCTTGGAGCCACCAAGAACCTTGATGCAGCAGAGTTTACGCGCACCAGAGTTGTCCGCTACATCAAGCATCGTCTGCATCTGTATCATGACTGTTATCTCCTACAGGATTACGTTCTTTTCAAGGATTTCGCGTACCCGCCAACGTTTGTCCCGGGACAGCGGACGGGTTTCTACGACCGAAACCTTGTCCCCGATGTTGCAGCGATTCTCTTCATCATGGGCCTTGAAGGTAACCCGGCGCTTGATAAATTTTTTGTAGACCGGATGCTTGACCATCTGGTCGACACGGACCACAACGGTTTTATCCATCTTGTCGCTGATAACAACCCCGACGCGGGTTTTCCGATTGCCACGTATTTTACTCATTGAAATTTATCTCCCCGTACCGATCAGCTTCGCTTCTGACGCAGGATGGTATGAACCCGTGCGATGGTCCTGCGCGTCTGGGGAAGCCGGGCGCTGTTTTCCAATTGCCCGGTAGCCAATTGGAACTTCAGGTTAAACAGCTCCTGATTGAGTTCCTCTACTTTTTTTTCCAACTCTTCGACCGTCAGGTCGCGCAGCTCACTAGCTTTCATTGGCCACATCCTCCCGTGCAACAATCCTGGTCTTCATGGGGAGCTTATGAGCAGCCAGCCGCAATGCTTCGCAGGCCACTTCCCTGTCTACACCCTGCATCTCGTAAAGCATCATGCCGGGCTTGATAACAGCCACCCAGCTATCGGGCGAACCTTTACCTTTACCCATGCGGGTCTCAGCGGGCTTTTTGGTCAGAGATTTGTCCGGGAAAATACGGATCCAGATCTTCCCGCCGCGTTTCACATGCCTTGTCATGGCACGACGCGCGGACTCAATCTGTCTGGAAGACAGCCATCCACATTCGACCGCTTTAAGCCCGTAATCGCCAAAATTTAGTTCGCTACCGCGATAGGCTACGCCTTTCATGCGGCCTTTAAACTGTTTTCTATGTTTAACCTTCTTGGGCATTAACATGGCAGAATACTCCTATTCGGTTCCCGTGGTTATTCCTGCGACAGGACTTCGCCCTTGAAGATGAGAACCTTGACGCCGATAATACCATAAGTAGTCTTGGCCTCGGCGAATCCATAATCGATATCGGCCCTGAGAGTGTGCAGGGGCACACGTCCTTCACGATACCACTCGGTCCGACTCATCTCGGCACCACCCAAGCGACCGCTGCAGGTAATCTTGATACCCTGAGCACCAAACTTCAAAGCCATGCTCACGCTTTTTTTCATGGCACGGCGGAAGGCGACACGGCGCTCAAGCTGAGTTGCCACATTCTCGGAAACAAGTTGGGCATCGACCTCGGGTTTGCGCACTTCCTGAATATTGATGAACACTTCCTTGTCGGTGAGCCGGGCCAGATCCTTTTTCAAGGCTTCAACCTCGGCACCCTTTTTGCCGATAATGATGCCGGGACGAGCGGCATACACATTAATTTTGGCCTTGCTTGCGGCACGCTCAATTTCGATCCTGGCGATGCCGGCATGATAAAGCCGCTTTTTAAGATAATTGCGAAGCTTTATATCTTCGTGCAGAAGCTGGGAGTATTCCCCCTCAGCGTACCACCGGGAACTCCAGGTCTTGACGACTCCCAGTCGAAATCCTGTCGGATGTACTTTCTGGCCCAAACCATCACCTCCTTAAACTTATTTTTCGTTCAGAACCACGGTAATGTGGCTGGTCGGTTTGCGGATCCTGGTAGCCCGTCCCTGTGCTCGCGGCATGAACCGCTTAAGCACGGGACCCTGATCGACGGCTATGCTTTTGATGTACAGCCGGTCGACGTCGGCGACCCCCTTCTGCTCGGCGTTGGCCACGGCCGAACCAACCAGTTGATATACGATGCCGGCCGCTTTCTGAGGAGAAAACCTCAGAATATTCAGCGCCTCCTGAACCCCTTTTCCGCGCACCATATCGACCACCAATCGGGTCTTACGAGGCGACAGACGCACATATCTAAGCTTGGCCTTAGCTTCCATGAATAGAAACTCCTCTTGCGAAATCGCTTGTTACTTACCTTTTGCTCTTCTTGTCAGCGCCATGCCCGTAGTAGGTGCGCGTGGGAGCGAATTCGCCGAGCTTATGCCCAACCATGTTTTCGGTGACGAAAACAGGGATAAACTTTTTTCCGTTATGCACGGCGAAGGTATATCCAACAAACTCGGGAATAATAGTCGATCGCCGAGACCAGGTCTTGATTACCTTCTTGGAACCGGCCCCCCCTTCGAAATCGGATTTGCGAAGGAGGCTCGCCTCGACATACGGCCCTTTTTTGATCGATCTAGCCACAGTGGTCTCCTCTAAATTTCAACGATGTTACTTCTTCCGGCGAACGATAAAACGGTCGGTGCGCTTATTGACGCGGGTCTTGTACCCTTTGGTGGGCACACCCCAAGGCGTAACGGGATGACGACCGCCGGAGCTTTTGCCCTCACCACCACCATGCGGATGATCGACAGGGTTCATGGCCACGCCGCGCGACTGCGGACGCTTACCAAGCCACCGATTGCGACCAGCCTTGCCGATCTTGACGTTTTCGTGATGGATATTACCTACCTGCCCCACCGTGGCACAGCAGTCCTGCAGCACCAGCCGAACCTCTCCGGAAGGAAGTCGCAATTGCGCATACTTGCCTTCCTTGGCAGCGATCATGGCGTAGGTTCCGGCACTGCGAGCCAACTGGCCGCCTTTGCCAATCTTCAACTCAATGTTATGAACCCAGGTGCCCAGAGGAATGGACCGGATCGAGAGCGCATTGCCGGGCTTGATGTCGGCCTGCTCGCTGGCAATCACAACATCTCCGACATTCAATCCAAGAGGCGCCAGGATATAGCGCTTTTCGCCATCGGCATAACAAGCAAGAGCGATGCGCGCCGACCGATTCGGATCGTACTCGATGGTGGCGATTTTGGCAGGGATGTCTTTCTTGTCCCGACGAAAATCGATGACGCGATACTTCTGCTTGTGCCCGCCCCCGGTATGCCGCTTGGTGATGCGGCCAGCATTGTTCCGTCCACCGGTTTGGTTAAGTTTTTCAACCAGCGATTTCTCCGGTTTGGCCACAGTAATGTCGGCGAAATCGGCCGAGGTCATATGACGTCGGCCAGCCGAAGTCGGCTTATACTTTTTGATTGCCATTATCGTAACTCCGTTTTACCTGATTGCACCCCATTAAACACCGAACAGATCGATCGAGCTACCTTCGGCCAGGGTTACGTAAGCCTTCTTCCAATTGGAACGCTTGCCGAACGTGCGACCCAGACGCTTGACCTTGCCAGCAACAAGCACGGTATTGACGTTCTTTACCTTGACTTCAAAAGCCTGCTCAACAGCCTTCTTGATTTCGACCTTGTTGGCATCCCTTTTGACTTCAAACGCAACGATCTGGGCTTCGCCTTCCCTCTGTACGGTCTTTTCGGTAACCAAGGGCCGTTTAAGTATCTCGTGCAGCGGTTTCATTACCCTAACGCTCCTTCCAACTGTTCAACGGCCCCTTCGGTAACAACCAGATTCCGATGGTTCATCAGGTCGTACACATTCACGCCTTCGGCCTTGAGCACCTTGACATGGGGCAGATTGCGTGCCGACAGTTCGAGATTCCTGTTTTCGCCATCAATCAACACCAGCACGTTGTCCAGCTCGAAACGCCGGAGGATTTCAGCCACCCCCTTGGTTCCAATGCTTTCCAGCTGGAAGTCATTAAGCACAGACAGTCGCTCTTCCTTGAACCGAACGGAAAGCGCACAGCGCAGCGCAGCCTTCTTGACTTTTTTGTTCAGTTTGAAACTGTAGTCGCGAGGGCTCGGCCCGAAGGCGGCGCCACCGCCCACATAGTGAGGCGCGCGAATGCAGCCCTGACGGGCATTGCCAGTGCCTTTCTGACGAAAGGGCTTCTTACCGCCACCCGCAACGGCGCTACGGTTCTTTGCAGCGGAAGTGCCCTGACGGCGAGCAGCCAGCTGATATCGTACCATATCATGAATCAGGTATTCCTTGACGTCGGCATTAAACACCTCGTCGGACAGCTCTCGCTCCGAAACCTGATTCCGGTTTATGTCATAAACTGCAATTTTTGCCATGGTTTTTCTCCAGAATCTCTAGTTGCAGCCCGGCCATCAAGCCTTGCGGCTTTTCCGGATGAGCAGCAGGCCGTTTACAGGCCCCGGAACGGCGCCTTTAATAAGTACCAGGCTCTTTTCGGACCGCACGTCGACCACTTCCAGACCTTGCGTGGTCACGCGCTTGTTCCCCATCTGGCCTGCCATCTTTTTACCCTTGAATACCCGGGAAGGCCAGGCACTGGCACTGATGCCACCAGGCCTGCGGTGGAACATCGAGCCATGGCTGGCGCGACCACCGGCAAAGTTCCAACGTTTTACAACGCCCTGAAAACCTTTCCCCTTGCTGGTCCCCGTTACATCAAGGATGTCGCCGGCGGCGAAAAACTCCCCACATGTAATTTCGTCACCAACGGCATGTTCATCGGTATTGTCGCACTCGACTTCCCGCAGGAAGACAAATGCCCCCTTCCCGGCCTTTTTGAAATGACCCATGGCAGGCTTGTTGGTGCGGTGAGTCTTCTTGGCCCCAAACCCGAGCTGAAGGGCATTGTAGCCGTCTTTTTCCAGAGTCTTTTTCTGCAACACGATGCAAGGACCAGCCTCGACCACGGTCACCGGAATGCACTTACCGTCAGCAGCGAAGACCTGGGTCATCCCCAGCTTCTTACCCAAAATTCCCTTCGTCATGATGCTTTCCCTTACCTATGATAAAAGTCTTACAACTTGATTTCGACGTCAACACCCGCCGACAGGTCGAGCTTCATCAAGGCGTCGACAGTCTGCTGTGTCGGCTCGACAATGTCAAGAAGCCTTTTGTGGGTGCGCATCTCGAACTGCTCACGACTCTTTTTATCAACATGCGGTCCGCGAAGCACACAGTATTTGTTTATCACCGTGGGCAGGGGGATAGGGCCAGCGACGCGCGCCCCGGTGCGCTTGGCCGTATCAACAATTTCATTAACGGAGAGATCGAGCAATTTATGATCGTAAGCCTTTAAACGGATCCTTATTTTCTGGCTCTGCATGGCAATTCCCTTTATTCGATAATTTCGCTGACGACACCAGCACCGACCGTACGGCCGCCTTCGCGAATGGCGAAACGCAGCTCTTTGTCCATGGCGATCGGGGTGATCAGATTTACGGTCATGCTGGCATTGTCGCCGGGCATTACCATTTCGGTCCCCTCGGCCAGCTCACAGATTCCGGTCACGTCCGTGGTCCGGAAGTAGAACTGCGGGCGATAACCGTTGAAGAAAGGCGTGTGACGCCCGCCCTCTTCCTTGGTGAGGATATAGGCCTCGGCCTTGAACTTGGTGTGCGGAGTGATGCTGCCGGGCTTGGCCAGAACCTGGCCACGCTCGATATCCTCACGCTTCACGCCGCGCAGCAGCACGCCGATGTTGTCGCCGGCCTGCCCCTGATCGAGCAGCTTGCGAAACATCTCGACCCCGGTCACCACGGTTTTGGTGGTGGGCTTCATGCCGACGATTTCCACCTCTTCCTGAACCTTGACCACACCGCGCTCCACGCGACCGGTAGCCACGGTACCGCGACCAGAAATGGAGAACACATCCTCCACCGGCATCAGGAACGGCTTGTCGATGTCGCGCTGCGGCTCCGGAATGTAGCTGTCGACCGCGTCCATCAGGTCGAGGATCGGCTTGCATGCCTCGCATTCCTCTTTGCCGCAGCCGCATTCCAGCGCCTTGAGCGCGCTGCCGGCGATAATGGGGATCTCGTCGCCCGGGAAATCGTAGGAGCTCAACAGCTCGCGAACTTCCAGCTCGACCAGCTCCATCAGTTCGGCATCATCAACCATGTCGGCCTTGTTCAGAAACACCACCATGGCCGGCACGCCAACCTGGCGGGCGAGCAGAATGTGCTCGCGGGTCTGCGGCATCGGACCGTCAGCGGCCGACACGACAAGGATGGCTCCGTCCATCTGCGCGGCGCCGGTGATCATGTTCTTGACGTAGTCGGCATGGCCCGGGCAGTCAACGTGCGCGTAGTGACGCTTTTCGGTCTGGTACTCGACATGCGCCGTGGCGATGGTGATGCCGCGCTCACGCTCCTCGGGGGCATTGTCGATCTGGTCGAAGGCCTTGAAATCGGCCAGACCCCGGGATGCCATGGTCTTGGTGATAGCTGCCGTCAGCGTGGTTTTCCCATGGTCGACGTGACCGATGGTCCCGATATTGACATGGGGCTTCGTTCTTTCAAATTTAGCTTTGGACATGGAGTAACCTCCCGTTCGTAAACGGCAACTAGCCCTTCACCCGCGCGATGATTTCTTCGCTGATAGCCTTGGGCACCTGCTCGTAATGATCAAAAACCATGGTATAAGTAGCACGCCCCTGAGTCATACTGCGCAACTCGGTGGCATAACCGAACATACTGGCAAGAGGAACATTGGCATTGATAACCTGGGCTCCGCCGCGGGTATCCATACCCATGACGCGGCCACGCCGACTGCTCAAGTCGCCCATGACATCCCCCATATATTCCTCGGGACAACAACCTCGACAGCCATCACCGGCTCAAGCAGAACCGGAGCAGCCTTCGCGGCACCGGCCTTGAAACCCATGGAGCCGGCAATCTTGAACGCCATTTCGGAAGAGTCGACATCATGGTAGGAACCATCATAACAGGTTACCTTGACGTCAACGATGGGGAACCCGGCCAGGACACCGTTTTCAGCGGCCTCTTCGGCACCCTTGCCGACAGCGGGAATGTATTCCTTGGGGATAACACCACCCTTGATGGCATCTTCGAACTCAAACCCGGATCCGGGCTCAAGCGGCGCAAGTCGCAACCAGCAATCGCCATACTGACCACGCCCACCGGATTGCCGGACAAACTTGCCCTGCACCTCAACCTGCTTGGTTATGGTCTCACGGTACGCTACCTGCGGCGCCCCGATGTTGGCGTCCACTTTGAACTCACGCTGCATACGGTCGATGATGATTTCGAGGTGCAACTCGCCCATCCCCGACAGGATGGTCTGACCGGTCTCTTCGTCCGTACGCACACGCAGGGTCGGATCTTCCTGCACCAGCTTGCCGAGAGCCTGGCCCATCTTGTCCATGTCACCTTTGGTCTTGGGCTCAACGGCAATATGAATCACGGGCTCAGGGAATTCCATCGACTCCAGCAGACAGGGATTGTCCGGATCACAAAGCGTATCGCCGGTAGTCGTGAGCTTCAGCCCCACGGCAGCGGCGATATCTCCGGAGTAGACCTGCTTGATTTCCTCCCGCTTGTTGGCATGCATCTTCAGCAGAC